>NZ_JBANBF010000006.1:0-312596 GCF_037000545.1 Blautia sp. JLR.GB0024 | reverse complement strand
ACCATACTGACTCATAATAAACAAAGCAGCCTTGGCATTCGGCGTTTTAATATTTATCGGATACTGTAATCTCTTCTCATAATTCCACATACTCTGACTCCCTCCTTTCTATTCCCAAGGCCACGGCTGCATCACCCAGTCCCATGAGGTGCTGCAGTCATCATCAGCAGTTGCAATGGTAAGCGGGCCATAATACATGGCGTATTCTTTCAGTGCCTCTTCACGGATGCGAATCTTATCTGTCATAAATTCCATGGCACATTTGTCATCCGGATGGGTGTCGAGGTAGAGGTTCATATCGTTGACAGCGAAGCTGACCTCATTGATCAGCTGCATTAACTGCGCTTTGCTGCGTCTGCATTCTTTCATCGACAGCCACCTCTCTTTCCACAGAATGGTTTGCACAGTTCAGGGAAGATGGTTCCCATCTGCAGTGCTTTACACAGTTCAAAGGTGGTTTTAAATTTCTGCATTGGCACATATGCCATGGTAAGCGGCAGCTTATCAGCATGTTCGTAGATTGAGGTGTTGTCTACCATATCGCAGTTACAGCCGCAGGGTGTACGGCGGCCGCAGTTGTTCCGTGCCGGCATTTCCCTGTTCGGCGGAGAATACGGACGGACGCCCTGATAATTCATTCGACATTTTTCCATATCTGGTTTTCCTTTATATTTACTTATACAGTAATATCTTATGAAAGACTGCATAAAATGTTAAATATTCTTTACGCTGAAGCGCTAAAATGGTATAATAACAAAAACGGGCCGATGCGGGGCAGAACCCGGCGGCAGGTGTTTCGGGGCAAAGGTATGGAAAGGTCCGGAATGCCGTTTTAGAGTAAAATGGATGGAAAGGAATTTACAGCAATGGAGAATTATTATCAGCCGGAAGTCGAATGTGCCTCAAGAGAGCAGATTCGCAAGTGGCAGGACGAGCGCCTGGCAAAACAGGTAAAGCACGTATATGACAACGTGCCCTATTACAGAGCAAAAATGGAGGAAAAGGGCATTGTGCCTGAGGATATCAAATCCGTGGACGACCTACATAAGCTTCCCTTCTTGACAAAAGAAGATCTGCGTGAAGCGTATCCCTACGGACTGCTGGCAGTCCCCCTTTCTGACTGTGTGCGTATTCAGTCTACAAGCGGCACCACGGGCAGAAGAGTGGTGGCATTTTATACACAGCACGATCTGAATCTGTGGGATGACTGCTGCGCCAGAGCTATCATGGCAGCAGGCGGAACGAAGGACGATGTGGTACATGTGTGTTACGGATACGGACTGTTTACAGGAGGTCCGGGACTCAACGGCGGTTCCCACAAAGTGGGTTCCCTGACACTTCCCATGTCTTCCGGTAATACAGACAGACAGATCCAGTTTATGTGCGACCTCGGCTCCACGATCCTCTGCTGTACCCCTTCTTATGCGGCATACCTGGCGGAGACCATCTGCGAGAGAGGTCTCAGGGACAAGATTAAGCTGAAAGCAGGTATCTTCGGCGCTGAGGCATGGAGTGAAGAGATGCGCCGTGATGTGGAGGAGAAGCTTGGAATCCGTGCGTATGACATTTATGGCCTTACCGAGATTTCCGGTCCCGGTGTCTCCTTTGAGTGCAGCGCCCAGGGCGGCATGCATATCAATGAGGACCATTTTATAGCTGAGATCATTGACCCGGCCACAGGCGAAGTGCTGCCGGACGGAGAGAAGGGCGAACTGGTATTTACCAGCATTACAAAAGAGGCATTCCCGCTTCTCCGTTACAGGACAAGAGATATCTGCGTACTGAACCGTGAAAAATGCTCCTGCGGCAGAACGCATGTGCGCATGTCCAAACCAATGGGCAGAAGTGATGATATGCTCATCGTCAAGGGCGTCAATGTATTCCCGAGCCAGATTGAAACGGTGCTTCTCAATAAGGGCTACCCGGCTAACTACCAGATCATCGTAAGCCGCGAGAAGAACAGTGACAAGCTGGAGGTTCAGGTGGAGATGACACCGGAAATGTTCTCTGACTCCATCCGCGAGATTGAAGTGAGAGAGCGCGAGCTGATTGAGGCTCTGAAGTCCATGCTGGGCATTTATGCAGTAGTGAAACTGGTTGCGCCGAAGACCATCGCACGAAGCGAAGGCAAGGCAAAACGCGTGATCGATAACCGTAATCTTTACTAGAAAAAGGGGGGATTTTTATGACAGTAAAACAGATTTCCGTATTTGTGGAAAATAAACCGGGTATGCTGGCAGAGCTGGCAAATGCGCTGAATGAGAATAAGATCAATATGAGGGCATTGTCTCTGGCCGAGACAAAGGATTTCGGTATTATCCGCCTAATCCTGGATGATCCCTTCAATGCAGTCAGAGTATTGAAAGACTGCGGATATGTATGCTCCATCACAAAGGTACTGGCAATCGCCATTTCCAATCAACCGGGAAGCCTTGGAAAAGTCATGCAGATCCTGGGAGACAACCAGATCAATGTGGAATACACTTATGCCTTCACCGCAGGCGTGAAAGACAAGGCATGCATGATCTTAAGGGTAGGGGACAATGAAAAAGCCATTGAAGCCCTGACGAAAAATGGTGTAAAACCTCTCTGCCAGGACGATCTGGATGAGCTGTACAGATAAAAAAGTCTGCTGCACCCGGAAACTGTCTGCATAGGACATGCTTCTGCGAAAAAAAGATGCCGCTGAATCACCGAAAAAGTGATCAGCGGCATTCTTTCTATACTTCCACAAGCATTCCCTGTACCTTGTCGTACCGGCAGTATTTTCCGTTTTCTGATATGAATGGAAAATAATCCCCGGTGCGGATATTCTTTATGTACACGATCTTGGTGGCTTTCATATAGACAAAGGAAAATCTTTCGTTAGGTGAGGAAATCCATTCAAAGAGATTCTGTTTCCCATCCTCAGCCAGTACAAGGGAGTAACCGCCCTCACAGGCATCCAGATGGAAATAGCTCCTCTTCTGTTCACTGTCCTCTGTAAATACATGGCCGTAAATATAGTCGGAAAATGTATTTTCTACAAATTTTCGGAAACTTTTGAGATTTAAAACATCTCCGGAAGCCTCCACAGTAATTCTGTCGCCCCGTTCCAGACGCGCACGGAAAATCCCCAGAATTTCAACGGCCTGGTTTAAAAAAGAAATACTGCTGTACTCCAGTGATTCCAACAAAGTATCGGTTACTTCCTTTGACAGGACAGGAGATTCCTTGGCCTGTGTATACAATTCATCTGGTGTCATAACGTTACCCTCCACTACATGTTTTTAACTACCTAAATTTATTATAATATAGAGGTTGAGAAAGTCAAGGTGAAAAGAATTATTTGTATACTTGTGTTATGGGTATAATATTTGTTAAAATAAAAGAAACAGCCAGCGCGGCATCTGTGGGCTGACAGAATCAGAGGCGGGAAGTGACAGGCATGAAACAGATTTTCAGAAGTATGTGGAGAGCAGTAAAAAAGAATATGGTCAGTCTTTTGCTTTTTGAGACAGGTTACAGAACGGCTTCCTTTCTGCTGGTAATGCATGCTGTCTCCGCTGCGGTCGATTACTCTTTGAAAGCGCAGAACTTCAGTTATCTGACGGCTGAAAACTATCTGAAATTTCTTGCAAGCCCCCTGTCTGTTGTGCTGCTTCTGGGGATTCTGATACTTATCTTACTGCTGTTTCTTATAGAGATTTCCGCCCTTTTATCCTGTTTCAGGCATTCCTACCAGGGACGGAAAATTTATACCAGCGACATGCTCATTGAGGGTGTGAAACGGTCCTGGGATTTTCTGAAAAACAGCCATGTATCCTGGTTCTGGTGTATTATTCTGGCCGCCCCCTTTTTGTCCATATATTTTCTTATCCGGGAAATTTCCTATATCAGAGTCCTGGAATTTACGGCCAGACAGATTTATAAAATAGTCAGTCCCCACTGGATTTTATACGGTCTTATAGGAATTATACTTCTCTTCTCCTTCTTATTCATCTTTTCCCTGCCCTATTGCCTTTTGGAAGAGCAGAAGAGTCGGAAGGGAATGAAAGACGGCCTGAAACTGCTGAAAAGGCAGTGGAAAAAGACGCTTCTGGGATTTGTCCTGCTTCATATAGGAATGCTGGTGTTTATTGCCCTGGTCTATGTGTTGGTGCTGGCAGGCATGACGGGCATCGCCATGCTGACAAAATCCGGTTCTTCGGTAGTCAGCTCAGTGCTCATATACAGCAGTTGGATCGACATGGGGCTTGGAATCTTTGCCGGTGCGGTGCAGTTGATCTGCAGCCTGGCATTTGTGTACGTGGTATATGCCAGATTTCATGTGCAGCCCCGGACAGAGGCTGCCATGGAAGCCATTATCCGTAACCATATCTGGTTTTCAAAAGTGGGCAGGCGGAAGATCGCGGCAGCCCTTACCCTGCTGCTGCTTCTGGGAGAGGGGACGTATCTTGTAGTCCTGGCCTCCTCACACGACAGCGCGGTGAACAGCCTGCTCACCACCATGGGCGTCACGGCTCACCGGGGAGGCGCGCTGATGGCACCGGAGAATACCATAAGTTCTCTGGGATACACCATAGACAGCGGCGCAGACTTCGCGGAGATTGACGTGCAGGAGACAAAGGACGGGGAATTGGTGCTGCTTCATGACAATTCCCTGAAGCGGACAGCCGGTGTCAATAAAAATGTGTGGGAGATGGAATATGCGGAGATAGAGAAACTGGATGCCGGTTCCAGTTTCCACAAAAAGTTCCGGGGTGAAAAAATCCCCACACTGGACGAGGTTTTAAAATTTTGTAAAGGAAGACTGGACTTAAATATAGAGATTAAGTATAATGGTAAAAATAAGGGCATTGTAAAAAAAGTGGTCAGGGTCATTGAACAGAATGGATTTGAGGACCACTGTGTCATAACTTCCATGAATTACGGATTTCTGCAGCAGGTGAAAATGGCAAACCCCAATATCCGTACCGGCTACATCATGACAATGACTTACGGAAGTATTTCACGGATCACAGCGGCAGATTTTTTCAGTGTGAAATACACATACATTGATGAAGAATTTGTCAGGGAGGCCCATTCCTTAGGTAAAGAAGTCCATGCCTGGACCGTCAATTACCGCGGTGACATCAAGCGGATGATCGATGTGGGAGCGGACAATATCATCACTGATAATCCGGTGCTGGTGCGTAAGGTAATGAACCGGGAAAGTGAGACGGAGACTGGCTTCTGGGAGCTTATGAAGTATGCCCTGAGAATATAAGACAGCTCAAGCGGAGGAAACAGATGGCATTAAATATGGCTAAAAAAGCCGGAACAGCGAAAAAGAGAAAAAGAGGCCAGCCTGTAGGCAGGTTTGCAAACAGAGTGCGCTACTATGATTTTAATCTGGTGGCAGTGGTACTGCTTCTCACCTGCTTCGGTCTGGTAATGCTTTACAGTACCAGTTCCTATCTGGCACAGGTAAAGAGGGGCAGTGACATGGCTTACTTTGGGAAACAGGCACTCATCAGCGCAGTCAGCATAGGATTCGCGCTGTGGCTGTCAAGGTTTGACTATCATGTGCTGTTTCACCTGTCACCCTTTATCTATGTGGCGGCCATGTTTTTAATGTGTCTGGTGCCTACACCTCTGGGTGTTACGGTCAACGGTGCGAAGCGGTGGCTGAAGTTCGGCCCGTCGTGGACACAGTTCCAGCCTTCTGAGATTGCCAAGATAGCTGTTATCACCTTCATTCCCTGTCTGATCATCAAGATAGGGAGGAAGATAAAGCAGTGGCAGTCCATGGTACTGCTTCTGGCGGTGGGCGGCGTGCTGGCCCTGGGCGCTTTCCTCTTGACAGATAACCTGAGTACAGGTATTATAATCGGAGCTATCACTGTACTGCTGATCTTTATGGCGCATCCCAAAATGAAACCGTTTCTCATCGGAGGAGCCATACTGGGCGGTGTGCTGGTGACTGTGATCGTCATCCTGCATATGACACTGGGAAGCGGTGTGGGGAACATTGAGGATTTCCGTCTCCGCCGTATTATGGTGTGGCTGCAGCCTGAGCATTATTCCAAGGACGGCGGCTATCAAATTATGCAGGCACTGTATGCCATCGGTTCCGGAGGATTTTTCGGAAAAGGGCTGGGCAACAGTGTACAGAAGCTGGGGCCTGTTCCGGAGGCACAGAATGATATGATCTTTTCGATCATCTGTGAGGAGCTGGGAGTGTTTGGGGGGATGATCGTACTGGCATTGTTCGGATATCTTTTATACAGGCTGTTTTTTATTGCGCAGAATGCGCCGGACCTGTACGGTTCCATGATTGTGAGCGGAATCTTCTTCCACATTGCCCTTCAGGTCATCTTGAATATCTGCGTAGTCATCAACCTGATTCCCACCACCGGAATCACACTGCCGTTTGTCAGTTACGGAGGTACATCCATTCTCTTTCTTATGATAGAAATGGGAATTGCTCTGAGCGTATCAAAACAGATAAAGTTTGAAACCTAGGAGTACCCGGCAAAATCCTATCGCAAAGGTGAGGATACATGGATTTTGCCTTTGATCGCAAGACATGAACGGCTGCACATAGAAAAGGGTTGACAAATGGTGGTAAAGAAGATATACTTTGGTCATCAAAGTATTTCAAAAAAATCAAATCAGAAAAACAAATTCACAAGATGGATTTGAATAAGATGTATTTTAAAGGAGAATAAGAAATCATGTTAGAAAAAATGAGAGAAATCATTGCAGAGCAGTTAAATTGTGAAGAAAGCGAAATCAATCCGGAAACAAATTTCAAGGATGATTTAGGAGCAGATTCTCTGGATTTATTCGAACTGGTTATGGCACTTGAGGATGAGTATTCTGTAGAAATTCCTGCTGAGGAATTACAGGAGCTGACAACTGTGGGCGCTGTTATGGATTATCTGAAAAATAAAGGCGTTGAAGAATAATAACTGTTCAGCCGGTCTGTGCATGTAACTGCGAAGAGATTGGACAGTTACATCAGATAGGTCCACACTCTGAGAAGTTTCGAGTATGGATGGAAACAAAGAAAGTGCAGATGAATGGAATCTGCCGCGGCGGTTGGCACTGCCATGGCAGGTTCTATTTTTTAAAATAATTACTTTGAAATACAAAATATTCTACAGCCAAAGGAGTTTGGGACGATATGGGAAAAACAGCATTTATATTTCCGGGCCAGGGAGCACAGTATGTGGGAATGGGCCAGGATTTTTACGATACAATGCCTGTCTGCAGACAGGTGATGGATAAAGCCGGTGAAATTACCGGCCTGGATATTCCGAAAATATGTTTTACAGAAAATGAGGAGATCCATATTACTGAGTATACACAGATTGCCATGCTGAGTGTGGAGGCAGCCATATTAAAGGCGCTTGAGCAGGAGGGGCTTGTACCTGACGTGAGCGCGGGTCTGAGCCTGGGCGAGTACGGAGCCTGCATCGCTTCGAGGGTGCTCTCTTTGGAGGATGCCTTCTTTGTTGTGCGCAAGCGCGGAATTTTCATGCAGGAGGCTGTTCCGTCAGGCGGCGCCATGTCCGCAGTCATGGGAACAGATGCGGCAGTGATCGAACAGGCCTGTCAGGAGACAGAAGGCATTGTCTCCATAGCCAACTATAACTGCCCGGGACAGATTGTCATTACCGGGGAGGAGAGGGCAGTGGCAGAGGCTTCCGAAAAACTAAAAGAGCTTGGTGCCAGAAGAATCGTTCCCCTGAACGTGTCAGGGCCGTTTCATTCTGCCATGCTGACAGGAGCCGGGGAAAAGCTGGCAGAAGTTCTGGAACATGTGACAGTCGGGGAGCCAAAGATTCCCTACGCTGCCAACGTGACTGCCCAGTATGTGACAGAGGCCTCCCAGGCAAAGGATTTGCTGATCAGACAGGTATCCTCCTCCGTGAAATGGCAGCAGTGTGTGGAGACAATGATCGCGGACGGAGTGGACACTTTCGTGGAGATCGGACCCGGAAAGACACTGAGCGGATTCATGCGGAAGATCTGCCGCGATGTGAAGATGCTGAACATCCAGACAACGGAAGATTTCACAAAAGCAGTGGAAACACTGAAAAAACAGAGTACAGAAGCATAAGCGAGATGTAAATAACCGGAAAAGTGAGGGAATATAGTATGTTGGAAAATAAAGTAGCCTTAGTCACCGGAGCGAGCCGCGGCATCGGCAGAGCCATTGCCATTGCCCTTGCGGCGCAGGGAGCCGCCGTGGTGATCAATTATAACGGTTCAGAAGAACGCGCCCGGGAAACAGCCGACGCCATCAAGAGCCGGGGTGGCCGGGCATCTCTGTACCGGTGCAGCGTCGGAGACTTTCAGGCCTGCCAGGAGATGATCCAGCACGTGATCAAAGAATACGGGCATCTGGACATACTCGTAAACAATGCGGGGATCACAAGAGACAGCCTGATCATGAAAATGAAGGAAGAGGATTTTGACGCGGTCATTGAGACGAACCTGAAAGGCGCTTTCAATACCATCCGCCATGTTTCACGCCAGATGTTAAAGCAGAGAAGCGGAAAGATCATCAATATATCATCTGTGTCCGGAATCCTGGGGAACGCGGGCCAGGCGAATTACGCGGCCAGCAAGGCAGGTGTCATCGGGCTTACAAAGACCATGGCAAGAGAACTGGCAAGCAGAGGGATCACAGTCAACGCAGTGGCACCCGGTTTTGTGGCAACGGAGATGACAGATGTACTCAGCGAGGAGATCAAAGAGGCAGCCTGCGGTCAGATTCCGCTTGGAAAATTCGGAGAGCCGGAAGATATTGCTGAGATGGTGGTATTTCTGGCATCAGAAAAAGCAGATTACATTACCGGCCAGGTCATCAGTGTAGACGGCGGTATGAACATATAGGAGGATTTCATGAAAAGAGTAGTAGTGACAGGGATGGGGGCCATTACCCCGCTGGGATTAAATGTGGATGAATTCTGGAATGGCATAAAGGAAGGAAAGCACGGGTTTGGGGAGATCACCAAATTCGATGCTTCCGAATATAAGGCGCACCTTGCAGGCGAAGTAAAAGGCTTCGTGGGCAAAGAATACATGGATGTAAAAGCGGCAAAACGTATGGAACTGTTCTGCCAGTACGCAGTGGCTGCAGCAAAAGAGGCCATTGCCCAGTCAGGATATTCCCTGGAAGAGGAGGACCCGTACAGAGTGGGATGCTCTATTGGTTCCGGCATCGGAAGTCTGCAGACTGTTGAGAGAGAGCACAAGAAACTGCTGGAAAAGGGACCGAACCGTGTGAATCCCCTTATGGTTCCCATGATAATCTCCAATATGGCAGCAGGAAATGTGTCCATCCAGTTCGGTTTAAAGGGAAAGAGCATCAATGTGGTGACAGCCTGCGCGTCCGGCACACATTGTATCGGTGAAGCTTACAGAACCATTCAGTTCGGTGATGCGGATATTATGGTGGCAGGCGGCGCGGAGTCCTGTATTACCCCGGTGGGTGTCAGCGGTTTTGCGGCTCTGACTGCCCTTTCAAAATCTACAGACCCGGAACGCTGCTCCATTCCTTTTGACAAAGAGAGAGACGGATTTGTCATGGGAGAAGGCGCAGGTATTGTTGTTCTGGAGGAGCTGGAGCACGCAAAGAAACGCGGCGCAAAGATTCTGGCTGAGGTTGTGGGATACGGCGCAACCAGTGATGCCTACCACATCACCTCTCCGGCTGAGGACGGGGAAGGTGCGGCGAGAGCCATGAAGAATGCTGTGGATGAGGCCGATATCTCCCTGGAAGATGTGACTTACATCAATGCCCACGGCACCAGCACACACCACAACGACCTGTTTGAGACAAGAGCCATCAAGAAGCTGTTCGGGGAACATGCATATAAAATGAAAGTGAATTCCACAAAATCCATGATCGGACACCTGTTGGGAGCAGCAGGAGCCGTGGAATTTATCGCCTGTGTGAAAGAGATGGAACATAATTTCGTACACGTAACCGCAGGATACCAGGTACCGGACGAGGAGTGCGACCTGGATTATGTGACAGGAAACGGTGTGGAGATGGAAATCCCCTATGCACTTACCAACTCACTGGGTTTTGGCGGACACAATGCCAGCCTGTTGATCAAAAAGTACGAAGACTAGGAGGCCGCATATGGAATTTGATAAGATCATTCAGTTAATTAAGACAGTCAGTGACTCAAACCTGACCCAGTTTTCTATGGAGGAGGGCAGTCTGAAAATCTCCATGAAGACCAACAAACAGACCAAGATCATTGCAGCACCCATGATGGCACCTGCTCCCGGACCGGATATGGGCCCGGCAGCAGGCAGCCCTGCGATGCAGAACTTCCAGTCACAGGCAGGCCCGGCCCAGACAGAGGTTACATTCCAGGAAGCTGAGGAGACCATCCTCTCCGGAAATGTGGTGAAATCCCCGCTGGTAGGCACTTTTTATAATGCGTCCTCACCGGATGCGGAGGCATTTGTAAAAGTTGGAGATACTGTAAAAAAAGGCCAGGTTCTTGGAATCGTGGAAGCCATGAAGCTGATGAATGAGATTGAGTCTGAATTTGACGGAACCGTGGAACAGATTCTGGTGGAGAATGAAGAAGTTGTAGAGTACGGACAGCCCCTGTTCGTAATCCGTTAGGAGGCGTAGATATGAAACTGAACACAAAGGAAATTATGGAGATTATCCCTCACAGACAGCCGTTTCTGCTGATTGACACCATTGAGGAGCTGGAACCCGGTGTCCGCGCGGTAGGGAAAAAGTGTGTGAGCTACAATGAACCGTACTTTGCAGGACATTTCCCGAAGGAACCGGTCATGCCCGGCGTGCTTCAGCTTGAGGCCCTGGCTCAGGTAGGTGCAGTGGCAATTCTGAGCAAACCGGAGAATAAGGGAAAGACAGCGTATTTCGGAGGCATCAGCTCCGCGAAATTCAAGACAAAAGTAGTGCCGGGTGATGTACTGACCCTGGAGCTGGAGATCATCAGGGAAAAAGGGCCTATCGGCGTGGGAAAAGCAGTTGCCAGGAATCAGGACGGCAAAATAACCACATCCGCTGAGATGACATTTGCAATCGGATAGGAGATCGGATATGTTTCAGAAGATATTAATCGCAAACAGAGGAGAAATTGCAGTCCGCATCATCCGTGCCTGCAGAGAGATGGGAATTAAGACGGTGGCAGTCTATTCAGAGGCGGACAGGGATGCCCTTCACGCGCAGCTTGCGGATGAGGCGGTCTGCATTGGCCCGGCGGCTGCACAGGAGAGCTATCTGAACATGGAGCGCATCTTAAGCGCCACCATCGCCACAAAGGCGGAAGCCATCCATCCGGGATTCGGCTTTTTGTCTGAGAACAGCAAGTTTGTGGAGATGTGTGAAAAATGCAATGTGACCTTTATCGGCCCCTCCGCAGCAGTCATCAACAAGATGGGGAATAAATCAGAGGCCAGAAGGACTATGATGGAGGCAGGCGTCCCTGTGGTCCCCGGCACCAAAGAGCCGGTGTACACTGTGGAGGAAGCACTGAAGGAAGCAGAAAAGATAGGCTTTCCCATAATGATCAAGGCATCCTCAGGCGGCGGCGGTAAAGGCATGCGCATATCTGAGAGCAGAGAAGACTTTGAAGAAAATTTCAGTACGGCCCAGAGGGAGTCTGTCAATGCATTTGCTGACAATACCATGTATCTGGAACGTTACGTGGGCAGGCCGCGCCACATCGAAGTACAGATCATCGCAGACCGGTTCGGTCAGGTGGTACAGTTAGGGGAGCGTGACTGCTCCATCCAGCGCCGCCATCAGAAAATGATCGAGGAGTCCCCTTCCTGTGCCATCTCAGAAGAGCTTCGCAGGAAAATGGGAGAGACAGCGGTGCGTGCCGCAAAAGCGGTAGGTTACGAGAGTGCCGGGACCATAGAGTTTCTGCTTGACAAAAGCGGTGAATTTTTCTTCATGGAAATGAATACCAGAATTCAGGTGGAGCATCCGGTAACGGAATTTGTCTCCGGCGTGGACCTGGTGAAGGAGCAGATCCGGGTGGCGGCGGGACTTCCCCTGTCTGTGAAGCAGGAAGATATCTGCATGAGAGGCCATGCCATTGAGTGCAGGATCAACGCGGAGAACCCAGCAAAGAATTTCATGCCCTGTCCCGGCGTGATTGAGAATCTGCATGTCCCGGGCGGAAACGGTGTCCGCATTGACACAGCGGTGTATAACGGCTATCAGATACCGCCAAACTATGATTCCATGATCATGAAGGTCATTGTCCACGACAAGGACAGAGCGTCTGCCATTGCGAAAATGAGGAGTACGCTGGGTGAAGTGATCATTGAAGGGGTGCAGACAAACCTGGATTTCCAATATGATATATTGAACCAGAAGGATTTTCTGGATGGGAATGTGACTACACATTTTATAGAAGAGCATTACGAATAACCGTTTAGGCATCTGAACAGTTATCATTACGAGTAAGGAGCAGGCAGATATGTCCAGATTAAAGGATTTATTCAAGAAGACTACCAATGTACAGGAGCCGGAGACCGAGGAGAGTAAAGTGCCCGGGGAAGAGACACCCGGCAGTGAAAACACCCCCTCCGTCCCGGAAGGTTTATGGGTCAAATGTCCCAAATGCGGGGAACTCCTCTACAAGGAAGACGTTGTAAAAAATGATTATGTATGTCCGAAATGCAAGGGATATTTCCGGATCAAGGCCAAGACCAGAATCCGTATGGTCGCGGACAAGGGATCTTTCCAGGAATGGTGTACAGGGCTTCATACCTTTAATCCCCTGGACTATCCGGAGTATGAGGAGAAGATCGCAAAACAGCAGGAAAAGACACACCTGGAAGAGGCTATCCGCATTGGTGAGGCCAGGATTGACGGCACCAGGGTGGTGCTGGGTGTCTGCGACGCCCGTTTTCTCATGGGGAGCATGGGATACGTGGTGGGGGAGAAGATCACCCGCTCCTTTGAGCGGGCCACAGAGGAAAAACTGCCGGTTATCCTGTTCTGCTGTTCCGGCGGTGCCAGAATGCAGGAGGGCATGGTATCCCTGATGCAGATGGCAAAGACTTCCGCAGCCATTAAAAGGCACAGTGAGGCAGGGCTTCTCTATATTCCTGTGCTCACAGACCCCACCACAGGCGGGGTGACAGCCAGCTTTGCCATGCTGGGAGATATTATCCTGGCCGAGCCGGGAGCGTTGATCGGTTTTGCCGGCCCGAGAGTTATTGCGCAGACCATTGGACAGAAGCTGCCGGAAGGGTTCCAGAAAGCGGAATTTCTGGTAGAGCACGGCATTATTGACGGAATCGTCACGAGGAACCTGTTGAAAAAAACCTTATCAGGGCTTGTGAAGTTTCATGAAAGAAAGAACGGCTACTGCCAGTTCACCAGGATTACTCTGCCGGAAATGGCGGAGGAAGGGGAGAAGAAACGCAGACGCAGAAACCGGGATAAGAACATGACTGCCTGGGAGCGGGTGGAGACGGCAAGGGATTCCAAACGCCCCACCAGCCTTGACTATATAGAGACTGTTTTTGAAGAATTTATGGAATTGCACGGAGACCGGGCATTTCGGGATGACGGTGCCATTGTGGGAGGTCTGGCTGTGCTGGACGGGCAGCCGGTGACCGTGATCGGTGTGCAGAAGGGGAGAAATACCAAGGATAACATTTTAAGAAACTTCGGCATGCCCTCCCCGGAAGGCTACCGAAAAGCCCTGCGCCTTATGAAGCAGGCAGAAAAATTCAACCGGCCTGTCATCAATTTCATTGACACCCCGGGTGCATTCTGCGGTATCGAGGCAGAGGAGAGAGGGCAGGGGGAGGCCATAGCCAGAAACCTGCTGGAAATGTCTGATCTGAAGGTGCCTGTGTTGAGTATCGTCATCGGCGAAGGCGGAAGCGGCGGTGCGCTGGCCCTGGGTGTGGGCAATGAGGTCTGGATGATGGAAAATGCCACATATTCTGTGCTCTCACCGGAGGGATTTGCCTCCATTCTCTGGAAGGACAGCAAGAGGGCAAAGGAAGCGGCAGAGGTCATGAAGATTACAGCCAGGGACTTGAAGAATCTGGGAATCATCGAACATGTGATACCGGAGGATATTCCTGCCTGTGCCCAGAACCTGCCGGAGATTGCCGAGGATATGAAAAACCGTATGCACCAGTTCCTTTCAGAGATGGAAGGAAAGACACCGGAAGAGCTGGCGGCCCTCCGGTATGAGCGATTCAGAAAAATGTGAGCCAGAAAGAGTTAGAGTATGAGAAAACCATTGATGATAGGTGATTTGACAGCTAAGATACCTGTGATACAGGGCGGCATGGGAGTGGGGATCAGCCTTTCCCGTCTGGCGGGCAGTGTGGCTGCCTGCGGCGGTGTAGGCGTCATATCCACCGCGCAGATCGGCTGGCGGGAGCCGGATTTTCGGGAACATCCCTTTGAGGCCAACTACAGAGCCATAGGGAAAGAGATCCAAAAGGCCAGGGAGATCGCAGAGGGCGGTATTATCGGCGTGAACATAATGGTAGCTACCCAGAGATATGAGGAATATGTGAAAACTGCGGTGAAGGCAGGCGTGGATCTGATCATCTCAGGCGCCGGACTGCCCATTGACCTTCCGAAATATGTGGAGGGCACGAAGACAAAGATCGCCCCTATTGTATCCTCCCTGAAGTCCCTGAACGTCATCTGCCGTATGTGGGAGAGAAAGTATAAGAAGGCGCCTGATCTGGTGGTCATTGAGGGACCAAAGGCAGGAGGCCATCTGGGATTTTCCAGGGAAGAGCTGGATACCTTTACAGATGAGTCTTATGACGGCGTGATTTGCTCCATTATTGAAAAGGTAAAGGAATACGGTGAGAAGTTCAGCAAAAAGATTCCTGTGGTAGTGGCAGGCGGCATTTATGACAGAGCGGATATGGACCATGCGCTTTCGCTGGGCGCAGACGGAGTACAGATGGGGACCCGGTTCGTGACGACGGAGGAGTGCGACGCCGCGCCGGAATACAAACAGGCATACATCCGGGCTGAAAAAGAGGATATCTGTATTGTGCAGAGTCCTGTGGGAATGCCGGGAAGAGCGATCAAAAATGCTTTTATGGACAGGGTGAAGACGGAAAAGTGCAGAATCGAACACTGCTATCACTGCATCGTCACCTGCAGGCCCGCAGAGATACCGTATTGTATCACACAGGCACTGGTGAATGCAGCGGAGGGAAGAGTGGAGGACGCGCTTCTGTTCTGCGGCTCCAATGCCTGCCGCTCCCATAAGATTGAAAAAGTGGAAGATATCATGAAAGAGCTTGGCTGAAATGAGAAGGTGCCGGGATAAGAAATGAAAAAGGAAAGCTGCTGATATCTGCGGGAAACCGCGGAGAGGGCAGCTTTTTTGTGTTTTAAGAGGCCCGACCGAATGATTCGACCGGGCCTCCCTAAAAGAGGATTTATTTTATGAAGGCTTTACATGTTGACCTTCATTTTATATTTTTTCTCCTGATATCTGCTTCCCTGTTCTCTGCCTTCGGTGTGCTCATTTACAGTCCCGGTGTTTTGGACACTGTGGAAATCATTCAGATGTGCACTGCCGAATTCTTCTTCCATCCAGATGTGGCGGAAGTTCTTTTTCTGCTGAATAGCCTGGCAGAATCTGCCAATCACAAAAATGGTTTTATCCCGTAACCCCGTTTCTGTTGTGCGTCTGGAAGAACGAAGCCAGTATTCCATCAAAGTCCAGCAGACTAACAGGAATCCAGCGGCAAAAATTAAAGTGACTATCAATCTTTCCAACATTATGAACACCCCTTTCCACGTTTTACTTGTTATCTTTATATTAATTCTTTTGATAAAAATAGTCAATGATTAAATGGAAGAAAAATCATATTTTCTAAATATTTAATAGTATAACAGGATTCGTTTGATTTTATACTACAGAGGCAGATACCATTTGACGCCAGATATTGTCACAGACCGGAGAGATAGGATGACCGTTCTTATCTGTGAGAACCGGCAGGCGTATCTCTTCCAGCTCTTCCAGGCAGGCAATCTTTCCCTCCGCGTAGTCTGTCATGCGGGCAGCACAGCTTTTAAGGCGTTCCATCAGACCGCCCAGCCGGATATCCAGGACTTCATATCCGAAACATTTATTTTCCGCAAACCACTGTTCCTTCAGGGCATGTTTAAACTGTTCCACAAGCCCTGCGGTTTTGATGCAGGATTCGGCAGTCGCCAGAATAGCGGCTCTGTCTTCCGCGTCGTAGGCAGCTTTCGCATCAAGGCCCAGGGTCACTTTTCTGGCGAGCACTTCACTCAGAAGCGCAAGCGTGCCAAAAACAGAGGCATACTCCCCGCCCTTTTCGGCAATGGCCCGAAGCTCTTTTGCACAGCGTCTGTAATGCTCCGGATAGGTCTGTGCATCCACATGGCAGTCATAGATGCCCATGAGGACATCCTGATACAGCAGATATCTGGCGGGGGCGGCACTCATTTTACCGGGCATAGGATTATCAGGTGTCAGGTTCGGGTTGTCCAGCTTCAGAAAATCTTCCAGCACAGCGCCGGTGCAGGCCAGAAGACGGGGCGCCAGATCCCGGTCGCCGGCGGCTCGGGTATAGTTAAATTCTGCGAAGAGTGAGAGTACGGGAAGTACGGCGGACTGGGAAGCTTCACCGCCGTCATCCCCCCATCCGGTCACAAGTACATTGGTGATGCCATGTTTTTCACATTGTCTCAGGGCAAGACGGGATACCTGCATGCTGTGGCTGATAAGAGGGGCATACCCGTTCCATTTCCAAGCACCTCCGGCAAACCCCACATTTCCGGCCAGTTCCCTGTGGTATTTCATCATCTGGTCATAGGTCTCTTCGTCTCGGGAATAGTAATCCCAGTAGAGAAGCTCTACATTTGCCGGAATCTTCTTCTTGATCTCCTCTGTGATATGGAATTCTCTGCCGTAGTATTCGCCTCCGGAGATCATTTTGAAAAACATATCACTCCACATCATAGCGGTGTATCCGTATTTTTCACAGATTTCCAGGACGCGGTGCAGATGGCGTTCCATAATATCAATGCGTTCCTCATAGCCGAAACGGTTTAGGTAAGCGCCACGGCCGATCATCTCCGCTTCATCCATTCCGATGTTGATGGTGCGGCTTTGAAAGGTCTCTGACCAGGTGCGTACCATGGCTTCTATCAGACTGTAAGTATCCTCGCTTCCGCACAACAGAATATCTCCCGTGTCATGTACCAGCTCAAAGGCAGGCCAGCGGAAAATCGCGTTTAAATGGGCCAGGGTCTGGATGCAGGGCACCATCTCTATACCGAGGGCTGCCGCGAATCTGTCCAGCTCCTGCAGCTCCTGTCTGCTGTACCGGCCCCTGAAATGTCCGAAATAAGGGTATCCCTCCACTTCATACGTGTCCTCTGTGTAGAGCATGAGCCGGTCATATCCCATGAGGGAGAGTTTGATAATAAGCCTCCTCACAAAATCAGGGCTGCACACAGCGTTGCGGGAACAGTCAGCCATGTAGGTGAGATGCTCAAAGACTGCCTGTTCTTCTTTGGCAGCGCTTTGGCGGTTTTGGGTGATCCATTCCTTGATGATCCCGAGGCCGCGGAAAAATTCAGAGGTTCTGCTGTATGTAATGCAGGCTCTATCCCCGTCCAGACGGACAGACAGGCCGCTGCCGCTTTTTTTCGAAGTGATTTCTATGCAGCGGTCCCCGGTCATATCTCTTTCCAGATATTCCGCAGCGGATAAGGCTCCGGTCATCAGAGACGGGTCTATATGTGCAAGATTAAAAATTTCCATAAGTGATCTCCTTTTCTTACTCTTCAAACTTATTCCGGTGTCCTTTTATTGTAAAGGAGTTTTAGGGAGGAGTCAACGAAAGAAACTTCAGCAGCACGGATAAAACAATAAAGATGCACCAGAATAATAATGTAAAAAGCATAGGTAAAAGACTATGATCATTGTTATGATAAAACTATTTTACAGCCATGAGAAAAGAGACTATACTATGATAAAATCATAGAATGAAAGCTGGTGTTTTTATGGAGAGAAAAGAAAAGATACGGATTTTGTGGAAGTTGTTTTATTCTACATTGTACCTGAGTGCTTTTACCTTTGGGGGAGGATATGTGATCATTACCCTGATGAAGAAAAAATTTGTAGATGAGTACCGCTGGATTGAAGAGGAGGAGATGCTGGATCTGGTGGCTATCGCCCAGTCTTCACCCGGACCCATTGCAGTAAACGGAGCCATTGTAGTGGGGTATAAGCTGGCGGGCATGGCGGGCGTTCTGGTCTCCATTCTGGGAACGGTACTGCCTCCATTTGTGATTCTCACGGTTGTTTCTTTCTTTTATGAAGCTTTCCAGTCTAATTTCTATGTAAAAACCATACTGGACGGCATGCAGTGCGGGGTGGCTGCAGTCATCGCCTCTGTAGTTTATGACATGGGAAAAGGTGTGATAGAGGGGAAGAGTCTGGTGTCCAATCTGATCATGGCGGCTGCCTTTACTGTCACTTTTTTCTTTCAGATGAATGTGGTCTATGTAGTGCTCATATGTATCGGACTTGGGGTGTTGAGGGTCCTGTGGGGAAGAAGAGGTGAGAAGTCATGATCTATCTGCAGTTATTCTGGAGTTTTCTCCAGATAGGATTATTTAGTTTTGGAGGCGGCTATGCGGCTATGCCCCTGATTCAGAATCAGGTAGTGGCTGTCCATGGCTGGCTGACCCAGAGAGAGTTTACCGACCTGGTCACCATTTCCCAGATGACACCCGGACCGATCGCCATTAATTCTGCTACTTTTGTAGGCTCTAAAATTGCAGGAACGGGAGGCTCTTTGGCAGCTACTATAGGCTGTATCCTGCCTTCCTGTATTATCGTGTCCCTGCTGGCTTATATGTATATGAAGTACAGAAAACTGGACATGATGCAGGGTATCCTGAACACTCTGCGGCCTGCCGTGGTCTCCATGATCGCCACTGCCGGCATGGCAATTCTGATTACTGCCTTCTTTGGTGAAGAGGGAGTCGTGAAATTGTCAGCTATGCGCTGGGATGCGATAATCATCTTTATTCTGGCCGTGGCGGCGCTGAGGCTGAAGAAATGGAATCCCATCCTTGTCATGGTGCTGGCCGGTGTTCTGGAACTGGTCTGGAAAGCAGCCGGCGGCCATTAAATAAGAGACTGTCTGAAGTATTCTGCCTCGGGATTTTCATGCCCTCAGTCTGAAAACACCTGGCAGGAAACTGGCATGTGGGCAGACAGTACAAAATCTATATTGTGTTTCCAGTTCCGTGAATATTGACTTTTCGACCTGTGTATACTATACTAAGAATAGTAATTCGCTGTAGTAATACGGTGAAAAACAGGACTTATATATGTTCATAATGCGGGTTGAACGTTTCTACCAGCTACCGAAATAGCTGACTATAAGTCCCCTGATAATTGGGGGCTTTGTAGTCTGGTTCCGGTGGCTGGTTTTTTATTTTCAGAAGGATTCTGAAAAGTACGGCGGCCGGATTCAGCAATCGCTCCTTGTATAGGAGGTAAAACATGAGAAAAGAAGAAAACAGAGCAGATACCTTTATATTGAAGGGAAACATCTGCTACAGTGAGACGGCAGAGACGGTCCGGACCGTTCCGAATGCTTACCTGGTATGCCGGGAGGGCATCTGCCAGGGGGTGTTTGAGGAACTTCCGGAAGAATGGAGGGACTTCCCGTTGACAGACTGTGGGAATGCCCTGATCCTGCCGGGATTGGTGGATCTGCATCTGCACGCGCCTCAGTACGCATTTACGGGCCTTGGCATGGATATGGAGCTTCTGGAGTGGCTGGATACACGGACATTTCCCGAGGAGGGAAAGTACGGGGATATGGCATACGCGGAAAAGGCATATGGCATATTTACAGAAGACCTGAAAAACAGCGCAACCACCAGGGCGTGCATCTTTGCCACACGCCATGTGCCGGCAACCATTCTCCTGATGGATATGCTGGAAGGATCGGGCCTTAAAACTATGGTGGGAAAAGTAAATATGGACCGGAACGCGCCGGATTATCTCTGTGAGGAAAGTGCGGAAAAATCAGCTCTGGATACCCGCCTGTGGCTGAAGGAGGTAAACGGAAAATACAAAAATGTCAGGCCCATCCTCACACCGCGGTTTATCCCAAGCTGTTCAGATGATCTTATGAAAATGCTCAGTGAAATCCGAAAGGAGTATGATCTTCCCATCCAGTCTCATCTCTCTGAGAATAAAGGGGAGATTGCCTGGGTGAAGGAACTGTGCCCCTGGTCCTCTTTTTACGGGGATGCCTATGAGCAGTTCGGCATGTTCGGGGGAAATTATCCGGCAGTTATGGCGCACTGCGTACATCCCACAGAGGAAGAGATTGTATTGATGAGGAAAAACGGGGTCTTTGCAGCCCACTGTCCTCACTCTAACACCGATTTATCCTCAGGGGTGGCACCGATAAGGAGATATCTGGATGAGGGTATCCATGTGGGCTTGGGAAGTGATATTGCAGGAGGCCATGTACTCTCCCTGTTTCAGGTGATGGTGGGCGCTGTGCAGGCATCCAAACTTCGCTGGCGTCTGGAGGATGATTCGCAGAAGCCGCTCACTGTGGATGAGGTGTTCTACCTGGGCACAAAGGGAGGCGGCGCCTTCTTCGGGCAGGTGGGCAGCTTTGAAAAAGGGTATGAATTTGATGCGGTGATCATGGATGACTCCAGACTGAAAACACCCAGAAAGTTGACATTGAAAGAACGTCTGGAACGTGTGGTATACCTGTCAGATGACAGGGATGTGATAGGAAAATATGTGGCAGGCAGAAAAATCTTTGCAGCTATTTAGTCAGGTCTGCGCATTTGCTGCACAGACCGTGCACAAGAGTGGCAGCAGCGGCTGTTCACAGATGGAAAAGAGGGATGATTTATGGGAGTTGGCAGTTCAAAGAATCGTGTGGATGCCTGGGAAAAAGTAACGGGGCAGGCAAAATACACGGCGGATCTGATGCCGCAGAATCTATATACGGCAAAAGTAGTACACAGCACCATAGCAAACGGATGGGTAAAAAGTTTTGATCTGGAAGAGGCATTAAAGGTTCCCGGCGTGGTGAAGATCGTCACCTGTTTTGATGTGCCTGATATTCAGTTTCCGACACCGGGGCACCCCTGGTCAGTGGAAAAGGCACATCAGGATATTAAGGACAGAAAGCTTCTGAACCGGCGGGTACGCATGTATGGGGATGACATTGCAGCCGTGATCGCGGAGGATGATATCGCGGCCAGACGCGCGGCAGATAAGATTAAAGTGGAGTATGAGGAATACCCGGTGATACTGGACCCGGAGGCATCCATGAAGGAGGGCGCACCTCTTCTGCATGAGGAAAAGCCGGGAAATGTGATTGCGCACACCAGTTTTGTGCTGGGGGACGGAAGTTTTGAGGAGGCGGCCTGTGAGGAAGGGCTGGCCGTGATTGAGAAGGAGTACAGGACACAGCCGGTCCAGCACTGTCACATTGAGGTGCCGGTTTCCTATGCCTATATGGAGAAGGGGAGGATCATCATAGTGACTTCTACCCAGATTCCCCATATTGTAAGGCGTGTGGTCAGTCAGGCCCTTGGGATTCCCATTGGGCAGATTCGGGTCATCAAGCCGTATATCGGCGGCGGATTCGGCAACAAGCAGGATGTGCTGTATGAGCCGTTAAACGCGTTTTTGTGTACCCAGGCAGGCGGTCACGGCGTCAGGCTGGAGCTGTCCAGGGAGGAGACGCTTGGCTGTACCCGTGTGCGCCATGCGTTTACCTGGAAGATCAAAGGAGCAGTCAGGGAGGACGGCACACTGGTGGCGAGGAAATATGAAGCCTACTCCAACCAGGGCGCTTATGCTTCCCATGCCCATGCCATTGCCGCCAACGCAGCCAATATTTTCAAACAGCTTTACCAGGATGAGAAGGTTCTGGAGTCGGACAGCTACACAGTTTATACGAACCTGATGACAGGCGGTGCCATGCGCGGATATGGGATTCCCCAGGGGGATTTTGTGACAGAGTGCGTGGCTGACGATCTGGCCCGCGCTGTGGGTATGGACCCCCTTGAGTTCCGGTTGAAAAACTGTGTGAAGGAAGGGTATAAAGACCCGCATCTGGGCATTGCCTTCCACTCTTACGGGCTGAAAGCCTGTATAGAAAAGGGGAGGGAATATATCCGCTGGGAGGAAAAACGAAAGGCATACGAGAACCAGTCCGGGCCTGTGAGAAGAGGCGTGGGTATGGCAATCTTCAACTATAAGACAGGGGTTTATCCCATTTCTCTTGAGACGTCATCCTGCCGTATGGTTCTGAATCAGGACGGTTCCATGCAGCTCTTTATGGGGGCGACGGAGATCGGCCAGGGAGCTGACACGGTGTTTACCCAGATGGCAGCAGAGATCACAGGCATAACGGAGGACAGGATACATATAGAGACCGTACAGGATACGGATACCACGCCTTTTGACACAGGAGCCTATGCTTCCAGACAGACTTATGTGAGCGGAAAAGCTGTGAAAAAGACGGGAGAATTGTTTAAGCAGAGGATTCTGGAGTATGCGGCATTTAAGCTGAAGCTGCCCTGCGGGGATATGCCTTCGGAAGAGGAAGAAGATGCAGGTGCAGGTGTTTCTGAAGCTGCGGAACCATGTGCCGAATCTTCAGCGTGGAAGAGGCTGGATATCAAAGAGAATCAGGTGATCGACAAAGTCTCAGGGGAGGTGCTTCTTTCCCTGGCAGCTCTTGCGGAGGAGGCATTGTACAGCCTGGAAAAATCTGTGCATATCACTGCTGAGACGACCAGCCACTGTAAGGAAAATTCCTTTGCCTCAGGTGTCTGCTTTGCGGAAGTGGAGGTGGATATGCCGGTGGGTAAGATCCGCATACTGGATATCATCAATGTCCATGACAGCGGAAAACTGATTAATCCCAGCCTTGCCAAAGCGCAGGTGCACGGGGGCATGAGCATGGGCATTGGTTATGCGCTGAGTGAAGAACTGCTGGTGGATGAAAAGACAGGAAGGCCGCTGAATGCCAACCTCCTTGACTATAAGATCCCCACAGCTATGGACACACCGGATCTGCATACGGATTTTGTGGAGATGGATGACCCCACAGGTCCTTTCGGCAACAAAGCGCTGGGAGAACCTCCCACTATTCCTGTGGCTCCGGCTATCAGAAATGCCGTGCTGCACGCCACCGGAATTGCTTTTGATTCCCTTCCGCTGTCACCGCAGAAACTGGTGGAGCGTTTTATGAAAGAGGGAATGATCGGAGCCAAAAGCGGGAAGTTAAAAGGGGGTGAAACACATGTATGACATTGAAAAATATTATCAGGCCAAAGATGTGGAAGACGCTGTGAGAGCACTGGAGGAAGACGCGGATGCGGTGGTGATCTCCGGAGGAAGTGATGTGCTGATCAAGATCAGGGAAGGGAAGCTTGCCGGCTGTTCCCTGGTAAGCATACATGGGATACCGGCTCTTGAAGGAGTCAGGATGGAGGCGGACGGCACCATTGTCATAGGTCCTGCCACTACATTTTCACACATCACCTATGACCCTGTGATACAAAAATATATCCCTGCACTGGGATGGGCAGTGGATCAGGTGGGAGGCCCCCAGATCCGCAACATAGGAACCATCGGGGGAAATGTCTGTAATGGCGTGACGAGTGCAGACAGCGCGGCTCTGCTTTTTACTCTGAATGCGGTGCTGGAGCTGACAGGTCCAAAAGGCACAAGAGAGATACCTGTCGCTGAGTTTTACACAGGTCCGGGCCGGACCCTGCGGGAACATGCAGAGATTCTGACTGCCATAAAGATCACCAGGGAGAATTACCAGGGATTTTACGGACATTATACAAAATACGGGAAAAGAAACGCTATGGAGATTGCCACTCTCGGCTGTGCGGTACATGTGAAATTAAGTGCTGACAACATGCGGATTTCGGAGTTCCGGCTGGGATTCGGCGTGGCTGCACCTACCCCCATACGCTGTTTTAAAACAGAGGAAACGGTAAAAGGAATGGCGGTTACAGACCCGGAATTGTATGAGAAGATACAAGAGGGAGCAGTCTCTGAAGTGACACCCCGTTCCAGTTGGCGTGCATCCAGGGAATTCCGTCTTCAGCTGGTGCGGGAGCTGTCCGTGCGAACTGCAAAAGAATCCATAGAAAAAGCTTCAGGAGGTGAGGCAGATGCTTAAGATCATAACCATGACCGTCAATGGAAAAGAGACAGAACTGGCAGTGGATGACAGGGAAGCCCTGCTTGATACTTTAAGAAACCGCCTGGGACTTACCAGTGTGAAACGCGGCTGTGAGGTAGGGGAATGCGGTGCCTGTACGGTCCTTGTGGACGGCGAAGCCATTGATTCGTGTATCTATCTGACCATGTGGGCGGAGGGAAAACACATCATGACCGTGGAGGGCTTAAAGGGCAGAAACGGGGAACTTTCCCCTATCCAGACAGCTTTTGTGGAGGAGGCTGCAGTCCAGTGCGGCTTCTGCACACCGGGTCTTATTATGAGCGCAGTGGAGATTGTGGGCACAGGGAAGAGATACAGCAGAGAAGAACTGAAAAAACTGATCTCCGGACATCTGTGCCGCTGTACAGGGTATGAGAATATTCTGAATGCCATGGAAAGGATTGTGGAGGAGACTTACCGGACGGTAAATCGGGAATAAAAGAGAATTTCACACGCCGCTGGCCTGCGGGAACAGTAATACTTATTTTCCGCTGAAGTGGGAAAATTCTGTTTCCCACTTGAAAAGTAGAAAACCTTACGGTATAATTTCAATGATATGGGGTATTTGGCCGACAATGTCCATGTACCCCTTTTTCGTGGAAAAACCAGGAGAAAAAAGGAACCGATAAGGAGATTGATAATATGAGTACCGTAAGAACAAGATTTGCCCCAAGCCCCACAGGAAAAATGCATGTGGGAAATTTGAGAACTGCTTTATATGCGTATCTGATCGCAAAGCATGAGAACGGAAGCTTTATGCTCCGTATTGAGGATACAGACCAGGAACGTTTTGTGGACGGCGCGCTGGAGATCATTTACCGCACACTGGCAAAGACGGGACTGGTTCACGACGAAGGCCCGGATAAGGACGGCGGCTACGGCCCTTATGTCCAGAGTGAGAGAAACGCACAGGGCATTTATCTGAAATACGCCAAACAACTGATCGAACAGGGAGATGCATATTACTGTTTCTGTACAAAAGAGCGTCTGGATTCCCTGAAAGCCAGCGTGGGAGAGGACGGCAAGGAAATTGCGGTCTATGACAAGCACTGTCTGCATCTAAGCAAAGAGGAAGTGGAGGCAAAGCTTGCTGCAGGAGAACCCCATGTGATCCGCTTCAATATGCCGGCAGAGGGAACCACAACCTTCCATGATGATATTTACGGTGACATCACTGTGCCGAACAATGAACTGGATGACCTGATCCTGATCAAATCAGACGGCTATCCCACCTATAACTTTGCAAACGTGATCGATGATCATCTCATGGGAATCACCCATGTGGTGCGCGGAAATGAATACCTGTCCTCCTCACCGAAATATAACAGGATCTACGAGGCATTTGGCTGGGAGATTCCCACTTATGTACACTGTCCGCTGATCACCAATGAGGAGCACAAAAAGCTGAGCAAACGCTCCGGCCACTCCTCCTATGAGGATTTGCTGGACCAGGGATTTCTCACAGAGGCAATTGTAAATTACGTGGCGCTGCTTGGATGGTGCCCGGAGGACAACCGTGAGATCTTCAGCCTGGAAGAGCTGGTGAAAGAATTTGACTATCATCATATGAGTAAATCCCCGGCTGTGTTTGATATGACAAAGCTGAAATGGATGAACGGAGAATACATCAAAGCGATGGATTTTGACAAGTTCTATGACATGGCGCTTCCGTTTGTGAAAGAGGCAGTCAAAAAAGATCTGAACCTTGAGAAAATAGCGGGCATGGTAAAGACAAGGATTGAAGTTTTCCCGGATATCCCGGCTCTCATTGACTTCTTTGAGGCAGTACCGGAGTATGATGTGTCCATGTATACACACAAGAAAATGAAAACCAACCCGGAAATCTCACTGGAGGTTCTGAATAAGGTCATACCGGTTCTGGAAGGTTTTGACAATTATACAAACGATGCGCTGTATGAACTGCTCTGCGGTTTTGCAAAGGAAAACGGCTATAAAAACGGACAGGTCCTCTGGCCTGTACGCACCGCCCTTTCCGGCAAGCAGATGACACCTGCCGGTGCTACGGAGATTCTGGAAGTGCTGGGAAAAGAGGAGTCCATGAAACGTCTGCATGCTGCAGTGGAAAAACTGGAGCAGGCATAAACAAATACTATTGGAGTAACCCATATATGCAGAAAAATTCCTCACAGGAACGAGCAGTATCCCACAACCGGGGCCCCATGATGCTTCTTGCAGGCCCCGGTTCCGGGAAAACCACCACCATCACCAGGAGGGTGGCTAACTTAATAAAGGAATACCAGGTAACTCCTTCATCCATTCTGGTGGTGACGTTTACAAAAGCGGCTGCCAGGGAGATGAAGGAGCGTTTTTTACGCCTGTGTGATATGGAAGGTATGGCAGGCCCTTACAGGGAGGTGACTTTTGGCACGTTCCATGGCATTTTTTACGGAATCCTGCGCCATGCCTATCGGCTGTCCGCAAAGAACATTCTTGGGGAAGAGCGGAAATACGATATTTTAAAGGAAATCGTCTACCGCCAGAGAATGCGGATCGACGACGAGAAGGAGTTTTTTGAGGGGCTGGTACAGGAAATCTCCATTGTAAAGAACGGCAGGATGCCCATAGAGCATTATTATTCCGCCAACTGCCCGGATGACACATTCAGAAAGATTTACCGCTCCTATGTGGATGCCTGCAGACAGTCCAGGCTTCTGGATTTCGATGACATGCTGCTGTACTGTTATGACCTTCTGACAGGAAGAAAAGATATCCTGGCCGGTTGGCAGAATAAGTTCCGGTATGTGCTTGTGGATGAGTTCCAGGACATCAATCAGCTTCAGTATGACATTATAAAGCTGCTGGCAGCGCCCCAGAATAACCTCTTTATCGTGGGGGATGATGACCAGTCCATCTACGCGTTCAGAGGGGCAAAGCCGGAGATTATGCTCCATTTCCCAAAGGATTTTCCGGATGCAAAGACAGAACTGCTGGCCTGTAATTACCGCTCCACAAAGCAGATCGTGGAGGCCTCCAAACGTGTGATTGGGAGAAACAAGAACCGCTATCCAAAGGAGTTTTTTACGGAAAACGGAGAGGGAAAACCGGTGGTGGTGCGTGCGTTTGAGGACGGCAAGGAGGAGGAGCTTTTCGTAAAGGAATGTATAAAAAAGGCAGTGCAGGAGGGGGAAGCCTACGAGGAGACAGCTATTCTCTACCGCACGAATCTGGGAGCCAGGTTCCTGGTGGAGACATTGATGGAATACCAGATCCCCTTTCAGATGCGGGATGCCCTGCCGAATCTGTATGAGCACTGGATATCCAGAAATATCATTTCCTATATAAAGCTGGCCCAGGGCGACAGAAGCCGCCGGGAATTTCTGCAGGTTATGAACCGTCCAAACCGTTATATATCCAGGGACGCGCTGGACGATGCCACAGTGTCCTTTGAGGGGCTGCGCTGGTTTTATGAGGGAAAGGACTGGATGTGCGACAGAATCGACAAGCTGGAGGAAGACCTGACAACACTGAAGCGCATGACACCCTATGGGGCAATCAATTATATCCGGTACGGCATCGGGTATGAAGAGTATCTGAAGGATTACGCCTCTTACCGGAAGATCAAAGTGGATGACCTGTATGAAGTCATGGAGGAGCTGGCAGAGAGTGCCAAAGGATATAAAAGCTTCGGTGAATGGTTTGCGCATATTTCCGATTACACGGACAAGTTAAAGGAACAGGCAAAGAAACAGGATATTGAGAAAAAGGGCGTCACAGTGTCCACTCTGCACAGCATCAAAGGCCTGGAATTTGACCGGGTGTTTCTCATGGATGTGAATGAAGGGACCATTCCCTATCATAAAGCCGTTTCAGACAGCAGCATAGAGGAGGAGCGGCGGCTCTTCTATGTGGGCATGACAAGGGCCAGAAAAGAGCTTTACATACTTTATGCAAAATGCAGGCATGACAAGGATTTGGAAGTGTCAAGATTTCTCAAGGAGAGCGGGCTTGTACCGGAGAAGAAGGAGTAGCGGCTGTGGAAAAGGTTTGGATTTTTTACGGAAAAACAGAGGGACTGACAGGCAGAGCAGAAGTAAAAGGTGAAAAAGGAAGGCTGGAAACACGGGCCGGACGTGTTCTTCTTGCCCATGCCTTAAAAAAGCTGTACGGACTGTCCGTTCCGGATGGAGAGGAAGGGGCAGCCCAGCTTGAAAAGATGCTTGCAAAAGGAGAAAACGGAAAGCCATATCTCCACGGATATCCTGAGATCCATTTTAATATCAGCCATTCCGGCGCATATGCGGTCTGCGCTCTGGCAGGGATTCCGGTAGGGATTGACATTCAGATCCGTCAGCCGGTGAGAGGAAAAAGGCTTCTGGAGCGGACTATGAATGCCCTGGAACAGGAAGTGATCCAAAACGCCAAAGACCCGGAAATGGCATTTGCGTTTTTCTGGGCCAGGAAGGAGAGTTATCTCAAATGGAGCGGGGAGGGAATCACCAGGGACCTTTCAAAACTGTCCATGGAAGATGCTGTCATGGAGGAAATTCCGGTGGAAGAGGGATACGTCTGTCAGGTCTGTACGGCAGTTCCGTTTTCCTTTGAAAAAATAGAATTACCGTTACAGCTTTGAAGAAAGGAAAGTCCGTTCAGCAAAAGACAGCCGCAGGCGGCACGCTTCGGCGTAGGAAGACTGCGGCGTGGAATCCTGAATTACTGTATGAAAAAGTCCTGCGGGCAGAAGGCGGCTGCGTTTCGACGCAGAACCCCGGCCGGCAGGACTTTTTTCAAATATGGCCATACTTTGTGAAAGTACAGGGGATGGATTAAAACAGCTTAAAGTGCCATAGAAAGCTCGTCAATCTTTTTCAGCTCTTCTTCCGTAAACGGAGCACTTTTGAGTACTTTCAGGTTATCAAGAATCTGTTCTGCCTTGGAGGCACCTACAAGTACACTGGTCACTACGTCATCTTTCAATACCCATTTCAGCGCCATCTGCGCAAGACTTTCTCCTCTCTCGGATGCAATCCGGTTCAGACCCCGGATGCAGTCAAGACGGCTGTCTGTGAGCTGTTCTGCGTTTAGGAAACGTCCGTCTGTGACTACCCGGCTGTCCGAAGGGATTCCTTTTAGATAGCGGTCCGTCAGCATGCCCTGGGCCAGCGGGCTGAAGGAGATAATCCCTTTTTTCTCCTCCGCGCAGGCTTTCTTCAGACCGTTGTTCTCTATGGTGCGGTTGAAGATGTTGTAGGAGTTCTGGTTAATGACAAAGGGGCATTTCAGTTCCTTTAAAATAGCAGCCGCCCTCTTCATAGTCTCCCCGTCGTAGTTGGACAGTCCCACATACAGGGCTTTTCCGCTTCTCACTGCCTGATCCAGGGCACCCATGGTTTCCTCAAGGGGAGTTTCCGGGTCCATTCTGTGATGGTAGAAAATATCCACATATGCAAGGCCCATGCGCATAAGACTCTGGTCCAGGCTGGCAGTCAGATATTTTCTGCTGCCCCAGTCCCCGTAAGGACCCGGCCACATATCATAGCCTGCCTTGGTGCTGACGATTATCTCATCCCTGTAGGCGGATAGATTTTCTTTTACGATCCTGCCGAAATTTTTCTCCGCGCTTCCCGGTTCGGGGCCGTAATTGTTTGCCAGGTCAAAGTGGGTGATGCCGTTGTCAAAGGCAGTAAAGCACAGCTTTTTCATGTTGTCATAGACTGCGGTGTCACCAAAATTGTGCCATAATCCCAGGGAGACTGCAGGAAGCTTTAGGCCGCTGTATCCGCAGCGGTTGTATGTCATGGTTTCATATCGTTTGTCATCTGCTCTGTACATAAGTGATCTCCTTTTGTAACTGTTCAGTGTCCTCACAGTTACAGGCAAAAATCCATACAAAATCGCCTTTGGCGATGGGATTTTTGCTTGGCTGTGAAACGTTTTCTTACGGTCAGCGCAGTAAATGCGCAGACCTGCTGAATAATTGTCATCTTTTTTTGTTTCTTTACAAAGTTTAGCACTTCAAGTATACTTGAAGTCAATAAAGGACCTTAACTTTGTTATATACGCCGAAAATAAGGAGGGTATTATGACAACATACACAATAAAACAGGTTTCCCAGATGTTTGGGCTGCCGGCATCCACGCTCAGGTACTACGAGGAGATCGGTCTTTTGCCTGCAGTGGAAAAGACAAAGGCAAATCAGCGCATTTATACCGAAGAGCATATCGGCCGTCTGGGCGCCATACGCTGTTTTAAGGAGACGGGCATGTCCATGGCAAAGCTTCTGGAGTTTTTTACATACGAGGAGGAGGAACAGGAGCATATCGAGGAAATCCTCACTCTGTTAAAGGAGCAGGACCGGCATGTGGCAGAGCAGATTGAGAAACTGCAGTCTGCCAGAAAGCAGATAAACCGTAAACTGAGATATTACAGTGACATTAAGGCGTCCATGGACAGCGGGAGTGCATATCCTTTCTGGGGTGACTACTAAAAAAGGCTGCCGCTGCTTCCGAATGCGCGTCATAGCGTGTGAGTCTTCTCATGACCGAAAAACAGCTCTCCCTGCCGCTGCTTCCGGGTGCGTATCAGAGTGTGTTGATCTTTTTCTGGTCAAAGGCTTTCCGGTACTGGGTGGGAGTCATGCCTTCAAACTGCCGGAACAGTTTCATGAAATGCTTTTCATCCGCGAATCCACACATGGAAGAAATCTGCCGAATGGTCAGGGAATGGCTGTTCAGCAGATTTTTTGATACGCTGATGCGTGTGCGGTTGATATAGGTGACAAGGGGATAACCGGTGTACTGTTTGATCAGTGCAGACAGATAGGTAGGGTGGTACCCGAATTTTTCCGCCAGGCCGCTGACTGTAAGGGGCTGGTCAAAATGGCTCTGCACCCATTCTATGATATCCTGCACGGCAGTCGGCAGAAGATCCTGTCCAAAGTGCTCTGCCTGCAGATACTCACGGCTGATCTCCAGAAGCAGCAGATTCAGCGCATGGCGGCAGCTCCAAGTCCTCTGATAGCTGCTGCGCTTAGCCAGATCCAGAAGCTGGAGAAACAGGAGCTGGGAACGTTTTTCCATGGAGATTCTGCCGTGCTCCGGAAGAAAAACCTGCTCGGCAGAGATGGCATCTGTGAGGGGAAGGCCCCGGGCCTGCTGATAGATTCCGACAGAATGAGGCAGATTTTTGACCGTATCCGCAGGAGTGCCCGGCAGTGCAAAATGCGCCCAGCAGTAGGAGAGATATCCATGGGAGGGCTTATAACCATAATGGGTGATGCCGGGAAACAGGACGAAGAATTCCCCCGGGCCCACATCGCAGGCCCTGTCGTCCTGGCAGATGTGCAGTGTTCCCTCCTGCACCAGGATCAGAACAAAGAAGTCCAGGGTCCTGCTTAAATGCATAAATCCGTTTTCACTTATAAGGTTGCCGCAGGTCAGGTATTCTGCCGGCTTTGAGGCATCACAAATACAATGCAACATCTGGGATATGACCACCTTTTCTTTTGATTTATATGTTGTTTCCGAAACTGTAGATGATACAATCATTTCATAAGATAAAACCTGATAAACAAAGGGAAAAACAGGAATCCGGCTGCTGCCTTACAAAGTTTTCCATATCTTTATGGTAGCACGGGGAATCTTGGAATTCAACATGAAATTTAGGAGGTATGGCATGTTAGAAAAGAAAGTGAAAATGATGCCGCTGGGCGATGTGTCGATTCAGGATGATTTCTGGAAAGAGTATATGGAACTGGTGAGAAACCATGTGATCCCTTACCAGTGGGAGGCATTAAATGACAGGATCGAGGGGGCGGAGCCCAGTTACTGTATGCAGAATTTCCGTGTTGCCGCTGGTATGGAGGAAGGCTGTTTTCAGGGAATGGTATTTCAGGACAGTGATGCCTATAAGTGGCTGGAGGCTGTGGCCTACTCTCTCATGTGGCATCCGGACAAGGAGCTGGAGGCAACGGCGGATGAGGCCATTGATATCATCTGTGCGGCACAGCAGCCGGACGGGTATCTGGACACCTATTATATCCTGAATGGTCTGGAAAAACGCTTTACAAACCTTATGGATCACCACGAGCTCTACTGCCTGGGTCATATGGTGGAAGGTGCTGTAGCCTATTATAAGGCAACCGGAAAACGGAAATTTCTGGACACAGCCATTGGCTATGTAAATTGTGTTTATGAAAATATAGGAAATGCGCCCGGTAAGAAACCCGGATATCCCGGTCATGAGGTAGCGGAGATGGCCCTTGTGGGACTCTATGAGGTGACAAAGGATGAAAAACATCTGGAGCTTGCCAAATATTTCATTGACCAGAGGGGGCAGGCACCGCTGTATTTTGCAGAGGAGAGGGAAAAAAACGGCAATGATTTCTTCTGGAAAGACAGTTATTTCCAAGACCAGTATTATCAGGCCGGCAAGCCGGTCCGCCAGCAGGACAGGGCAGAAGGCCATGCGGTGCGTGCCGTATATCTCTATACGGGAATGGCTGAAGTGGCCAGTGCAGCCGAAGACCGGGAGTTATTTGAAGCCTGCCGGAAAATCTGGAATAATATTGTGGAAAAGCAGATGTATGTAACCGGTTCTATCGGTTCCTCGCAGTACGGTGAGGCATTTACCTTTGACTATGATCTGCCAAACGATACGGTTTACGCGGAAACCTGTGCTGCCATCGGATTTATTTTCTTTGCCAGAAGGATGTTTGAGATCACAAAGGACAGCCGGTACACAGATGTGATGGAGCGCTGTCTCTACAACGGAGTGATCAGCGGCATGTCCCTGGACGGTAAGAAATTCTTCTATGTAAATCCTCTGGAGGCCGTGCCGGAGGCTTCCGAGAAAGATTATCACAAAAAACATGTGAAAGTGGAGCGTCAGAAATGGTTCGGATGCGCCTGCTGCCCTCCCAATGTGGCCCGTCTCCTCTCCTCCATCGGGGGATATGCTTATGAGTACAATGAGAAAGAGATCTATATGAATCTGTTTATCGGCGGCAGTATGCAGGCTGTTCTGAACGGGAAAAAGAATCAGTTCCGAGTGGAGACTGATTATCCGTGGAGCGGTGATGTGAAGATACAGGTGGAAAATGAGGCGGATACGGCGTTTACATATGCCATCCGCGTGCCGGGCTGGTGCCGCGGCTATAGCCTGAAACTCAATGGGGAAGCGGTGGATTGTCCTGTGGAGAACGGATATCTGCTTTTAGACCGCTGCTGGAAGAACGGGGACGTGCTTGTATTTTCCATGGAAATGCCGGTGGAACTGGTGGCAGCCAATCCAAAAGTCAGGGAGGATGTCGGTAAGGTGGCAGTGATGCGCGGTCCGGTTGTGTATTGCCTGGAAGAGGCGGACAACGGGGACCAGCTCCAGGAATTATACCTGGATGAGAATCCACAGTTTACAGTGAAATATGAGAAAGATCTGCTGAAAGGGGTTGTGACACTGACCACAGAGGGAAAACGCCTCTCAGAAGATGAGTGGGACGAGAAAACACTATATAAATCCTATGCGGGAAGAAAATTTGAGCGCCAGACGCTGAAATTCATTCCATACTATGCCTGGACAAACAGGACAGTGGGTGAGATGCTTGTGTGGGTGAGGATTTGAGATACAGACAGAGGCCATAAATAGGAAACGCCGGACTGCGCGGGATCAAGGGTATCCCGGGGTCCGGCGTTTTCTATTCACTGCCATTTGGAGCAGGCTTTTTTAAATTTACGGCAGATGCTTCTTCGTCTCACTGTCCAGCACATTCCGCATTTTCTCCAGCAGGGTATCATCGGTAAAATACGATTTTCCGTACTGAAGATTAAAGTCGTAGTCAAAGTCCGGCGGATTTTTTCCTGTATTATGCTGGATGATCGTCTCCGCCTTATCCAGAGCCTTTACCAGACGGGCTTCGGGCGTTTGGCCGTCCTCATACTCCTGCCAGACGGCCATGAAATCTTCTTTTTGTTTTTCGGGCAGCAGGGAGAAGACACGGCTGGCAGCATGGTACTCCTCCTGGTACTTGCGGGAGCTGTCCGGGTGGAGTGCGGCGGAGATATCGCCTTCATAGATTTCCCCTATGTCGTGGAGAAGACACATGAGCAGCGTTTTTCGGGCGTCCAGCCCGGGGTACTCTTCCAGCATGACCGCGGCAAAGAGCGCCAGGTGCCAGGAATGTTCCGCGGTACTTTCCTGTTTCCCGGAACCGGTCCAGGCTGTCCTTGTCACGGATTTCAGCAGTTCCGTCTCTTTCATAAAAGCCAGATAGGCGTCTATGGTTTCTTTCATGATCTCTCTCCTTTTTAAAATGAACCGCGTCCAAAAGCGTATTGGAAAATTTTCAAGCGCTTACATGAACTGCTGCAAAAAAATGCAGTTTCAGGACTTGCGGAGATAGTATCAGCATAAGATAAGAAGAAAAAAAGGTCAACAGAAATCTGCGCAAAACCATATATACTCTGCGTCGAGATATTTTTCGTATGAAACAGGGATTGTCCTCATATATTATCTTAAAGAGGTGAGACAATGAGAGAAAGGGATATTATACGGTTATTTCCCCAGAAGATCAGGGCAGCCCTGGAGCATGCGGAGTTTGATATGGAGCACTTGTATGAAATCAGGCTGAGGGTCAACGCGCCGCTGATCTTAATTTACAAAGGGAATGAGTATTTTCTTACAAAAGAAGGAAAACTGACCAAGCAGATGCAGGGCGTCTGCCAGGTAGAGGCAAAGGACCTGCGGGAGACCATGGAGTATGTGAGCAATTATTCCATGTACGCATTTGAGGAAGAGATCCGGCAGGGATTCATCACCATTCAGGGAGGCCACCGTGTGGGAATTGCCGGTAAAACGGTACTGGACGGAGCAAAGATCAAAAGCCTGAAATACATATCTTATATAAATCTGAGACTTTCACACCAGATAAAAGGATGTGCCAACCAGATCCTTCCCTATGTGGTCAACAAGGGGAATGTCTGCCACACCCTGATTATTTCCCCGCCCATGTGCGGGAAGACCACCCTGCTGCGCGACCTGATTCGACAGGTCAGTGACGGCAATACCTATCTGCCGGGCATGTCAGTGGGGGTGGTGGATGAGCGTTCCGAGATCGCCGGTTCCTATCAGGGGATTCCGCAGAATGACCTGGGAATCCGCACGGATATTTTGGACTGCTGTCCAAAGGCGGAGGGTATGATGATGCTGATCCGCTCCATGTCACCGGAAGTGGTGGCCGTGGATGAGCTGGGGGATTATGAGGACATTCATGCCATTGAATCCGTTATCCACTGCGGATGCAAGCTGTTTGCCACGGTTCACGGAAGCTCCATTGAGGATATCAAGAGGAAGCCCCTGATGCAGCGTCTGGTGCAGGAAAAGATATTTGAGAGGTATATTATTCTCCACAATAAGGACAAGGCAGGAAAAGTGAAGGCCGTGTTTGATGAGAGGGGCACCTGCCTGTTTGATGAAACAAGGAGGAGAGGAACTTTATGCTGAAAGTGCTGGGAGTCTGTCTTGTGGTGCTCTCCTGTACGGCTCTGGGCTTTGAGAGAAGCCTGAAGCTTACCAGAAGACTTTCCGGTCTTCGGGAGCTTCAGCGGATGGTCCTGCTTATAAAAGGAGAGATCAGCTACCGCAAGGAGGCGCTTCCGGAGGCTCTTATCCGGGCAGCAGGCAGACTGACCCCGCCGTTTTCCGATTTTTTGAGAAATGTGGCAGAGCGGGCGGATGCCTATGACGGAATCTTGTTTGCCGATATTTTTATGCAGGAGGCGGAAACCGCGTTCGGAGACAGTGCGCTTACAAAAGAAGACAAGGAGGAGCTAAGACAGCTGGGCCAGTATCTGGGCTATCTGGATATTTCCCAGCAGGAAAATGCCATGGCTTTGTTTCAGCAGGAATTGGAGCGGAAAATTCAGGCAGTGCAGGCTGAGATTCCTGTGAAAAAAAGACTTTATCAGAGTCTGGGGGTGCTGGGAGGAATATTTCTTGCCATTACGCTGATCTGAAAAAAGGCAGGGCACGCGGGACATGAGATCCAGGAGGAAGGGAGGAAGATAAGTGGAGGTAACAATTTTATTCAAAATCGGCGCAGTGGGGATTCTGGTCTCTGTGCTGTGCCAGATTTTAAAACACAGCCAGCGGGAAGAACTGGCTTTTTTGACAAGCCTTGCCGGACTTTTACTGGTGCTGTTCTGGGTGCTGCCTTACATCAACGATTTATTCCAGACCATACAGGAGTTATTTGCGCTGTAGAGGAAAGGAGGGCTTTGGATGGAAGTGGTGAAAATCGTCATGCTGGGCATGACAGGAGTGGTGCTGGCGCTGTTTTTAAAAGAGACAAAGCCGGAGTATTCTCTGTATCTGAGCCTGGCAGTGGGAATCTGCATCTTTACCTTCATGGCGCAGAAGCTCTCCTACCTGCTGGACTCTGTGCTGAAGATCCAGGAGTATGTGCCTGTGGATACAAAATATCTGACCATACTGCTGAAAATGATAGGGGCTGCCTACATCGGCCAGTTCTCCGCCAGCATCTGCAAAGACGCGGGATACGGGGCTATTGGGAACCAGATTGAGATTTTTGTCAAACTTTATATCATGGTATTGTCCATGCCGGTGCTGCTTGCACTGATGGAGGCCATCTACGGGTTTCTGGTATGAAAGGGGGGATAGGAAAAAGAGTCAGGGCAGCAGGATGCGTGCTGGCAGTGCTGTTTCTGGTATTGGCTGCGGCAGTGGAGGTGAGAGCCTCTTTTTTTTCGGCAAATGCAGGACAAGATGTGATGAAAAACCAGCCGCAGAATACCGTAACGCAGGATGGGCAGCCAAAAGATAACGGGGACGGGAATGCGGCGGAGAACGGGAATGCAGCGGAAAACGGGAATGCAGCAGAGAACGAGAATGCGGCGGAGAACGGAAATGCGGCGGAGAACGGGAATGCGGCAGAGAACGGGAATGCGGCGGAGAACGGGAATACGGCGGAGAACAAAGACGCAGCAGATGAAAAGTCAGAGGAAGAGATCCGTCAGGACACACAGAGTGCCACAGAGGAAAAACTCATGGATGACATGGAGTTAGAGCAGATGCAGGATGCCATCAATGAGCTTCTGGGGGAGGAAAGCTTCAGTCTGGAGGACGCCCTGCATAAGATTTTAAGCGGAGAGAAGCTGTTCTCAAAAGAGTATTTTTTTGCGCTGGCCAAGAATTTTCTGCTGGAAAACCTGGCGGCGGAGAGGGATACCATGATCCATGTGGTGCTGCTTGTGCTGCTGGCTTCTCTGTTTTCCAATTTTTCCAGTGTATTCAACAACGGACAGATGGGGGAGATCAGTTTTTACATTGTATACATGCTTCTTCTGGCAGCTTTGGTGCATTCCTTCGGTACACTCAGCATAGAGATAAGTGAGGGGCTGACAGGCTTTGTCACTTTTATGAAAGCGCTGATGCCCTCCTACTTCCTGGCAGTCACTGCGGCTACGGGGAGTGCCACAGCCATGGTCTTCTATGAAGTGGTCCTGGTGCTGGTGTATGTGGTACAGGTTATCTTTTTAAAAGGTGTTCTGCCGGGTATCCATATATACGTGCTGCTTCAGCTTGTAAACTTTCTGCACAGTGAGGATTTCCTCTCCAAAATGGCAGAGCTTGTGAGGACCATAGTGGAATGGGTCATGCGGACCTGTATAGCAGTTGTGATCGGAATGCAGATCATCCAGAACATGATAAGCCCTGCCATAGACACGCTGAAGCGGGACGTTATCGGCAAGACGGCGGCAGCTATCCCGGGCATCGGAAACGCCATAAACGGCGTGACAGAGGTAGCCCTCGGAACCGCTGTCCTGGTGAGGAACGGGCTGGGAGTTATCGGGATCATAGTCATCCTGTGTGTGGGACTTCCCCCTGTCATACGGCTGGGGATGACGACTCTGCTCTACAAGCTTTTGGCAGCCATTGTCCAGCCTATTTCGGACAAAAGAATGGTGGGGGCTCTGGCTACCATCGGGGACGGCTGTATGCTGCTTTTAAAGGTGCTGCTCACCATGGAACTGCTGTTTTTGATCACCATTGCAGTACTCACCATTTCATTTATCGGACATTAGGAGGCCGGCAATATGACAGATACCCTTTACGGCTGGATGCGGAACCTGGCGTGCTACTTTATTTTTTTATCCGCAGTGATGCATTTTCTGCCGGACAACAATTATAAAAAGTACATTCAGTTTTATATGGGACTGCTTCTGATACTCCTATTGCTCTCGCCTGTGCTGGATTTCCTGCAGCTTGAGAATAAAATCGACGCGGGTGTGGACCGGTACATGGAAGAGGAGGAGCGGGACCGGGAGGAATGGGAGAACTATGCAAGGGAGATTGAGGAGGAGTACGGCTGGAATAAAAAAAGTGAGGATACCGGGGATACACAGCCGCAGGATGAGGAAGATTCCCTGCAGGAAGGAGCGGTGGGACCATGAAGCCATTTCCGGAAATGCTGAAAAAGGAGCAGATTGTGGTAGTGCTGCTGGCAGGCATCCTGCTGCTCATCATTGCCATGCCTGTGAAGAAGAAGGATACCGAGGAACAGACTGCCAAGAGTACACCCACAAGCGAAGCAAGCCAGAAAACCAATTATGAGGACCAGCTTCAGCAGCGGCTTAAGGAGGTGCTGGCTGAGGTAAAGGGAATCGGAAAGACAGACGTCTTCGTCACATTTGAGGACACAGGAGAGAGGGTGGTGGAAAAGGACGGCACAGACACCGTATATTCCAAGGATTCCAAGGGCAACCAGGAGCCGTATCTGTCAAATGAGCGTTACCCGAAAATAAGCGGCGTAGTGGTTGTGGCCGAGGGCGGGGAAGATCCCCATGTAATTCAGAATATTCAGGAGGCTGTGCAGGCATTATTTCAGGTAGAAGCCCATAAAATTAAAGTAATGAAGATGGTGACTGACCGCTGACGCCCAAAAAGGCGTTCTTTCGGCAGGGCAGTTGCTAAAATGAATTAAAGGAGTAGCTCGCATGAAAAAAATCTTTAAGAAGAATCAGGTCATTATCACCGCACTGGCAATCATGATCGCGGTTGCCGGGTACATCAATTATTCAGATAACCATCTGGGGATTGACAAGACACTTAAGAAAGCCAGCACAAACACAGCGGATGATAAGAGCAAAGAGACAGCGGACGCAGACGGAATCGTGGAGGATATTGACAGCCTGGATTACGACCTTACAGACGAGTCCGCTTTGCTTGAAGAGAATGCAGCGGCGGAAAACGGGGATACCGGCACCACAGAGGACAATAATACAACACAGGATCAGAGCTCCTCATCCACAGACGGCACAGCCACTGGGGAGGACGGAAACACCACGGACAACAATGCAGACAGCAAAGACGCGTCCGCTGAGACACCAGGTGAGGCAGTTCTGACAGGAGCATCCAATTTTGTGGCACAGGCAAAGGTCAGCAGGGAACAGGTGCGCTCCGCCAACAAAGAGACCCTTCTTGAGATCATCAACAATGAGAACATTGGAGACGAGCAGAAACAGGAAGCCATTGCATCCATGGTGAAAATGACAGATCTGGCTGAGCAGGAGGAAGCTGCGGAGCTGCTGCTGGATGCCAAGGGATTTGAGAACGTGGTAGTGAATCTGACCAATGACTCCGCGGACGTGATCGTTCCCCAGGAGTACATGGCAGATGATAAACGCGCCCAGATCGAGGACATCGTAAAACGGAAAACAAGCGTTCCGGTAGAGAATATCGTGATCACACCAATGGATGAAGGAACCTCCGACGGGGAATAATGAGATAAGAGAAAGTTTAAGAAGTCCTTGACACCATATTCCCGGTATACTAAAATGTTTTAAGCGTGTTAAAAGAATAAGGAGGTCCCTCAAGTGGCTGACTATACGAAAGAAATTACGAAAAGACGTACATTTGCGATCATATCCCATCCCGATGCCGGTAAGACCACACTGACGGAAAAGTTCCTTCTCTACGGAGGAGCCATCAATCTGGCAGGAAGTGTGAAGGGCAAGGCAACCTCACGCCATGCGGTTTCTGACTGGATGGAAATTGAAAAAGAGAGAGGTATTTCCGTTACTTCCTCTGTGCTGCAGTTTAACTATGATGGTTATTGCATTAACATATTGGATACTCCGGGACATCAGGATTTCTCGGAGGACACATATCGTACCCTGATGGCAGCAGATTCTGCGGTCATGGTCATTGACGCCTCAAAAGGTGTGGAGGCACAGACCAGAAAGCTGTTCAAAGTCTGTGCCATGCGTCATATCCCTATTTTTACCTTTATCAACAAGCTGGATAGGGATGCAAACGATACCTTTGATCTGCTGGACGACATTGAGAAGGAGCTGGGAATTCCCACCTGCCCCATCAACTGGCCCATTGGTTCCGGCAAGAAGTTCAGAGGTGTGTATGACAGAGATACCGGGAAGGTACTCACCTTCTCCGATACCATGAAAGGTACAAAAGAGGGGATTGAGGAAGAGATCGGCATTGACGAACCGCGCCTTGATCAGGTGCTGGATGCAGAACAGAAGGAACAGCTTCTGGAAGAGATCGAACTGCTGGATGGTGCCAGTGCGGAATTTGACCAGGATCTGGTCAACCAGGGAAAACTGTCTCCCGTATTTTTCGGCTCCGCTCTCACCAACTTTGGTGTAGAGACATTCCTTGAGCATTTCCTGAAAATGACATCCTCACCGCTGCCAAGAACTGCGGATATCGGAGTCATTGACCCTATGAAGGAAGAATTCTCTGCTTTTGTATTTAAGATTCAGGCAAATATGAATAAGAACCACAGAGACCGAATCGCGTTTATGCGTATCTGTTCCGGAAAATTCGACGCTTCCCAGGAAGTGTACCATGTCCAGGGAAATAAAAAGATGCGTCTTTCCCAGCCTCAGCAGATGATGGCTTCAGATCGTCATGTGGTGGAGGAGGCCTATGCAGGTGACATTATCGGTGTCTTTGACCCGGGCATTTTCTCCATCGGCGACACAGTGTGTTCACCGGGGAAAAAATATGCCTATGAAGGTATCCCAACCTTCGCGCCGGAGCATTTTGCAAGGGTTCGTCTCATGGACAGCATGAAGAGAAAACAGTTTGTCAAAGGTGTCAACCAGATTGCCCAGGAAGGTGCGATCCAGATCTTCCAGGAATTTATGGGCGGCATGGAGGAGATCATTGTAGGCGTAGTAGGTGTCCTGCAGTTTGACGTGCTGAAATACAGACTGGAAAATGAGTATAATGTGGAAATCCGTCTGGAGAACCTGCCGTACGAACATATCCGCTGGATCGCCAACAAGGAATCCGTGGATATTGAAAAGCTGACAGGAACCTCAGATATGAAGAAAGTAAAAGATATGAGAGGAAATCCGCTGCTTCTGTTTGTCAATGCCTGGAGTGTGGGCATGACGCTGGACAGGAACGAAGGCCTGGAGCTTGCGGAATTCAGCAGAAACTGAGAAAAAGAGTCCGACAGGGCTCTTTTTTAATTGCCTGTTTTCAAAGGAGGAAAAATACAGTATAATAAAAAAGCGGCAGAAAGTTTCGTCAAACAGAGAGGGGAGTGCACAGCAACGGGGGTAATAAAATGGAATACCAAATAATTTACGGCAGCAGGACTACAGTGGGAATCCAGATCACACCGGAAGGGAATGTGGTAGTCCGGGCGCCAAAGCATTATCCTAAGCGAAAAATCAAACAGTTTGTACGAATGAAAAAAGAATGGATACATAAAAAGGCAGAGGCCGGGAAAACCGATGCCTGGTATATCAATGCCCAGCCATATCAGAAGGAAGAAAAGGCCCAGTACCTTGATTCTGCACTGGAAATCTTCGCTGTGAAAGCAGATTACTATGCGTCACTTATGGGAGTTTCTTATGAGCAGATCCAGGTTATGGAAAAATATGGTCAATGGGGAAAATGCACAAAGGACGGCAGGCTCTTTTTTAACTGGAGACTGATCCTTGCACCGGAGGAGGTGCTGGACTATGTGGTCATCCTCACACTGGCCCGTGTGAAAAATTATCCTTTTCTGACCATCAGACTGGTGGAACAGCTCATGCCGGATTTTCAGGTATGGAAACAGTGGCTGAAAGAGCGTTCCATTTTGTTATGGAGCCGTGAGTGAGCCGAAGATCCATTTTAACAAAATAAGTAATGATTGCAAAGGCAAAGCTGTCAAATAGCTTTGCCTTTTGTATTTTACGAAAAATTATGGATATTTATCGGATGAATTGCATGAAAATACATTCTTGTTCCGGAGATACAAATAATATTTTGAAATACAAAGTAATGTGGATATAATTTACAGAAAAATATAATAAAAATAAACAAATTGCATTGACTATAATCGGTCGAATCTCTATAATAAAGGTAACAGTGCAGCGTGAACACAGGAGGTGGATAGGCGTATGGGAGAAGCAAAAATCATTGCCGTTGCAGGTAAAGGAGGTGTGGGAAAGACATCGGTTTCCGCCATGATCGTTCGTATCCTGACACGGAAATATCCGGATGCCAGGATCCTGGCCATCGACGCGGACCCGGCTGTAGGGCTTGCCACAGCACTTGGGGTTACTGTGGAGAGCACCATGGATGACATACGGAAGGCAATTGTTGAAAATGTTCAAAAAGGTCAGAAAAAGGAAGCGGTGGAGTGCCTGGGGGAGGCCAGAAATTTAATGTTTGACGCTCTGAAAGAGCAGGAGGGATTTGCGTTTCTGGCGATCGGACGCCCGGAGGCTGCAGGATGTTACTGTGCGGTAAACGCATATCTGAAGGAAGTCATCACCATGATGGCAGAGCAGTTTGACTATGTGGTGATTGACGGTGAGGCCGGGATTGAACAGATCAACCGCCGTGTTATGGAGCGCGTGACTCATTTGATTCTCATCACAGATCCCAGTCAGAAAGGGCTGCAGGTCATCAAAACCATAAAAAAAGTGGCGGATGAGCTGGTCATGTATGAAGCCTGCGGTGTGCTTGTGAACCGTCTGCCGGATACGGAAATGCTGAGGTTTCTGGATTTTGAGAAGATTCCTTTTCTCGGGTCCATCGGACAGGACAGCAGTCTGACAGAGTTTGATCTGAAGGGGGAGAACATTTTAGACCTGCCTGACAGTTCCCTGCTGGCAGCAGGCGTGGGAGAGGCACTGGAAAAACTGCATATTGTATAAGGAGGTGTGAACCGGGTGAAAGATTTAAAGCACTTGTTTTACTTTGAAAACCTGCTTCAGGAGGCTAACAATGAACTGGTACAGCAGGCAAAAAAGGAGGGAAAACTGGCGATTGGATATACCTGTTTCCATATGCCGGAGGTTCTGCTCAATGTGGACAACTGTTTTTCCCTCAGGATGAGGGCGCCCAGGACAGGTTCCCTGGAGATTGCCACATATTACATGTCAAACTATACCTGTGAGTATTGCCGCGCCCTTTTGGAGCGGGCAGTGGAGGGCGGCTACAATTTCCTGGACGGTATAGCAGCGGTTGATGCCTGTGCCCAGATGAACCGTTCCATGGAAAATATCCTGGTGCAGAAGCTGATACCGGGAGACAAATTTTTCATGTCCCATGTGGATGTGCCCTATAAGGTGACGGAACATGGGGTGGAGCACCAGGCAGAACAGATTCGAACAAAGGTCTTTAAAAAACTTGAGGAAAACTACGGGGTGGACACTTCGGATGATGCCATCAGAAAGGCTGTGGAGGAGCACAATAAAATCTGCCGTACCATCACAGAGATCGGGGAATACCGCAAGGAAGAGAATCCCCGCATTACAGGCTACGAATTCCATATTCTGAACCTGGTCACCTATGTCTGTCCGAAATATCTGATCCTGGACAGGCTGCAGGAGACGCTGGAGGAGATCAGAAACAGAGAACCGGATGAAAAAAAGAATTACCGGGCCAGGGTGGTCATTGCGGGCAGTGAGATCGATGACCCTGATTTTACGAAGCTGGTGGAGGAGGCCGGTGCTCTTGTGGTAGCAGACCGTTTCTGCTTTGGCTCCTTTCCGGGAAGACAGGAGATACACATTGGAGAAGAGGAGGACGCACTGAAGGCAGTATGCCGCAGATATATGGAGGACAGCCAGTGTGCCCGTTATATGAGCCACGAGAAGATCCAGGCAAGACGTGATTTTGTGAGAAAACTCTATGAGGATTACCATGCAGACGGCATTATATATGAGCAGTTAAAATTCTGTGACTACTGGGGATATGAAAGAGCCTTAGTCAGTCATATCATGCAGGAGGAATACGAACTTCCGGTACTGTCCGTGGACAGACCTTACAGGGCCGGCTCCTCCGGGCAGATGCGTACCAGGATCCAGGCTTTTGTGGAACGGATGGAAATTAAGAAGATCCAGAACCAGAGAGGAGGCGCCCTCCATGGATAAAAAAATAGAAGAACTGCTGGAAAAGGGAAAAGAACTGAAAACACAGGGCAGTGAGATTCTGAAAAAGGAGAAAAAAACAGTCTCCAGAGCCTTTCATGCCTGGAAAGACATGGACCATCACAAGGGAGATGTCCACACCGGTGAGCTGACAACCGCCTTCAGAGAGTGGAGAGGTGTAAAGGACACAGCCTACGACTTTGCAAAATGGCTGCAGGTGTGGGGAGATATGAGCCTTATGATCATGAAAAATCCTGTGGGTTCCGTAAAGGGACTGTGGAAATACAGATGGTTCAGTTCCTATCTGCAGACCCCCATGTTCATTGACGCCCAGCTCACAGGACTGCGCGGGCCGCAGCTCCGTATTGCCAGGGAGCATATGAGGATGATCGTGCGGTTCTGTACCCGCCTTCTGGAAAACACCTTCAAGGCAGATGAGAACCTGAACGGACCCAATGCCTTAAGCGATAAAATCGTACTTTTTGACGAGATGATGCCCATACATATCATGGCAGGTTTTCCGAACCTCATAGGCATGCCGTCCCAGATGGCCCCTGTGTACATCACTTCCCTTCTGGATCAGCAGATGCAGGTACATTATCTGGATGAGACGGAAAACTACGGGCTTCCGGCAGACGTATGTCCCCTTCCCTCCGCGGAGGCAGGATGCGGCATCGCCGGGGATTATCCCATATTCGGAAAATGCTATATAACCAGCAGCATGCCCTGCGACGGAAGCGTTATGACAAATATATTCCAGGACAGATATTTTAAGCTCCCCACCTATCCGCTGACTCTTCCGGTGCGCTATCTGGATGAGCAGGCCGTGGACTATGCGGTGGAGGAAATCAAGGGTATGATCCGCTTTATCGAGGAGAATACAGGGGAGACATTTGACTGGGACGCTTATTTTGAAGCCATGGAAAGATACAATAAGGAGACAGAGTATGAGCAGGAGAAATGGGATGTAAACCAGACCGCGTATCCGCAGATCACAGGCTCCATCCTGGCTATCTACCGAGAGCTGAGCTATATGGCAGACGCAGGCCGGGATCCCAGATTTTTGAAGACAGATGAGAGAGTGAACGAGATCATGATGAAGGCCTACAGGGAGAAGAACCCCTGTGCAAAAGAGATGCGGCACCGGGCTGTGGTATGGTCCTGTCCGGCCCACTATTACGCCAACTTCGGAAATTGGGCAGAACAGTGCTGGGGGATTGATGTGCTCATTGATATGGAGAGCATGATGTCCATGAAATTCATCAATACGGAGGACAAAGAGGAATCTTTAAAGGATATTGCATGGACCTATGAGCGAATGGCCATGAGAAAACACACCAACGGCGGCTATGCCAATGTGCTGGATGAACTCTGGAAGGTCTGTGAGGAATTCCATGCGGATATGGTCATCATGTACAGCCACATTTCCTGCAAGACCATGGCAGGGCTTCAGGGACTGTTTGACGATCAGGCAAGGGAGCGGGGAATCCGTTTTATCTGGGTGGAACACGATCTGATGGACCCCAGAACGGTCTCCAGGCGCCATATGAGAGAGTCCGTGAACCGCTACATGCGCACAGTCATGCATGAGGAACCCGTGGACCCGTCTTTGGAAGATTTTGACGATGAGAAAGAATGGTAGATATCCGGGAAAAGGAGGTTGCAGGCAATGAAAAAATATTATGGGGGTTGTGACGTGGGCTCCACCTATACCAAATGCGTGATACTGGATGAGGAGGGAAATATAGCTGCCCACACAACAATAAAAAGTAAGATCAATCCATCGGAAAGCTCCGTGATCGCCATGGATGAAACCGTAAAACAGGTGGAGGAGTTAAAAAGCCCGGAGGACCTGGCTTATCTCATCGGCACCGGCTACGGAAGAAACAAGGTACCCTTTGCGGACGAAAATATCTCGGAGATAAGCTGCCATGCCATGGGTGTCCATGTGACGAACCCGGAAGTGCGCGCCATCATTGATATCGGCGGACAGGATGTAAAGGGAATTGCCATAGACACAGACGGCACCGTCAAGAACTTTGCCATGAATGACAAGTGTGCCGCCGGAACGGGACGCTTTTTCGAGACCATGGCAAATGCCTTTGAAATGTCCCTGGAGGATTTTTCAAATCTGTCTCTGAGCGCGAAAAATGTCATTCCCATCACTGCCCAGTGCACCGTATTTGCGGAGAGTGAAGTGATCACACTGGTAGGCGAGGGAAAGGCAAGGGACGAGATCGCAGCCGGTATTGAGCTGGCAGTGGCAAAACGCTGTTTTGTCATGGCAAAGAAAGCCGGTGTCACGGACAGGATCACCTTGACCGGAGGCTGCGCCAAGAATGCAGGACTGAAAAAGGCCATTGAACATGTTCTGAAGGTAAAAGTGATCGATCTGGATGTGGACCCGCAGCTTATGGGCGCCCTGGGCGCAGCGGAATATGCCCGCCAGAAGGGCAGAAGATAAAGGAGGAATCCCTATGAAGAAAGAATGCTGTGTAAAGACATGCTGTATCAAAAAGCACGGATGCATCCTGAAAAAGATACTGGCAGTAAGCGGAATCGCAGCCGTCCTGCTTTTCATCATATATATCTTTAACCTGGATGTGAAGCTGATTGGCTTTGTCTATAAGCTGCTTGGCAAACATTACGACGATATGGACAGGGAGAGAAAACTGTAATGGATATACAGGATCAGATCATCCGGGATACCCGTTCTCTGCTGCAGCAGATCCCTGCCGCCTGTTTTCCCTATAATGCACAGGACTGCGCACCCGCCCGGAAGGACAGCCAGGTGCTGCTTCTAAAAGAGACGGCCTTTGAGCTTGGCGGCAGAGAGAAAAAGAGCGCAGCGTATACCTGTGTTTCCTCCACGCCGGGCATAGTGGGGGAAAGCAAAACCCTGCTGTACGGGCCGGATCTTGGGCAGATCAGGGGGCCTCTTTCCTATGCCAGAATCACATTTGCGGAGACGGAGGAGATTGGGGAGGACGACAGGGCGTATCACATCTGTAAGGACATTGACCTGATCAAATACAGTGTCTACCCCGAAGGATTTATGGTAAGAGCCTCCTCCATGGAGGAGCGGGAACAGGTCAGAGTAGGAAAAAAAGCCGTTAAGGAAGGGCTGTCCTTTGCCCGGGTAGGCAGTCTGTATATAAATAAATATCTGGAATACCCCGGTGTAAAAGCTGTGCAGGTGCTGTTCATAACCGAGGAGTCAGCAGATTTTTTGTCGCTTAAGCGGCTGGCAGAGAAGAATAAAATGATAACAAAAGCACTAAATAAAATCATGGAAAAAGCAGACAAAGAGTGCAGCACCTGCGGATTAAAGGAAATCTGCGATGAGGTGGAAGGGCTTCGGAAACTGCATTTCCAGAACAGAAAGAGGTGACATGTTTGAAAACTGATAAAATCGTTCAGAAGCTGGTAGACAGCTATGGAAGCTGGGTACAGGAGGAGAAGGAAAACTGTCCCGGACACTCTGCTGTCATGAGCAGTAAGCTTTACCCCTACGACGCGATCTTTTCACCTATACGGGTCAACCGCATGACATTGAAAAACAGGGTCGTCATGGCCCCCATGGGCAATCTGAACATGTGTGAGGAGAACGGACGGCCAAATGACAAGATGCTCCAGTATTTTTTTGCCAGGGCAAAAGGAGGGACCGGCCTTCTTACAACCGGCCTGATCCCCATCAGCCACGGGATTGACAATACCGTTACCGAGCCCGGGAAGCTGAGCTTTTTCCCCAGGATCGACAGAAGCCGGACGGTTTTCTCCGGGTGGAGAGATCTAGCTCAGGGAGTACATGCATACGGGAGCCGCATTTTTATCCAGCTCACCCCGGGACTCGGAAGAGTGGGACCGCCCCAGTGTGTCATCAATGAGATGAAGCTGCCCTGTTCCGCATCTCTGAACCCTAATTTCTACATTCCGGAGCTTCCCTGTCTGCCGCTGACAGACCTGGCTCTCCATAAAATCATTAAAAACGGCGGCCAGGCCGCCTCCGACGCCAAGACAGCGGGACTTGACGGCGTTTACCTCCACGGCCATGAGGGTTATCTGCTGGACCAGCTCACAAACCCTGCGTTCAACAGGAGAAAAGCAGGAAGATATGCTTACTGGCAGAACTTCGGCCTGGACCTTGTAAGGGAGATCAGAAAACGAGTGGGAGACGCTTATCCTATCATGTACAGGATCGATCTGTCCCTGGCTCTCAATGAGACGTACAAGGAGCGGATGGAGAGCGTAAAATCCCTGAAGAAATTCGGAAACGGAAGAACCATCTACGATACCCTGCGCTACATGGAAAATCTGGTAAAAGCCGGCGTGGATATGTTTGACGTGGATCTGGGCTGCTATGACAACTGGTGGCTGCCCCATCCCCCGGCAGGTATGCCGGCAGGCTGTTTTTTGGAAATTTCCAGGATCGCAAAGAAATATTTCAAGACCAGGGAAGTGAGATCCAATGCCGGCCTGGAGGTACCGATCGTGGCAGTGGGAAAACTGGGATACCCGGATCTGGCGGAAAAGGCTATAAGAGACGGTATGTGCGACCTTGTCATGCTGGGGCGTCCCCTTCTGGCTGACCCGGACTGGTGCAAAAAGGCATATGCCGGGGAGGTGGACAGGATCCGTCCCTGCATCGGATGCCAGGAGGGCTGCATCAACGAGTTTGTGGAGGGCGGCCATCCCCAGTGTGCAGTAAACCCGAGAACCGGCTTTGAGGATGTGATACCGGAGACTCTGCCAAAAGCGGAGAAGAAAAAGAAAATCGCAGTTGTGGGAGCCGGCCCCTCAGGCATGCAGTTTGCCCTGACCGCATCTGCCCGCGGCCATGAGGTGACTCTGATCGAGCGGGAAAAGGTGCTTGGCGGCAAGGTGGTTCCCGGCAGCAGACCGAAGATAAAATTTGATTTTAAAAACTATCTGGATTACCTCATAAGGGAAGTCCGGCTGGCAGAGGAAAAAGGCGGCATTATCCTGCAGACCGGTGTGGAGGCAGATACACAGTGGCTGAAAGAACAGAACTTTGACGCCATTGTCTACAACATCGGAACCACCAGCGTAGTCCCCAGAATCCCCGGCGTGGACCAGGCAGACTGGGTGCAGGCCACAGACCTTCTCTGCGAACCCGAGAAACTGGGAGATGCCAGAAGAACCGTGGTCATCGGCGGCGGCGTTGTGGGATGTGAGACGGCATACTGGCTCAAATACGAAAAGGGCTGCGACGTGACCGTTGTGGAGATGCTCCCCTACATTATGAGCGGCGCCTGCACAGCCAACCGTTACCATCTGATCCATTACATGGAGAAGGCGGGAGTGAAGCTGTTAAACTGTGCAAAAGTCACGGGATTCACTAAGGACAGTGTACAGATAGAAAAGAACATCTCAAAAGGGGTTCCGGACCCCTACAATACCTGGCAGCCACAGCTTCCTGAAAACATTGCCAATCCCCTGGCTAAAAAAATCGGCCCGGAGACAGAGGTACAGGAGCTTCCCGCCGATCTGGTGGTATTTGCCATGGGAGGCAGGCCGGATGAGAGTCTGTATCTGGAAGGGCTTCGGATGCATGCAGCCAAAGAGCTTTACAACATCGGAGACAGTTTCGCAGGCGGAAGAGTGTTGGAGGCGGCACGGGCGGCTTATCGTTTGGCACGGGATATTTAGGGGTTAGTTGGCAGGGGGGACGGGCTGGCGGGGGAGGTTGTTGTGGTCTTCTGGCAGCCAGCTTCGTTCCCCTTCAACTAAGCGCTAACTGCGACTAAGACGCTCAGCAGAGGCTTCGCGCCTAAGTCTTAGTAAGCGCTGGATTTTCAGGCTCTCTACCGCAATGTCTGCCAGAAGACCACAACAACCTCCCCCGCCAGCCCTGGCTTTCTCTGCCGAAAGGTAATGAGAGAGCCGTAAGCCGGGAGTTTGTGGTTTACGGTTTTTTGTTTTTGGGTTCGCTTCACAGACTTGTGGGAGGATGGAGAACAGGAAGGGGTGAGAGGGCGGAGGAGCCGGGGGTGTGGGAAAGGTTTGGGGGAAGCGTTCCGCTGCCAGGGAGCTAACCTGCTCCCAGTTACTAAATTCATCGGCAGTGGCCTCTTCATTAAGTAACTGGGGCAGGTGGATCTCCCCGGCGCTCCACTATACATCCCCCAAACCTTTCCCACACCCCCGGCTCCTCCGCCCTCTCACCCCTTCCGTCCGCCCTCCACCCTGCCACAAAAAAATTTCTCTTTTATTTTCTATAGGAATTTGGTATAATAACAACCAGGAGATTTTCCTATAGGAGGTTGAAACTATGGCGGAAGACAGAAATACGTATAAGATACATGATAACGGTTCGCTTGGTGAAGTGCAGATTGCTGATGAAGTGGTTGCCATCATCGCCGGACTGGCTGCTACAGAAGTTGACGGTGTCGGCTCCATGGCAGGAAATATCACCAATGAACTGGTAGGCAAGCTGGGCATGAAGAACCTTTCCAAGGGCGTCAAAGTGGACGTGCTTGAGGACGTTGTATGTGTGGATTTGGCCCTGAATATTGAATATGGTTTCAATATCCTGGAAACCAGCAAAAAGGTGCAGGAGAGAGTAAAATCTGCGATTGAAAATATGACAGGTCTGAATGTTTCCGATGTGAATGTGCGGATTGCCAGTGTGGAGATGGAAAAGACCAAATAAGGTGTAAAGCCGTTAGAGTACCCTGACAAGTGAAGCACAGCATTTTAGAAATGAAAAAATGAAAAGGTGTCTTTTACAAAAAGGGCACCTTTTCTTTATAGAAGATGGAATGGATTACAAACACAAACGGAGGATAACCATGGGTAGAAGAGAAATGAGGGAGCACATTTTCAAGCTCCTGTTTTTGAGAGAATTTAATCCGTCAGAGGAGATGCCGGAGCAGATTCGGATGTATTTTGAATCTCTGGAGGAACTGACCCCGATGAATGAGGTCTATATGCAGGACAAATACGGAAAGATTCTGGAACATCTCGCTGAGATTGACGAAGTCCTGAATCAGGCATCCTCCGGATGGAAAGTGAGCCGTATGAGCAAGGTGGATGTGAATATTCTGCGTCTTGCGGTCTATGAGATGAAATATGATGAGGATGTGCCTGTGAAGGTGGCGATCAACGAGGCAGTGGAACTGGCGAAGAAATTCGGCGGCGATGATTCCTCCTCCTTTGTCAACGGTATTTTAGGAAAGATTGCCAAGGAGCTGTCATGAACAGCGTCTACTCCGTAGGCCAGGTGAACACCTACATTAAAAATATGTTCACACAGGACTTCCTTCTAAATAAAATCTATATAAAAGGGGAAGTATCCAATTGTAAATACCACACTTCCGGCCATATTTATTTTTCCCTGAAGGACGAGACAGGAGCCATGGCCTGCGTTATGTTTGCAGGAGCCAGAAAAGGCCTGGCCTTCCAGATGAAGAACGGGGATAAGGTGATCGTGGGCGGCAGTGTGAATGTATACGAAAGAGACGGCAAATACCAGCTCTACGCAAAGGAGATCACCCTGGAAGGAGCCGGCCTTCTGTATGAGCGTTATCTGGCTCTGAAACGTGAGCTGGAGGAGATGGGAATGTTTGCCCAGGATTATAAACAGCCCATACCAAAACACATCCGCACCCTGGGTGTGGTCACAGCTCCAACCGGGGCTGCCGTGCAGGATATCAGGAATGTGGCCGGCAGAAGAAATCCCTATGTGCAGATCATTCTCTACCCTGCCCTTGTACAGGGAGAAGGTGCGAAGGAGAGCATTGTGAAAGGGATTCAGATGCTGGAAGACTATGGTGTGGACGTGATGATCGTGGGAAGAGGCGGAGGCTCCATTGAAGATCTGTGGGCCTTTAATGAGGAGGAAGTGGCACGTGCCATTTTCAACTGCAGGACGCCTGTGATCTCAGCCGTAGGGCATGAGACAGATACCACCATTGCGGACTATGTAGCAGATTTGCGGGCTCCCACGCCCTCCGCGGCGGCAGAGCTGGCAGTGGGCGATGTGCGCATGCTGCTGAAGACCTTTGAGGATTACAGGGATAAGCTGTCAAGAAGCGTGGAGAACAGAATTTTACTGCTTCGCCAGCATTTGCGCCTGTATCAGAACAAGCTTAGGTTCTTAAGCCCGGAGAATCAGATTCGGGAAAAACGTCAGCACCTGATGGATTTGGAGGATAAGATGGAAGCTGCCATGAAGAATCAAATCTATATGGCAAGAAGAAGCCTGGACATCTATATTGAGAGGATGAAGGGTCTGTCACCTCTTGAAAAGCTGAATCAGGGATTTTCTTATGTGGAAGATGAAAGACATCGTGCGGTGACCAGTATAGAGCATGTGAAGACAGACGATATTCTGCGTATCCAGGTCAGTGACGGCTGCATACTGTCACGAGTGACAGGCGTGCAGGCTGTGAGCAGAAATGACCGTCCCGGCAGTTCCGACAGCGCGCAGATGGGACAGTGAACCGAAAGCAGACCCGTCAGTTCCGACAGTGCGCAGATGGGACAGTGAACCGAAAGCAGACCCGTCAGTTCCGACAGCGCACAGATGGGACAGTGATCTGAAAGCAGGCCGGACAGTAGGCAGACCCGACATCGAACCGAAAGCAGACGTGACAAAGAAGGAAAACGCTAAGAGAGGTGTGACATTTGGCAGCGAAAAAAGAATCAGAAGAAAAGACGATCGAGGAATCCTTAAAAGAACTGGACACCATTGTGGAAAAGCTGGAGAGCCGGGAGATTTCCCTGGAGGACTCCTTTACCATGTACCAGCAGGGCATGGAGCTTTTAAAACAGTGCAGCAATAAAATTGATACTGTGGAAAAAAAGATGCTCAAGATGAATGAGAATGGTGAATTAAGTGAATTTTAAAGAAGAATTACAAATGAGGACGGAACTGGCGGAACAGGTCATCAGAAAATACCTGCCCCGGGAGTCCGGATTTTCAAAAAAGATGGCTGAGGCGGTGAACTACAGCATGCTGGCAGGCGGAAAGAGACTGCGTCCTGTCTTTATGTATGAGACATACCGCATGTTCGGAGGCACAGAGAAACTGGTGGAACCGTTTATGGCAGCCATGGAGATGGTGCACACACATTCCCTGATCCATGACGACCTGCCGGCCCTTGATAATGACGAGTATCGCAGAGGAAGGAAGACTACACATGTAGTCTACGGGGAATCCACGGCTATACTGGCAGGGGACGCTTTGCTGAATTATGCCTATGAGACGGCATTTACCGCATTTGATATGGAATGCGCGCACAGGGAAGGCAGACAGGCAGGAATCGCCCGTGCCCTTCAGATCCTGGGAAGGAAAACAGGCATTCACGGAATGCTGGGCGGTCAGGGCGTGGACGTGGAAAATGACGGAAAACCTCTTTCCAGGGAAATGCTTGATTACATTTATGAGAACAAGACTTCAGCCCTGATCGAGTGTGCCATGATGATAGGTGCCGTGCTGGCAGGGGCATCCGGGGAAGAGACAGAAAAAATAGAACAGGCAGCAAGCCGTATCGGCATTGCCTTCCAGATTCAGGATGATATACTGGATGTGACAGGCAGCTCAAAGGAGCTTGGAAAAGCTGTGGGCAGCGACGAGAAAAACCATAAAACCACATACGTGACCCTGGAAGGAATCGAAAAAGCGGGAGAGAAGGTCAGGATTCTGACAGATGAAGCCATCGGGCTTCTGCAGGAGCTTCCCGGAGAAAAAGAATTTCTCACAGAATTGCTGATCTCACTTTGCACCCGCAGAAAATAGAGGTGCAGTAAGAAATGCTGTTAGAGCAGATAGAAAAAGAAAATGATATTAAGAAGATCCCGCCTGAGAATTTCCCGCAGCTTGCACAGGAGATCAGGGAATTTCTGCTGGAACATCTGAGCAGAACAGGGGGACATCTGGCTTCCAATCTGGGAGCTGTGGAGCTTACCATGGCTCTGCACTATGTCTTTGACCTGCCCAAGGATAAGATCATCTGGGATGTGGGGCATCAGTCCTATACCCATAAAATCCTGACCGGGCGGAAGGAAGGCTTTGATGAACTTAGAAAATTCGGCGGACTGAGCGGTTTCCCCAAAAGGTCGGAGAGCTCATGTGACGCTTATGATACAGGACACAGCTCCACTTCCATTTCCGCAGGGGTGGGCTATGTCAGCGCGCGCGATTTGAAAAAAGAGGATTACCGGGTGGTCTCCGTGATTGGGGACGGTGCCCTGACAGGCGGCCTGGCCTACGAAGCACTCAACAACGCGGCGCAGTTAAAAAAGAATTTTATCATTGTCTTAAATGACAATAAAATGTCCATTTCCGAGAATGTGGGCGGCATCTCCCAGTACCTGAGCAATCTGCGCACAGCGGAATCCTACACAGGGCTCAAGACAGAAGTGAAGCGCACGCTGAACAAGGTACCGGGGATCGGCCCTGCCATGGTGCAGAGGATACACAAGACAAAGGACAGTATCAAACAACTGATCATTCCCGGTATGTTCTTTGAAGATATGGGCATCAAATATCTGGGACCCATCAGCGGCCACGACTGCGGGCGTATGATCCAGGTACTCAATGAGGCCAGGAAAGTGGAGGGTCCGGTGCTGGTCCATGTGCTCACGGAAAAAGGCAGGGGATACGAGCCTGCCATGCGGCATCCCGCCAGATTCCACGGCACAGCGGCATTTGACCTGGAACACGGAATTCCCCTTGCCAACAGCGGTAAGGCCAACTACACGGATATTTTTTCCACAGTCATGAGGAAATTCGGCGACAGGGAGGAACGCGTGGTAGCAGTCACAGCGGCCATGCCGGACGGAACAGGGCTGAAACGGTTCCGCAATATGTTCCCGGAACGTTTTTTTGATGTGGGCATTGCCGAGGAACACGCCGTGACCTTTGCGGCAGGCCTTGCCCTGGGGGGATTGATTCCCGTGGTGGCGATTTATTCCACTTTTCTGCAGAGGGCAGTGGACCAGGTGATCGAGGATGTGTGCCTCCAGAATCTGCATGTGATATTCGCAGTGGACCGGGCAGGCATTGTGGGAAGCGATGGGGAGACCCATCAGGGCTGTTTTGACTTATCTTATCTGTCCATGATTCCCAACATGACCGTGATGGCTCCGAAAAACAAATGGGAGCTTTCCGATATGATGAAATTCGCGGTGCGCTACAGCGGCCCTATCGCAGTGCGCTATCCCCGCGGGGAAGCCTATGACGGCCTGGAAGAGTACAGGGAGCCTATGGTGTACGGGAAAAGTGAGCTGATCTATAAAGGGCGCGACATTGCGCTGGTGCCTGTGGGCAGCATGGTCAGGACAGCAGAGGAAGTTTACAATATGCTGAAAGAGGAGGGCAAAGACCCCACTCTGGTAAATGCCAGGTTTGTGAAGCCTCTGGATACCAGGATGCTGGATAGCCTGGCAAAGGCCCATAAAGTGCTGGTGACCATGGAGGAGAATGTGAAATCCGGAGGTTTCGGAAGTGCTGTGCTCTCCTATATGCATGAGAACCATCCTGAGGTAAGGGTGGAGATTGTGGCCATTCCGGACGCATTCATTTCCCACGGCAATCCGGAAGTGCTGAAAAAAGAAGCGGGCATGGATGCTCTGTCAGTATACAAGAAAATCAAGGAGGCATACGAAGGATGAAAGAGCGTCTGGATGTGATGCTGGTTAAACAGGGGCTTGCGCCTTCCAGGGAGAAGGCTAAGGCTATAATTATGTCAGGCAATGTCTATGTGGACAACCAGAAAGAGGATAAGGCGGGCTCTATGTTCGCCGATACCGTGAAGATAGAGGTAAGGGGCAGTACCCTTAAGTATGTAAGCCGTGGCGGGCTGAAGCTTGAAAAGGCTATGGAGCGCTTCGGTGTAACTCTGGAAGGCAAAGTGTGCATGGATGTGGGCTCCTCCACAGGAGGGTTTACGGACTGCATGCTGCAGAACGGAGCTGTGAAAGTCTATGCCATTGATGTGGGGCACGGACAGCTTGACTGGAAGCTCAGAAATGATGCGCGTGTGGTCTGCATGGAGCGTACCAATATCCGCTATGTGGTGCCGGAGGATTTGGGGGAGAGAGCCGGATTTTCGTCCATAGACGTATCCTTTATCTCCCTGACAAAAGTGCTTCTGCCTGTGCGGGAGCTGCTGCTGGAAGGCGGCGAGATCGTCTGCCTGATCAAGCCCCAGTTTGAGGCGGGGAGAGAAAAGGTGGGGAAAAAAGGCGTGGTCCGTGACCCGGGAGTACATGAGGAAGTCATTGAAAAAGTGATGGCATATGCAAAGAGCATCGGATTTGCCGCCCTGCACCTGGACTTTTCACCGATCAAAGGGCCCGAAGGTAATATTGAGTACCTGTTGCACTTAAAGAAAAAAGATGGAGAAGAGCCAGCAGAAGATGCCGCTCTGGATGTTCATACAGTGGTAAGCGAGGCGCACAAAGAGCTGGACAAATAGACAAATGGAAAAATTTTTTATCATAGCCAACTGTGAAAAAGACGAAGGACTGAAAATTTCCAGAAAAGCGGAGGCCTATCTCAAAAGCAAAGGAAAAATGTGTACCATCGGGGCAGAGAAATCCTGCGAAAGAGATGCCGACAACCATTACACGGACGCGTCTGCCATACCGGAAGGGGTGGAGTGCGTCATTGTCCTGGGCGGGGACGGCACACTGCTCCACGCGGCCAGGGATGTGGTGGACCGGCAGATTCCCCTGCTGGGCATTAACCTGGGAACCCTGGGATATCTGGCGGAGATTGACCATTCAAATATTGAGTCAGCCCTGAACCACCTGATGCTGGATGAATATACCATTGAAAAACGCATGATGCTCAGCGGCAGGGTATTCCATCAGGGAGAGCTTATGGCCAGGGACGTGGCACTCAATGATATCGTCATCGGAAGAGAAGGACCTCTTCGCGTCACACGGTTTCATAATTTTGTAAACGGGGAATTTCTGAATTCCTACACAGCAGACGGCATTATCATTTCCACGGCAACAGGTTCCACAGGATACAGCCTCTCCGCAGGAGGGCCTATCGTATCCCCGGAGACGAATATTCTGATCATGACACCGGTAGCGCCGCATACCCTGAATACGAGAAGCGTGATCTTCCCGGCGGATGATGAGATCACCGTGGAGATCGGTGAGGGCAGGCAGAAGGGTATGGCCCGGGCAGTGGCATCTTTTGACGGGGATACCAATGTGACCATGACCACAGGAGACAGGATTGTCATCAGACGCTCCGTCAGGGATACCCAGATCGTGAAGATCAGCAACATCAGCTTTCTGGAAGTGCTGCGGCGGAAGATGAAGAACTGACAATGGCTTGAATCGAAATTTCACACAAGGAGGGAACCATGAAGATTGCCAGACATTCAAAAATCATAGATTTGATCAACCAGTATGACATTGAGACACAGGAAGAACTGGCTGCAAAACTGCAGGAGGCCGGCTTTGCGGTAACGCAGGCCACCGTTTCACGCGATATCCGGGAGCTGAAGCTGATGAAGATCGCCAAGCCGGACGGCGGCTCCAGGTACACCGTTATGGGGCAGCGTGACAGCCAGAACAGCGAGAAGTACATAAGGGTTTTGAAAGATGCCTTTCTATCCATGGAGATGGCACAGAATATTCTGGTGATCAAAACGGTTTCCGGTATGGCAAATGCAGCAGGTGCAGCCCTGGACAACATGAACTACAGTGAAGTGGTGGGCTGCATCGCAGGGGATGACACCATTGCCTGCATCAACAGAAGTACAGATGACACGATCATCCTGATGGATAAAATTAAAAAAATAATCAATGCTTATGAAGAGAGTACAAGGTAGAGAGTATGCTGGTACATTTACATGTAAAAAATCTGGCGCTGATCGATGAGATAGAAGTGGACTTTGCGGAAGGCCTGAATATCCTTACAGGTGAGACAGGCGCAGGTAAATCCGTACTCATCGGCTCTGTCAATCTGGCGCTGGGACAGAAGGCTTCCAGAGAAATGATCCGGGAAGGCGCCGAATTTGCTTTTGTGGAGCTGGTCTTTGAAGTGAATGAAAAAACAGCGGCACATTTGAAGGCCATGGATATTTTTCCTGAAGATGGGCAGATTATTATCAGCAGGAAAATTACCGGGAGCAGAAGTATCTGCAAAATTAACGGCGAGACCTGCACCGTGTCCGCTGTGAAGGAAGCAGCGTCCTATCTGCTTGATATCCACGGACAGCATGAACACCAGTCCTTATTATATCCGGAAAAACAAATGGATATTCTGGATGCATACGGCAGAGAGGATATTCTTCCCTGCAGGGAACAGGTGAGCAGACTTTACAGAGAATATGCAGATATGAAAAAAGAACTTTCCACCTACCAGCTTGACGAGGAACAACGGAAGCGGGAGATGGACTTTCTTGCATTTGAGATTGGTGAGATAGAGGATGCGCAGTTAAAGGAAGGCGAGGATGAAACTCTGGAGACAGAGTACCGCCGCCTGATCAACGGTAAAAAGATCACGGAAGCGTTAAATGAGATCCATGAGCAGACCGGATATGAGAGGGATGGAAGCGCCGACCGAATCGGAAGAGCTGTGCGGCGTCTTGCCCAGGTGACAGAATTTGATGAGAACCTGTCCGGGCTGTACGCGTCACTGAGTGATGTGGATGCACTTCTGAGCGATTTTAACAGGGAACTGTCCTCCTATTTGAATGATTTTTCTTTTTCCCAGGAAGAGTTTCTGCAGCTTGAGGAGAGGCTGAACCTGATCAACCACCTGAAGGCAAAATATGGAAGGAGCATCCGGGATATCCTCTCTTATAAAGAAGAGAAAGAAAAAGAACTGGAACGTCTCCAGAACTTTGAGCTTTACAGGGAACGGCTGAAAAAAGAGCTGTCCGTGAAAGCGGAGGCACTCACCGGGAAAAGCGATGTCCTGACCAAAGCCAGAAAGACCTGGGCAGGGAAGCTGGAGTGTGAGATCACCCAGGCACTGAAGGATTTGAATTTTCTGGAAGTGGTATTTCGTATCGACTTTGCAAGAAAGGAAGCTTTTGGAGAAAACGGTGTGGACCGTATCTGCTTTATGATCTCCACCAATCCGGGCGAACCGGTGAAGGATCTGACAAAAGTGGTATCCGGCGGTGAGCTGTCCAGAATCATGCTTGCCATCAAGACTATTCTGGCTGACAAGGATGAGAAGGAGACCCTGATCTTCGATGAGATCGACACAGGAATCAGCGGCAGGACAGCCTGGAAGGTGTCTGAGAAGATGGCAGTCATCGGCAGGCAGCATCAGGTGCTCTGCATCACCCATCTGCCCCAGATCGCGGCCCAGGCGGATTTCCATTTCCTTATTGAAAAAAATGTGGAAAATAAGGGGACGCGGACCAGGATATTGAAGCTTGGAAAGCAGGACTCCGTAAGAGAACTGGCAAGGATGCTGGGCGGTGACAGGATCACAGACGCCGTATTATCCAATGCTTCCGAAATGAAAGATTTGGCACGTCAACAAAAAAATACAAGATTGAAATAGATGAATCATCACATACTAAAAAGGGTACACAAGAGTGTATCCTTTTTTCTTTTTAAAAAAATTATGAAAGGATGTGATTTTTTGTCGAAAAAGCGTAATTATCGGCGCCTTCTTTTCGTATTCTTAATAGCAGATATTATTGCAGCCGGCACAATGGGATATAAGGAGGTTAAAGACTCCATACCGGACACCCTGTATGTCCGTTCAGGAAATGAGGATGGGATCAGCAAAATGCTGGATAATCCCCTGGTCACTTACCCGGAAACCCTGAACGTGGCAGACAGCGGCACCTACCGGATTCCCTGCAGCCTGCTTGGAGTAATTCCGCTTAAGGATGTGAAAGTGGAGACTGTGGAGGAGAAATGGGTATCTGTGTGCGGCATGCCCATAGGCCTCTATATGGACACACAGGGAGTTTTGATCGTGGATACAGGGGAAATCATCGGCAGCGATGGAATTCCCTGTGAGCCGGCCGCTAACATTGCCAAATCAGGAGATTACATCCTGCAGGTTGACGGAGAAGCTGTCAATTCCAAAAAAGATCTGATCTCAAGGATCCATGACTGCGGCGGAAAGCCTGTCACCCTTCTTGTAAAGCGCGGCGAGGAGGAAGTTCCCATCTCCATCGACCCGGTCATGGGGGAGGATCAGGAGTATAAACTGGGCATCTGGGTCAGGGACAATACCCAGGGTATCGGTACCCTCACTTATGTGGAGGAGGATGGAAGCTATGGTGCGCTGGGCCATGGGATCAGCGATACGGATACAGGTGAGCTTCTTGATATAGCCGGCGGGGAACTGTATCAGGCACAGATCGTATCTGTCTTAAAAGGGACAAAGGGAAATCCGGGGGAACTCTCGGGCTATATTGATTATGATGACAGCAAAAGGATCGGCACCATTGACAGCAACACGGAAAAGGGTATATTCGGTTCTGTGGGCGATGGCTGCATGTATAAGCTTCCGCTTACTTCCATGGAGGTGGGCTACAAACAGGAGGTGGAGACAGGGGAAGCCCAGATACTGGCAGAGCTGGAAGGTGAGGTAAAGGCTTACCAGGTAAATATCACGGATATTTACAGGGACCAGGCGGACACGAACAAAGCTTTTGCCATACAGGTGACAGATCCGGAGCTGCTTGCGGCAACAGGCGGGATCGTGCAGGGCATGAGCGGAAGTCCTATTGTACAGAACGGAAAACTGATCGGCGCTGTGACACATGTTTTTGTACAGGATTCTACCAAAGGCTACGGCATTTTTATTGAAAAAATGCTGGAGGATTAGGCGAAAAAATATCTGCAAAATCAGGTTAGATGTCGAAAAAATGATGAATGTGGCAGAATACGGTGAAAGTTGTAAGATGATTTAGCTTGATTATGAAAACAACTGATAATATAATACAAGTAGTCTTCAGAAATGACGATTCAACAGGGCGCCCGTCATTTACTGAAGAAAAAGAGCAACATGACATGGAGGACGAGTTATGGAAAAGTTAAATGTCGCTATAGCAGATGATAATGAGAAAATGTTGGATTTACTGGGGAATCTCATCAATGAAGATAAAGAGCTGGAATTGGTAGGTCATGCCAACAATGGCGCCGATATATACGATATAATCAGAGAAAAAGAACCTGACGTAGTACTTTTAGATATCATAATGCCGAAAGTGGACGGATTGAGCGTGATGGAACGTGTCGGAAGGGACGGCAATCTGAAAAAACATCCCGCTTTTATCGTGGTATCCGCTGTCGGACAGGAGCAGATCACAGAAGATGCCTTTAATCTGGGGGCAAATTATTATATTATGAAACCGTTTGACAACAAGATGCTTCTGTCCCGCATCAAGCATATCAGGCAGTCCAGGGACACGAGAGTGAAGGAACTGCGCAAAGTCAATGCATATGAGGATAAGGGTACTTATTTCGAGAGAAATCTGGAAGCAGATGTGACCAACATCATCCACGAGATTGGTGTTCCTGCACACATCAAAGGCTATCAGTATCTGAGAGATGCGATCATACTCTCTGTCAATGACATGGAAATGCTCAATTCTATTACGAAGATCTTATATCCAACCATAGCAAAAAAACACCAGACAACACCCAGCCGCGTAGAACGGGCAATCCGCCACGCCATTGAAGTGGCATGGAGCAGAGGAAAGATGGATACCATCGACGAGCTGTTTGGCTATACCGTAAGTACAGGAAAAGGCAAACCCACCAATTCGGAATTTATTGCCTTAATTGCAGATAAAATCAGATTAGAATACAAGAAATAAAAATCACCGCCAAAAAAGCACTTTTCATTGCACTGAAAATAGGGTATAATCATTATAATAGGCAGGTTGAGATACTGTCTAAAATATGCAGGCATGGCAGACTTGGGAGGTTTGTGAGGAAGGTGCCTGGCTGAAGGAGGGTATTTCAGTGAAGAAGATATTGTTTGTGGCTTCAGAGGCCGTACCGTTTATTAAAACAGGAGGGCTGGCAGATGTTGTCGGCGCGCTGCCCAAGTGCTTTGATAAGAATTATTTTGATGTGCGGGTGATTATCCCCAAATACATGTGCATGAAGGAAGAGTTCAAGAACCAGCTTCAGTATGTTACACATTTTTATATGGACATAGGCTACCGCAGAGAATATGTGGGCATCATGCAGATGGAATATGACGGTGTTCAGTTCTATTTCATTGATAACGAATACTATTTTTCAGGATACCAGCCATATGGTGATATCCGTTTTGACATTGAGAAATTTGCGTTTTTCTCAAAAGCCGCACTGTCCATCCTGCCTGTAATTGATTTCAGGCCTGATGTGATCCACTGCCATGACTGGCAGACAGGACTGGTACCGGTTTACTTAAAGGACAGGTTCCAGGAAGGTGCCTTTTATCAGGGTATTAAGACAATCATGACCATACATAACCTGAAATTCCAGGGTACCTGGGATATTAAGACGATCCGAGAACTGACCGGACTTCCGGCATATTATTTTACCCCTGACAAGCTGGAGTCATTCAAGGACGGCAACCTCTTAAAAGGCGGACTGGTGTATGCGGATGCCATTACAACTGTGAGTAATACCTATGCAGAAGAGATTAAGACTGAATTTTACGGAGAAAAACTGGACGGACTGCTTCGCGCCCGCGCCCATGACCTGCGCGGTATCGTAAATGGAATTGACTATGATGAATACAACCCCGAAACTGACCGTATGATCGCGAAGAACTACAATGCGAAGACGTTCCGCAAAGAAAAAATAAAGAACAAGACAGCTCTGCAGAGCGAACTGGGACTGAACCAGGATCCGAAGGCTATGATGATTGGTATTGTGTCACGTCTGACAGACCAGAAGGGCCTTGATTTGATCGCTTATGTAATGGATGAGCTGTGCCAGGATGCGATCCAGCTTGTGGTGCTGGGCACTGGTGAAGAACGATACGAGAATATGTTCCGCCATTTCGCATGGAAATATCAAGGCAAGGTGTCCGCCAATATTTTCTATGACAATGCGTTATCTCACAGAATCTATGCATCATGTGATGCGTTCCTGATGCCGTCACTGTTTGAGCCATGCGGCCTGAGTCAGTTGATGAGCCTTCGTTACGGAACCATTCCCATTGTGCGTGAGACTGGCGGTTTGAAAGACACAGTAGAACCATACAATGAATTTGAAAGTACAGGAACAGGCTTCAGCTTTACGAACTACAATGCTCATGAGATGCTGAGTACGATTCGCTATGCAGAGTCTGTATACTACGATAGGAAGCGCGAGTGGAACAAACTGATCGACCGCGCAATGGCCAAGGATTATTCCTGGTCCAATTCTGCGAACCAGTATGAAGAAATGTACAACTGGCTGATTGGATCATGACAGGAAGGATTCTTGTAAAAAGCTGATAGTGAACCGGATGCGGCAGAGGCTGCGTCCGGTTTTCTGGTTGTGCAGCCGCGCAGAGAAAAGATCACTTACCCGGCTGCAGAAGAAAGAAGGGATAGAAATGAAAATTCTTTTGACGGAAGACGATGACAAACTGCGCACAGAGCTGGCGCTGTTTTTTAAAATGCACGGATATGATACCGGGGAGATCACGGATTACAAAAATGCAGTGGAGGAGATCTGCCGTGCAGGGGGCGATATTCTGCTTTTAGACCTCTCCCTGCCGGACGCAGACGGAAAATACATCTGTAAGGAGCTGAGAAAACGTCTGGCGATTCCCATTGTCATCATAACCAGCCAGAATACGGAGATGAATGAGCTTCTGTGTCTTAATTACGGGGCAGATGATTTTATAGCGAAGCCGTTTAATCCCCAGATCCTTTTGGCCCATGTGGAGGCAGTGCTGAAGAGAAGCCAGGGAAGCCTGCAGGAGACAGAGGAGATATCCTGCGGTGACTTTATTCTGGATATTTCCCGGAGCGTGGCAAAAGCAGGGGAGCAGGAGGCGGACCTGACGAAAAATGAGAGCAGGATACTGTACTGCCTTGCGAAAAACAGGGGAAAGATCGTGTCCAGGGATGTGATCATCAATGATCTGTGGGACAGTGAACTGTTTGTAGATGACAATACCCTGACTGTGAATATCACAAGGCTTCGGGCAAAACTGGAATCTATCGGACGAAAGGGCGTGATCCATACCAAGAGAGGGCAGGGGTATCTGTTAGAATGAATCTGAGAGAATATATAAAGGAGCGATGGCTGCAGTTTATTATGCTGCTGGCAGTTCTCACGGTGGTGATCCTTTTCGGTGTGCTGGTCATGATACCGAACTTTTACCTGCTGCTGGTAGGGGTCTCTTTTGTCAGCATCTGGTTCGCGGTGTGGTGCACGGATTATATGAGAAAACGCCGTTTTTACAGGACAGTGGAAAATCATCTGGCACATCTTGACCAGAAATACCTGCTTCCCGAGCTGCTGGAATGCCCGGGTTTTCTGGAAGGGAAATTCATGTATGAAACCCTGCAGGAAATGGCGGAATCCATGAACTGGCGGGTGGGAGAGTACAGACGCAAAAGCGATGAGTACAAGGAATACATTGAACTGTGGGTTCATGAGGTGAAGCTCCCCATAGCCACCGGGAAAATGATTCTGGAAAACAACAGGGACAGCTGCAGTGAAAGCCTTTCGGAGGAGCTGGACAAGATCGATGACTTTGCAGAGCAGGCACTTTTTTACGCCAGAAGCAATTACGTGGAAAAGGACTATATACTGAAAAAGCTGAATCTGGAGGAGCTGGCACGCGAGGTTATACGCAAAAACAAGAAAGCACTTATAGGCGGAAAATTCTCCATAGCCCTGCATGACCTGAATGTATGTGTGTATTCTGACAGTAAGTGGCTGGCCTTTATTCTGAACCAGATCCTGGCAAACAGCATCAAATACCGGAAGGAAGACAGCGCGGGAATCGAGTGGTATGCTGCTGCCGAAAAGGAAAAAGTCATCCTGTGCATGAAGGACAAGGGCATCGGTATTCCGGTCATGGATGCAGGCCGTGTTTTTGACAAGGGTTTTACCGGCTCCAATGGCCGTTTTGGCAAAAAGTCCACGGGTATAGGCCTCTACCTGTGCAGAAAACTCTGTGAGAAAATGGGACACAAAATCTACCTGACATCCAGGGAAGGGGAAGGCTGTGAAGTCTTTATTGAATTTCCAAAAGGCAGTATGACCGGATTTCTGGAGTGATCCCTTCTGCCTATGTGACTCTGTTACGGAAAACCCATCCGAATCTGTGTATGATAGTGGCAATGAGAAAACAGACCAACCACAAAAAAGGAGTGTTTCAGATATGCCAAAAAAGACAGTGATAATCGGAGGCGTAGCGGGAGGAGCCACAGCAGCGGCCAGACTGCGCAGAAGAGATGAGAATATGGAGATTGTTGTTCTGGAAAAGGGAGACTATATATCCTTTGCCAACTGCGGCCTTCCCTACTATATCGGGGATGTGATAAAGAGCAGAGATGCCCTTCTTCTCCAGACACCGGAGGCCATGAAGAAAAAATTCAATATTGATGTCCGCACAAAAGCAGAGGCAGCCGCCATTGACCCCAAGGAGCACAAAGTTCTGGTACGCAGTCTTTCCACCGGGGAGGAATACGAGGAAACCTACGACAGCCTTATCCTTGCCACCGGTTCCTCTCCTTTAAAACCGCCCATCCCCGGCATTGACGGCCAGGGTATTTTTACCCTCTGGAACATTCCGGACACGGATAATATAAAGCATTACATGGAACAGCATCATCCTGGCAGGGCGGCTGTGATCGGCGGAGGCTTTATCGGCCTTGAGATGGCGGAAAATCTGCACAGGGCAGGCCTTGACGTGACGATTATAGAGATGCAGAATCAGGTCATGGCGCCTCTTGACTACGAAATGGCGCAGATTCTCCACGAAAACATCCGCATGAACAACACCAGGCTGATCCTGGAGGACGGTGTCGACCACTTTGAGACACAAAACGGCAGTACAAAAATCCATCTGAAAAGCGGCAGAACCGTGGAGGCTGAGCTGGTGCTCCTCTCCATCGGCGTAAGGCCCAACAGTGCACTTGCAAAAGACGCAGGCCTTGCCTTAAATGCCCGCGGAGGCATTCAGGTGGATGCCTGTCTCAGGACTTCCGAACCGGATATCTATGCAGTAGGTGATGTCATAGAAGTCAACCATCTGGTGACCGGTGAGAAAACTATGATTCCCCTTGCAGGACCTGCCAACAAGCAGGCCAGAATCTGCGCGGACAACATTACGGGCAGCCAAAAAACATACGAGGGTTCCATGGGAACCTCTGTTGCCCAGGTCTTTGACCTGACCGCTGCTACAGTGGGTCTGAACGAAAAAGCCCTTCTGGCATCCGGCAGGAAAAAGGGAACAGATTATGAGACTGTTGTCATCAACCAGAAATCCCATGCCGGCTACTATCCCCAGGCTACACCCATCACTCTGAAGCTTCTTTTTGACAAGGAGGGAAAGATACTGGGGGCCCAGGCAGTAGGCCAGGATAAAGTGGATAAAAGGATAGATACCATAGCCACGGTCATGAGCATGCAGGGAACCACAGAGAATCTTGCAAAACTGGAACTGGCCTATGCCCCGCCCTTTTCCTCAGCCAAGGATCCTGTCAATATGCTGGGCTTTGTGGCGGAGAATATTCGGAACAACATGGTATCCTTTGTCACCCCCGCGGAGCTGGATCTGCTTCTGCAGGCAGAACATGAGGGCGTTACCGTCCTGGATGTTACAGAGGAGGCTGAACGCATGGTATTTTCCATTCCCGGTTCTGTCCACATGCCTCTCGGCACCCTGCGGAGCCGTCTCAGGGAGCTGAATCCGGATAAGAGGATTGTAGCGTATTGTTCCATAGGCGTGCGTTCCTACAATGCGGCCCGCATCCTTATGCAGAGCGGATTTCAAAAGGTAAGTGTCCTGGCCGGCGGTACATCCTTCTACAAAACATATCACCACACTGCATCCGGTGAGACACCGCCGGTTTTAACTTCCGCTGAAAAAAGCCCTGCGGCGCCGGAGCCTGCCAAAGACTCACCGCAGAAGCTTCAGATTCTGGACTGCAGCGGCCTTCAGTGCCCCGGTCCCATCATGAAAGTAAATGAGACCCTGAAGAAGATGCCCGAAGGCTCCAGACTTCAGGTGTCCGCCACAGACATGGGATTTGCCCGGGATATAGACGCCTGGTGCCGGAGAACCGGCAACACTCTATTGTCCACAGAACGCCAGGGCAGAGAAAACATTGTGACTATTCAAAAAGGCACTGCGCCCTCCTCAGCTGTAGACGCAGCCTCCTGTCCGTCCCACAACCGGGATGATTTGAGCGCAGCCTCCTGGCCGTCCCATGACCGGGATGACCAGGGAAAGACAATTATCGTCTTCGACGGTGATTTAGACAAAGTTCTGGCCTCCTTCATCATAGCCAACGGCGCTGCTGCCATGGGCCGCCCGGTCACCATGTTCTTTACCTTCTGGGGCCTGAACGCTCTTAGAAAACCGGAAAAAGTCCATGTCAAAAAGCCTTTTATTGAGAAAATGTTCGGTTTCATGATGCCCCGGGGCACCACAAAACTGAAGCTTTCCAAAATGCACATGATGGGCATGGGCACAAAAATGATGAAAAAAGTCATGAAATCCAAAAATGTCTCCTCTCTGGAAGAACTCATCAGGCAGGCCCAGGAAAACGGCGTAAAGCTGGTAGCCTGCACCATGTCCATGGATGTCATGGGCATTACCCCGGAGGAACTCATAGACGGCGTAGAACTGGCCGGTGTAGCCTCCTACCTGGGCGACGCGGAGCAGTCCAACGTAAACCTGTTTGTATAAGCAAGGCGCCCGGCATCTGTTTTTTACAGAGCCGGGTGTTTCTTTTTGTCCTCCGGAATCACCTGAATTTGGCGTACGGGAATCCTCAGCTTCATCAGAATATTTTTACATACAAGAACAGAAAATATGTTCGAAAAACATTGTTATACTCCTGCTAATCCTGTATACTATAACTAAATTCAGCCCTGAAAAAGCAGCACCAATCCATTTCAAAAATTTTAGGGGCAGCTACTAATATGAACAAAGGACGGTGTTTTGATGATTATTACAAAAGCTACAAAAGAGGACTTATCAGAAATTCTACAACTGCAATATTTGTCTTATCAAAGCGAAGCAAAACTATTAAATAATTTTGATATTCCGCCACTAAAGCAGACATTACAAGAGGTTCAAAACGAATATGATAATGGGACAATATTAAAAGTTCTTGATGATAATAACAGAATTATCGGTTCAGTACGTGGGTATATAGAAAATGGTACTCTATACATTGGAAAATTATTCGTACACCCATTTTGGCAAGGAAAAGGGATAGGCACAAAATTATTAAAAGAAATTGAACACACTTGTCCACATAACCGATGTGAATTGTTTACAAGTTCAAAAAGTGCAAAAAATTTACAGCTGTATGAACAGGTTGGATATGAAATTTTTAAACAACAGGAAGTTTCGAATGAACTTACTTTTATATACTTAGAAAAATAGACAACAATGGAGGATGAATCGTCTGCCTGTTAAATTATTGTGTTATTTTACGGCACATGAGTTTAAGACGCATGATATAAGAATAATGTTGACCGGAAAACCGATAGATATATAAGCGAGGATAAATATGAATACAAATTTTATTAACCTGACAACCGAAAACCTTCCCGCTGAGCATTTATGCTGCATCATCCGCAGCAAAAAGCCCCATCCCGGCGTTGAGGCAAAGCGGCAATGGCTTTCTGACCGACTGAAAGAGGGCCATGTCTTCAGAAAATTAAACGAAAAAGCAGTGGTCTTCATAGAATACGCTCCTCTGGAAACCGCCTGGGTCCCCATAACCGGCTATAATTACTATTATATATACTGCCTGTGGGTCACGGGTGCCCACAAAGGAAACGGTTACGGCAGATTACTGATGGAATACTGCATAGCCGACGCCAAAGCAAAAGGAAAGTCCGGCATCTGCATGCTCGGCTCCAAAAAACAAAAAGCCTGGCTTTCCGACCAGGCATTTGCCAAAAAGTTCGGCTTTGAAGTTGTTGACACCACAGACTCCGGCTACGACCTTCTTGCCCTCTCCTTCGACGGAACCACCCCTCAATTTACCAAAAGCGCCAAAGCCCAAACAATCGAGAACAAAATCCTCACCATCTACTACGACCATCAATGCCCCTACACCTACCAAACCATAGAAACCATAAAAAAATACTGCGAATCCACCAATACCCCCTCCGCCTTCATCCAGGTAGACACACTACAAAAAGCAAAAACCCTCCCCTGTGTATTCAACAACTGGGCCATATTCTACAAAGGAAACTTTGAAACCGTAAATCTTGCAGACCTCAACACCATAAAACGAATCCTAAACAAATAAAAATAATTTTTCTGCATAAAGAAAAGAAGCTTCCACGGTTTTAAATATCAACCGTGGAAACTTCTTTTTTTCTACCACTTTCACTGTCCCTTATATCACATCAAAGAAACAAAGGCGTAAACACCACCGCCACAATCGTCATCAACTTAATCAAAATATTGATCGAAGGCCCCGAAGTATCCTTAAACGGATCCCCCACTGTATCACCGACAACCGCCGCCTTATGCGCCTCGCTGCCCTTACCGCCGTGAGCCCCCTCCTCAATAAACTTCTTGGCATTATCCCATGCCCCGCCGGAATTTGCCATAAATACAGCCATCAGCACTCCTGTGACCAATGCCCCGGCCAATAACCCGCCAAGCGCTGCCGGCCCCAGAACCAGCCCCACAAACAGTGGAGCCACAACAGCCATAATACCTGGAACCAGCATCTCTCTTAACGCTGCCTGGGTAGAAATCTGCACACAGGAAGAGTAATCCGGCTTCCCTGTCCCTTCCATAATACCCGGAATCGTCTTAAACTGCCTCCGCACCTCCTCGATCATTTTATTTGCCGCCTTGGAAACAGAATCCATGGTAAGCGCAGAGAATAAAAACGGCAGCATACCGCCAATAAACAGCCCCACAATAACCTGCGGATTCAGAATATCGATGGTATCCAGATTCACCGCCTCCGCGTAAGACACAAACAATGCTAAAGCCGTTAACGCCGCGGAGCCAATGGCAAATCCTTTGCCCATGGCAGCAGTGGTATTTCCCACAGAATCCAGCTTATCCGTAATATTCCGTACAGATTCATCAAGCCCTGCCATCTCCGCGATACCGCCTGCATTATCCGCAATCGGCCCATAGGCATCGATGGCGATGGTGATACCGGCTGTGGAAAGCATTCCCACTGCGGAAAGAGCAATCCCGTACAGTCCGCTGAAATGATAAGCAGCCAGGATTCCGACAGCAATAAAAAGGATCGGGAGCATAGTGGAACGCATACCCACAGACAGTCCGCTGATAATAGTAGTGGCAGCACCTGTCTCAGACTGGGATGCAATCTTCTGAACCGGCTTAAAATCCCCGGAAGTATAATACTCTGTGGTGATACCGATCAGCAGTCCCACGATCAGTCCGCTGATAATGGCGACAGCCGCCTTAAAATTTCCAAAGAACATATGACTTAACACAAGGGAGAGCACCAGTACCACTACACTGGAACCGTAAGTTCCTACCTTCAGTGCCTTGCCGGGGTCTGCGCTGCTGCTGGCTTTCACCAGGAAAGTGCCAGCCATGGAAGCCAGAATCCCCACACCTGCCAGCACCAGCGGGAATACGGCACCGGAACCCTGAAAATAGATCAGCCCCAGCGTGATGGCAGATACCAGGGAACCCACATAAGATTCAAACAGGTCAGCCCCCATACCGGCCACATCACCTACATTGTCACCTACATTATCGGCAATAACAGCCGGATTTCTGGGGTCATCCTCAGGAATCCCCGCCTCCACCTTTCCAACTAGATCGGCGCCCACATCAGCCGCTTTTGTATAGATACCGCCGCCCACACGGGCAAAAAGCGCGATAGAGGAAGCGCCCAGGCCGAAACCGGAGATGATTCCGGCATCCTTTGTCACAAGATAAACCAGGCTGACACCCAGAAGGCCCAGGCCGGTTACACACATACCCATAACAGAACCGCCTGAGAAGGCAATAGAAAGTGCCTGTTTCATGCCGGATTCCTTTGCAGCGCCTGCTGTGCGCACATTGGCCTTTGTGGCAACCTGCATGCCGCAGTAGCCGGATACGGAGGAGAAGACCGCTCCCATAAGAAACGCGGCTGCAGTCATCCAGCTTTTCAGAGCGATACCTAAAATCAGGAAGAACACCACAACGAAAATGATCAGTATCTTGTACTCAGCCGTTAAAAAAGCCTGTGCCCCCTCATGAATGTAGGAGGCGATCTCCTTCATCCTGTCATTTCCGGCCTGCTGTTTTTTTATGGTGCAGGTCAGAAAGAAGGCGAAGAGAAGTCCCAGTATCCCTATAACAGGGACGAGATAAAGCAGTTGTTCCATAATATAATTCCCTTCCTTTCCCTGTGAGGACATTTGGCTGCGCAGGGGTGCGGAGGAGTTTCACCCGGCGTGGACGTTTGTCCTGTCACAAATAAGTTTTGTAATATCATTATATAACAAATATGTCGAAAATACATAAAAAAACTTAAAAAAACATGACATTTTTCAGTAAATCGCTAATTTTTATCAAAAACGCATGGAAAACCTTACAAATCTGAAAGATAAATGTAAGTCAAATCGATGGGATGGATTTTTAAACGGTTGTATGATAGAATCATCAATCAAGGAAGGAGTTACCATCATGAATACAGTATTGGAAGTAGCAAATGTGGAAAAATATTATGGAAATAAAAGTAACCTGACAAAAGCCCTGGACGGAATCAGCTTTTCCGTGGAGGAGGGTGAATTTGTGGGGATCATGGGAGCGTCGGGAAGCGGTAAGACAACGCTGCTCAACTGTGTCTCTACGATTGACCGTGTGACCAGCGGAAAGATCATCGTCAATGATATAGATGTGACAAGACTCAGGGGAAATCACCTTAATCAGTTCAGAAGAGAGGAGCTGGGTTTTATTTTCCAGGATTTCAACCTTCTGGATACATTGACCGCCTATGAGAATATTTCCCTGGCACTCACGATTCAGCGCATCAGCCCGGCGAAAATCCATAAGTCGGTAAAAGAGATCGCAGATAAGCTGGGAATTGAGGACATTTTAGAGAAATATCCCTATCAGATGTCAGGAGGCCAGAAGCAGCGTGTGGCCTGCGCAAGAGCCATGATAACAAATCCGCAGATCGTAATGGCCGATGAGCCCACAGGCGCTCTGGATTCCAAGTCTGCCAGGATGCTGCTGGAGAGCTTCCAGTATCTGAACCAACAGATGGCTGCCACGATCCTTATGGTCACGCACGACGCCTTTACCGCCAGTTATGCCAACAGGATTCTGTTTATCAAGGACGGAAAGCTGTTCAATGAACTGGTAAGGGGAAGGGACACGAGAAAAGAATTTTTCAACCGCATCATCGAGGTGGTTACTCTCCTGGGAGGTGAGCTGAACGATGTTATTTAAGCTTTCGGTCAAGAATATCAGAAAGAGCCTGAAGGACTATGCTATCTATTTCATGACACTGATACTGGGGGTTGCCATTTTTTATATTTTCAACTCCCTGGATTCCCAGCAGGCCATGACGGATCTGTCCTCCTCCACAAAAGAGATCATACGGCTCATGATCACCATGTTAGGCGGGGTCTCCGTGTTTGTTTCCTGTATCCTGGCGTTTCTCATCGTTTACGCCAACAATTTCCTGATCAGGAGAAGGAAAAAAGAATTTGGGGTATATATGACACTGGGAATGGGAAAAGGGCAGATATCCAGGATCCTTGTGGGAGAGACCTTTCTCATCGGTCTTCTGTCCCTGGCAGTTGGACTGTTCATCGGTGTTTTGGGAGCGCAGTTCATGTCCGTGCTGGTGGTGAAAATGTTTGAGGTGGATATGGAGTCCTATGTCTTCGTATTTTCCAAAACGGCCTTCTTCAAAACGATTTTATACTTTGGGATCATGTACCTGGCTGTCCTGGTCTTCAATACTGTCAGCATCTCAAAATGCAGCCTCATAGACCTTTTATCTGCCGGGAAGAAGACAGAGCAGATCAAAATGAAAAAGCCGGCAGTCTGCATACTGCTGTTCCTTGCTTCCGCTGCGCTTCTGGGAGTGCTCTACTATCTGGTAGCTGTTACACCGGATAAGCTGGATACCGGTTCCTACGGGATCATCATTTTACTGGGCTGCTTGGCTACATTCCTGATCTTCTGGTCTCTGTCAGGATTTCTTCTGCACATGGTGAAGCGGAATAAAAAATATTATCTGAAGGATTTAAACGCTTTTGTTCTCAGACAGATCAACAGCAAGGTCAATACCACGGTGTTTGCCATGACAGTCATCTGCATTATGCTTTTTATGACGATCACAGTGCTGTCAAGCGGTCTCGGAATAAACCACTCTTTCCGGGTATCTTTAGAGGAAATGACTCCGGTGGATGTGAATACGGAATATATGCCGCCTGAAGGGGAGAGCGCAGGGATTTCTGTTTCGGATAAACTGCAGGAGGAAGGATTTGACCTTACTGCTTTTCAGGATGACTATGTGGATATGGGTATCTATGCCACAGACCAGCTCACCATGGGCATGACTATTGGGGAAAACATAGACGAGGTGACAAAGAATTTTATGTTCCTTGACGCGAATCTGCCGGAGGACATTGTAAAACTGTCAGATTACAACCGCCTTGCAAAGCTTTACGGCAGGGAACAGTATGAGCTTGGGGATGGGGAATATCTGGTGCTCTGCAATATAGATGATGTGAAACTGCAGAGAGACAAAATGCTGAAAAAGGGGGAGAAGATCCGGCTGGACGGCGTGTCCTATTCACCCAGATACGAGGAATGCCAGGACGGTTTTCTCATGATGATGACCAACCGTATTAATCCGGGAATCTATATACTTCCGGACCATGCGGTAAAGGAAGCCTGGAGGACAGGCGGATTTCTGGCAGCCAATTATGCCGTGCAGGATAAAAAGGGCGTGGAGGAGACAGATATCAAGATCAACGCTGTGCGAAGAGAGAGCGGGATTTACAGCAATACCAGGACAGATATTGTGTCTGCCAGCATGGGGCTTTCCACGATCATTACATTTGTAGCCATATACCTGGGAATCATATTCCTGATCTCAGGGGCAGCCATTCTGGCCCTGAAAGAGCTTTCGGAGAGTTCAGACAACCGTGAACGGTATGATGTGCTGCGCAAGATCGGTTCGGATGAGAGCATGATAAACCGCTCCCTGTTCAAACAAATTGGGATATTTTTCCTCATGCCGCTCAGTTTGGCAGTGGTGCATTCCGTCTTTGGTCTGCAGTTTGTTAGGAAGATGATGATCACCATAGGAGAAGTGAACCGTTTCGGCTCTATTGTCACCACAGCGGCCGTTCTGTTGGTTATTTACGGCGGATATTTCCTTACCACATATCTGGGCAGCAAACGAATTATTCAGGGAAAATGAGAATAAGAAAAACCCGGACCTGCCATACTATTTCTGTAGACAAAACGGTGTTAGAACCACCAAAAACAGAAATAGGAGGAAAATGTCATGACAGAACTTTCAGTACTTGACTTACAGAATCTGCGCCATCTGATCGGCGGATTTGAGACTACCCACTGCAAAATGCAGGACTATGCACACGAGGCACAGGACCCACAGGTGAAACAGTTCTTCCAGAAGGCTGCACAGTCAGCTATGGAGAGCAAACAGCAGCTTATGCAGTATTTACAGTAGGAGGTAGGAAAAATGACAGATAAGACAATGGTAGTAGATACCCTGGTTGGTATCAACGGTGAACTGGTACACTATGGTGAAATGATTCCCCAGACAGAAAATGCCCAGTTAAAACAGGCTTTAAAACAGATGAGAAACCAGAGTGAAATGTCACAGGAAGAGATCTATCAGATCGCCAGAGCAAAGAGCTATTACGTTCCCGCTGCGAAAGCGACACCGGAAGAGATTTCTCATGTAAAAAGCGTACTGACACAGTTATCTGCACAGTAGACACTTCTCACACACCGCTGGCCTGCCGGGCACGGAGTAAACAGCAGTGCACAGGGACATCGGAATACATCCGGTGTCCTTTTTTTCTTGACAAATCCCGCCAGATGCTACATACTGAACACATACCGTCAAAGGCAGCTCTGCCTTTTTTATCTGTTCAAGCAGCATTCCGCTGCGCCGGTATTCCCATAGAAAAAGAACGCGCAGAAAGGGTGTGATGCGTATTGCAGGCAGGAAAATAACAGTTGACAAGGAACGAAAAGTGTACTATTATGATAACAGCAATACGAACATAAGTTCGTAGAAATGACAGAAGAAGAAATTATTGAGATGAATCGAATAAAGGAGATTTCAAATGGTCAAAGAAGATAAATTAAAAGCCCTGGACGCGGCCCTGGGACAGATTGAGAAGCAGTTTGGTAAAGGCTCTGTTATGAAACTGGGCGATTCCTCTGTACATATGAATGTGGAGACAGTACCTACAGGTTCTCTCAGCCTTGACATTGCACTGGGTCTGGGAGGCATCCCGAAAGGAAGGATCGTAGAGGTCTACGGTCCGGAATCCAGCGGTAAGACCACCGTGGCGCTGCATATGGTGGCTGAGGTACAGAAAAGAGGCGGAATTGCCGGATTTATTGATGCAGAGCATGCTCTGGACCCGGTATATGCCAAGCATATCGGCGTGGATGTGGACAATCTCTATATTTCACAGCCGGATAACGGGGAGCAGGCCCTGGAGATCACAGAGACTATGGTGCGTTCCGGTGCTGTGGACATTGTGATCGTGGACTCTGTTGCGGCTCTGGTTCCGAGAGCGGAGATCGAGGGTGATATGGGTGATTCCCATGTGGGTCTGCAGGCGCGTCTGATGTCACAGGCTCTCCGTAAACTGACGGCTGTCATCAGCAAATCCAACTGTATCGTTATCTTTATCAACCAGCTCCGTGAGAAAGTCGGAGTTATGTTCGGCAACCCGGAGACCACCACAGGCGGCCGTGCCCTGAAGTTTTATTCCTCCATCCGTCTGGATGTCAGGAGGATTGAAGCTCTGAAGCAGGCCGGAGAGATCGTTGGAAACCGTACCAGGATCAAAGTAGTTAAGAATAAGATCGCGCCTCCTTTTAAAGAGGCAGAGTTTGATATCATGTTCGGCCAGGGAATCTCCAAAGCCGGTGATATCCTGGATCTGGCAGCAGATCTGGGCATTATCAATAAAAGCGGCGCATGGTATGCATATAAGGACGGAAAGATCGGCCAGGGACGTGAAAATGCAAAACAGTACCTGAAAGAAAATCCGGACGTGGCAGCAGAAGTGGAAGCAAAAGTCAGGGAACACTACGGACTTGTTGAGGGAAATACAGAAGAAGACAAGAAAGGTGCAAAAGAGGAGAAAAAGGCTGACGCCAAAGCCTCTGACACAAAAGCACCGGATATGAAGGCCGCGGAGGCACCTGCAGCGCAGGGCACGAAAAAGGAAAATGGGGTTGTATAATGCTTGTCACAAAAATACAGGCTGTAACAAAACAAAAATACAGGATTGAACTTGACGGACAGCCCGCCTTTGTTATTTACAAAGGCGAGCTGTCTCGCTATGGAATAAAAGAAGGACAGGAGATTCCAGGACCGGTTTATCAGGAGCTTGTGGGACAGGTTCTCACCAAACGAGCCAAACTGCGCGCCATGCACCTTTTGGAGAGCATGGACCGGACCAGAGCGGAGCTTGAGAGAAAACTGCAGGCAGGTGAGTACCCCAGGGAAGCTGTGGAAGCGGCACTTGCGTATGTGGAATCTTTTGGATATCTGGATGACAGAAGATATGCCCGGCATTATGTGGAATGTAAAAAAGAGGGCAGAGGAAAAGCAAGGCTGAAGATGGAGCTGGCCCAAAAAGGTGTGGACAGAAGCATCATAGAGGAGGTTCTGGAGGAGGCGGAGCTGGATGACTGCAGGGACACGATCTGGGAACTGGTAAGGAAGAGAAGAAGGGGCAGCGGCCCCATGGATGACAGAGAACGGCAGAGAATTTACGGCTATTTAATGAGAAAAGGTTTTTCCTCCTCTGATATTTTGTCCGTATTAAAAGAAAAAGAGGATTTTTGCTGAAAAATCTTGGACAGATTTCACATACTTGTCTTTTAGAAAAATAGGTTTTATGTTGACTTTTCAGTAAAAACAGTATAAAATTAAACTGTTGTATTTGTACAATGAAAACTAAATAAGGAGGTGCTCCTGTGGCAATCTATGTAATAGTTGCAATTGTTGCTGTGGTAATCACGCTGCTGATTGCAGTTCCTGTTACAGCCAACATTTCAGTTAAGAAAAAAACTGAAAAAGATGCTGAGACGATCGGAACGGCAGAAGTAAAAGCAAGAAGCATTATAGATGAAGCATTGAAATCTGCGGAAACGAAGAAACGTGAAGCTCTCTTAGAAGCAAAAGAAGAAAATCTCCGTACTAAAAATGAGTTGGAGAAAGAGACAAAAGAGAGACGGGCAGAACTTCAGAAGTATGAGAAGCGTGTTTTATCCAGAGAAGAAGCAGTGGACAAGAAGGCTGATGCCCTGGAAAAACGAGAAGCAGATTATACAGCAAAAGAAGCCGAGCTAAAAAAGAAAGAAAAGAAAGTCGATGAATTACATGACCAGAGAGTACAAGAGCTGGAGAGAATTTCCGGCCTGACCTCCGAACAAGCAAAAGATTATTTGTTAAAAACTGTTGAGGACGAAGTAAAAATTGACACTGCCAAGCTCTACAAGGAATTGGAGAGCAAAGCAAAAGAGGAAGCCGATAAGAAGGCCAAGGAATACGTGGTGACAGCCATTCAGAAATGTGCGGCAGACCATGTATCGGAAGCTACAATTTCCGTTGTACAGCTTCCAAGCGATGAAATGAAGGGCCGTATTATCGGTAGGGAAGGACGCAATATCCGAACTTTGGAAACACTTACGGGCGTAGATCTCATTATTGACGATACCCCGGAAGCAGTCGTATTGTCCGGTTTCGATCCGATCCGGCGTGAAGTAGCACGTATTGCGCTGGAAAAACTGATTGTGGACGGAAGAATTCATCCGGCCAGAATCGAAGAGATGGTGGAAAAGGCACAAAAAGAAGTAGAGACCATGATGAGAGAAGAAGGTGAATCCGCAGCCCTGGAAGTTGGCGTACACGGCATTCATCCGGAATTGATCCGTCTGCTGGGACGTATGAAATTCCGCTCCAGTTACGGCCAGAATGCTTTAAAGCATTCTATTGAGGTGGCACAGCTTGCCGGCCTTCTGGCGGGTGAAGTTGGGACAGACATTCGCATGGCTAAACGTGCAGGTCTGTTACATGACATCGGAAAATCCATCGATCATGAAGTAGAAGGTTCCCATATTCAGATCGGTGCTGACTTATGTAGAAAATATAAAGAGTCCCAGGTGGTAATAAATGCCGTGGAATCCCATCATGGAGACACGGAACCCACATCACTGGTGGCTTGCATTGTACAGGCTGCTGACGCGATCAGCGCGGCAAGACCTGGTGCTAGAAGAGAAACTTTAGAAACATATACCAACAGATTAAAACAATTAGAAGACATAACAAACTCTTTCAAAGGAGTGGACAAATCTTTTGCTATTCAGGCAGGTAGGGAAATTCGAGTGATGGTAGTACCGGAACACGTAACAGATTCCGATATGGTACTGCTGGCACGGAATATTTCAAAACAGATTGAAGCTGAACTGGAGTATCCGGGACAGATCAAGGTTAATGTGATTCGGGAGAGCCGCGTAGTAGATTACGCAAAGTAGGCTGGACCGGGAAAGATGTGCAGAATGCTGCGATGATATTTTATATATCACTGCAGATTCTGCACTTTTTTATTGCAGAGAAAGATGGCTGCAGGGCCTGTTTACCCGGGAGCAGCGGCGGAAGAAAAAAGATGTGACAGACAGGAGCGTACTAATCGCAGGGGGCAGGGCATAGAATATATAGGGTGAGATTATGAAAAAATATTTGAATGTGTTTTTCCTCCTGTACTTAGGAGGATTTGTAGTGGGGGTGCTTTGTTGTAATTTTTTGAGGAGTTATGCGGGGTATCAGACCAGTCTGCTGGGGGTCTATCTGGCAGACAGGGCGGCGGGAAGTGTTTCCGGGAGCGGGATCTTTCTGCGGTTGTTTGAGAGAAGAGGTGTCTGGTTTTTGTTGTATCTGATCAGCGGGGTGACGCCTTTTGGGATTCCGCTGGTGCTTGGGGGACTGCTTTGGCTGGGGTTTCTGGGCGGGAATCTGCTGACTGTGTTTTTGATGGAATATGGGATTCGCGGAATCGGGGCCGCGCTAGCCTGCTTTTTCCCTCAGGGGCTTTTTTATGTGCCCTCTGTGCTGCTGTTTTTCTTCTTCATTGTGCAGATGAGCCAGAAGTATTGGGGGAAGGGGATTCGGGTGAAGGCGGACTACAGGGCATACCTTTTTTTTATGACCGGGATTGGTATCTTATTCCTGCTGGCTCTTTTTATGGAAAGTTATGTCAACCAAAATGTGCTGAGTTTTGTAATTGAGAGGTTTTTATAAAAAATTAACAAAATATTAACAATTTCAAATTTACCACATCTGGTAGACATAAATAGAGCTTTTTCGATATGTTGTGGAAATGTAAAAAAAGCCTGAAAAACAAGAAAAACTTTGGAAAAATACGTTTGCTTTTTCTATGGAAGTTGATATATAATTTCATTATGATTTGGAAAGGTATGGCCTTTTACAATTAACTTAACGAGGGATAATCATACATGAAGTGCGAGATTGAAGAGTTTATAGCCTATTTACATAACACCAAAGGCACTTCCAAAAATACAGAAGTATCCTATGAGCGGGATTTGCGTAAGATGGATCAGTTTCTGAGGAACGAAGGAGTGGACAGGGTTCAGGATGTGACTGCCACGAATCTGAATTCTTATGAGATGTATTTGGAGCGGGAGAAGTTCGCTGCTTCCACCATTTCCAGGAGTATCGCGTCTATGCGCGCTTTTTTTCAGTATTGCTGCCAGCAGGGAATGCTTTCGGAGAATCCGGCAGACATATTGAAGGCGCCTAAGATCGAAAAGAAGATGCCTGGGATTCTTACTGTAGAAGAAGTCGATTTGTTGTTGAACCAGCCAAAGGAAAATACAGCCAAGGGTGTCCGGGATAAAGCCATGCTGGAGCTTTTATATGCCACAGGAATCCGGGTCAGTGAGCTGATCGGACTGAAGCTGGAGAATATAAATTTAAAACTGGGATACATCACCTGCGAGGCCAGCGAGAAGGAGAGGGTAATACCTTTCGGAAACGCAGCGAAGAAGGCGGTGAAGGAGTATCTGGAGCAGGCAAGGGAGGAGCTTTTAAGCCATAAGGAAAGCGACTGCCTCTTTGTTAATTGTTCCGGAAAACCTATGAGCCGGCAGGGATTCTGGAAGGTGCTGAAGACCTATGCCTCTTCTGCCGGGATTCAGCAGGATATCACACCACATACGCTGCGGCATTCCTTTGCAGCCCATCTGGTGCAGAACGGTGCGGATCTGAAAAGTGTACAGGAAATGCTGGGACATTCTGATATATCCACCACCCAGATTTATCTGAATATGAATGTGAATAAAATCAGGGATGTGTATCTGAAAGCGCATCCGAGAAAATAGAGGACCTGAAAAGATATGAGTTTTCGGGTTCTTTCTTTTTGGCAGGAGAAACAGGAAAGGCATTTGCCTCCGAGTGTGATGTTCGGAAGCAAATGCCTTTTGTTTTTGAACATCGGAAAGTTCAAAAAGCGTGGCTTTCCGATAATTTAACACAGTTCCGCGATGGTATAGAGGAGTTTCTCTGTCTCCTCCCAGCCAAGGCAGGGGTCTGTGATGGATTTTCCATAGATATGGTCAGGGCCGATCTTCTGGCAGCCGGATACCAGGTAGCTTTCAATCATGACACCTTTTACCAAATGGCGGATATCACGGGATACCAGGCGGCTGTGCAGCACTTCTTTGACAATGCGGACCTGCTGTTCGTATTTTTTGCCGGAGTTGGCATGGTTGGCGTCAATGATGACTGCCGGATTTTCCAGGTCACGGTCATTGTACATTTCCAGAAGAAGCTGCAGATCCTCGTAGTGATAGTTGGGCAGGGTATTGCCGTGTTTGTTCACAGCACCGCGCAGGATGGTGTGGGTGAGGGGATTGCCCTCTGTCTTGACTTCCCATCCTCTGGAGATGAAGTCATGTCCCTGCTGTGCGGCAACCACGGAGTTGAGCATAACAGAGAAGTCCCCGCTGGTGGGATTTTTCATACCCACAGGAACGTCAAGGCCGCTTACCATGAGACGGTGCTCCTGGTTCTCCACAGAACGCGCTCCGATCGCCACGTAGGAGAGCAGGTCAGATAAGTAGTGGTAGTTGTCCGGGTACAGCATTTCATCCGCGGAGCTGAGCCCTGTCTCCTGCAGGGAACGGATGTGCATGTGGCGGATGGCCAGAATGCCTGCCAGTACGTCCGGCTTTGCCTCAGGGTCCGGCTGGTGGAGCATGCCCTTATAGCCCTCCCCTGTAGTACGCGGTTTGTTGGTGTATATACGCGGAACCAGCACCAGACGGTCTTCCACTTTATCCTGAAGCTTTGCAAGGCGGTTGGTGTAGTCACATACAGAATCTTCATTGTCTGCAGAACAGGGGCCGATGATGACAAGGAATTTGTCGGAAGCACCTGTGATGACATCGCTGATCATTTTGTCTCTTTTAGCTTTTATCTGTTTCAACTCTTCGGACACGGGTGCCTGTGCTTTGATCTCATCCGGAGAGGGAAGCTGTTTTACGAATTTGAAACTCATAATTATCTCCTTTGTTTGACTTTCCAGAGCGTGTTTGAAAATTTATTCCGGCAGTCTGTACGCCGCACATCTTGCCGAAAGCAATTTTCAAACACGTTCTAGTTGATTATTATAATACAAAACTTTCCGGTTGTCGACAGTTTTGGGTAATTTTTTGCTTTAAAGCGTCTAAGCGGTAAAGATTAGAACTGCATGGTACGGGAGTCTGTGGGGGTGATCTTTTCCCGGATGCGAAAAGCACCGGGTTTATTCACCCGGCGCTGTTTTCATGTAATCTTTTAAGAAAAGTAAAGTGAGGAGTGTGATTGCCAGTTCACTGATCAAAAGCCCCCACAGATACCCCAGAATACCGAAACGCGGAATCACGAAAAAAACAAAGAGCAGGCGGATGGAGAGGCCTAACAGGTTCTGGGCAAAGTATTTTCCCGTCTCCCCCAGACCGTTTAAGATTCCGCTCAGCGTGCTGGAGAGATACAGGCAGGGGCAGATAAAGGAAAGCGTTTTGATAAAAGTCCCTGCGAACTCATTTTTGAATAAAAACAGCCCCAGAAAATCACCGGAAAAATAAAAAAAGGCGGTGGAGAGGAAACCCAGCAGCAGGCAGTAGCGGGTGGTGGTAAAAATGCTTCTCCGTATATTCTTATAATTCCCCACTGCCTGGTCCTGTGCCACAGAGGGCAGAAGCATGGCTGAGACAGCGTTGGTGATCGCGGAGGGAAACAGTATGAGCGGCAATGCCATACCGTTTAACACCCCGTAGATGGAGAGTGCGGAGGCGCTGTCCATGCCGAAAAGCCGCAGATGCCCGGGGATCAGCACAGACTCCATACTGTGCAGGATATTGATAAAGAGCCGGTTTCCTGTAAGGGGCAGAGACAAAGACACAATGTCCTTTAAATCCTTACCCGGCGCATGGATATTGCTGATTTGGTAATGATACTTTCTGTAATCCCACAGAATGAACAGCAGAGAGAACAGCATGGAGACCAGTTCCCCCGCGAAAAGCCCCACAACAGCCAGCATGGGCGTGAGCGGATGCCCTTCCCCGGTCCACACCAGGTAGAGAAGGTAGGTTGCACTCATGCGCGCTGTCTGTTCCACAAGCTGCGACCAGGCCGGGATTCCTGTCTTCTTCCTGGCCAGATAGTAGCCGTAGGCACAGGAATGAAAAGTTCCCATGGGAATTGACAGGGAGGAGACACGGAGCAGGTCTGTACACTGTTCCTCCAGCAGGATATGTACGGCAAACCAGGAGGCATGTCGGTACAGCAAAAAGGTGACGGCAAAAGATATGGCCATGGACAGGGAAGTGGCGATGAGAAAAATATCACGGGCGCCCTGTTCATCCTTTAAAGCTACCCGGGCAGCCACGAAGCGGGAGATCGCGGTCTGGATTCCTCCGACTGTCAGTGCAAAACAGAGGGTGTGGATGGGAAAGATAAGCTGGTAGATACCCATCCCCTGTGCACCAATTGTCTGCGACAGGAATATTCTATAGAGAAACCCAAGGATTTTTGTAAGGAAACCAGCCAGGGTCAGGATGAGTGTTCCTTTCAGCAAAATATGTTTGTTATCCATAAGAAGTCCTTTATAGTCACTATCCGCAGAGAGAGCAATAGTAACTTTTATAGCCTTTTTCACAATATATTCCAAAAAGTATCTTGACAGAACAGGATAAGAATGATATTCTACAATCAAATCCGAGTAAAACAGTCGGAATTTGAAAAGGATGGTGATGATTTGAAATTATCAACCAAAGGAAGGTACGGCTTGAGAGCTTTGATCGATTTGGCTTTATACAGCGAATCTGAGGCTGTTTCCATACAGAGCATTGCCACACGCCAGAACATTTCTGACAGTTATCTGGAACAGCTGGTGCGCAAGTTAAAGAGTGCCGGGTTGGTAGTGAGCGTCCGCGGTGCACAGGGCGGATATAAGCTTGCCAGACCTGCCGGTGAGATATCCGTAGGGGATGTCCTTCGGGCGCTGGAGGGCAGTCTGGATGCCGTTACCTGTAATGGAGGAGGAGAACATAGCTGCCAGGGTGCGGATTTGTGCGTCACCCGCTATGTATGGCAGCGTATCAATAATAGTATAAAAGAAACTGTAGATTCCATCATGCTGGATCAGCTCGTAGAGGAAAGCCGCAGGATGCGGGATAAGGGGCAGATTCAGGTGCAAAAATGTGACAATTAGGAGAGAGGAATTATGAAGACAACAATATATCTGGATAATGCAGCAACAACAAAAACAGCACAGGAGGTTGTAGATGCCATGCTTCCGTACTTCACAGAGAGCTACGGAAATCCATCCAGCATCTATGAGATCGGACAGAGAAGCAAAGAGGCGATCACAAAAGCCAGAGAACAGATCGCAGAGGTGCTGGGCGCAAAGTCAGAGGAAATTTACTTTACAGCAGGCGGCAGTGAAGCGGATAACTGGGCTTTGAAAGCGGCATTTGAAGCATACAAAAGCAAAGGAAACCATATCATCACCACGAAGATAGAGCATCACGCTATTCTGCACACCTGCGAATATCTGGAAAAACGCGGAGCAAGGGTGACCTATCTGGATGTGGATGAGAATGGTATCGTAAAGCTGGATGATCTCTTAGAAGCCATCACACCGGAGACGATCCTGATCTCCATTATGTTTGCAAACAATGAGATCGGCGCTGTCCAGCCCATCAAAGAGATCGGAATGATCGCCAAAGAACACAATATATTATTCCACACAGATGCGGTACAGGCATTCGGACAGGTCCCGATTCATGTGGATGAGATGAACATTGATATGTTAAGCTCCAGCGGACATAAGATCAACGGACCAAAGGGCATTGGTTTCTTATATATCCGCAAAGGCGTAAAGATCCGCAGTTTTGTACACGGCGGTGCTCAGGAGAGAAAGAGAAGAGCAGGTACAGAGAACGTGCCGGCCATTGTGGGATACGGTGTGGCAGCAGAGCGCGCAGCCAGAACCATGGAGGAGCGTACGAAGAAAGAGATAGAGCTGAGGGATTACTTTATCGGCAGAATCTTAAATGAGATTCCCTATGTCCGCCTCAACGGTGACGCCAAAAGACGTCTGCCGAACAACATTAATGTGAGCTTCCAGTTCATTGAGGGTGAGTCCCTGCTCATTATGCTGGATATGAAGGGAATCGCGGCGTCAAGCGGTTCTGCATGTACCTCCGGATCCCTGGACCCGTCCCATGTACTGCTGGCCATCGGTCTGCCTCATGAGATTGCCCATGGTTCCCTCAGAATGACCATCAGCGAGGAGACAACAAAAGAAGATCTGGACTACACACTGGACCAGATCAAGGAGATTGTAAACCGTCTGCGTGAACTCTCCCCGTTATATGAAGATTTCATAAAAAAACAGAAACAGAACAGAGCGTAAAATCAAAAAAGACAAATTATGGAGGAAAATAAATTATGTACAGCGAAAAAGTAATGGACCATTTTCAGAACCCGAGAAATGTAGGAGAGATTGAAGGCGCCAGCGGTGTCGGAACCGTAGGCAATGCAAAATGCGGAGACATTATGAGAATGTATCTGGATATTGATGAGGACGGAATCATCCGGGACTGTAAATTCAAAACCTTCGGCTGCGGCGCCGCAGTGGCAACCAGCAGTATGGCTACAGAGCTTGTGAAGGGCAAAACCATTCAGGAGGCCCTGCAGGTGACAAATAAAGCGGTTATGGAGGCTCTTGACGGCCTTCCCCCGGTAAAAGTACACTGCTCCCTGCTTGCTGAGGAAGCAATCCATGCAGCACTCTGGGATTATGCGGAAAAGCACGGAATTAAGATCGAGGGTCTGGATAAGCCAAAAAGCGATATTTCTGAAGGGGAAGAAGAGGAAGAGTATTAATGGAAAAAAAGAAGGTAGTTGTGGGGATGTCCGGCGGTGTGGACTCCTCAGTGGCGGCCTATCTGCTGAAGGAACAGGGATATGATGTCATTGGAGTCACCATGCAGATCTGGCAGGATGAGGACAATGCCGCACAGGAGGAGAACGGCGGCTGCTGCGGCCTGAGCGCAGTGGACGATGCCAGAAGAGTGGCGAACATGCTGGAGATTCCCTACTACGTCATGAACTTCAAACATGAGTTCAGAGAAAATGTCATTGACTATTTCATTCAGGAATATCTAAAAGGCCGCACACCCAACCCCTGTATTGCCTGCAACCGTTATGTAAAATGGGAATCTCTTCTAAAAAGGAGCATGGAGATCGGTGCGGATTACATTGCCACAGGCCATTACGCCAAGATCGTGCAGACAGACAGCGGCAGGTATTCTCTGAAAATGTCGGATGCCACAGGAAAAGACCAGACCTATGCCCTTTATAATCTTACCCAGTTCCAGCTTTCACACACGCTTATGCCTGTTGGATTCTATGAGAAGGATGAGATCAGAAAAATAGCGGAACAGATTGGCCTTCCCGTGGCGAAGAAGAAGGACAGCCAGGAAATCTGCTTTGTGCCGGACAAGGACTATGCCGGATTTATCGAGGAGAATACAGAGCATAAGATAGAAGAGGGCAGCTACGTGCTGGCAGACGGTACGGTGATTGGGCGCCATAAAGGGATCACCCATTATACCATTGGTCAGAGAAAAGGCCTGGGCCTGGCAATGGGACATCCTGTCTTTGTGACAGAGATTCGTCCTGAAAGCAACGAGGTGGTGATCGGAGAAAATGAGGACCTGTTCCAAAGAGAACTGATCTGTAACCGGATTAACTTTATGTCCATTCCTGACCTGAAAGAGGACATGCATGTTATGGCTAAAATCCGGTATAACCACAGAGGTGCTTCTGCTGTCATACACAGAGAAGAGGAAGACAAGATTCGGGTGATCTTCGATGAACCCCAGAGGGCCATCACTCCGGGACAGGCAGTTGTCTTTTATGACGGAGAATATGTAGCCGGAGGCGGCATTATTTTATGACATTTTTGGAGTATAAAATTGCCCGGGAGACAGTTTTTGCATGAAGCTGTTTTCCGGGCAGTTTTTTCTTTGGGCCGGTACAGATCGTATGCAGAGCACGCGGCCGAAATATTGGGTTTTAACCGGGAGGTAAGGATTAGATGAATGTGAGAGCAGAAAGACTGGATAATAAAAGCATTCGGTACATATATAAAACCTACATGAAGAAAGATTTTCCAAGGTCAGAACTCAAACCTCTGAAAAGTATTCTGGCGCTGACAGAGAGCGGCAGAGGGGATGGGTATGGGTTCTATGACGGGAATGCACTGGCAGGATATGCGTTTTTGATAAAGGCACCCTCCGGGAGGGCATACCTGATCGATTATCTGGCAGTGCTGCCGTCTGTGAGAGGCAGAGGGTATGGGAGTGCATGTCTTCTGGCACTTCAGTCTATTTTAGATAAAAGAGACATGTACAGCGATAAAGAAGCCGTACGGGAGAACGAGGGGTATATCATCATGGCAGAGACCGAAGACCCATCCTTTGCAGCCCGGGAAGAGGAACTGCAGGTCCGCAGAAGAAGAATCCGCTTTTACGAAAAGAATGGATTTTTTGATTCCCGGAACACCTGCCGCCTCTTTGGGGTGGAATACAGAATTTTAGGAAAGTCCTCCGCTGCAGCCGAAAAAGAGGAGATACAGATACGCTGCAGGGAGGAATTGGACAGCATTTACCGCACTGTCATTCCTAAGATCGTATATGGCAGCCAGGTGATCTGGCTGTAAGATTTCGGAATTTCTCTTACAATGGAAGAAATTCCGGTTTTCTGTTCCTGAAAACCGTATAATAATGAAAACCACATTCCTTTAACAATGCCCCTGCGCGCTCAAAGTCATAGGCTATATGTTCCGGCGCATGAGCGTCAGAGCCAAGGGTGAGGATTTCGCCTCCCAGTTCCCGGTAGCGGCTCAATATCTTTTCCGTGGGATTGGGATGACCGAGACCGTATTTGAACCCCGCGGTGTTGCATTCCAGTCCGATGCCCTTCTGCACCAGAACGCGGAGAATTTCGTCCAGGATATCCCTGTATTTTTCATAGGTATAATACAGGTTGCGGTTGGGGCCGTAGCGAACCACATAGTCAATGTGACCGCATACATCGAAACAGGAGAAGACTTTTAAGTTTTCCAAAAGGCAGGTAAAATAGCTGCGGTATGCCTCCTCCTCGCTGCGGTTTTCAAAAAATATCCTGTCATAGGGGTCACATCCGTCCGCAACATGCACGGAGCCGATGACAAAATCAAAGGGGTAACCGGCTGCGAAGGACGGCAGTTTCCCGGTCAGATGGGGCTGGAGTCCAAGCTCGATACCGAAATTTATCTCTATTTTATCTTCATACTTTTTTCTGAGTTCCAGAAGTTTTTCCCGGTAAGCCGGCATATCCACAAGAAAATCAAATTCTCCTGTGGGAAAATCGAAATCCATATGCTCTGTAAAGCAGACCCGGGGCACATTTCTGTGAATGGCACCGAGGATCATGTGCTCCATAGGAGCTTCGCTGTCGCTGGAAAATGATGTGTGCATGTGATAATCTGCGTACATAGATGACATCTCCTTTTCATTTGCTGCCCTAATTATATAGGAAAGAGAGGGAATTGTACATAAAGAGAATGTAAAACTGGTACGATTTTTCATTTTATGCTTGAATTTTTGTCTCAGATTAGGTACAATATCAAATAGGTTGATGTTTCTTTAACAATCTTAATAGAAACCTCACGGAATACAAACACTTTTAGGAGGAATGAATAACATGGCAGTAAAAGTAGCAATCAATGGATTTGGACGTATTGGACGTCTGGCTTTCAGACAGATGTTTGGAGCAGAAGGATTTGAAGTTGTAGCAATCAATGACTTAACATCTCCGACAATGTTAGCTCACTTACTGAAATATGACTCTACACAGGGAAGATATGCACTTGGCGATACAGTAACAGCAGGTGAAGATTCCATCACAGTTGATGGCAAAGAAATCAAAATCTACGCAAAAGCTAACGCTGAAGAACTTCCTTGGGGAGAAATCGGTGTAGATGTTGTTCTGGAATGTACAGGTTTCTATACATCCAAAGCAAAAGCAGAAGCTCATATCAAAGCAGGTGCTAAGAAAGTTGTTATCTCCGCTCCGGCTGGAAATGACCTTCCGACCATCGTTTACAATGTAAACCATGAGACACTGACAAAAGATGACAACATCATCTCCGCAGCTTCCTGTACAACAAACTGCCTGGCTCCGATGGCAAAAGCATTAAACGACCTGGCTCCAATCAAATCCGGTATCATGTGCACAATCCATGCTTACACAGGCGATCAGATGACACTGGACGGACCGCAGAGAAAAGGCGATTTAAGAAGATCTCGTGCAGCTGCAGTTAATATCGTTCCGAACAGCACAGGTGCTGCAAAGGCAATCGGTCTGGTTATTCCGGAACTGAACGGCAAACTGATCGGATCTGCTCAGCGTGTTCCGACCCCTACAGGTTCTACTACAATTCTGACAGCAGTTGTTGACGGAACTGTAACTGTAGATCAGGTTAACGCAATCATGAAAGAGCAGGCTACAGAGTCCTTCGGATACAACACAGACGAAATCGTATCCAGCGATATCATCGGTATGAAATACGGTTCTCTGTTTGATGCAACCCAGACAATGGTTCTGCCGTTAGACAATGGCACAACTGAGGTTCAGGTTATTTCCTGGTATGACAATGAGAATTCTTACACAAGCCAGATGGTAAGAACAATCAAATACTTCGGAAAATTATTAGAGAAATAATATTACAAATAAAGACTCATTAAGGGGTCCGGTCTATTTTGGACCGGGCTCCTTTTGTCCATTCTGTTATTTAACAAGAACAAATATTAAAGGAGGCATCATCCAATGCTCAACAAGAAATCAGTTGATGACATCAACGTAAAAGGAAAAAAAGTTTTAGTCCGCTGTGATTTCAACGTTCCCCTTCAGGAAGGTAAGATCACAGATGAAAACCGTCTGGTGGCAGCCCTTCCCACTATCAAGAAGCTGATTGCTGACGGTGGAAAAGTAATTCTGTGCTCTCATCTGGGCAAACCTAAGGGAGAAGCAAAACCGGAGTTATCTCTGGCTCCTGTTGCCAAGAGAATGTCAGAATTACTGGGCCAGGAAGTAAAATTTGCAGCAGACCCGGAAGTAGTCGGACCGAATGCAAAAGCTGCTGTCCAGGCAATGAAAGACGGAGATGTTATTTTACTGGAAAATACACGTTACCGTGCAGAAGAGACAAAGAACGGAGAAGCATTCAGCAAAGAGCTGGCATCTCTGTGCGATGTATTTGTAAATGACGCATTTGGTACTGCCCACAGAGCACACTGCTCCAATGTCGGTGTGACTCAGTTTGTAGATACTGCGGTTGTCGGATATCTGATGCAGAAAGAGATCGACTTCCTGGGAAATGCCGTGGACAACCCCAACAGACCGTTTGTTGCAATTCTTGGCGGCGCTAAAGTTTCCAGTAAGATTTCTGTGATCGACAATCTGCTTGATAAAGTAGATACTCTGATCATCGGCGGCGGAATGTCCTACACATTCTCAAAAGCTCTGGGCGGACACATTGGCGTGTCTCTCTGTGAAGACGATTATCTGCAGTATGCACTGGATATGATGAAAAAGGCAGAGGAAAAAGGCGTGAAACTTTTACTGCCGGTGGACAACCGTATTGGTGATGATTTCTCCAATGACTGCAACATCCAGGTTGCAAAACGCGGCGAGATCCCGGACGGCTGGGAAGGCATGGATATTGGACCTGAGACAGAGAAAATCTTCTGTGACGCTGTAAAAGATGCTAAGACTGTTGTATGGAACGGACCGATGGGATGTTTCGAGATGCCGAATTTTGCTCATGGTACAGAAGCAGTTGCAAAAGCACTGGCTGAAACAGACGCTACCACCATCATCGGCGGCGGTGATTCTGCAGCGGCTGTCAATATCCTGGGATATGGTGACAAGATGACCCACATTTCCACAGGAGGCGGCGCTTCCCTGGAATTCTTAGAGGGCAAAGAACTGCCGGGCGTGGCAGCAGCTAATGATAAATAAAAGTAACTGTGAAAACACTGGACAGTTGCAGATAAAGAATAAGTGAAAGAAGGAAATAAAGTCATGGCAAGAAGAAAAATTGTTGCTGGTAACTGGAAGATGAATATGACTCCCAGCGAAGCTGTTGAATTAGTAAACACATTAAAACCTCTGGTAGCAAACGAGGAAGTTGACGTAGTATTCTGTGTACCGGCAATTGATATCCTTCCGGTTGTAGAAGCCTGCAAAGGCACAAACATCCAGGTTGGCGCTGAGAATATGTACTATGAGGAGAAAGGTGCCTACACAGGTGAGATCGCTCCGGGCATGCTCACAGATGCCGGTGTAAAATATGTTGTTTTAGGCCACTCTGAGAGAAGAGAATACTTCGCAGAGACAAGCGAGACTGTAAATAAAAAAATGCTGAAAGCATTTGAGCATGGAATCACTCCGATCATGTGCTGTGGCGAGACTCTGGAGCAGAGAGAGCAGGGCGTGACCATGGACTTCATCCGTCAGCAGGTGAAAGTTGGATTCCAGGGCGTAACAGCAGACCAGGCTAAGACAGCAGTGATCGCTTACGAGCCGATCTGGGCTATCGGAACAGGCAAGACAGCTACCACAGAGCAGGCACAGGAAGTTTGTGCAGGTATCCGTGCATGCATCGCTGAAGTATATGACGAGGCGACTGCAGAAGCTATCCGCATCCAGTACGGCGGATCCGTAAATGCCAAGACAGCTCCGGAACTGTTCGCTCAGAACGATATTGACGGCGGCTTAGTAGGCGGCGCTTCCCTGAAACCGGAATTCGGACAGATTGTGAACTACAAATAATATGTAACAGCAGAAAGAAAGCCTTCCACGGTAAACACGGGGAAGGCTTTTTTGACGCTGTCTATATCCCCTCCAGATCAAAGGGCGGGGTGTATTCCTCTTTGGCACTGCTTTTTTCCTGCATATATCCGTCTGTGAGCCCAAGACGGACAGCCTCCTCCAGTACGCTCTCGTATTCATAAGTTGTGATCCTGCGGTTGATCTCAGGATACCCGCTGCTTTTATAGAATGGGGTAAACTGGCTCAGCAGGCTGATGAGATAGTGGTTGTCCGGAAGATTTTCCTTGATCCAGTGCAGCAGCCGAATGGAATCTTTTCGACAGCCGGGGAGGACCATATGGCGGATGATGACACCGCTTTTCAAAAGTCCGTTATCGTCAAATCTGGGAGCACCTGTCTGCTCTATCATATATGGTATGGCTTTGGACGCGGCGGAAAAATAATCGGGGGCCATGGAGTAGCGCATGGAGAGCGCGGAATCATAATATTTTAGATCCGGCAGATAAATATCCACATAATCCCTGAGGCGTGCCAGGGTTTCCGGTTTTTCATATCCTCCGCAGTTGTACACAACGGGAATATGCAGGCGGTCCTTTACCCTGTCAAGGGCAGGCAGGAGGGAAGGCAGGTACTGGGTGGCTGTCACCAGATTGATATTGTGGGCACCGGCATCCTGCAGTTCCAGGAAGATTTCGGACAGCCTCTCCTCTGTGATCTCCTTTCCAAAGCCTTCACTGCTTACGGAATAATTCTGGCAGAAACAGCAGCGGAGCGTACAGCCCGTAAAAAATACAGTGCCGCTGCCGTTGGTGCCGCTGATACATGGCTCTTCCCAGTGGTGCAGGGCAGCTCTTGCGGCCGTCAGCCTGTCGGTACATTGACAGTAACCTTTACGCAAATGACGGTCTGCATGGCAGTTCCTTGGGCAGAGTGAACAATTTTTATATTCGTCAGGCTGGTTCATCAGCGATTTTCCTCCAAACATTTCAAATCTCTTCCAAAACTGTTTCGTTTTATTAACATCATAATGAAAATTTCCTAAAATTTCAAGTGTGTGCCTGAAACCTCTTCCTTTTTGTCGTATTTTGCGTTAAAATAATTCATATGAAACTTTTTAGGGGAGAAATGCGTCTAATAATTAAGGGTGTGAAAATGAGTAAAAAAACGAATGAAAAAAAGAAAACAGAAAAAAAGAATAAGGGAAAAAGCAAGGTCGTCAAAAGGATACTGCTGGCGCTTCTGATCGTGTTGCTTTTGGCAGTGGTGGGTATCTATTGTGCTGTGGGCTATTATTACCAGGACAAGTTCTACAGCGGCACTACCATCAACGGATATGACTGCAGTGAAAAATCTGTGGACTACATCAAGGAGATCATTAAAAAAGAGGCGGAGACATATTCTCTGACGATCAAAGAGAAAGAGGATAAGCAGGATGTGATCCAGGCGGCAGATATTAAGCTGACTTATAAGGACGACGGTGAACTGGAAAAGCTTATGGAGGACCAGAACGCCTGGCTGTGGATCTTCAGCCTGACAAAAGACAAGAATTATGAGGTGAGTCTGGATAATTCTTATGATGAGGCAAGTCTTGACACGGTCATCAGCAGCCTGGCCTGTCTCAAGCCGGAGAATATGACAGCGCCGCAGGATGCTTATCTGGAGGATACAGGGGAAGCATATCAGATCGTTCCTGAGGTGGAAGGCAATACGCTGGATCAGGAAAAGACAGTAAAAGCCATCAAGGATGCCGTTAACGGACGAAAAGGAGAAGTCTCCTTAGAAGAGTCAGGCTGTTATCAGGCACCGGCAGTGCGGCAGGATGACCCGGGGCTGACCCAGGAAAGAGATAAGCTGAATGCATTGACCACCATGCAGATCGTTTTGGACTTTGGGCATGGACAGGAAACCATCACAAGGGACCTTTTGAAATCCTGGCTGAAGAAAGACGATGCAGGCAATTATTATTTTGATGAACCTACTGTGAAGCAGTATATTATCGATCTTTCCGCAGTATACAACACAAAGGGCAAAGCAAGGGACTTTGTTACTACAGGCGGAAGTACGGTCCATCTTACCGGAGGCGACTATGGCTGGCAGTTGTGGCAGGATAAGACTACAGAGTCTCTGATGAATACTCTCAATGCAGGGGAGAGCACAACCTTGGAAGTGACCTGGCTGTACAAGGCACAGAAGCATGACGGCAATGAGATTGACGGTACTTATGTGGAGATATCCATTTCCCAGCAGCATATGTGGTTCTATAAAAACGGCAGTCTTATTGTGGATACCCCGGTCGTGACCGGCAATCCCAACACAGGACATGCAACACCGGCAGGGGGTGTCTGGAATCTGAAAGATAAAAAGAGTCCTTTCACTTTGGTGGGCAAAAAACCGGACGGAAGTATTGACTATGAAGAGCCGGTTAACTATTGGCTGCCATTTAACGGAGGCGTGGGAATCCATGACCTTGTAAAGAGAGATGCTTTTGGAGGCGATATCTATCTGTCCAATGGTTCTCACGGATGTGTCAATACACCCATAGATGCGGTGCAGATGATCTATAATAATATTGAGGTGAATACACCGATTGTGGTGTACTGACGAAAGACGGCCGGAGCGGAAGCTTCGGCCGCAGCTATATCCGGAAATATTTGGTGCTCTCTGTGTGCGTAACAGCATCACTGCGGCGCGGGAAGGTGTGAATGTGTATCTTGTTTTTGCAGTTTTTCTGTTGAAATTTGCCTGCAAAGCTGATATAATGCTAATCAGTTGAATAAAAATACATAATATACATTAAAAATGCATAAAAATGAATGCGTAAGGAGAGAGAAAAATGAAAAAATTAGCAGCAGCAGCTTTAGTTGCTGCCATGGTACTGTCTTTGGCAGGATGCGGCAGCAGCACAAAGAAGATTGAGTCAAAAGAGGATTTAAAGGATGCCGTTATCGGCGTTCAGCTTGGAACAACAGGTGATACCACAGTGTCAGAGGCGTCAATCGGCGCAAAAGAGGTAAAGCGTTATAACAAAGGCGCTCAGGCAATCCAGGCGCTGAAAAAAGGCCAGATCGACTGTGTGGTGATCGATACAGAGCCGGCCAAGAAGTTCGTTGAGCTGAATGATGACCTGAAAATGATTGAGAACCAGTTTGAAGACGAGCAGTATGCCATCAGCATGAAAAAAGGCAACACAGAGCTGAAAGATGCATTTAATAAAGCTCTGGGCGAGCTGGAGGAGGAAGGTGTTCTTTCCGATATCGTAAACAATTATATCGGTGATGAGGCGGGTAAAAATCCCTATGAATCACCGGCAGATGCAGATCGTTCCAAAGGAAAGCTTGTGATGGCTACCAACGCGGAGTTTGAGCCGTGGGAGTATCATGACGGTGAGGCTATCGTAGGTATCGATGTGGATATCGCGCAGGCAATCTGTGATAAGCTGGGTTATGAGCTGGAAGTGTCTGATATGGAGTTTGACGCCATCCTTCCTGCAGTACAGTCCGGAAAGGCAGACTTCGGTGCAGCCGGCATGACAGTAAACGAAGAACGTCTGGAGAGCGTTGATTTTACAGACACGTATGCAAACGCAAGCCAGGTAATCATAGTAAAGAAATAAGTTGAAAGATGACCCATGAAAAGAAAAGCTGCTGACAATCCTGCCGGCAGCTTTACTTGCGGGAGAAAGTAAGACAGGTGGAAAAATGTGTGTATTAGGGATTTCACAACAGCTTTATAACAACTTTATCAAGGATGACCGGTATATGTGGCTGCTGGAAGGTTTGAAAAATACTCTGCTCATCACACTTCTGGCAGTGATCATCGGTATCATCATCGGATTTGCGGTGGCCATTGTGCGTTCCAGCCATGATAAAAACGGTTCCTTCGGTGTTTTAAACGCCGTATTTAAGATTTATCTGACCGTGATCCGCGGAACACCAACCATGATCCAGCTGCTGATCATGAACTTCGTTATTTTCGGCAGCCTTTCTCTGGACCCTGTGCTGGTGGGCGGCCTGGCTTTTGGTATCAACTCAGGCGCCTATGTGGCGGAGATCGTCCGTTCCGGTATTATGTCAGTGGATCAGGGACAGTTTGAAGCAGGGCGTTCTCTGGGACTTAATTATTCCCAGACTATGAAGTCCATTGTCATGCCGCAGGCATTTAAGAATGTACTTCCGGCACTGGTCAACGAGATGATCGTGCTTTTAAAAGAGACTTCCATTGTGGGCTACATCGGAATGATGGATTTGACAAAGGGCGCTATGCTGATCCAGAGCCGTACCTACAACGCATTCCTGCCTCTGCTGGCAGCAGCGCTGATTTATTTGATACTGGTTATGATTTTAACAGCATGTATGAATAAGCTGGAAAGGAAGTTGAGGACCAATGAGCGATAACAACATTTTACTGGAAGTGCAGGGGCTTGAGAAAGCCTTCGGAGATAATAAAGTGCTGGACGGCATAACCACGGATATCCGCCAGGGTGAAGTGGTTGCGGTCATTGGACCTTCCGGATCCGGTAAATCCACTTTTCTCCGCTCCCTGAATCTGCTGGAAGTGCCTACAGGGGGAAGGATTCTCTTTGAAGGTACGGATATTACAGATCCTAAGGTGGATATTAACCGCCATCGCCAGAAAATCGGTATGGTGTTTCAGCAGTTTAATCTTTTCCCTAACATGACTGTGAAGGAAAATATCATGCTTGCGCCTGTGAAGCTGAAACTCATGTCACAGAGTGAGGCGTCAAAGAAAGCGGACGAGCTGCTTGCCAGAGTTGGGCTGCCGGAGAAGGCTGACACATATCCGGAAATGCTCTCCGGAGGTCAGAAGCAGAGAATCGCCATCGCAAGAGCTCTGGCAATGAATCCTGATGTTATGCTGTTTGACGAGCCTACATCAGCCCTTGATCCTGAAATGGTCGGGGAGGTTCTGGAGCTTATGAAGGAACTGGCACAGTCGGGAATGACTATGGTCGTGGTGACTCATGAAATGGGATTTGCCAAAGAGGTGGCTTCCAGGGTAATCTTCATCGATGAGGGGAAGATCCAGGAGGAAAACAAACCAAAGGAATTTTTTGAAAATCCGAAAAATCAGAGATTAAGGGACTTTTTGTCAAAAGTATTATAAATTCAAATCTTCCTGCCCTGTCATTTTTTTAACAAAATCCGTCCAAATCTTGCAATTAGGATTGAAAAATTCTGGATTTCTGTTAAAATGAAAAAGGTATGAGATGCAGAAATGGAATTTGACATATAAAGGAGAGAAAATATGAGTAAAAAACCAACCGTATTAATGATTCTCGATGGATATGGCCTGAATGATAATTGTGAGGCAAACGCTGTATGCGAGGCGAAGACTCCTGTTATGGACCAGTTAAAATCCCAGTGCCCCTTTGTAAAAGGCAATGCAAGCGGAATGGCCGTGGGCCTTCCGGAAGGACAGATGGGCAACTCTGAGGTGGGTCACCTGAACATGGGTGCAGGACGTATTGTCTACCAGGAGCTGACGAGAATCACAAAAGAGATTGAAGACGGGGATTTCTTCCGGAACGAAGCACTGCTGAAGGCAGTACGCAATGCCAAAGAGAACGGCTCAGCACTGCATTTATTCGGACTTCTTTCTGACGGTGGTGTGCACAGCCATAATACCCATGTGTATGGTATTCTGGAGCTGGCTAAGAGAGAAGGTCTTTCCAAAGTATTTGTACACTGCTTCCTGGACGGACGTGACACTCCGACCACAGCAGGAAAAGAATATATCAAAGAGCTCAATGACAAGATGAAAGAGCTGGGTGTTGGCCAGGTGGCATCCGTTATGGGACGTTACTATGCTATGGACCGTGACAACCGCTGGGATCGTGTGGAGAGAGCCTACAATGTTATGACTAAGGGAGAGGGCAAGCAGGCAGAGTGCCCTGTATGCGCTGTCAAGGACTCCTATGCGGCAGAGAAGACTGACGAATTTGTAGAGCCTACAGCCATTGTAAAAGACGGCCAGCCGGTAGGAATCATCAGGGACAAAGATTCTGTCATCTTCTTTAATTTCCGTCCTGACAGGGCGCGTGAGATCACGAGAGCTTTCTGTGATGAGGAGTTTACAGGTTTCGCAAGAGAGAAGAGACTGGATCTGACCTATGTATGCTTCACAGAGTATGACCCGACTATCCCGAACAAAGACGTGGCTTTCCATAAGGTAGCCATCAGCAATACATTCGGTGAATTCCTGGCTGCCCATGGCATGAAACAGGCACGTATCGCAGAGACAGAGAAGTATGCGCATGTGACCTTCTTCTTTAACGGCGGTGTGGAAGAGCCTAATGAGGGCGAAGACAGAATCCTGGTGAAATCACCCAAGGTTGCTACTTATGACCTGAAACCGGAGATGAGCGCTTATGAAGTCTGCGACAAGCTGACAGAGGCCATTCGCTCCGACAAATATGATGTGATCATCATCAACTTTGCCAACCCTGATATGGTAGGCCATACAGGAGTGGAAGAGGCAGCGATCAAAGCAGTGGAAGCCGTGGATGAGTGCGTAGGCAGAGCCGTGGATGCTGTGAAGGAAGTGGGAGGCCAGATGTTCATCTGTGCGGACCACGGAAATGCAGAGCAGTTGAAAGACTATGTGACAGGGGAAACCTTTACGGCCCACACAACGAATCCGGTGCCGTTCATTCTGGTCAATGCAGACCCCTGCTATGGTCTGAGAGAAGGCGGATGCCTGGCAGATATTGCACCTACACTGATTGAGATGATGGGGATGGAACAGCCGAAAGAAATGACTGGAAAATCTCTGCTGATCAGGAAATAAATGATTCAGTATGCCTGAATGAGAAAGGGCGCTGTTTCCCAAAACGGTTATAGGAACCGGGAGGGAACAGCGCTCTTTTTGCCGTACCGGAACAGTCTTCCGGACAGGATGTACGTGGATCAGGGGGATTTCTGAAAGCCGGAGGGGTCGAAGAATTTGCGGTAAACAGCAGGAGTGAAATCCAGGTCTTTTTTAAAGGCGCGGATAAAGTGGGAGGTGCTGGAAAAACCGCATTCCACGGCGATGGCGTCTATGGAGCGTGTGGTCTCCATAACAAGCTCCCTGGCCCGCCGGAGTCGGAGGGTGGACAGGTACTCATGGGGAGAGGAGCCGGTTTCGGCCTTGAATACCCGTGAAAAGTGGTATTTGCTCAGAGCTGTCTGGCGGGCAGCGTCCTCCACGGTCACTGGCTCCTGGAAATGGGTTTCCAGATAGAGGCAGGCTTTTTGAATGGAGGAGCTTAATGGTTTTCGGATTTTGGCAGCCAGAGAACCGAACAGGGTGTGGACCAGGGCGGAAAGACGGTGGTCATCAGGCTGGGGAAGACGGAGCTGATCCAAAAGCTGTTGGAAAGTTAACGCGGCCTCGGATTTATTACGGAACAGTGCTCCGTCTTTTTGGTAGAGATATTCACAGTAGTCAGAGGTGATGTTGCCGTCAAAGTGAAAAAACTGGAACCTTACCTGTTTGGGTGTGTAATAGTGGTGGGGATACATACAGTCTAAAAGAACAATATCCCCGGTAGCTGCTGTGAAAGAGTGATCCCTGTATGTAAAATGCAGTTCCCCTGACAAAATGCAGAAAAAAAGGTAAGAGTGCAGACTCTTTCGGCTGACCTGGTAGGGCGGTGCACAGAGATATTCAGCTCCCCAGTATACGCAGAAGAGATGCTCCTTCGCAAAGGGGGAGGGGGAATGAAAGTATATCCCTTTTTTGCTCATGATTCCCCGTTCCCCCGGTATCATGCCTTCTTCGTGTATTTTTTCCAATATCATAAGCAGCCTCCTGACAGCACAAAATGTATATTAATGAGCATGATTGAGTAGTGAAAAAACTATAAGAATAGTATATATTATGAATTAGAAACAAGCAAGACGGAATTACAGAGACATGGGAGAAAACTATTTTGTATGCGCACGATTTGTTAATTATGGGTAAACTGCGCATGTTGGAACGTACTTTTTGAAGTACGGGAAAGGAGAGGTAAGGATGACATCAAGAGAGAGAGTTCGCGCGGCGTTTGAACACAGGCAGCCGGATAAAGTGCCGGTGGATTTTGGGGGAATGTGCTGTTCCATGATCAATGCCATTGTGCTGAAGGATCTGCGGGCATATTACGGGCTGGAGTACCGTCCGCCGAAGATCAATGACATGTCCACCATGACAGCCTTTGTGGAGCCGGATCTGGCAGACTGCCTGGGATGTGATGTACAGCAGCTTTATAACTATGGGGACACTTACGGACATATCAATACAGACTGGAAAGAGTGGAGATACCGGGGAGAGACTGTGTTGATTCCCTCCAATGCGGTGGTAAAGGATGACGGAAAAGGCGGATATTTCGTCTATCCGGAGGGAGATGATTCCCTGCCCCCATCCGGCCACATGCCCGCCAATGGATTTTACTTTGATAATCTTACGCGCACGCCGGAATTTGATGAGGACGAGGCCAATCCGGATGACAACGTGGAGGATTATACCCATGTGACAGATGAACAGATCGCCTACCACAAAAAAGTGCTGGCTCAGGTGAAAGGTTCACAGAGGGCCATACAGGTAGGCCCAGGCTATTTTGGCCTTGGGGATGCCAATAATATACCGGGACCAAATCTGAAGAATCCCAGGGGAATCAGAAGCATTCAGGAATGGTATATGGCGCCCCTTCTCTATCCGGATTACGTGGAAGAGGTTTTTGAGAAGGGAACAGATATTGCCATAGAGAGTTTTAAGAAATACTGGGATGCATTTGGTTCGGATATTGATATTCTCTTTATCTGCGGTACGGATTTCGGAACCCAGAGAGGCCCTTTTATGAGCCCGGAAGTGTTCCGCGACCTGTATATGCCGTATTATAAAAAGATGAATGACTGGGTGCATGAGCACACAACGTGGAAGACACTGAAACACTGCTGCGGGGGTATTTTCCCCATTCTTCCGTATATGATCGAAGGCGGGTTCGACGCCATCAATCCGGTGCAGTGTTCTGCAGAGGGAATGGACCCTAAGACATTGAAAGATACATACGGCAAAGACATTGTATTCTGGGGCGGCGGTGTGGATACACAGCAGGTACTGCCCTTTGGCAGGCCGGAGGAAGTGCGCAGACAGGTTCTGGAAAGACTGGAGATCTTTTCAAAGGACGGCGGCTATGTGTTTAATACCATACATAACATACAGGCCAATACCCCAATTGAAAATATAGCTGCCATGATTGAGGCTGTAAAGGAGTTCAACGGGGACAGGTAATAATATTTCAACAAAAATGCAGGGTAAAACAAGACGGGAATTTGTGAAAGTTTCCGTCTTGTTTTCATGAATTTCGTATGCTATGATTTATCTACAAATCAAATCTCGGAGCGATTCCGAAAATCTGAAAAGGCCGTTCGGCCGAAGTTTCCAAATGTAAAGTAAAAGCAGAAGGGGTAAAAAGATCCTTATAGGGGAATTTTGCGCCCTGAAGCGGAAAGGGGCATTGTTTTTATGAAAAAATGGAAGAAGGTTCTGGCAGCAGGGCTTCTTACAGTCCTTTTTTCCTGTGCTGTCTGTGCACAGGCGATTTCTGCCGGAAACGGCAGGGATATGCTGCATACGGATGCGCACGGTTTGGCTGTGGGGACAGCAGCGGGGGGAAAAGGCCCTCCGTCCAAATCGTCAGGAGGACAGGAATATGGACAGAAGTCCATAGGAGCAGAAAAAACTGCAGTTCAGAAGGAGGTTGCAGAAAATGATCACAGCAAGAAAGTGGGATTACACGGATGTACAGGAGAAAAGACAGAATATCAGAGCTCATCAGGCTATGAAGAAGACATGGAATCCGGCCAGATGCCGGGAACAGGCCAGATTTCCGGTCTGGAGACAGGGCGAGGGGAAAAGCCTGCCCGTAGTACATCCGCAGAACAGAAAGAAATGTCCTGTGATCCAGGTGTGGAGGCACGGGGAATATACAAAGCTGCCGGTTACCCAAAAACACATTATATATCCGGCAAAGGATATGTACAAAAGAGACAAGAGCAGCAAAATTCTGACCTGGAACCCGGATATAAACAGAAAAACGGGCAGGATAGCTGTGAGGAAACCGAGATCAGTCTAATGGCTGAAGGAGGTGCAAAAGAGTTCGGCAGGCAGAAAAAGCCGGACGGTTTGGAAGAGCCTGCAGGTTCTGCTTCTGCGCAGAAGCAGCCGGAGGATGTCAGTACGCCCGGTGAAAAGGACAAAAAGGAAAACCCGGAAAAGCAGCCGGAACAGGGTAATCAGCCAGAGCAGGAAAAACAGCCGGAACAAGAGGAACAGTCGGGGCAGGAGGCACAGCCGGAACAGGGTAATCAGCCAGAACTGGAGGCGCAGCCGGAACAAGAGGAACAGCCAGGGCAGGAGGAACAGCCAGAACAGGAGGTGCAGCCGGAACAGGATACATCCGGGCCGCTGTTGGAGGAACAGATACCGGGACAGTATTCCAGAATCTCGGATATGTACCTGAGGAGTGCGGCCACCAGTACCATACAGGTGGGATGGCAGGAATCCTTAGGTTCCATTGACCCCGGCCTTTTAAGCCTGGACGATCCGTATAATGTCTCGATCAAGTATGTGGACTCCAGCGATTCTGACAACCAGGATATGCGGGGAAAGTGGCGCCTTCTTTACTGTGTGCAGTATCAGCACAATGCGCCGGAGGGGCAGATTACCTGGGATGGAGCAGGGCGTGTGTCACCGTCTATTGCCTATCTTATGTACTGGGGCTGCCGCTACTGGGGCCAAGAGAGCCTGTGGCCAAATTACAGGACAGGATACGGATGGAAATATGATGCACTGGCCACCCAGTATGCTGTCCACATAGTCAACGGGGAATTCTCCCTGAACACACTTTATAATCATCTCAAAGGATCTAAAAAAGAACAATTCTACAGCATCATCAACAAGATGGTAAATGATGCAAATCATCCCCCCTATTACACACCGTTTGCTGACGGATGGAGAGATTTTGACTACGCATTGTCTGACTCCAGTGTGACCTGGACAGCTCAGGATTATAACGGCAAGGCCGGTTTCACAACAAAATGGATCAGCCAGAACCTGTCGGACGGCCTCACAGACTGCAGCGAGTACATCACATCCAAAAAGGGAACGGCGGACAACGGTGCCACCGTGATCTGGAAGGACAGCGGCGATGCGTCCGCATTCCGGATCTGGATTCCCAAAACACAATATCTGCTGCTGCAGGAAAAAGGGGCCAAGGTCACAGCAACAATCTCAGGAAACCATTCCCTGTATCTGGCGGGATGGGTATATAAAAGCAGTAATTCCAAATATCAGATGGTGACCATGCTGGAGGGCGGCGGCGGTTCCGCGGCACATAAAAAGACAGTTACAGCCCAGATTCCCAAAAAGGCGGTAAGCTGCTACATTGATCTTCAAAAAGCGGACAAGGATACCGAAGAAACAAAACCACAGGGCAATGCGGAATTTTCCGGTGCGGTATATGAAGTGAAAAATAAAGCAGGGACCGTGGTGGACAAAATGACCACAAATACATCAGGGAAAGCCACCAGCGTACCGCTTGCTACAGGAACTTATACAGTCAGGGAGGTTACCGCGCCAAAAGGATATAACCTGGATAAAAATACATATACGGTTACCTTTACAAACACGGATTTGAATCAGACCGTATACCGGAAAAGCGTCCGCTCAGAGGAGCCTGTGAAAAAGGGAAATGTGACTTTGAAGAAATTATCATCAGAGTCTGACAAGACCTTAAAAGGTGCGGTTTTTTATCTCTATACAAGTAAAAACAAAAAAGTAGGAGAATACACTACGGATGATAAGGGATGTATCACAGTCAAAAATTTACCATGGAACAGTTACTTCTTCATTGAGCAGACTGCGCCGGAGGGATACGAACTGTCCGATGAGAAGATCGCGTTTTCTATAAATAAGGAATCCGCGGGAAAGACCCTGGAGGTTGCGGCCAGGAATACACCGAGAAAAGTAAAACTCATTCTGGAAAAAGAGATCCGTGCGGATGAGATCAATTTTGCCAACGGCAACCCCATTTTTCTGTTTGAGGTTAAGGGGGTGGATCTGGAAGGAAAGACACATATTCTGCATGGAACTGCCGAATTTACCAGGGAGTATACGGAACAGGAGAAAAACAGTGATGGTACGATCCGAAAAACTGTCACATTTTCGGAATTACCTGCCGGTACTTACACGGCATATGAGATGGAAGTTATGCGGTATTCACTGGAAGATATTACAGAAATAACAGGAGGCACCAGGAAGGAAGATACCGTGGTATTTGACCTGATCCAAAACGATGCCGGCCGCGCAGTCTTTATCAATCATAAAGACGAATGGCAGGACTGGTCAGATACGTCTGTTTGTGAAAATATTATTTTGAAGAGGGAAAAGGAAGAACATGAGTGAAGTCAGAAAAAAAGAACGGCTGAAGGAAGCCGCGGCACTGCTGCTGCTGATTCTTCTGCTGACAGCAGCCGGTCTGGCTGTGGGTGTGGGGAGTGCTTATTTCAGTGACCAGGACGCGCGCAGCAACCGAATCAGACCGGGTGACAGCAATCTGGAGATCACAGAGGAATTTCATCCCCCGGATGAGTTAAAGCCCGGGGAGGTCATAGCAAAAAGCGTGCAGATTGCCAACAAAGGCAAATCCAGTTGTTTTATACGGTGCAGGCTTCTTATGGATGACGAGGAAATCCTGCCCTATCTGCATCTGGGAATTGATTCAGAAAACTGGGAAAAGTCAGAGGATGGATACTATTATTACAAAAGCGCACTGGAGATGGGAGAGATCACAACAGAACTGCTGAGACAGATCACCGTGTCAGAGGATGCACCGGAAGAATTGTTAAAGCGGGGATTTTCCCTGAGTGTCTATGCGGAATCTTACCAGCAGGGCCAGTTTTTAAAAGAAGCCTGGCAGGAAGCATGGAAACATTTTGACAGGAATAAAAAAACAGGGAAAGAGGAGGGGAATGTATGAAAAGAAAGAGATATCATCCGCTGTTGTGCATCTGCCTCCTGTTTGTAGGATTGAGTCTTCCGGTCCCTGTCCTGGCAGAAAAGGCCGAAGGTCTGGAAAAGGCCAGGGGAAAGGTGGATATCAGGCTCGAAGAATTCACCCTGGATAGAAACGGCCGGGAAGTACCCTGGAAGGACCTGGAGGCAGTTATGCCCGGACAGGAGATCATAAAGATTCCCAGAGTCACCAATCTGCAGAATGAATGTGAGATTCGGGCTAAGATTGAAGTGACCATGGGAAAGGAGGTGAAGCTGCCCGTCACAGAGGATATGATAAAGGGAATGCCAAAAGAATGGAAACGACGGGAGGATGGCTGGTATTACTATGAGAAGAAACTGAAAAAAGGTGAGAAAACAGATATCTTCCGTTCTTTTACCATTCCTTCTGCGTGGGATACAAAATATAACAGCAGTGGAAATATCATAAAATACTACACGGAGAACAGCCTGGATATTGTTGTAACCGTGGAGGCTGTGGGAGAGGGAGACTGGACAAAAGAAAAAGCCACAGTACGCTCCCCGAAGACAGGTGATGATACAGCCCTCTTTTTGACAGCGGTTCTGTGTCTGGGATCTGCGGCTGCGGCCTATGCGGTGTGGAAATGGAGAAAACAATGAAAAAAGCATGTTACCGCGTAGGGGAAATCTTGTACTGGGTACTTTGTCTGCTTTTGATAGCCAACATAATCTTATGTATTTTCGGTATTCGTCCATTTGTTGTTGTCAGCGGATCAATGGAACCGGCCATTCAAACGGGAAGTATATCCTGGGTAAATCTCCGCGCGGATGCCGATCACCTGCAGCAGGGGGACATTCTGGCTTTTGAAAGAAATGACGGAGAACTGGTCCTGCACCGGATCGTCCGAAGAACAGAAGCGGGAATAGTGACAAAGGGGGATGCCAATTCGGTGCCGGATGCGGCTTTGGTGAGAGTACACCAGATAAAAGGCAAGGTTTTGTTTAGCGTCCCGTATGTGGGAAAGGCGTTTATGAAAAACGCAGAAGAGTTTGCCGTATTTTTTTTAACAGGCAGTGTGATTTTATTTATTTTATTAAAAACAGTGAAAATTTCAGGAGGAACGTATTATGAGAAACATAACACGGAAGAGTAAAAAACAAGCATTTCTTTTATGTCTGGCACTGGCAGCCATACTTTTGGCCGGAAGTGCGGCGGCGTACTTTACGGACAGGGAACAGGTGAAAAACCATTTAACCATCGGTAAAGTGGATATTACCCTGACAGAACCGAAGTGGGACGCTGTGCCTGAGAAAGAAAAGCAGGATATCACGCCCAATAAAAAGCTGATCAAAGATCCTAAGGTGACCAATGTGGGGATAAATGACGCTTTTGTCTTTGTCACAGTACAGGTGCCGGTGGCAGATGTCATTACTGCAAACCAGGACGGCAGCAGGAATCCAAAGGCACTTACGGAACTTTATTCCTGGACCGTCAACAGCGGCTGGACAAGGATGGGAAATGCGTCAGACATTAAAAATGAGAGTAATGTGGTGGTAGCCCATGAGTACAAATATGTATACGGCACAGAGTCTGCCTGCACCGCGCTGGCAAAAGGAATCACAACACCGGAGCTTTTCAGTTCCGTAACTTTTGCCAATGTGATCGAGGGCGAAAAAATGCCGGATGGAACTGCCATGGAGGAGGCAGCGACGGATATTGATCTGAAGGCTTTTGCCATTCAGACTACGGACCTTACGGAGAAGGATGTGACGGACCCTGCAAACGTCTGGAAAATTTTTGAAACACAGAATAAATCCTGACAGCGTAAAATAATTTGTCAAGGCATATTTTTACCGGAGCCAGACAATACTAGTTTTGTATGAAGAAATTGCAGGAGGTAATGCCATGTATCGTTATTTACCAATACGAAAGGTATACGCCAGAGAAGTATTAGACTCCAGAGGAAATCCGACTGTGGAAGTGGAAGTGACAGTCGGTGAAGGAATAGTGGGAAAAGACGGGGTGACAGGAAGGGCGATCGTACCCTCCGGCGCATCTACGGGAAGATTTGAGGCAGTTGAGCTGAGAGACGGAGAAAAAAGGTATAGAGGCCTTGGTGTACAGAAGGCTGTGAACAATGTCAATGTGAAGCTGGCAGACGCTGTGCTTGGAGAAAACGCGCTGAGGCAGAGTCATATTGACAATCTCCTTCTGGAAGCAGACGGAACCGACAACAAGGAGCATATAGGTGCCAATGCGGTGCTGGGTGTGTCGCTGGCTGTGGCGAGAGCGGCTGCCAAAGCCCTGAAGCTTCCTCTTTATCAGTACCTCGGCGGATGTCACGCAAAGAGAATGCCGGTTCCCATGATGAATATATTAAACGGAGGAAAACATGCGGACAACACGGTAGACTTCCAGGAATTTATGATCATGCCGGTGGGAACAGAGAGCTTCCATGAAGGTCTGCGCATGTGTACAGAAATCTATCAGGCTCTGAAAAAGATACTGAAGGACAAAGAGTTATCCACAGGAGTAGGGGACGAGGGCGGCTTTGCGCCAAATCTGAGCAGTGCCGGGGAAGTATTTGAGATCCTGAATCAGGCTGTGGAAAAGTGCGGTTATGCACCGGGGGAACAGATCTGCTATGCTATGGATGCTGCGGCAAGCGAACTGTATGACCAGGAAAAAGACTGTTATTACTTTCCAGGGGAATCCCAGATGAACGGCAGTGAAGTACAGAGAAATTCCAGGGAAATGGTAGAATATTACCAGGAGCTGCTGGATAAATTTCCGATTGTCTCGATAGAGGACGGCTTACACGAGGATGACTGGGACGGATGGCAGCTCATGACGCAGGAGCTTGGTGAAAAGGTGCAGCTTGTGGGAGATGACCTGTTTGTCACGAACGTAAAACGACTCAAATGCGGTATTAAGTTAAACGCGGGAAATGCCATATTGGTGAAAGTAAACCAGATCGGCACTCTGACAGAGGCTATGGATGCTGTGGAAATGGCCCAGAAAGCAGGATATCGGGCAGTGATATCCCACCGCTCCGGTGAGAGTGAGGATACTTTTATTGCGGATCTGGCTGTTGCAGTGAATGCGGGACAGATCAAAACAGGTGCTCCTTGCCGTTCAGAACGTACAGCAAAATATAACAGACTTTTAAGGATTGAGGATTCTCTTGGCGCGCAGGCTTGTTATGAGACACCATTTGAGAGATAAAATCCCGAGACATCCGGCGCGATACAGAGCAGAATGCTCCGTATCTGTGCATCGCGAAGCGTGATACTGGGCACGCAGTGAACAGTAACTATAATATTTCCAGAAACAGGCTAAAATCGCTAAAAACAGTTGAAATCTCGGAAATACTGTGATACACTAATTTTGTTTGACGATTAGGAGGTGTAATCATGGAAATTTTGAGAATTGTACTGACGATTTTATTCGTTATTGATTGTATTGGGTTGACCGTTATTATTCTGATGCAGGAAGGAAAATCTCAGGGACTTGGCACAATTGCTGGTATGGCTGATACCTATTGGGGTAAAAACAAGGGCCGTTCTATGGAAGGGGCACTGGTTAAAGCCACTAAGATCATGGGAATTTTATTCTTTGTTCTGGCACTGGTTTTGAATCTGAAATTTTAAGAGATGGCACTCTTGCAGTCACGCAAGGGTGTCATATTTTTATAGGCGAAAGACGCCTTTAGTTAGGAGTAAATATTTGAAAAAAAATGCGCAGGTTAAGAAACGCAAAAAGATGCTGTATGAGATCATGTGCTGCAAGGAGTATACGCCTATGCGGGCGAAGGAACTTGCAGTGCTCTTACAGATTCCGGCAGGAAAAAGAGAGGAGCTTCATAAGACTCTGGACATGCTGCTGGAGGAAGGAAAAATAAGCATCAACAAGCGGGGCCGCTATGAGGCGGTGAGAAAAGAGAGCGGGAAGAAGGAAAAGGAACCTTCCCGTGAATATGAGAAGAAAAACAAAGCAAAACGTGAATTTTATCTGACAGGAACCTTTGTGGGCAATGCCAAGGGATTCGGCTTTGTGGAGGTGGAAGGTGAAGACGAGGATATTTTTATCCCCGAGGAACACACCGGTGATGCGCTCCACAAGGATACCGTACAGGTAAGAATCCTGAGAGAGGAAAGAGACGGAAGGCGCAGGGAAGGCGCAGTGGTCAAGGTACTGGAACACGGAATGAAAGAGGTTGTCGGCACATATGAGAAGAGTGACAGCTTTGGCTTCCTGGTTCCTGACAACAGAAAATTTTCAAAAGATATTTTTATCCCCATGGAACACTCCATGGGTGCTGTCAGCGGTGATAAAGTAGTGGCGGCTATCCGCAGTTACGGCAGCAGAAGCAGAAACCCGGAGGGAAAGGTGAAGGAGATTCTGGGCCATCTGGGTGAAAAGGGCGTGGATGTCATGTCTGTGGCCAGAAGCTATGACCTGCCCATGGAGTTTCCGGAAAAGGTGCTGAACCAGGCGGAAAGAATCAGGGAAACCCTCAATGAGGGTGACTATTACGGACGCATGGATTTGAGGGACTGGACCATGGTCACCATTGACGGGGAAGATGCAAAGGATCTGGATGATGCGGTGTCTATTACGAAAGAGGGAGAGTTCTATCATCTGGGCGTGCATATTGCCGATGTGAGCAATTATGTACAATACAACAGTGCCCTTGACAGAGAGGCACTGAAAAGAGGAACCAGTGTCTACCTGGTTGACCGTGTCATTCCCATGCTCCCCAAGAAGCTGTCCAATGGCATCTGTTCCCTGAATGCAGGGGAAGACCGCCTGGCACTCAGTTGTCTCATGGATATTGATAAGAAGGGAAATGTGATTGGGCATAAGATCGCAGAGACTGTCATTCATGTGGACAGAAGGATGACATATACGAATGTGAAAAAAATCCTGCTCCACGAGGATGAGGAGGTTACCGGGGAATACGCGGAACTGGCCCCCATGTTTTTCCTTATGCAGGAATTATCAGGGATATTGAGAAAGAAAAGAGGAAAACGGGGAGCTATTGACTTTGATTTCCCGGAAAGCAAGATAAAGCTGGATGAAAACGGCAGGCCTACAGAGATATATCCCTATGAACAGAATGTGGCAACAGAAATTATCGAAGATTTTATGCTGCTGGCGAATGAGACGGTTGCGGAGGAATATTATTTCAGGGAGATTCCCTTTGTGTACAGAACGCACGATAATCCGGACCCGGAGAAGATGGAGGCAGTGCTTTCCATGATACGCGGAACGGGGATCAAAGTGAAAAAGGCAAAGCAGGAGATCCATCCAAAAGAAGTGCAGCGGATTCTGGATGAAATCGAGGGAATGGATTGTGAACCTTTCTTTTCCAGATTGCTTCTGCGCTCCATGAAGCAGGCAAAATACACCACTGACTGCAGCGGGCACTTTGGACTGGCAGCCAGATATTACTGCCATTTTACCTCTCCGATCAGGAGATACCCGGACCTGCAGATACACAGGATCATCAAGGAGACTATCCATGGAAGAATGACCCAGGATAAGAAAAAACATTATGGGGATCTCCTGGACGCGGTTGCCAATCAGTCCAGCACCTTGGAGCGCAGAGCAGAGGAAGTGGAGCGGGAAACTGTGAAGATGAAGAAAGCAGAATACATGGAATCCCATCTGGGCGAAATCTTTGAGGGCACCATATCCGGCGTTATGGAATGGGGCTTTTACGTGGAACTGTCAAATACAGTGGAAGGGCTGGTGCATGTCAATACACTGACCGATGACTACTATATCTTCGACAGGGAGCATTACAGCCTGACCGGCGAAATGACAAAAAGACAATATATCATGGGACAGAAAGTAAAGGTGCGGGTTGAAAATGCGGATATTGTCACAAAAGCAGTGGATTTTTCACCTGTGATCGGGGAAAGTGAAGAAATGGTGAGAGGAAAGGATTAAAATTATGGGAAAAGAATCAGGGATTCGTCTGATCGCAAACAATAAAAAAGCCTATCATGATTATTTTATAGAAGATACCTATGAGGCGGGTATCGAGCTTGCAGGCACTGAGGTAAAGTCCATGCGCATGGGAAAATGCAGCATTAAGGAGTCCTTTATTCAGATTGACAGAGGCGAGGTCTTTATCTACGGCATGCATATCAGCCCTTATGAGAAAGGAAATATCTTCAATAAAGATCCTCTGAGAACCAGAAAGCTTCTCCTGCACCAGTATGAGATTCGTAAGATTGCAGGAAAAATAGCAGAGAAGGGTTATACCCTGGTACCGCTTAAGGTTTACTTCAAAGGCAGCCTTGTGAAAGTGGAAATCGGCATCGCAAAAGGCAAGAAGCTGTATGACAAGAGGCAGGACATTGCCAAGAAGGATCAGAAAAGAGAAGCTGAGCGGGAATTTAAAGTAAAAAACTTATAAAAAAGCGCGGGAATAAATTCAGTGAAAAGCGAGGAAACCAACATGAAATTTTGTGATATGCCGTATGAGAGAATTGACTTTGGAAAAGTAAAAGAGGAACTGCTGGGACTGATGAAGGCATTTGAAATGGCAGAAAGTGCACAGGAACAGTTTGAGAACCACAAAAAGTATTATGCCCTCTCTGACCGGGTTTCCACACAGGTCACCCTGGCATCCATCCGGCACAGCATGGATACCACAGATGCGTTTTATGAAGAAGAAAAGGCTTACTACGATGAACAGGTGCCTGCTTACAGCAACCTGTCTGTGGAGTATTTGAAACTGCTGTATCATTCCCGGTTCAGGGAAGAGCTGGAGCAGATCATCGGGCCTGTAGCATTTAAAAATATGGAGCTTTCCTTCCGCTGCGTAAATGAATCCGTGATACCGATCATGCAGGAGGAAAACGCGCTGGTGACAGAATATGAAAAACTCCTGGCCAGTGCCAAAATAGACTGGGATGGGGAAATATTAAATCTGTCTCTTTTAGGTCCTTATCTCAAGCATAAAGACCCGGAAGTCCGAAGACGGGCATATGAAAAGCAGAATGCATTCTTCATGGGTATTGCGGATAAACTGGATGAGCTGTACGACAAGCTGGTAAAGAACAGGACACGCCAGGCAAAAGAGCTGGGCTTTGAGAGTTATACAGAGCTGGGATATCTGCGTATGCAGCGGAACAGCTACCAGAGAGAACAGGTGGAAAATCTGAGACGGCAGGTAAAAGAGGTCTTTGTGCCATTTGCGGAGAGTCTGTATGAGAACAGAAGAGAGCGCCTGGGTCTGGATAAGATGTATTTTTCAGATGAACAGGTCTATGGAAAGGATGGAAATCCCCAGCCGTTTGGGACACCGGAAGAGATTCTGGAAGCCGGACAGAAAATGTACGGAGAGCTTTCAAAAGAGACAAGGGAATTTTTTGACTTCATGATGGAGAACGAGCTTCTGGATGTGTTCGGTAGAAAGACAAAGGCAGTGGGCGGATATATGACATATATACCGGATTATAAATCTCCGTTTATTTTTGCCAATTTTAACGGAACCAGTGATGATGTGAATGTCATTACACACGAGTGCGGGCATGCTTTTCAGGGGTATCTGGCATCAGAGGACCCTATTCGGGAGCATGCTGATATCGGTATGGAGACTGCAGAGATCCATTCCATGTCAATGGAGTTTTTCACGGAGCCTTGGTATCCTCTGTTTTTTGCCGGAGTCAAGGCTGAGGCATACCGGGAGATGCATCTGGAAGATGCGGTATTATTCATTCCCTACGGCTGTATGGTGGATGAGTTCCAGCACAGGGTCTATGATGATCCGGATATGACGCCAAAGGAGAGAAAAGCCGTTTGGAAAGAGCTGGAGAAGACCTATAAACCGCATTTGGATTATGGCAGTCTGCAGTTCTTTGCAGAGGGCGGTTACTGGCAGCGGCAGCATCACATTTACAGCTTCCCTCTCTATTATATTGACTATGTGATTGCACAGCTCTGTGCCTTTGAGTTCAAAAATAAGATGCAGGAGAATTATGAGGAAGCGTGGAAAAGCTATCTGCAGCTCTGCAGACTGTCTGCTTCGGATTATTTTGAAAATCTTCTGCGGAAAGCCGGACTGCGCTCCCCCTTTGAGGATGGATGTATTCAGGAAATCGTGGATAAACTGAAGAAGGATATCACCAGGTAAGAAAAGCTGCGGCCGGGATAGGATTCCGGCCGCTGTAAAGCAGTGATCAGATGTATGCTATGACTTTCTTTGGCGGCACATAAGAAGATACGCAGCCAGCCAGATGATACTGTGCAGCAGAAGTACAAGGATGTATTCCTGCATATGTCCGCAGTATCCGTTTATAAGGTCCAGGATGCCATAAAAAGCAGCGCTTGAGGGAAGCAGATATGTTATGGTATGCAGGAAACTGTCTTCCGGAATGACCAGATAGAACAGCACCGGGGGTGCAAGGAACAGTATCATAACCATTTTAATACAGACAATCCCGGACATAAGCCCGTCTGAAAAATGTCCGATGAACAATCCCGCAAGAGCGGCAAGAAAAGCAGACAATAAAATGACCAGAAGCAGCGGGATTATCATATCCGGGGATATGCGTATGCAGATAAAGGCAGTAAGCGCGGCGGACAGAACGGCACCTATATATCCCAGAGAGAGTTTCTGCAGCATATAGCCCATCTTAGTCATAGGCATCACTTCATTCACAAATCCGATTCCCTCTTCCTTTTCATTGATCATATTCATAGCGTTGAACGTACATCCCATGAACAGAGCAGTTGCCATGGTGATGGCTGTCAGCAGCGGTTTTAAGCTGTCACTGCTGCCTCCCGGCACAATATCTATCTCGTAGGAGGAAAGTGCTGCCCGCTCCTCATACATCTTAGGAAGGGTATTTCCGATTACGGTATTTACTTCCAGTTCATCTCCGGAGAGAACGGCAGTGAGGCTGTCTCCGTTTTGGATCACACCGATAAACTGTGAGGCTGGCTGGTTGACTGCAGTTTCCATAGACTGTCTGTTTTCATACATTTCCAAACGCCCCATGCTGCGGAGCCAATGGACAGCGTCAGAGGTGAGGCTGTCTTTGACTGCGGCGAAACCTGTCTCACTGACTGAGGAGAAGTTTATACCTGACAGCAGGTTGACAGCCAGTCCTGCAAGGATGGGAAGCAGAAAGGTCAGGATACACATTTTATCGCGGCGGACATTTTTTAACTGAAAGGTTATTCCTGTCATGTTACCCCTCCTTTGCCATTTCATGTTTCAGAGTCCGGCAGACCAGCATAAACAGTGACAGAACCGCTGCTGCACAGACTGCATAATATATGTTGCCTGCAGGTTTCATGCCGAAATATGCGTTTTTCAGAGCCATAAACAAGTGATACATAGGATGGTATCTGATCCATTTCCAGGATATACCGGTCTGCCCCGCAAGAAAAACCGGTGTTGTGACAAATACGGCAAGTATTAGATACAGAAGGGAAAACTGCCGGAAACCCTGCAGGCATACGGCGCAGAAAAAACCTGTAAGTGCCATGACAACGGACAGAATACCTGCCTGGATCATAACAGCAGGCAGTACGGATAGTCCCTGTGAAACACCAAGATTAACTAAAGTCAGTAATGCCGCGAAGATCAAATCTGCCGCGAGAAAGAGCACCAGTTTGGAGAGCACTATGTAAGTCTGACTGACCGGCAGCGTACTGTGCACCCGGATGACACCCATCTGCTTTTCTTTAAACAGGGTGGAAGCCAGTCCGAGAAATCCCACTGCAGACAGTTCAAAGAAGAGAAATTCACAGGTGATCTCCCGCCTGTTTTTCATTTCCTTTGTATTGGTGCCTATGACTACAGTTTTCGTTTCAGAATCTGGGAAAAGCAGGGATACCGCATAGGCTGCCCTGCTGTTGTCGGTGCGCCTGATACCGGAGGAGACCATGTAGATGCGGGGAACACGGCCGGAGGCGTCAATCCCTACAGAATAACCGTCTGAACAGGCCTGATGCATTTGCTCTGCACTCTCTGATCTTATAGCTGCAGAGGAGGCAGTGCTCTGAACCCCCATGGGGTCATAGAGGTATACAGGGTAGATTTCCTGGTCCAAACGGACATAGACCAGGTTAATATAACAGGAATAGAGAATAAGGGATTCAAGTGCCAGCAGGAAAAATTTTGATGCCAGCATCAGGCGGAAATCTTTTTTGAGAAGAGAAAATACAACATATCTCATGAGATCAGCCCCTTCCCTGTATATTGGATAAAGATATCTTCCAAAGTGGGTTCCTTTGTATGGATACTGATGATTTTATCATGTGGGAAAGGGAAAACCCGGGATAGGCGGGACAGCTCCACGCTGACAGTACAGCGCTTATTTTCATAGAGATAAGTGACCTCTGCCATATTGCTGCTCTTTTGTTCTTTCAGCTTTTGCGGCGTATCCAGTGCATTGATCTCCCCGTCCGCTATAAATGCGACCCTGTCGCAAAGCAGGTCGGCATCCAGCATATTATGGGTGGTAAGAAAGACGGTAGTTCCTTTTCGGCGTTCCTCCTCAATGATTTTCCGAAACAGCACAGCTCCGGATGGATCAAGCCCGCTGGTCGGCTCATCCAGAAACAGCAGCCTGGGATTGGGTATCAGCGCTCTTGCCATGCTGACCCGCTGCCTCATGCCTTTTGAATAGGAAGATACCGGCTTTCGCAGAAAATCCTTTTTAAATTCCAGCATTTCCAAAAGTTCTGCAGCATTTCTGCGTCTTCCGGCGGGATAGAAAGAAGCAAAATAATTCAGATTGTCAAGAGCACTCAGATTTGTATACAGGTAAGGAAATTCAAAGAGCACACCGATCTGACTTCGGAAATCCATGGGATGTGCATCCGGTTTCTGCCCAAAAAGGAGTGCTTCGCCGCAATAACCGCCAAGAATCCCTGTCAGTATTTTCTGTGTTGTGGATTTGCCTGAACCGTTGGGCCCCAAAAAACCGAAAATTTCTCCGTCATCCACAGCAAACGTCAGACCGTGCAGCATTTCCCGGCCCTTTTTATAAGAAAAACGAAGATTCTTAACATCAATCATGATTCATCCCCCCATTTGTCGTTATCGAACTTTCTTTTTTCCACTCTGCGTTTGTTCCACCATCTCATAAATTTCACTTTCAGAGGTATGGAAAGTGCAAAAATCACGGCGATTATGAGCCACCAATACCATGCAAGACCAAAAAACATAAAATCACCTCCCTTGTATAAGATAGTCTATACAGGGAAGGTGAAGTCAGTGTGGGACTGCTGTGAAGTTCATGTGAAATAACTGTCCGCTGCAAAAGGGGAATCGTTGTCCGGGAATCATGTGATAATAGGGAAAGTAAAATAGAATTCCACTCCGTTCTTATGATTACGGACGCCATAGGAAACCCGGTATGCTGAGAGCACCTGGGCTACAATCGCCAGCCCCAGTCCGGAACCGCTGCCGGCAGTGTTCTGTCCGCGGTAGAACTTGGACCAGATTTTTGGAAGTTCCGGCTCCGGAATGGGGGCGCACTGATTGAACAGGGAAAAGGACACCTCCTTTTCAAAACAGCTTATAGTGAGGCGGATTTCACCGCCTTCCCGGACATTTTTTCTCGCATTTTCAATGAGATTGTCCAGCACCTGTTCCATGCGTTTTGAATCTGCCCGAATCAGAACAGGAGTATCAGGAAGCCGGTAAGTGAAATGGTAATTTCCGCCCGGGGTGCCGAGGAGCAGGCGTCCGGCACACGTCTCTGCCATTTCAATAAAATCAAAGGTTTCATCAGAAAGTTCCGCGGAACCGGACTCCAGTGCGGACAGATCCAGCAGGGATACCAGCATATGGCTGATCCGGTCTTCGGCAGATAGTATGGCATCCAGATACTGCTGTTTTTTTGTCTCATCCACCTCATCCTTTAAGCCTTCCGTATAAGCGCGTATGAGTCCAAGGGGTGTTTTCATCTGGTGTGACAGGTTATCGGTCAGCTCTTTTCTCTGAGCCTGCAGAAGACGCTCTTTCTGCACATCTTTTTCAAGCTGGATATTTGCCTGCTCCAGCTTTTGCAGTGCGTCCTGCAGATTGGCGGACATGGTATTCAGGCTTTGAGAGAGTCTGCCGAATTCGTCGTTGGAGTTTATGCGGCAGCGTGCTGTGAAGTCCAGATGTGCCATCCGCTCTGCCTCCCGGTTGATTTCGTTTAAGGGGGTGGAGATGAGGCGCCCCAGCAGAATATCCACACAGATGATAACGGCTGCCATAAGGCAGAACCATATGAGAAAAGAAAGACTGCTGTCTGCAGGCAGCTCCGAAGTGAGCAGATAGAATAAGACAATGGTTCCGCCCATGAGTTTTGAGAGCAAAAGTGTTTTTTTACGGATCGTGGTCAGTTGAAATGCAGATAGTATTTTTTTCATAGTCATACCTCAAACTTATAACCGGAACGGATGAGGGTTACAATATGCTCTCCTTCGCTGCCGAGCTTTTGGCGCAGAGTTTTGATGTGGGTATCCACAGTTCTTGTATTCCCTTCAAAATCATATCCCCAGATACGGTTGAGGAGCTGTTCCCGGGAAAAGACCTGGTTTTTGTTCAGCATGAAAAGGCGCAGCAGTTCAAATTCTTTATGGGTTAGTACAGTTTCCGTGCCGCTGACGGTAACTGTATGGGAGGAGAGCTGCAGCACTATGTCTCCGGCGCTTAGGATATCCTGCGGATGGACAGACGCAGCGCGGCGCAGGAGGGCATTGATTTTGGCGAGCAGTATTTTGGGACTGAAGGGCTTCGTGATATAATCGTCGGCGCCGTATTCATAGCCTTTTAATTTGTCTGTCTCGCTGTCTTTTGCCGTGAGAAATATAATAGGGATACTGCACATTTCCCTGGCGATCCGGCATACGGAAAAGCCGTCCAGATGGGGCATCATAATATCCAGGACAGCCAGATCCACAGGATTATTTTTCAGGATCGTCACAGCGTCTATGCCGTCATCTGCCGTTATACAGGTGTGTCCTCCGTGGCGCATATAGTCTGTCAGGATATCCTGCATACCTTTTTCATCCTCAGCAATTAAGATCAGTGCCATTTTTGTCTCCTTTTGTTTTTGTTCTTTAGTACAGGCTTTTATAACTGCCTGATCAGATTTTATTATATTACGTTCCAAAAGGGAATGCAAACAGAATGAAAAAGAGCTGCCCTATGCGGACAGCCCTATGTTACTGTTCACGGCAGAGCCGTAATCATTCATGGAAAAGTCCGCGGCGTTTTGCTTCAGCGGATATCTTGTCAAACAGCTCCTGTTCGTTCTGCGTCTGTTTAGGAACAGCTTCGCGTCTGACCGTTTCGGCGATCCACGCTTCAAATGCTTTGTCTGCCTTTTTATCAGAGTTTTCCAATCAAATCACCCCTGCCTCCATTATAAAACCGTAAGTCTGACAGATAAACTGGTAAATAATGGAAACAGCAGACTGCCATCCGAGGCAGTCTATTGATTCCGGTATACAGTGTAGGCGATAATATCTATAAATTCGCTGTTTGAGGGGCATCTGGAAAGCTTGTAACCGGACAGCTCCTGCAGATATGTTTTATTGTTGTCCCAGCACTTCTCGATCACAGTTCTTATGTCACGTTCTACACTGACTTTGGTAACCCCATACTTATGAGCAATGACAGGATAGACATCCTTTGTCACCTTGAGACATTCATCGTAATTCTCGGCAGCAATGTGAATTGCGTCCAGCAGATAGCGGTATCCTTTATATTTTGAAGTAATGCCAAATTGCCTTATGATTTTATCTTTTGTATGCATGATTATTTACCCTCCTCATATGTTCTATAATATTATAAAGGAGATTCGTATAGAGAAAGGAAAGTTCGACATTATAATGCAAAAAAAGACCTTCGTTACACTGAATGTACAAAGGGAATGAAAATGCAGAGTGTCCTGGAAATAAAAAAAGACCCGGATGCCGGTAAAACCAGGCATTCCGGGTAAAATAAAAGTGGAGCTGATAAGTCAATATCCGAACACTCCGGATTCGGATGGCACTATTAAGTGGACCTGGCGGGAATCGAACCCGCGTCCGAAAGTCTATCCCTTGAGGCATCTCCCATCACAGTCATTCTTTTAACATTCCCTCATACAACCGCCGGATGACAGGCTGATGTACTTAGTAGCTTCATGAATCTTTTACTTTCTCAAAGCTTTGAAAGTAAAGGGCCCTGCAAAGTCGATGCCGGATTCCCGGGCAGCAGGTGACCCGGGGCCGACAAGCTGCAATTAGGCAGCTAACGCTAAATTATTATTGTCTGCGTTTATATTTAAGTTCCAGGTTGTTGCGCAGTCCCGGAGTCTGCGGATGGCTTCCCCAACTTCAAAACCCCCGTCGAAACCAGTACAAGCCCATAACTGGACTTCACTGTGGAAGTATATTATAGAATAGCGTCTTTTTATGGTTTTGTCAAGGGAAAAGCGTAAAAAAATTGTTTTGTGCATAGGCGGGAAGCAGCAGGCTTGACAGATAAATCTGTCTGGGATAGACTGAATTTAAATGAATCACAAGGGGAAAGCAGGGGGAGGGCCCATGGGGGACAGTTTCCCTGCAGACAGAAGAGATGATGAAGTTATCAAATAAGAAAAGAAAGTATAGGAAGTTCTGGCACGGCTGTTTACTTCTTGGAATACTTCTGACTGCTCTGGCTGTGCCTGTCTGGGGACGGGCCGGCGGCGGAAGTTCGGGCGGAGGCGGCGGACACAGCGGAAGTTCCGGGGGAGGCAGTTACCACAGCGGCCGCTCCTCATCCCGCAGCAATCTGACGGGGAATATTCTTTTCGGGGTGAATGCTATTGTCGTTACCTGCGGCGGAGCAATCGCGTTTACAATAAAAGCCAAAAAAGCTGCTGCAAAAAGCAGAAATCTTATGCGCCAATATGAAAAAATCGGAGGAAACTGGGATTACCAGGAAGTACAGCGTCAGGTGGAGGAGGCTTATTATCAAATACAGGAGTGCTGGAGACGGATGGACGCCGGTTATGCGGCTGCCTATCTCAGTGAGGAACTGCTGGAAGATTTTAATATGAAGATTCAGTGGATGGAAGTGAGGGAGGAAGAAGTGGTACAGAAGCATGTAAAGCTTCTGAGCGCAGTGCCGGTAGGTGCCTATGACGAACTGGGAGAGGAGAATGACTGTATCTGGTATCTGATTCACGGCAGCATGGTGGGGTACTATATTAACAGGAACACAAAAATCTGTGTGCGCGGCAACACGAAAAAAGAGAGCTTTTATGAATACTGGAAATTTATTTACCGGAATGAGCGGTGGGTTCTCCAGGAGATCAGACAGCAGGATGAAATAGATATCAATCAGTTTGTATAAAAGCATTTGTTCACAAATTCAACAAATTTTTCTGCTATATTTAACTGAAATGGCAGGGATATTACGGTTTCTGCCGGCAGTATGAGTCAAACAGGTACATAAAAAACAGACAGAAATAGTCTGTAGGAATAGAGAGGGAACGGATATGGAAAAATGCAAAATACTGGTAGTGGATGATGAGAGCAGGATGCGCAAGCTGGTGCGCGATTTCCTAGTTAAGAAAGATTTTGAGGTGCTGGAGGCCGGCAACGGTGAGGAGGCACTGGATATATTTTATGCCACAAAGGACATTGCCCTTTTGATCCTGGATGTCATGATGCCGAAGATGGATGGCTGGGAGGTATGCAGGGAAATACGCAGGGAGTCAAAGGTGCCCATTATTATGCTGACAGCCAGGGGAGATGAGAGGGACGAGCTTCTGGGATTTGAGCTGGGCGTGGATGAGTATATTGCAAAGCCTTTCAGTCCGAAGATATTGGTTGCCAGGGTGGAGGCTATCCTGAGAAGAGCAAATATCTGCGGAAGCAGTGATGTTCTGTCAGCAGGCGGTATTGAGGTGAATAAGGCATCCCATATTGCAACCATTGACGGGCAGCCCATGGAGCTGAGTTATAAGGAATTTGAGCTGCTGACCTATTTCCTGGAAAACCAGGGAATTGCGCTTTCCAGGGAGAAGATTCTGAATTCTGTATGGAATTACGATTATTTTGGCGATGCCCGCACCATTGATACCCATGTAAAGAAACTTCGCAGTAAACTGGGGGACAAGGGTGAATACATCAAGACCATCTGGGGCATGGGATATAAGTTTGAGGTATAAGACATGAGAAAATCAATTAAGGTGCGTCTGGCAGTTTCTTTTATCGGGATCACGCTTTTGTCTCTTTTGTCCATAACGGCAGTAAACCGGCTGTTCTTGGAGAAATATTACATTTCCAGAAAAGCGGACTCGCTGGAAACGGTCTATAAAGCATTGAATGAGCAGGCCTTCAATGACCCGGAGGGCAGGACGCATCTGCAGGGGCTCTGTATTGAAAAGAATATATCCTGGGTACTCGTGGACGTGAGCTCTCAGGACTGGACCATCATAGCCAATGACGGCCGGAATCCGGATTTGCTGGCAACCAGGCTTCTCTTTGGATATATCTGGGGCATGATGCCGGAAAACAGGGAAGTCATCTCGGCAAATGATTCCTATACGCTGGAGCAGAACACAGATGATAAGGAAAATGTGGTGTATCTGGATATGTGGGGCGTGATGGAAAACCGAAACTGCGCGTTTCTGATTCGTATGCCCATGGCGAGTATCCGGGACAGTGTGGAAATCTCCAATATGTTTTACGTCTATATCGGGCTTCTCGTGATTATGATAAGCAGCGGGATCATCTGGTTTATGAGCAAGCGGATCACAAAGCCTCTTTTGGAACTGACGGAAATCTCCAGGCGTATGAGCAATCTTGATTTTGAGGCCAGATATGAAGGCGGCGGGGAGGATGAGATCGGCACTCTGGGGCAGAATTTTAATAAGATGTCCGAGGAGCTGGAACATACCATATCCGAGTTAAAGACCGCCAACAATGAGCTGCAGGAGGACATTGAGCAGAAGAAACAGATTGATGAGATGCGTAAGGAATTTCTCTCCAATGTATCCCATGAGCTGAAGACGCCCATCGCTCTGATCCAGGGCTATGCGGAGGGCCTGAAGGAGTGTATCAATGACGATGCGGAGAGCAGGGAATTTTACTGTGATGTCATTATGGACGAGTCTGCCAAAATGAACAATATGGTGAAAAAGCTGCTGTCTCTCAACCAACTGGAGTTCGGCAATGACCAGACTGCCATGGAACGTTTTGATCTGACGGACCTTGTGAGAGGCGTCGTGCAGTCTGCGCAGCTTCTGGCAGACCAGAAAGGCGCGCAGATTTCCTTCCCTCAGGATGAGCCTGTATATGTGTGGGGCGATGAGTTCAAGGTGGAGGAAGTGGTGACCAACTATGTGTCCAATGCCCTGAATCACGTGGATGGGGATATGAAGATCGAGGTGAAGATGAGAAGAAGGGACAATCATGTGCGTCTCTCCGTCTTCAACACAGGCAGACCCATTCCGGAGGAGGATCTTGATAAGATCTGGATAAAATTCTATAAAGTGGACAAAGCCCGTACCAGGGAATACGGCGGAAGCGGTATCGGTTTGTCAATTGTCAAGGCTATTATGGAGGGAATGCACCAGAAGTTCGGCGTTGTGAACTATGACAACGGGGTGGAATTCTGGTTTGAGCTGGAAGAAAAGTAACCGGGGGTTCTGCGACACCTCCTTGCATTTTTCGATGGATTCTGCTAAACTAGAGGACATGATAAAAATGCAGGAGGGATGTTTTTATGCCGCCTTTACAGGGAGAATGGCTGGAGGCTTTAAAGCCGGAGTTCGGAAAACCATATTATAAACAATTGTTCGCGAAGGTGGGGCAGGAATACCAGACAAGAAAGGTATTCCCCGCACCGGACGATATTTTCAATGCATTTCATTTTACCCCCTTGGACCAGGTGAAAGTGGTCATACTGGGACAGGATCCTTATCACAATGACGGACAGGCTCACGGCCTGTGTTTTTCTGTGAAGCCGGATGTGGAGATTCCTCCTTCCCTGGTGAATATTTACCAGGAACTGCAGGAGGACTGCGGCTGTTATATACCCAACAATGGATATCTGGAAAAATGGGCAAAGCAGGGCGTACTGCTTCTGAATACAGTGCTGACTGTGCGCGCCCATCAGGCAAATTCCCACAGAGGGATCGGCTGGGAGGAGTTTACGGACGCAGCAATCCGTATTCTGGATGAACAGGACAGGCCCATGGTATTTCTTTTATGGGGAAGACCGGCGCAGATGAAAAAGAGTATGCTGCACAATCCCGGCCACCTGATCCTGGAAGCACCTCATCCCAGTCCGCTGTCTGCGTTCCGCGGATTTTTCGGATGCCGTCATTTCAGCAAGGCAAATGCTTTTCTGCAGGAGCATGGCCTGGAGCCAATTGACTGGCAGATAGAAAACAGATAGAGGAATTTGGACAAATGGGTAAAAAGAATAGTAATACATTAGTAAAAAACGCGTCTTTCTTAATGGTCGCAGCACTGATTTCAAAGATCATCGGAATGATTTATAAAAGTCCGCTGTCTTCTCTTTTGGGAAGAGAGAGCTTTGCCTGCTTTCAGTTTGCGCAGAATGTCTATTTTATTCTGTTGATGATCGCATCCTTCAGTATTCCGCAGGCTGTATCCAAGATCATGTCAGAGAGAATCGCATTCAAACGGTACAGGGACGCGCAGAGGGTTTTTAAAGGTGCCCTTTTATATGCAGTCATAGCAGGAGGCATTGTGGCGCTCATATGTGTGTTCGGCGCTTCTGTCTTAGTGCCGGACAGTGTGGCAAATGCCAGACTGGCACTTCAGATGCTGGCCCCCACCATTTTCATTTCGGGTATCCTGGGTGTGTTCCGCGGATATTTCCAGGCTTACAGGAATATGATGCCCACGTCGATCTCACAGATCGTGGAGCAGATAGCAGTTGCGGTAGTGGCGCTTTTGATGGCAAACTTTATGGTTCACCATTTCGCAGGCGCAGGTGAGGATACGCTGCAGAGATGGAGTGCAGCCGGAGCGACCATCGGTACGGGCGCAGGCGTTACGGCAGCGCTTCTTTTTATGCTGTTTGTATACAGTGTGAACAGGAAGACCATCAACCGCCGGATTGCCAGGGACAAAGTGTCTGTGGATGAGAGTTATCAGCAGGTTATGAGAAACATTGTGCTGATTGTGGCTCCCATTATTCTCAGCGCCTTTATTTACAATGTGAACGGCTATATCAATGGTGTGATGTACACAAGCATTTCCGATTTCAGAGGGATGGACAACAGCCAGGTGAAGGTGCTGTACGCGGAGTTTGGATTTTTCATGACGCTGATCAATATCCCCCTGACACTGGCAAGTACGGCGCCAACCTCCATGATTCCGGAGGTCTCCGCCCACTATGCCACCGGTGATGTGAAGGGGGCTATTGAAAAGATAAACAATGCCACATGGATCAGTATGCTGATTTCCATGCCGGCCTCTGTGGGTCTTGCTGTGCTGGCACAGCCGGTGACCTCCCTGCTGTTCCCCTCCACAGAAGGCGTGGCAGGACAGCTCATGGTGCTCGGTGTCATCACGGTTATTTTAAACAGTACATCCAATATATCAAATGGTGTGCTGCAGGGAATCGGAAGGGCCAATATTCCTATGATCAACGCGGCTGTTTCCCTGGCTGTGGACGTGGTTTTTCTTGCGGTACTGCTGTTTTTCACCAATGCGGGCATCTATGCCGTGGTTATTGCCATGATTGTCTATGCCATAGTGATGTGTGTGCTCAATGACAGGGCGCTGAAGAAATATCTGGGATATCAGAATCCCTGGAGATATGCTTATCTGCCTCCGCTTTTAGCTACCATTCCCATGGGAGCAGTGGCATTCGGGGTGTACAAGGGAGTGCGGTTTCTGGCAAAAGCTCTGCCCCATTCCAATTTGCTGGCATTGATTCCCTCCATTGCGCTGGCTGTTGCTGTGTATTTTATTGCATATCTCTTTATTGCGAAACCATCCAGACAGGAACTTTTGTCTCTGCCGGGAGGAACAAAGCTGGCTGTGCTGGCTCAGAAACTGAAGATCATTTAAGAAAAATAAATCTGCAAACAGAAAAAAGCTTTCGGGCCGCATAGAAGACGGCGGCCCGAAGGCTTTTTTTTATATTCCGGAGCATTTACATTTTTTTGAATGCAGTGGAGAGCATCAGCTTAATACGATTTAACTGGTTTACCTCGCTGGCTCCCGGGTCATAGTCAATGGCAACGATATTGGCGTCAGGGTAATCCTTGCGGATGGCCTTGATGACACCTTTGCCCACAATATGGTTAGGCAGGCAGCCAAATGGCTGGGTACATACAATATTGGGCGCTCCGCTGTGGATCAGCTCCATCATTTCTCCGGTCAGGAACCAGCCTTCCCCGGTCTGGTTGCCGATGGACACAATGGGTGCTGCCATTTTTGCCAGATCTTCAATGCTGGCAGAGGGCGTAAAGTGCCTGCTTTTGGCAAATTCTTTGTTGGCGGCGCCTCTGATAAACTCAATGGCTTTGATACCCAGATTGGCGGTTTTCGCGGAAGATTTCTTGAAGCCGAGATATTTTGCCTTAAAGTTCTGGTTGTAGAAACAGTAGCATAAAAAGTCTATGAGATCAGGGCATACAGGCTCTGCGCCTTCTTTTTCCAGAAGTTCTGCCAGATGATTGTTGGCAGCCGGAAGGAATTTGACCAGAATCTCACCTACAATGCCGACCCTCGGTTTTTTCTCACCGGTGATGGGGAGAGTATCAAACTCCCGAATCATCTGGCGGCAGATACGGTTAAACTGTCCGAAGGTGATATGTTTCGCGCTCAGGAAACGGATGCAGCGTTTCTCCCATTTGCGGTGCAGGGCATTTGCGGAGCCTTTGACTGCTTCGTAGGGGCGCATGCGGTAAATGCATTTCATCAGGATATCACCGAACACTGCGCCGAAAGCCAGCCTGGTGGCCAGTTTTGCCGTGATCTTAAATCCCGGATTTTCTTCCAGCCCGCTTAAGTTGATGGAGATGACCGGTATGTAGGACATGTTTGCCTTGGCAAGTGCCCTTCGGATAAATCCGATGTAATTGGAGGCACGGCAACCGCCTCCTGTCTGTGACATGATGATCGCTACCTTGTGCAGATCGTATTTGCCTGACAGAAGTGCCTGCATGATCTGGCCCACCACCATGAGGGAAGGATAGCAGGCATCATTGTTCACATATTTTAAGCCTACATCCACGGCTTCCTTGTTGTCATTGGGAAGCACCTCCAGATTGTATCCGCTGGCGTTGAAAGCTGCCTGCAGGATAGAAAAATGGATGGGTGACATCTGGGGGCAGAGAATGGTATATTTTTTTCTCATTTCCGGTGTGAACACCACCTTTTTGATGGAGGAGGGTGATATTTTCCGTTTGATATGCTGCTCTTCCTTGACGCGGAGGGCAGCAATCAGGGAGCGGACACGGATACGGGCAGCGCCCAGGTTGTTTACCTCATCAATTTTCAGGCAGGTGTAGATCTTGCCGCTGCCAGCCAGAATTTCATTTACCTGGTCAGTGGTCACGGCATCCAGGCCGCAGCCAAAGGAGTTTAACTGGATCAGATCCAGATTATCTTTTTCCTTCACAAAGTTGGCAGCCGCATAAAGTCTGGTGTGGTACATCCACTGGTCATTGACACGAAGCGGGCGTTCAATGGGAGCCAGATGGGAAACGGAATCCTCAGTCAGTACGGCGATACCGTAGGAATTGATCAGATCCGGGATGCCGTGATGGATTTCCGGATCAATGTGGTATGGCCTTCCTGCCAGCACAATGCCGTGTCTTCCTGTCTTATCCAGGTAGCGCAGGGTTTCCTCGCCCTTTCGGCGGATATCCTCCCGGCATCTGGCCATTTCCTTCCAGGCAGCGTGGGCGGCGTCAGAGACTTCCGTGGAGGGGATGTTTTGGAATTCTTCCAGCAGTCGCTCTGTGATGGTCTCCTCATTCGTCATGGCTAAAAACGGATTGTGGAATTTGATTTCCGGGTCATTCAGCTCGTCAATGTTATTCTTAATATTTTCCGCGTAGGAGGTGACGATCGGACAGTTATAATGGTTGATGGAGTCCTCAAATTCCTCACGCTCGTATGGGATACAGGGGTAGAAAATGTATTTCACGCCCTGTTTGATCAGCCATGACACATGACCGTGGGCCAGCTTGGCCGGGTAGCACTCGGACTCACTGGGGATGGACTCAATGCCCAGCTCATAAATCTTTCTTGTGGAGGTGGGAGAAAGCACCACCTGATATCCCAGTCTGGTGAAGAAGGTATACCAGAAGGGATAATTTTCAAACATGTTGAGGACCCTGGGGATTCCCACTTTTCCTCTGGGGGCTTTGTCCTCTGTCAGCGGTTCATAGGAGAACAGCATTTTATATTTATAGTCAAACAGGTTGGGAATATGATCCTTGTTCTTCTCCTTGCCGATGCCGCGCTCGCAGCGGTTGCCGGAAATGAACTGGCGTCCGCCTGAGAATTTGTTAATGGTCAGACGGCAGTTGTTGGTACAGCCCTTACAGTTTGCCATAGTGGTCTTATACTGAAGGCTGTTGATCTTCTCAATGGGCAGCATGGTAGTGTCCTGTCCTGCCGTATAGCGCTCTCTGGCGATCAGGGCAGCACCGAAAGCTCCCATGATCCCGGCAATATCCGGACGGATGGCCTCACAGCCGGCAATACGCTCAAAGCTTCTTAAAACAGCATCATTATAGAAGGTTCCGCCCTGTACCACAATGTGTTTTCCAAGTTCGGAGGCATCGGATACCTTGATTACCTTATACAGTGCGTTCTTGATAACAGAATAAGCCAGGCCCGCTGAGATATCCGACACCTCGGCACCCTCCTTCTGTGCCTGTTTTACCTTGGAATTCATGAAAACAGTACATCGTGTTCCAAGGTCAATGGGGTTTTTGGCAAACAAGGCAGCTTTTGCGAAATCCTGCACACTGTAGTTCAGGGAGTTTGCAAAAGTCTCAATAAAGGAGCCGCAGCCGGAGGAGCAGGCTTCGTTGAGCTGCACACTGTCTACGGTCTTGTTCTTTATCTTGATACATTTCATATCCTGTCCGCCGATATCCAGGATGCAGTCCACCTCCGGGTCAAAGAAGGCAGCAGCATAATAGTGGGAAACAGTCTCCACTTCCCCTTCGTCCAGAAGGAGAGCGGCTTTTATCAGTGCCTCGCCGTATCCGGTGGAGCAGGAGTATGCGATCCTTGCTTCCCGCGGAAGGTGGCTGTAAATCTCCTGGATGGCGCGGATACTGGTAGCCAGGGGATTGCCGTTATTGTTGCTGTAGAAGGAATAGAGCAGGGAACCATCCTCACCGACCAGGGCTGCCTTTGTTGTGGTGGAACCCGCGTCAATGCCCAGATAACAGTTTCCGCTGTAGCTGGAAATGTCTCCGGTTATGACATTGTAGTGGCTCTGGCGCTCATTGAATTTGTCATAATCCTCCCTGGAGGCGAACAGAGGCTCCATACGGTTCACCTCAAATTCCATATGTATATTGGCTGACAGCCTGTCGCGCATGGCAGTGACAGAGACAGCAGGCGCTTCTTTTTTCGCATTCAGCGCGGAACCGATAGCCGCGAACAGATGGGAATTGTCAGGCACAATAGTGTGCTCCTCATCCAGCTTCAGTGTGCGGATAAATGCTGTCTTGAGTTCAGATAAAAAGTGAAGCGGACCGCCCAGAAATGCCACATGGCCGCGGATGGGTTTCCCGCAGGCAAGACCGCTGATAGTCTGGTTTACCACAGCCTGGAAAATGGAGGCGGAAAGGTCTTCTTTGGTGGCGCCCTCATTGATCAGCGGCTGGATGTCTGTCTTGGCGAACACACCGCAGCGGGCTGCAATGGGATAGAGGGCTTTGTAATTCTTTGCGTACTCATTCAGCCCCGCAGCATCTGTCTGCAGCAGAGAAGCCATCTGGTCAATAAAAGAGCCGGTACCGCCGGCGCAGATACCATTCATACGCTGTTCAATATTTCCACCCTCAAAGTAAATGATCTTTGCATCCTCACCGCCCAGCTCTATAGCCACGTCGGTTTTGGGGGCCAGTTCCTGTAAGGAGGAGGATACAGCGATAACCTCCTGTACAAAGGGAACCTCCAGATGCTTTGCAAGTGTCAGTCCGCCGGAACCGGTGATGACCGGGAGGACTGAAAATTCCCCCAATTGTCTGTATGCCTTGTCAAGCAGCCCAGCCAGTGTATTCTGAATGTCTGCAAAGTGGCGTTCATAATCAGAGAAAAGGATTTCTTTTTCTTCATTTAAAACTGCAATTTTTACCGTGGTGGAACCGATATCAATGCCAAGACGGTATGCGGCTGCAGTATTTTTATTATCTGCTGACATAGTCAGGAGACCTCCTTCATAAAAAATGGACGGTTTTCACGCCGTCATATATGCGTTTCTTCTTATTTATATAGTGCTATAGAAAATCATTTAACATTATACGACAATATTTCTAAAAATACAATTGCTATTTTGAAATTGGATTATTTTAGTTATATATATGGACAAAAGAAAATATTCCTGCCGGTTGCGTTTATATTTTCCATATGGTAGAATAAGCCAGACACAGATGCCGGAAACAGCCGGCAGAAGAATTATTTTTAGAAAGAGGAAATTGCTGTATGTATAAGATATTGAAACAGGAAGGCATGGCAAAACGCGCCCATTTTGAAACTGTGCACGGGTCAGTGGAGACACCTGTCTTTATGAACGTTGGCACAGTGGCAGCCATCAAGGGCGCTGTAGCCACAACAGACCTGCATGAAATAGGAACCCAGATAGAACTGTCAAACACCTACCATCTCCATGTGCGTCCCGGTGACCAGGTGGTGAAGAAGCTGGGCGGCCTCCACAAGTTCATGAACTGGGACAGGCCGATCCTCACGGACTCCGGCGGATTTCAGGTGTTTTCCCTGTCAAAATTAAGGAAGATCAAAGAGGAGGGGGTTTATTTCAATTCCCACATTGACGGTCATAAGATTTTCATGGGACCGGAGGAAAGTATGCAGATACAGTCCAATCTGGCATCCACCATTGCCATGGCTTTTGACGAGTGCCCGTCCTCTGTGGCGGACCGGAAATATGTCCAGGATTCTGTTGATCGAACCTCAAGGTGGCTTGCAAGGTGTAAGGATGAGATGGCAAGGCTGAATGCGAAGGAGGACACCATCAATCCCCAGCAGATGCTGTTCGGCATTAACCAGGGCGCAGTGTATGATGATATCCGTATTGCCCACGCAAAAGAGATCGCCAAAATGGACCTTGACGGCTATGCGGTGGGAGGACTGGCCGTGGGAGAGAGCCATGAGGAGATGTACCGGATCCTGGACAGTGTGGTTCCCTATCTTCCGGCAGACAAGCCCACATACCTGATGGGTGTGGGAACACCGGCTAATATTCTGGAGGGTGTTTCCAGGGGCGTGGATTTCTTTGACTGCGTATATCCAAGCCGGAACGGACGCCATGGCCACGTGTACACCAACTTTGGAAAACTGAATCTGTTCAACGCCAAATATGAGCTGGATTCCCGTCCCATTGAGGAGGGTTGCCAGTGTCCTGCCTGCAGAAGCTACAGCAGGGCATATATCCGACATCTGCTTAAGGCAAAGGAGATGCTGGGCATGCGTCTGTGTGTGCTTCACAACCTGTACTTCTACAATACAATGATGACGGAAATCAGGCAGGCACTTGATGAGGGGCACTATGAGGACTATAAACAGCAGAAACTGGAGCGCATGGCAGCAGGCCCCAAGGCATAAAAACAGAAAAAATGTGTAAAATATATAAAAAAACCTGAAAAACACTTGAAGAAATAAGAGAAATTGTGTATTATTGTAATAGCGTTCAATATAGCAGTCCGGGTGATCGGATGAAACAGCGGTATAGCTGCTGTATCATACCGAGTTTATATGGGAACTCGGCATATAAGTTGAAAGAACTAAAAAGTTTATTTTGCAGGAGGAGCTAAAATGTTTTTAGGACAGGCAAGCGCAGGCGGTGCAGGCGCATGGGCAACTATGTTACTGCCCCTGGTTGTATTTTTTCTTTTAATGTATTTCATGATTATGAGACCGCAGAAAAAGGAACAGCAGAGAGTAAAATCCATGTTATCCTCTATGGAAGTGGGAGACAGCGTGGTAACAACAAGCGGTTTTTACGGAATCTTAATTGATATTACAGATGAAGATGTGATCGTAGAATTCGGAAACAACAGAAACTGCAGAATTCCCATGAGAAAAGCGGCAATCGCAGAAGTTGAGAAAGCCGGAGACGGAATCGCAGAAAAAGAGTGATCAGAAGATTGAAAAGTAAGACAGGTGTTGCAGGAAAAATAGTTCTGCGGCGCCTGTTTTTTCGTCTGTCAGAAGGTATTTGAAAATAGTGTTCTGCAGTCTTCGCCAAATGGGATACAGGCTGTGGAGATGAATCAGAAATGGAGAAATAAACATATGGCATTTATCAGTTTATTTGATGTGATCGGTCCCAATATGGTAGGGCCTTCCAGCTCTCACACGGCAGGAGCGGCGTCAATGGCCCTTCTTGCGCGGAGGCTTTTTCCGGGGAAAATAAAGAAGGTACGCTTTACTCTGTATGGCTCCTTTGCCCAGACATACCGGGGACACGGCACAGACCGTGCACTACTCGGGGGAATCATGGGATTTCAGACGGATGACCTGCGGATCAGGGATTCCCTGACACTTGCCCGTGAACAGGGACTTGATTATGAGTTTATCATCAGTGATAAGCTTGGCGACGAACATCCCAATACCGCGGATATGGATATGGAGGGTACCGGCGGGGAGCATCTCTTTGTGCGGGGTGTGTCGCTGGGCGGCGGTAAGGTAAAGATTGTCCGGCTGAACCAGATAGAGGTGGATTTTACAGGGGAGTACAGTACCCTGGTGGTGAGCCAGACGGATAAGCCGGGTGTGGTGGCCCATATCACCAAGGTACTGAGCGAAAGAAATGTGAATATTGCGTTCATGCGCCTCTACCGGGAGGAGAGAGGAGCCAGGGCATATACCATTGTGGAGTCGGATGAGAAAATACCGGAAGATGTGACAGAGAAGATCAGGGAAAATCCCTGTGTCTCCAATGTGATTCTGGTACAGATATAGGAGGATAGGATGGAATTCAATCAGGGCAGTGAGCTTTTAGAGATATGCAGTGAGAAGAACATACCCATTTCCAGGGTCATGAAGCTGAGGGAGACAGAGTTTTCCCGGATTTCTGAGGAGGAAGTGGATGAGAAAATGAAGAAATCCCTGGCGATCATGCGCCGTTCCGCAAAAGAACCTCTGACCAATCCAAAACCGTCCGTGGGCGGTCTCATCGGCGGAGAGTCCGGGAAGCTTCACCGCCATGCAGAGGCAGGAAAATCTGTCTGCGGGACTGTGCTGCAGCGTGCGGTCACATACGCCATGGCGGTTCTGGAGGTCAATGCCTCCATGGGTGTGATCGTGGCTGCGCCCACAGCGGGTTCCTCGGGTGTGGTGCCGGGCGTGCTCCTCTCTCTGGAGGAGGCGTATGATCTGCCGGAAGAGGTAATCTTAAACGGGCTGTACACGGCAGGGGCTGTGGGATATCTGCTTATGAGGAATGCCTCTGTGGCAGGCGCGGAAGCTGGCTGTCAGGCAGAAGTGGGCGCTGCGTCCGCCATGGCTGCCGCGGCAGCAGTGGAGATGATGGGCGGTACACCAAAGCAGTGCCTGGACGCGGCATCTGTGGCAATGTCCAACCTGCTGGGCCTGGTCTGTGACCCCATAGCCGGCCTTGTGGAATACCCGTGTCAGAACCGGAACAGTGTGGGAGCGGCCAATGCGCTGATCTGCGCGGAGCAGACACTGGCAGGGATTCCGGCTCTTATTCCCTTCGACGAAATGGCACAGGCCATGTATCATGTGGGCAGAAGCCTTCCCTTTGAGCTGCGGGAAAGCGCGCTGGGAGGCTGTGCGGCAACCCCGGCGGCATGCAGGCGTACCTGTGAGATCTTCGGCGGCTGAAAACGGACAGACGCATTTTCCGTGCCGATATTTTCCGTAGAAAAATTGTCGGGCAGACAGGCTCTGGATAGCTTATACTATGCGTAAGGCAGGTGAGAAAATGGAGTGGATGCAGCGAATCAACCGGGTGATGGATTATGTGGAGGACCACCTCCGGGATGATGTGGATGAGGAGGAAGTCAGCAGGATCATGGCGTGTCCGTATCAGAATTTTCAGAGTCTTTTCGGACAGGTGACTAATATCAGTTTTTCTGAATATGTGAGAAGACGCAGGCTTACCATGGCAGCCTATGATCTGCAGAATACAGAGGAAAAGGTAATAGATATCGCGTTAAAATATGGCTATCAGTCAGGTGATGCCTTCCGGGTGGCGTTTCGCAAAATGCACGGCGTCAATCCCTCAGAGGTAAGGCAGAGTGCTGTTCCGCTGATGTTTTACTGCAGGCTGGCATTTCAGGTGACTGTGAAGGGAGTGGAGTCTATGAAGTATACGATTGAGGAAAAAGGGGCTTTCCGGGTATTGGGAACAAGAATGACAACGCCGTATGGCGGCGGTACCTGGGCAGTGGTCAAAAGTGACGGCACCAATGAGAAAATGAAAGCCGTAAGCGGAGATTTCTTTGATCTGGGACTGTGTTTCGGATTTCAGGAGGATGGCAGCAATGATTATATGTGCGCTGTTTTATGGGACGGGCCGGAGATAGATGGTTTTGTGACATATCAGTATCCCCCGGCAACGTGGCTTATTTTTCAGGCCAGGGGTAAGATTTCTGACAATGTTCTGGGAAATCTGTGGCGGCAGATCAATCAGGAATTTCTTCCGCAGAGCCAGTATGACAAGTGCGGACTGCCCACCATTGAAAAGTACGTTTTCTGGAACGAGGCGGAAGATTTGGGAGAAGTGGAAGTCTGGATACCGGTGAAATATTGAAAAAGAAGGATGCCTCATATCTGTAAAAAGATATGGGGTATTTTTATGCAAAAAATATAGATAACGAAGCGTTATTATTGGAAAATTAATAAAAATAACTGAAATAGTATTGACGATAAGGCTGCAAAATGGTAATTTTAAATTATAACTATATCCCGTTAATATGATAAAGCGAAAGGGTAACTGTCATATCATTCTGAGATCATATGGAGCCCGGAATGTATATGGGCGGCAGTTCAGAACAGTTATCTGAACTGCCAGGTATACAGAAGCAATTGGAGGTAGATATGAGCAGATTAAGTATCATTACGCAGAACAGCGCGCAGCGGACAGTGGAGGAACTCTATAAGGACCTGGAACGGCGGATTGTTGCCAGCCCGCCCGGGTTATGTCCGGTGGATATGGCGGCATCTTTCCTGAAAATGTGCCATGCTCAGTCCTGCGGAAAGTGTGTTCCCTGCCGTGTCGGACTGGGGCAGCTGGAAAAATTATTTGATGATGTGCTGGATGGTGATGCCACTCTGGAGACCATTGCGGTTATTGAGCGGACAGCCAGGAGTATCTTCTATTCCGCGGACTGTGCCATCGGTTATGAGGCCGCCAAGATGGTGCTGAAGGGAATCCGGGGATTCAGGGAGGATTTTGAAGAGCATATTTTAAGGGGGAGGTGCTCCTGTAACCTGAACCAGCCCGTGCCGTGTGTATCCCAGTGTCCGGCTGGTGTGGACATTCCCGGTTACATTGCCCTTGTCAGGGAGGGCAGGTATGCAGATGCGGTGCGCCTGATCCGGAAGGACAATCCCATGCCGGCAGTCTGCGGCCTTATCTGTGAGCATCCCTGTGAAGTGCGGTGCCGCAGGACCATGTTGGATGACCCCATCAATATCAGGGGACTGAAACGTTTTGCAGTGGAGCAGGCAGGAGAAGTGCCGGTACCAAAGACAGCCCCTGTAACGGGTAAGAAAGTTGCAGTGATCGGGGGCGGTCCGGGAGGCATCAGCGCAGCGTATTACCTGGCTTTAATGGGCCATAAGGTGACAATCTATGAAAAGGAAAAACAACTGGGCGGCATGCTGCGATACGGCATTCCCAGCTACCGGCTTCCCAGAGAGGTTCTGGATGGGGAAATAAGCCGGCTTTTGAGCGTGGGGATTGACGTGGTCACCGGGGCAGATGTGGGGGAGGAGCCGTATCTGATACAGGATATCCGTCCCCGGTATGATGCCGTCTACATAGCCATCGGTGCCCATACAGACCGAAAGATAGGAATGGAGGGCGAGGATACCGAGGGCGTTATGTCCGCAGTGGAAATGCTGCGAAGCATCGGTGACGGAGAGATGCCGGACTTTAAGGACAGGGATATCATTGTGATCGGCGGCGGCAATGTGGCTATGGATGTGGCGCGTTCCGCGGTGCGTCTGGGTGCAAAACGTGTGCGTATTGCCTACAGAAGAAGGAAAGTGGATATGACGGCTCTTCCGGAGGAAGTGGAAGGAGCCATTGCGGAGGGGTGCGAGGTGCTGGACCTTCATGCGCCGCTGTCTATAGAGAAGGACGGACAGGGCAAGGTTTCCGCGCTCTGGGTACAGCCTCAGATCATCGGTAAAATGAAAAACGGAAGACCCACACCGGGAGACGCGGATGTGGCAAAGCTCCGTCTGCCCTGTGACCGGATTCTGGTGGCGATAGGACAGGGGATTGACTCCCGGCATTTCGGGGAATCCGGTATTCCCATTACAAGAGGTGCTGCCATTGACGCCTTTGACTGGAGCGGTGTGAAGGATGCTGCCGGCGTATTTGCCGGAGGTGACTGTGTGACCGGTCCGGCGACTGTGATCCGTGCCATTGCGGCGGGGAAAGTGGCGGCAGCCAATATTGACGAATTTCTGGGATATAACCATACGATCACAAGCGGTGTGGAGATTCCAAGGGTCCGTCTCCATGACCGTCCCACCTGCGGCCGTGTGAATATGAAGGAGCGCGAGGCATCCGTGAGGGTGAAGGATATGGAACTGATTGAATGCGGTATGACTTCTGAGGAGGCTTCCCAGGAGGCAAGACGCTGTCTGCGCTGTGACCACTTCGGTTTCGGTGTGTTTAAGGGAGGCAGGGTGGAAAAATGGTAAATACAGAGAGAGTTAAACTTACGATTGACGGCATACAGATAGAGGCCGACAGGCGCAGCACGATTCTCCAGGCGGCCGCCCTTGCAGGAATCCGTATTCCCACTCTGTGTTATCTGAAGGATATCAATGAGATTGGCGCCTGCCGTGTCTGTGTTGTGGAGGTGGAAGGTTACGCAAAGCTGGTCACGGCCTGCAATAACCGGGTAAAAGAGGGAATGATGGTGCATACGAACAGCCCCAAAGCCCGGAAAACCAGAAGAACGAATGTGCAGCTTATTTTATCTCAGCACAACAGCAACTGCGCCTACTGTGTCAGGAGCGGGAACTGTTCCCTCCAGAGCGTGGCAAACGATTTGAACATCATGGATGTTCCTTTTGTTAAGGAGCTGCCGAAAAACTGCTGGAATATGGAGTTTCCGCTGATCAGGGATTATACGAAATGCATCAAATGTATGCGCTGTGTACAAATCTGTGATAAAATCCAGTCTGTTAATATCTGGGACGTGGTGAATACAGGCTCAAGAACCACAGTGGATGTGTCAGGCAACCGGAAAATTGAAGAATCGGACTGCGCTGTGTGCGGCCAGTGCATCACCCACTGTCCGGTGGGGGCGCTTAGAGAGCGGGATGATACGGAGCATGTACTGGATGCCATTGCCGATAAGGACAAGATCACAGTAGTTCAGATCGCGCCTGCCGTGCGTGCGGCATGGGGAGAATCCATTGGCCTGGCGCCGGAATTTGCAACCGTAAAAAGGCTGGCCTCGGCTCTGCGCAAAATGGGATTTGACTATATCTTCGATACGAATTTCAGTGCGGATCTGACAATCATGGAGGAAGGCAGTGAGTTTCTGGAGAAACTGAAGAACAGAGAAAATGAGACATTCCCCATGTTTACCTCCTGCTGTCCGGGCTGGGTCCGGTTTATGAAATCCCAGTATCCGGATATGGTGGACCAGCTTTCCACAGCCAAATCACCGCAGCAGATGTTCGGGGCTGTGGCAAAGACCTATTATGCAAAGCTGCTGGATGTGGACCCGGAGCGGATCTTCTGCTTGTCTGTGATGCCGTGCGTAGCCAAGAAACAGGAATGTGCCCTTCCGACCATGAGGGATGCGGGTGCAGGGCAGGATGTGGACGCTTCTTTGACTACCAGGGAAATAGACCGGATGATTCGTATGTTCCATATACTTCCTGAGACGCTTAGAGAGGAGGAGCTGGATATGCCTCTGGGCGTGGGCTCCGGCGCAGGCGTCATTTTCGGCGCCACAGGCGGTGTTATGGAGGCTGCACTGCGCAGTGCGTATTATCTGGTGACCAGTAAGAATCCCGAACCGGATGCCTTCCGGGCAGTCCGGGGCATGGACGGCTGGAAGGAGGCAGAATTTAATCTGGCAGGCACGATTTTAAAGGTGGCGGTTGCCAGCGGACTGGGCAATACCAGGAAATTGATGAAAGCGCTAAGAAAGGGCAGGGTTTCCTATGATTTTGTGGAAATCATGGCATGTCCAGGCGGATGCGCAGGCGGAGGCGGCCAGCCTATCCACGACGGCCGGGAGCTTGCCGGGGACAGGGGACAGATCCTATACGGCCTGGATAAGGTCAGTCACATCCGGTTCTCACATGAAAATCCCTCTGTGATAAAATGCTACGAAGATTTTTTGGAAAAACCATTGTCCCACAAAGCCCACGAGCTGCTGCATACAGACCATCACGGATGGAAAATGCCGGGAGAAACGTGAGCTTAAGCGGCATACATAAAAACCATGGCCTTTGGGAATACTGAAGTGTAAGAATAATATGTAAAAACACTTTAATGCCGAGGTGAATAAGATGGATAAAAAGCAGCAGGAAGCGTTAAACAGAAAGAGATCAAACGAGACTTTCAACAGCATTACCCAGAAGGTAAAACCGGAAAACCAGAATCAGCAGCACAATGCCAGGTCCGAGGCCGTGGAGCCGAAGATCAGACAGGTATAAAGAGCTGTCGGCAGGGGCGGAATGCCGCCCCTTTCACAAAGCAGTGCCAAACAATTATATCTGTGACAAAAAGTCACTGAAAATATTATAGTGCAGTTTTTCATCGAGGGCCAGTCTTGCCAGCATTTTTGAAACAAGAGGATCTTTTATTTCTCTTGACTGTTCCAGATATGCTTTGGCAGCAAACTTCTCTGATTTAGCGTTAACTGCAAGTATGGTGTAAATATCAGGGCTGTAATCCACCATATCCCCGCACCAGAAAGATTTGGATTCTGAAGAACGGCATTCCGGCTGTCCGCCGAGAAGGGCGATCAACTGTCCAATGACAGAGAAATGGTGTTCCTCGACCACGGCAATGCGTTTGATTATACGGCGGATATTACCGTATTCGTTATTGATTGTCCAGGATTGGAATAGATATTGATGTACAGTTGTCATTTCACTGACCGCAGATGCAAGATCCGGCATGAGCAGCTGTGCGTAATCTGTATTTTTTTCAGTGACTTTGATCGGGGGATACCAGTTAGAGTATTTCACTGGTATGGAATCGGGATTGGCATGGATATTATACTGGTATTTATTCATATTTGATTTCCTAAATGGGATTAATAATTTTTATGTGGGAAGGTTCCGGGATAGAACTATATTTGCAGGTAGTTCCGGATAACTCAACAGGCAGTATAAAAACGGACTCAGCAAAATTGCTGGGTCCTCTGTTTTTTGGTTATCTATGAAATGCATTCTCCCTGTTTACGCATTTTTTCTGTGGTATTTAGGATTTCCCAAAAGGTCATCCGCATAATCGGCAACTTTATTCTGTCCTTCACGATTCAGTGCCCTAAAGGCTTCCATGAGATATCTCTCCTGAATACTGCCCGCTTCACAGGGAGAAATGTCTTTGATATCATTGGAAGAATGGAGATATAAGTCTGCCATTCCTTCAAAAAGAGAAAGCTCTGTATCGGACATAAATTCATCTAATCCGACATCCAGAGCTTTTGCGATTCGGCGTAAAGTTTCAAACTTTGGCTGTCTTTTTCCGTTCTCGTATTGGGCAAGATTTTGCTGCGAGGTCCCTAATTTTTCTGAGAGTTCTTTTTGTGTAAGCCCGTTGGCTTTCCTGATTTCTTTGATTCTTTTTCCTGTATCCATTTTATCACCTCTATATATACAATAACATAATGTTGATAGAAAAACAATCAAAAGATTTAAATAAAGCATTGACACAATCGTAAGATTGATATATTATGCATATATACAATCAAATGATTTTGAAATGAGGTGAAAAAATGAGGATTGACAGAATCAAACTTGTTACAGAACTTGCCAGAAGAGATATGACACAGAAAAAATTAGCGGAGCTTGCCGGGATTTCCAGGGCTACAGTTAATTATATCAGATGCGGCAAAACCTGCTCGGATGAAGTAGGTAAAAGGATTGCAGAAGCTTTAGGCGTTAATCTGACCGATATTATGGAATAACATGCAGGAAAGAGAGCTGATTGAACAGCAGAGAAGAAGCAGTGCATTACACTATAAGAAGGGTGGTTGAGAAGGTGAAGAAATACTGTGGCGGTAGAAGGAATACGGCAGGTGAGTAAATGACAGGCATGGAATTAATACATGAAATCCGGAATTCTGACAATTGGACAGATGCTTTTTTTTCTGAGATTGAACCTTATTATCTGCAGAATTTAAATTTGATCAGAAATACACTTGCGGCAGATGGAGTGTGGGACAGATTTGATACGGCGTTTTCTGAGTGGAAAAGGCCCGGACAGGCCCGGACAGTAAGCAGAGACTGCACTTTAGCAGGCTTTGCCGGACAAGGTGAGATTCCCTATTCAGATAGTTTTGAGGGTTTTGGGGGTTTTGGGGAAACAGATATAACGAAACTTACGGCTTTCAATACTAGTCTGCTGCCATCAGTTGTGGAGAGATTTTCAGAAGCAGTTGCAGAGAACCTGCAGGTATCTTCCGGTATGGTAGCCCCGGCAGTGCTCACAGTAGGCTCACTGTGCATACAGAAGAAATATAGTATCCATCCTCATTCTGACTGGTATGAACCCGGAAATTTGTATATGGCTGTTGTGGGAGAGGCTTCCGAAAGAAAAAGTCCGGTAATGAAAGAAATCATGAAGCCTGTTTATGAATATGAAAAAAAGGAAAATGAAAAACGGGCGCCGGATATTGCTTTGTATGAGACGAAAAAAAGGATACTGGAAAGCAAGATTGCCGGAATTACAAAGAACCTGACAAGATGCAGCAAAAGAAAAGGAGAGGATATATGTGAGGATTTGGAAGCCCTTTCGGATATACAGCAGGAATTGAATGGACTAAAAGAGAAAGCTCCTGTCAGATTGGTGGCAGATGACGTAACGATGGAAATACTCGGGAAGTTAATGGAGCAGAATCATGAAAGAATAGGAATTTTTTCCACAGAAGGAGGTATCTTCAATATTTTGGCCGGCAGATACAGTGATAAGACCGTCATTGATCTTATTTTGAAAGCCTATACAGGTGACCGGTACGCTCAGGACAGAATAACCAGGAAGGGACAGGCTTTGGATTGTCCCTTGATAACCATGCTTTTGTATGTACAGCCAATAGTGATAAAACAAATAATGGAAAACAGTGAATTTACAGGCCGTGGCCTGAATGCCAGATTTTTATACAGTCTGCCGCCTTCTGCCATAGGAGACAGAAACTATAGGGTGAAAAAGATATCTGATACAGACAGGGCGGATTATGGTGAAGCAGTTCAGAGGCTTCTTGCAATTCCCGTACCGGATAAGCCGAAGGTCATAGAACTGGGTGAGGAAGCAGATAGACTGGCAGAAGCCTTTTTCTATGAGATTGAGCGTGAGCTGAAAGAATGTTTTTCAGAGTTCAAGGCATGGCTCGGAAAACTTCACGGTACTACAATGAGGATAGCACTGATTCTCCATTGCTTTGAGTATGCGGAACAGTCGGAATTCTATAAAGTCAGCGGTCAGACTATGGGCAATGCTGTAGAAATAGGCAGGTATTTCCGGACCCATGCCAGGGCAGCATTCAATATCATGGGTTTAACGGATTCACCGGAAGTCAAAGACGCTAAATACATTATGAGACGTATAGATTCTACCGGAAAAATGGAAATGAAACTGAGAGATCTGTATAAATTGTGCTGTGACAGAAAAGGTATGGAGAAAAAAGAAGGAATGATTCCCGGGTTAAGGTGTTTGACAGAACATGGCTACATACGCATTCAGAAATCTTGTCTCACCTCTCAAAACCCCCAAAACCTCCAAAAAGGAGGCAGACCGTCGGAAATTGTATATAAAAATCCGGAATATGCCAGATGGAAGGAGAAAAATGTGTGAATGATCAAGCTTTAGATTGTATTTGCGGATATGTCACAAAAATATCAGAGAACAGGGAGGTTGTAAAACATGATCAAGATTAAAATATCTTACCAAAATGCCCAGGAACTTCATACCGTGCTCAGACTGTTGCACCCGGTCATTAAGTCCTGTAAATTGGCGAAAGAACAGAGGGGGGAATATAAGAAGGCATACGTGATCTTGAAATGATACGCTAACCCGGCTTTGGTCTTGTATCGAGAAAAAGTATGAAAAGATGCCGGAAATCATTAAAAATATAAAGGTTTTACTTGCATATATTTGTTTGATGTGATATAATAGTTTTAGAACAGATAGAATAATAAAAGTACCCCAGCAGTTCATCTCTTTTCTGCTGGAAGTCTTGTATAAGGCGTGGGAACAGCTAAAGCCGCAATATGCGATTATAGCCGTTCCCACGCTTATTTATTTGTTCACTCCTTTCCTTAGGGAACATCTATTCACCCGGACGGGCAGCGGGGCATATCTGTCTGATGGTAAAATAGTCCACTGGACGTTAAACAGGAAGGAAAAATATGGAAGAAAGCATGAATGATGCAGAACAGAGTACCCAGGCTGAAAATATGGGGAATGAATCAGAAGTACAGGGAACTGCCAGGGAAGGCGGCGGAAAAGAGCAGAAACTGTTCACACAGGAAGAAGTGAACGGATTTGTTCAGTCCAGGATAGCCAGGATGAAGGGGCAGATCAACAAAGAAGCCCAGGCAGAGTATGACCGGAAGCTTGCAGAACTGCAGGCAAGGGAAATGAAGCTGATGGTAAAGGAAAAGCTGGACGAACGGGGAATGTCCCGTGAGCTGGCAGATATTATCAACTGTACGGATGAAGAGGATTTAAACTGTAAATTAGACAAATTATACGAAATATATGGAAAAAATGACAAAACAGACCAGGAGCCTGCATCCGGTTTTCGTGCGATACCCTCCAAGAATTTAAAAGTGGGGTGCGTTCCGGAGGGAACCGGAGCTTTTCACACCGGTACAGATCCGGTAAGACAGGCTATGGGGCTTAACAGAAAGGAATGATGGATAAATGGCAATTGATTTAGTAACACAATATCTGCCTTATGTAGATGAATTATTTTCAACAGAGAGCAAAAAATCCCTGCTGACGAATCAGGACTTATCCTGGACAGGGGCACATACAATCAAGGTTTATAAGGTGACAACCGCATCTATGAATGATTACGGGCGCTCCGGCCCGAAGGAGGGAGAATGGTCAAGGTACGGCAGAGTGCAGGGACTGGATGCCACTACGGAAGAATTTACGCTGAAAAATGACAGATCTTTTACCTTTGCCATTGATAAGCTGGATAAGGATGAAACCAGTGACCAGCTGGCAGCAGCGTCTGCTCTTGCTCGGCAGGTGCGGGAAGTCGTGATTCCGGAAGTTGATACTTATGTATATGGAGTTATGACAACAAAGGCGGGGCATAAGCCTGCAGCTGTGGCGCTGACAGCAGACAATATCTATACGGAGATCATCAAGGCCAGTAATGCTCTGGACAATTCTGAAGTGCCGGAAACAGGCCGTGTGCTGCTGGTGACTCCTGACACTTATCTTCTTATGAAACAGTGCAGGGATATCACAATGGAGACAGATATTGGCAGTGATATGAGATTACGCGGTGTTATTGGCAATCTGGACGGGGCGGTAGTGATCAAAGTTCCGTCTAAAAGACTTCCAAAAGGATTTGGTTTTATGCTGGCCCATCCGGTGGCTACCGTAGCTCCTACCAAATTGGAAGATTACAAGACACATCAGGACCCGCCTGGTATCAGCGGCGAACTGATAGAAGGCCGCATCTGTTACGATGCTTTTGTTTTAGAAAATAAAGCAGAAGCTATTTATTATCAGGAACAGACTGCAGCAGCAAAAAGTTAAACAGATGCCCCGGGCTTTCCAAAGCGGATTGTCTGGGGCATTTTGTGCGTGATAGCCGCCCGGTTCCGTGTCTGTGAAGAGATAGAGGTTTTGATGCAGAATGATTACCATATGCTTACCGGCGAAAAACAATAAATGCCGAAATCACTGTCTATACAGTAATTTCGACATTTTTATAAGCAGATAACGGGAATCGAACCCGCCTCTCCAGCTTGGGAAGCTGGCGTTCTACCGATGAACTATATCTGCATACATGTATAATTGAGGAACCTGAACATTTCCAGGCATGCACCAGCCTGCGCGTGTTCCTCCGGGATATTCATATGTGTGAACCGAGACACCGCAGATACGGGCGTAACCGCACTCCTCCCGGAACTGATGCGTTGAAAATATTATAATCCAAATTATTTTTATTTGCAAGAGGGTTTTTAAACTGTTATAGCTTATATAACGAAAAAGAATAGCAGACTGCCTTATTATGCCTTGAAATATAAGCGAAAAAGGATTATCATAATTAAAATACTATAATGCGATAACATACGACAACTGTACGACAGGAGGAGAATCTCATGAACTATAAAATTGCATTGATACCGGGTGACGGAATCGGACCGGAGATTGTGGCAGAGGCCAAAAAAGTGCTGGATAAGGTCTGTGAAACATACGGACACAGTTTTTCCTATGAGGAAGTGCTGCTGGGCGGGGCATCTATTGATGTACACGGTGTACCGCTGACAGAGGAGGCTGTGGAGACGGCAAAGGCTTCTGACGCAGTGCTGATGGGTTCCATCGGAGGGGATGCCAAGACTTCTCCCTGGTATAAACTGGAGCCGTCAAAACGCCCTGAGGCAGGACTTTTAGCTATCAGAAAAGCCCTGAATCTGTTTGCCAATCTGCGCCCGGCGTATCTGTATGATGAGCTGAAAGGTGCCTGCCCCCTGAAAGAGGAAGTCATCGGAGACGGATTTGACATGATCATTGTCAGGGAGCTGACCGGAGGCCTGTATTTCGGTGAGAGAAAGACTGTGGAGGAAAACGGTGTAACTACAGCCGTTGACACACTTACATATAATGAAAATGAAATCCGCAGAATCGCTGTCAAGGCATTTGATATTGCCATGAAGAGAAGCAAAAAAGTTACAAGCGTGGACAAAGCCAATGTACTGGACTCCTCCAGACTCTGGAGAAAAGTAGTGGAAGAGGTGGCAAAGAACTATCCGGAAGTGACACTGGAACACATGCTGGTAGATAACTGCGCTATGCAGCTTGTCCATAACCCGGGTCAGTTTGACGTGATCCTCACAGAGAACATGTTCGGCGACATTCTGTCTGATGAGGCCAGCATGGTGACAGGTTCCATCGGAATGCTCTCATCAGCCAGCTTAAATGAGACAAAATTCGGCCTTTATGAACCAAGCCACGGTTCAGCGCCTGACATTGCGGGAAAAGGCATCGCCAATCCCCTGGCAACCATTCTGTCTGCGGCTATGATGCTGCGCTATTCCCTGGACCTGGACAAAGAGGCAGATGCCGTGGAGGCAGCCGTACAGAAAGTCCTCACAGAGGGATACCGCACAGTGGATATTATGGCAGACGGTATGAAGCAGGTGGGAACCAAAGAGATGGGAGATTTGATCGCAGAGCGGATCTGAGATTGGAATGAGATAGATAACGGACAATAGAAAGGATTGTGAATGATATGAGAAGTGATGCAGTAAAAACAGGTATGCAGCAGGCACCGCACCGTTCCCTGTTCAATGCCCTGGGAATGACAAAAGAGGAACTGGAACGGCCGTTGGTAGGTATTGTGAGTTCCTACAATGAGATCGTGCCGGGTCACATGAATCTGGACAAAATCGTGGATGCCGTAAAATTAGGTGTTGCTATGGCAGGCGGAACGCCCATTATGTTTCCGGCTATTGCTGTCTGCGACGGCATTGCCATGGGACATACGGGAATGAAGTATTCCCTGGTGACAAGGGATCTGATCGCGGATTCCACAGAGGCTATGGCTATGGCCCATCAGTTTGACGCCCTGGTCATGGTGCCAAACTGTGATAAGAACGTGCCGGGACTTCTGATGGCAGCAGCCAGGATCAATGTCCCCACTGTATTTGTGAGCGGCGGCCCCATGCTGGCAGGCCGTGTGCATGGCCAGAAGAGAAGTCTCTCCTCCATGTTTGAGGCCGTGGGCTCCTACAGCGCAGGAACCATGACAGCGGAGGAAGTGGAAGAATTTGAAAATAAAGTCTGCCCCACCTGCGGCTCCTGCTCCGGCATGTACACTGCCAACAGCATGAACTGTCTGACAGAGGTGCTGGGCATGGGATTAAAAGGAAACGGCACTATTCCGGCTGTATATTCCGAGAGAATCAAGCTTGCAAAACACGCGGGCATGCAGGTAATGGAAATGTACAGACAGAACATCCGTCCAAGGGATATCATGACAAAAGACGCCATCATGAATGCCCTGACCGTGGATATGGCACTCGGATGTTCTACCAACAGTATGCTGCATTTGCCGGCAATTGCCCATGAGATCGGATGGGATTTTGATATTACATTTGCAAATGAAGTGAGCGCAAAGACACCGAACCTGTGCCATCTGGCACCGGCAGGCCCCACCTACATAGAAGACTTGAATGAGGCCGGCGGCGTGTATGCGGTCATGAATGAACTGACCAAAAAAGATCTGCTGAACCTGGACTGCATGACAGTGACAGGAAAGACAGTGGGTGAAAATATCAAGAACTGTGTAAACAGAAATCCGGAGGTGATCCGCCCTGTAGAAAATCCTTACAGCCAGACCGGCGGCCTTGCGGTTCTCACAGGCAACCTGGCTCCGGACGGCGGCGTGGTAAAACGCTCCGCGGTCTGTGAGGAGATGATGGTACATGAAGGCCCTGCAAGGGTATTTGAGTGCGAGGAGGATGCCATTGACGCCATTAAGGGCGGTAAGATCGTGGCAGGCGATGTGGTTGTGATACGCTATGAGGGACCAAAAGGCGGCCCGGGTATGAGAGAGATGTTAAACCCCACTTCCGCCATTGCAGGTATGGGACTCGGCTCCAGCGTGGCACTGATCACGGACGGACGTTTCTCCGGTGCATCCCGCGGAGCTTCCATCGGACATATTTCCCCGGAAGCAGCCGTAGGCGGCCCCATTGCCCTTGTTAAGGAGGGAGATACCATCCGCATCAATATTCCGGAAAACAAACTGGAACTGGCCGTATCGGATGAGGAGCTGGCAAGGAGAAAGGCTGAGTGGCAGCCAAGAGAGCCTAAGGTGAACACAGGATACCTGGCACGCTATGCGGCTATGGTGACCAGCGGTAACAGAGGGGCTGTTCTGGAAATCCAGAAATAAAAAGAAAAAGAAAAGATAACGGTTGGGAGGATTTCAATATGCAGTTGACAGGAGCAGAAATAGTAATCGAATGTTTAAAAGAGCAGGGTGTAGATACCGTTTTCGGTTATCCGGGCGGAACGATTCTGAACATTTATGATGAGTTATATAAACACAGCAATGAGATTCATCACGTACTCACATCCCATGAGCAGGGTGCAGCCCATGCAGCGGACGGCTATGCCCGTTCCACAGGGAAAGTGGGTGTGTGTTTTGCAACCAGCGGCCCCGGCGCCACCAACCTGGTAACAGGTATTGCCACAGCACATATGGATTCTGTGCCTGTGGTTGCCATCACCTGTAACGTAGGTGTTCCTCTTCTGGGAAAAGACAGCTTCCAGGAGGTAGATATCGCAGGTGTGGTTATGCCGATCACAAAACACAGCTTTATCGTAAAAGACGTGAAAAAGCTGGCGAAGACCATCCGTCGTGCTTTTGTCATTGCAAAGAGCGGACGGCCCGGCCCTGTCCTTGTGGATATCACCAAGGATGTGACTGCAGCCAAGACAGAATTTGAAACTACAGTGCCAAAGCCGGTGAAACCCTATGTGGCTGAGATTGAAGAAGCGGATCTGGCTAAAGCAGCAGATATGATCCGGGAGGCAAAACGTCCCTTTATCTTTGTGGGCGGCGGAGCCATCGCGTCCAACGCCTGGGAGGAGCTGCGCACACTTGCACACAAGATCCAGGCTCCTGTGACCGATTCCCTTATGGGAAAAGGCGCATTTTCCGGCGAGGATGAGCTGTATACCGGTATGCTGGGGATGCACGGAACCAAAGCCTCCAATCTGGGTGTGACAAAATGTGACCTGCTGATCACCGTGGGTGCCAGATTCAGTGACCGTGTGACCGGCAATACCAGAAACTTTGCCAGAAATGCGAAGGTGATCCAGATAGATGTGGATGCAGCGGAGATCAATAAAAATGTGCTGGTTGACTGCAGCGTTGTGGGTGACGCCAGAGAAGTTCTGAAACGCCTGAATGATATGCTGGAGCAGAAAGAACATAAAGAGTGGCTGGGATACATAGAGGAGCTGAAAGAAAAATATCCTCTGCGCTACAACCAGGAGGGCTTAAGCGGTCCTGCCATTATCGAGGAGATCTACCGCCAGACAAAAGGCGATGCCATAATTGTAACAGAGGTGGGTCAGCACCAGATGTGGGCTGCCCAGTATTACAAATATAAAACACCCCGCACCTTCCTGTCCTCCGGCGGCCTGGGAACCATGGGCTACGGCCTTGGGGCAGCCATCGGCGCCAAGATGGGCAATCCGGACAAGGTGGTCATCAATGTGGCAGGAGACGGCTGTTTCCGTATGAACATGAATGAGATCGCAACAGCCACCAGAAATGATGTACCTCTTATCCAAGTGGTCATCAATAACCAGGTGCTGGGAATGGTACGTCAGTGGCAGACGCTGTTCTATGAGGGCAGATATTCTAATACAGTATTAAAAGACAAAGTTGATTTTGTCAAACTGGCAGAGGCCATGGGAGCAGTAGGTATCCGCGTGACCACAAAAGAGGAGCTGCAGGAAGCCCTTGCAAAAGCCATCCGGTTAAATACAACGGTGGTTCTGGACTGCATGATCGACAGTGATGATAAGGTATTCCCAATGGTACCGGCAGGGGCCAACATTGAGGATGCGTTCGACGAGGAAGACCTGAAAGCAAAACAGAAATAATATGTCTTTTGTAGAAAGACAAATGTTTTTATTGACAATAATATAACAAAGAGGTAGAATACTTCTTGTCAAGCAATTTATGCCACGTGTCCCCAGAGGGGGCATGTGGCGTAACCGTTTTGAAGAGTAAATCAACAGAGGAGGAAACAACAAGTGAGCAGAGTTTATAACTTTTCAGCAGGACCGGCTGTTCTGCCGGAGGAAGTGCTGCGGGAAGCGGCAGAAGAGATGCTGGATTATAAAGGAACAGGCATGTCTGTTATGGAGATGAGCCACCGTTCCAAAGCATTCGAGGATATCATACATACTGCGGAGGCAGATTTGAGAGAGCTGCTGCATATTCCGGATAACTATAAAGTATTATTTCTGCAGGGCGGTGCCCATCAGCAGTTTGCCATGATCCCCATGAACCTGATGAAAAACAAAGTGGCTGACTACATCGTAACAGGCCAGTGGGCGAAAAAAGCATGGCAGGAGGCACAGAAGTACGGGACAGCCAACAAGATCGCGTCCTCTGAGGATAAAACTTTTTCCTACATTCCGGACTGTTCCGACCTTCCCATCAGCCCGGATGCGGATTACGTGTACATCTGCGAGAACAATACGATATACGGAACAAAATTTAAAACACTGCCGGACACAAAGGGCAAGACCCTGGTGGCGGACGTTTCCTCCTGTTTCCTCTCCGAACCGATGGACGTGGAGAAATACGGTATTATTTACGGCGGCGCGCAGAAGAATATCGGCCCTGCAGGTGTGGTGATCGCCATCATCCGTGAGGATCTGATCACAGAGGATGTGCTTCCGGGAACACCGACCATGCTGACCTATAAGACACATGCGGACGCGGAGTCCTTATACAATACACCAAACTGCTACGGCATTTACATGTGCGGCAAGGTATTTCAGTGGCTGAAAAAACAGGGCGGCCTGAAAGCCATGAAAGAGCACAATGAGAAAAAAGCAAAGATCCTGTATGATTTCCTGGATGAGAGCGTAATGTTCAAAGGTACCGTGGAACCGGCTTCCCGTTCCCTTATGAATGTTCCCTTTGTCACAGGAGATAAGGATTTGGATGCGAAATTTATCAAAGAGGCCCAGGCGGCAGGCTTTGTGAATCTGAAAGGCCACAGAAGCGTAGGCGGCATGCGTGCCAGCATTTACAATGCCATGCCCATAGAGGGCGTGGAGGCTCTGGTTGCCTTTATGAAAAAATTTGAAAAGGAGAATGCTTGATCATGTACAGATATCACTGTTTAAATCCCATTTCCAGCGTAGGACTGGAGCATTTCCCGGCAAAATACGAGAGCACGGACAATATGTCTGATGCGGATGCCGTGCTGGTGAGAAGTGCAAACATGCATGAGATGGAGCTTCCGAAGAATGTGGTTGCCATTGCCAGAGCAGGTGCCGGCGTCAACAATATTCCGCTGGAAGAGTGCGCAAAGGACGGCGTGGTAGTCTTCAACACACCGGGAGCAAATGCCAATGGTGTAAAGGAGATGGTCATTGCCGGAATGCTGCTGGCATCCAGGGATATAGTGGGCGGTATCGAGTGGCTGGAGCACCAGGAAGCCACAGAGGATATCGGAAAGCTGGCTGAAAAGAAGAAAAAACAGTTTGCCGGCTGTGAGATCAGCGGCAGAAAGCTGGGTATCATCGGTCTTGGCGCCATCGGTGTAAAAGTGGCAAATGCCGCGGTACATCTGGGAATGGAAGTCTATGGATATGACCCCTTCATCTCCGTGGATGCTGCGTGGAACCTTTCCAGAAGCATTCACCACATCAATGACCTGAACGTGATCTACAAGGAATGCGATTATATCACCATCCACGTGCCGCTGATGGAATCCACAAGAAAGATGATCGGCGCGGATGAGATCGCCCAGATGAAAGAGGGCGTGGTTATCCTGAACTTCGCAAGAGATCTTCTGGTGGATGAGGAAGCTCTGGCGGAGGCCCTGAAAGAGGGAAAAGTGAAAAAATACGTGACAGACTTTGCCAACCCTCTTGTGACCAGTACCCCGAATACCCTGGTAACTCCTCATCTGGGAGCATCCACAGAGGAATCCGAGGACAACTGTGCTGTCATGGCTGTCAGACAGCTCATGGACTATCTGGAAAACGGAAATATCAAGAATTCCGTAAACTATCCGGATTGTGATACAGGGGCCTGTGTGGACGTGGGAAGAGTGACGATCAACCACAAAAATATTCCGAACATGATCAGCCAGTTCACAAAAGTGCTGGGTGATGCAGGCGTGAATATCTCCAACATGACCAACAAGAGTAAAGGCGACTTCGCCTATACCATGATCGACGTTTCCACACCGATTTCCGGAGACGTGGCAAAAGAACTGAAAAAGATTCATGGTGTTTACCGCGTGCGTATTGTGAAATGACCCTTTTAAAAGAATAGACGGATATGGGCCTGTCCTGAGACTGTGGTTTCAGGGCGGGCCCTTTTGTGGATATTCCGGAAATTATATATATTATCCTGTCGTTACCACTATGGAGATAAATAAACCAGGGTCGAAAAAAGCACCAGCGGGGAAAGAGTCAAGGCAATCCCCGTCTGGTGTTTTTTTAATACCTCTGTCAGTCATAAATCCGCCGGAAAGTGTGCAAATTATTGTGCCTATTTCATTGTATTTTAAGACTATATACGGTATAATTTTATTATGGCGTTATAAATAGGCATCAATATATTTGGGGTGTGAAAATGAGCAGAAAAATAAAAAAACCGAAAACATTCATACAGAAGAGAATCCGCAGTGCAAAGCGGATGAAATCTTTTTTTGGCGCGCTTGGCAGAAACCGCAGGCGTCTGGGAAAGGTATTCAATGGTGTCTGCGAAGTTGCTGCCCGCGTTATGGAGAAAAAACTATAAAGGAGATTTGATAATGGCGGTAGTTAAACCATTTTGTGCAGTGCGTCCCCAGGAGAACCTGGCATCTAAAATTGCCGCACTGCCATATGATGTATATAACAGAAAAGAGGCGAAAGAGGAGACCGAAAAAAATCCATATTCCTTTCTGAAGATTGACCGTCCGGAGACACAGTTTCCGGATGATACGGATATGTACGCTCCTGAGGTGTACAAACAGGCCCGCAGGATATTCTGGAAGATGATGGAGGACGGGGACTTCCTGCAGGATGTGGACCCCAATTTTTATCTCTATGAGCTTACCAGAAACGGGCATGTGCAGACAGGAATCGTGGCATGTGCGTCGATTGACGATTACTTAAACGGTGTCATCAAAAAACATGAGAACACCAGAGTGGAAAAAGAGCTGGACCGCATCCGCCATGTGGATGTGCTGGAGGCGCAGACAGGACCTATTTTCCTGGCCTACCGTGCCAATGCGGATTTTAAGCATCTGATGGATGTGAAGAAAAAGGATTTTCCCATTTTCGACTTTGTATCAGAGGACGGCATCCGTCACAGAGGATGGATGATCTATGAGTCAGCCATGATTCACAAGATAGAGAAGACCTTTCAGGCCATGGACAGCATATATATCGCAGACGGCCATCACAGGGCGGCCTCAGCCATCAAAGCAGGTCTGAAGAGACGCCGGGAGAATCCCAATTATACGGGCAGGGAGCCCTTTAATTACTTTCTGTGTACCCTGTTTGCAGATGAGGAGCTGGAAATCCTGGATTACAACCGTGTGGTAAAAGACTTAAACGGATATTCCGCGGAAGAGTTCCTGGAAAAAATAAGGGAGCGCTTTACCGTGTCCGAACCGGGAACAGAGGCAGTATCGCCCCGGGAAAAAGGCGAATTCGGTATGTATCTGGAGGACAGATGGTATAAACTTAAGATAAAGGAAGAATACCGGGCTACAGATGTGGTGGACGGACTGGATGTGGCATTGCTTCAGAATAACCTTCTGGAACCTGTGCTGGGGATCCGGGAGCCGGCAAAAGACCCCCGGATTGATTTTATCGGGGGAATCCGGGGACTGGGTGAGCTGGAAAAACGTGTGCAGACAGACTGTAAGGCAGCCTTTTCCATGTATCCCACTTCCATGGCAGAACTTTTTGCGGTTGCGGACGCAGGAAAGCTGATGCCGCCGAAATCCACCTGGTTTGAGCCAAAGCTGAGAAGCGGGCTGTTTATTCACAGGATATAGACTATGACAGAGAATTTATTTGATAAAATTGACCGCTTAGAGGCAGGAGAGTCCCTGGACAGGGAGAGCTATACCGCGCTGATCGAAAAGCGGAATGAGGAACTTGCCGGATACCTGTTCGGCAAAGCAGCCGGGATGCGGGAGAAATATTACGGAAACCGCATTTATATCAGAGGGCTGATCGAGTTTACCAATTACTGCAGAAATGACTGTTATTACTGCGGAATCCGAAAAGGAAACCGAAAGGCAAAGCGTTACCGCCTGGGCAGGGAGGAAATCCTGGAGTGCTGCCGGAAAGGTTATGTTCTTGGGTTCAGAACTTTTGTGCTGCAGGGCGGAGAGGACCCTTGGTACACGGATGACAGGATCGCAGAGCTGGTCCGGGACATAAAAAAGGAACACAGCGACTGCGCAGTGACGCTCTCCGTGGGGGAAAAGGAGAGGGAAGCTTATCAGAAGTTTTTTGATGCAGGGGCAGACAGATACCTGCTCAGGCATGAGACTGTATGCGAGGAACATTACCGCACGCTGCATCCCCCCTCCATGTCTTATGCTCACAGACAGGAATGTCTGAGAAATCTAAAAGACATTGGATTTCAGACAGGATGCGGATTTATGGTAGGAACGCCGGGGCAGACGGCTGAGAACCTGGCTGATGAACTGCTGTTTTTGAAAGAATTCCAGCCTGCCATGGTGGGAATCGGGCCTTTCATCCCCCACAGGGACACTCCATTTGGAACAAAGGCCCCGGGGAGTGCAGAGCTTACTCTGTATCTTCTGGGACTGATCCGCCTGCTGCTTCCGAAAGTCCTGCTTCCGGCCACAACTGCCCTTGGAACCATTTCCGATGACGGGCGGGAGAGAGGCATACTGGCAGGAGCCAATGTGGTTATGCCGAATTTATCGGCTTCACTGGTACAGGGGAAATATGAACTGTACGACCATAAAATTTATACCGGCGCAGAAAATGCCGCCGAACTGGAACTTCTTCGCAGCCGAATGAAAAAAATTGGCTGTGAAGTGACTGTAGACCGGGGGGACACCAAAATGTACACCCGGTAAAGAGAAAAGGAGAGGGTAAAAATGAATTACAATCCGAAATCACTGAGAGCAGAGGAATTTATTTCCCATGAGGAAATCCAGGAGACACTTGCCTACGCTGAGGCAAATAAGCACAATGAAGTGCTTATTGACCAGATCCTTGAGAAGGCAAAACTCAGAAAGGGACTCACCCACAGGGAGGCATCCGTACTGCTTGACTGCGACATCGAGGAGAAAAACCAGGAGATTTACAAACTGGCTGAACAGATTAAAAAGGATTTCTACGGAAACCGGATTGTTATGTTTGCGCCCCTTTATCTGTCCAATTACTGTATCAACGGCTGCGTGTACTGTCCTTATCACAGGAAAAACAAACACATAGCCAGAAAGAAACTGACGCAGGAAGAGATCGTAAAAGAGGTAACCGCTCTGCAGGATATGGGCCACAAGCGCCTTGCTCTGGAAGCCGGGGAGGACCCGGTCAACAATCCCATTGAATACATACTGGAGAGCATTAAGACCATATACAGCATCAAACATAAAAACGGCGCAATCCGCCGTGTCAATGTAAATATCGCGGCCACCACAGTGGAGGATTACAGGAAATTAAAAGACGCCGGCATCGGTACCTATATTCTGTTCCAGGAGACCTACCATAAGGAGAGCTACAAAAAACTGCATCCCACAGGACCGAAGAGCAATTATGATTACCACACAGAAGCCATGGACAGAGCCATGGAGGGCGGCATTGACGATGTGGGACTGGGTGTACTGTTCGGGCTGGAGATGTACCGCTATGAATTTGCCGGTCTTCTCATGCACGCGGAGCATCTGGAGGCGGTTCACGGAGTCGGCCCGCATACCATCAGCGTTCCGAGGGTAAAACACGCAGATGATATCGATCCGTCTGCTTTTGACAACGGTATTGATGATGATATTTTCGCGAAACTGGTTGCCTGCATCCGAATCGCAGTGCCTTACACCGGTATGATCATCTCCACAAGAGAGAGTAAGGAGTGCAGGGAGAGAGTGCTTCACCTTGGCATTTCCCAGATCAGCGGTGCTTCCAGGACAAGCGTGGGCGGCTACAGCGAACCGGAACCGGAGGATGAGAACTCCGAGCAGTTTGATGTGTCAGACAAGCGAACCCTGGATGAGGTGGTGCACTGGCTGATGGACATGAAATATATCCCCAGCTTCTGTACTGCATGTTACAGGGAAGGAAGAACCGGTGATCGTTTCATGAGCCTGTGCAAGACAGGACAGATTCAGAACTGCTGCCACCCCAATGCCCTGATGACCCTGAAAGAATTCCTTATGGATTACGCAAGCCCTGAGACAAGAAAAATCGGAGAAGAGCTGATCCGGTCAGAACTTGTGAACATTCCAAGGGAAAGAACAAGAGAGATCGTGGTGGAACGCCTGGCAAAGATTGAGAACGGGGAGAGAGATTTCCGTTTCTGAGAGGAGGATATACATGAGCCTGAACGCAGCACCCTCTGCAAACAGGGTACATATCAGCTTTTTCGGGCGGCGCAACACCGGAAAGTCCAGTCTGCTCAACGCAGTCACAGGGCAGGAGATGGCAGTGGTATCGGATGTGAAGGGAACCACCACCGACCCGGTGCAGAAAGCCATGGAGCTTCTGCCCATAGGTCCTGTTTTGTTTATCGACACGCCGGGTATGGATGATGACCAGGAAGGCCTGGGCGCTCTCCGGGTAAAAAAGGCGGAGCAGGTGCTCCACAAAACAGACGTGGCAGTCCTGGTGGTGGAGGCGGGAAAAGAACTGGTCCCCATGGAACTACAGCTCATAGATCTCTTTGAAAAGAGAAAGCTGCCGTATCTTGTGGTATACAATAAAATGGATCTGCTGGCAGAGGAGAGAGAACCGAAGACAGACCATGAAATCTACGTGAGTGCCGGACAGGGTGTTCACATTACTGAACTGAAGGAAAAGCTGGGAAGCCTTGCAAAGGAAGGGCAGGAACGTCCTCTTGTAAAAGACCTGGTGTCACCGGGGGACTTTGTGCTCCTGGTGATCCCCATTGATAAAGCGGCACCGAAAGGGAGGCTGATCCTGCCTCAGCAGCAGGTGATCAGAGAACTGTTGGATACAGGTGCAGTTCCCCTTGCCGTGCAGGATGACAGGGTGGAGGATGTACTTGGACGTCTGGGAGAAAAACCGCGGCTTGTCATTACAGACAGCCAGGTGTTCGGGAAGGTGGACAAAGCGGTTCCGGCTGATATCCCTCTTACTTCCTTTTCCATACTGTTCGCACGGTATAAAGGGATCCTGGACGGCGCGCTGGAGGGTGCCTATGCCCTTGACCGTCTGGAGGACGGGGACAAAGTGCTGATCAGTGAGGGCTGTACCCATCACCGGCAGTGCAATGATATCGGTACGGTGAAAATGCCCCGCTGGATTGAGGCGCATATCGGGAAAAAGCCTGACTTTGCATTTACCTCAGGAACCGGTTTTCCGGAGGATCTGACACCATATCGGCTGGTGGTACACTGCGGAGGCTGTATGCTCAATGAGCGGGAGATGCAGTGGCGCAGGAACCAGGCTGGCCTGCAGGGTGTGCCTATGACAAATTACGGTATAGCCATTGCGCATATGAACGGTATTTTGCAGCGGAGCCTGGAAATATTCCGGTGATCAGTAAATATGCGGGAGGGCAGTTTAATGGAGTATGTTCCAATTGATGAGACAAACCGGGAACGCGTCAATGAATTCATAGAGAGCCAGTGGCTCACAACAGAGATGGTCATTCGCGGCAGAGTTGTGGATATGACCGGGACAGACGGCATTGTTGTCTGGGAAAAGGGAAACATTGTGGGCCTTCTCACATACCTGATCCGGGACGGTATCTGTGAGATCATATCCCTGGACAGCCGTCAGGAGGGCCGGGGGATCGGAAGAAACCTGATCGAAAAGGTAAAAGAGACAGCAGAAAAGAAAAAATGCAGAAGGCTTGTGGTGATCACCACAAATGACAACATTCAGGCTATCCGCTTTTACCAGCGCTGCGGATTTGATATGTCACATCTGTACCACAATGCCCTGAACTTTTCAAGAAAGCTGAAACCGGAGATCCCTCTGATTGGGGCAAATGGAATTTTGCTGATGCATGAGATTGAATTTGCGATGGATCTGCAGCCGGGAAGGAACAGATAAAGAATCCGGCAGCAGAAAGGAAGAAAGGGGAGGATAAAAATTGTTTGCAGATTACAGCAATAGCCTGGTGAATTTATCCTGCTCTGTATTAAAAAGATTCGGCGCAGAATACGGTCATAAGACTTTGCCCTGTGCGGATGAATGGATGGGAAAGGGATTCAGGAACGTTGTTGTGGTCCTGCTGGACGGCATGGGATGCGAGGCGATTGACTTCCATCTGAAAGAGGATGGATTCTTCAGAAGCCATTACAGATGCGGGATCTCCTCCGTCTTTCCGCCTACGACAACGGCTGCTACCACGACTATGGAGAGCGGTCTGACACCGGCAGAGCATGGATGGCTGGGATGGAGCCTGTATTTTGGCGAAATCCATAAAGTTGTGAATGCCTTTACCAATCAAGACCAATATGAAAGGTGCGCAGCGGAAGATTACCATGTTGCCAGCCGTTTTATCCCTTACACAAAGATATATGACAAGATAAACCGGGCGGGAGTCGGACATGGATACAGTGTGTCCCATTTCGGCACGAATAAAATAGAAACCCTGGATGAAATGTGTGAGGAGATACAGAGGCTATGCGGGCAGGAGGACGAAAAGTACATCTATGCCTATTGGGAGGAACCGGACAGCACCATGCATGACCAGGGATGCCACAGTGAATGTGTGACAAGGGAATTAGAGTATCTGGAAGGGAAAATCGCCCGGATGTCCGACAGACTGGAGGATACACTTCTGATCGTGACAGCAGACCATGGGCATATAGATCTGTCGCATTATATTCTCACAGACTATCCGGACATATTGGAAATGCTGAGGCTTCCCATATCTGTGGAGGCCAGGGCAGCGGCCTTCTATGTGAAGGAGGAATTCAGGGAAGAATTTCCAAAAAGATTCCGCAGACATTTCGGAGAGGAGTTTCTGCTTTTCTCCGCCAAGGAGATGCGGGAGAAGCAGATATTCGGTGATGGGACAACCCGTGAAAGGTTTCGTGAACTGGCCGGTGATTTTCTGGCTGTGGCAACTGCGGATAAGGGATTTGCCTGGTCCAGAAATCTGCCCATGTTTCGTTCAAACCATGCGGGCATGACAGAACAGGAAATGATGGTACCGCTCATTGTAGTGGAAAAGCAATAATTTCTGATATAACAGGAAAAAGGACATGCTGATGACCCAAAAACGTTGTCAGCATGTCCTTTTTTTGCTGCTGTGATACCTTTCCGGATCTCACAGCAGCCATTTTTATACAGCAGCTTTAATAGCTGTCATTGTGCAGCAGTTCGTGCTCTTTTCCTTTTAACAGGGTATCATACAGAGACATAACCAGCGGGTTCTCATCCGCCTTGCGGATACTGGTCACATTGTCTGCCTTGTAGAGGCCGTCTTTTCTGGCCGCTTTTGTGCGGTCTCCGGCTCTCGGCGGCTGTCCGCCTCCCATGATACATCCGCGGCGGCATGCCATGATCTCCACAATGTGGTAGTGGGCTTCGCCGCTCTTGATCTTTTCCATAACCTTCTGTGCATTGGCCAGGCCGCTGGCAACACATACATTCAGCGGAATACCTTTGTAGGTGACAGAGAATTCCTTGATGCCCTCTTCCCCGCGGGCACCTGTCTCAGCTACGGTATCCATGGTTGCCTTGTCGTGTTTGTCTGCAAAACGGCGGAGCATGGCTTCTGTCACACCGCCGGTTACGCCGAAGATAACACCGGCGCCGGAACCAAAACCGAATGGCATGTCGCAGGCTTCCGGAATCAGAGTCGGGAACTCAATGCCGGAGTTTTTGATCATACGGATCAATTCTGTTGTTGTGATGACAATATCCGTGTTCTGCTCTCCGTGGGTAAAGCTGTTTGGACGGATGGCCTCCATCTTCTTGGCTGTACACGGCATGATGGACACAACAACGGTCTTCTTGCCCTGGTTTTTCTCATATCCCCTGTAGTATTCCTTGATGACTGCGGAGAACATTTCCTGAGGAGAACGGCAGGTAGAAAGATTGTCTTTGTATTCCGGATACTGGTCACAGAGGAATTTCACCCATGCCGGACAGCAGGAGGTGAAAAGAGGAAGCTTGGAACTGTCTCCCAGACGCTCCAGGAATTCCTTGGATTCTTCCATGATGGTTAAGTCCGCACTGAACGCGGTATCGTAAACTTCATCAAATCCCATGCGGTGCAGAACGGCTACCAGTTTGCCCATAACACTGTTTCCCTTGTCCAGGCCAAAGGCATCGCCGACTGCCACACGTACGGCAGGCGCTACCTGAGCCACAACTCTTGTATTCGGATCAGCAATCGCTTCCCATACTTCGTCCATATGGGTCTTGATGCTGATCGCGCCGGTAGGACAGTAAATACGGCACTGACCGCAGCTTACGCAGTCGGTCTCTGCCAGAGTCTTGTTAAAGGCCGGCATTGCCATGGCGTCTGTTCCTCGGAACGCGAAGCCTAAGACGCCCAGTCCCTGAATCTCGGAACAGGCACGCACACAGTCGCCGCAGAGAATACATTTGTTGGGGTCCCTGACAATGGAGGGAGAGCTGGTATCCAGCGGACGGATTTCCCTTGTGTTCTGGAAACGCACATCCGTAATATTCATTCTGTGGGCCAGATCCTGCAGTACGCACTCGCCGCTCTTTACACAGGTGGTACAGTCACGGCAGTGGGCGGAGAGCAGAAGCTCCACAATCAGTTTTCTGTATTTTTTGATCCTTCCGGAATTGGTATAGATGACCATTCCATCTCTGGGAACCTCTGAGCAGGAGGCAAAGGTACGTCCCCTGTCATCCTCCACAGTACAGAGCCGGCAGGCGCCGAAGGTGGAAACCTCAGAGTGATAGCAGAGTGTCGGAAGATTGATCCCGGCTTTCCGGATGACGGAAAGCACATTTTTTTCGTCGGTAAATTCAACTTTTCTACCGTCAATCGTCATAAATCCCATATTAAAACCCTCCTATGCTTCCACGTAAATGGCATCAAAGGCACAGTTGTCTTTGCAGGCACCGCACTTGATACACAATTCGTTGTCAATATTATAAGCTTGCTTGCGCACACCGGTGATGGCACCAACCGGGCAGTTCTTGGCACATTTACCGCAGCCTTTACAGAACTCAGGATTGATGACAAAGCGGCGCATAGCAGTACAGCATTTGGCAGCGCATTTGTGGTCTAAAATGTGCTCCTCATACTCATTTCGGAAGGTCTTTAATGTGCTGATAACAGGAAGCGGAGCACTCTTTCCGAGTCCGCACAGAGCCATATTCTTAACCATGGCTGCCAGCTCTTCCAGGGTATCCAGATCCTCGATGACGCCTTTGCCGTCTACGATGCGTTCCAGGATCTTCAGCATACGTTTGGTTCCTTCACGGCAGGGAACACACTTTCCGCAGGATTCCCTCTGGGTAAAGCTCATGAAGAAACGGGCAACCTCTACCATACAGGTGTTCTCGTCCATGACAACCAGTCCGCCGGAACCCATGATGGCATCGTATTTTTTTACACTGTCAAAATCCAGACCTACATCCAGATGCTCCGCCGTAAGACATCCGCCGGAGGGACCGCCGATCTGTACGGCTTTGAATTCTCCGCCTCCCTTGATGCCGCCGCCGATATCATAGATCATCTCGCGCAGGGTAGTTCCCATGGGAACCTCAATGAGGCCTGTGTTCTCAATGGAGCCGGTGATGGAAAAGGTCTTTGTTCCGGGACTTCCCTCTGTTCCGATGGTGCGGAACCAGTCAGCACCCTTCATGACGATACCGGGCACATTGGCGAAGGTCTCCACATTGTTCAGGACTGTGGGTTTGGCCCAGAGTCCCTGGTCTACGGTTCTTGGCGGTTTAACACGGGGCATACCTCTGTCACCTTCGATGGAAGCGGTCAGGGCAGAACCTTCACCGCAGACGAATGCACCGGCACCGCGGTTGATATGCATATGGAAGCAGAAATCTGTTCCCAGAATGTTATCTCCGAGCAGGCCCTTTTCCTCAGCCTGTGCAATGGCGTGGGTGAGCCGCTCTACAGAGAGGGGGTATTCCGCACGTACATAGATATAACCGTCCTGTGCATTCACTGCATAGGCGGCTATGGTCATACCTTCGATCAGACGGTAGGGGTCACCTTCCATAACGCTTCCATCCATGAATGCGCCCGGGTCACCCTCGTCGCCGTTACAGACAACATAGTGTTCTTTTACATCTGTGTGGGCAGCTACCTGTTTCCATTTCTTTCCGGTGGGGAATCCGCCGCCGCCTCTTCCGCGCAGGCCGGATTTGTCCACTTCTTCGATGACATCTCTCGGGGACATGTCAAAGATGGCTTTTGACAGGGCACTGTAACCGCCGGAAGCTATGTATTCGTCCAGAGACTCCGCGTCGAAACGTCCGCAGTTTTCCAGAGTGATCCTGGTCTGCTTTGCAATGAAGGGGATGTCATCCGGTGTGGGGAAGGAGTCCTCGCCTTTTTTGTAGAACAGGCGTTCCACAGGTTCTTTGTTCAGGACTGTGCGTTTGAAAATCTCTTCACAGTCGTCCATCTGAACCTTTACATATTGATAATGCAGGGGCTCGATTCTCATCAGGGGTCCCAGTTCGCAGATACCCTGGCAGCCTGTCTTCACAACTCCGATGTGAGGAACATGGCCGTCAAATTCTACGGAAACACCGGGCATGTCTTTACAGAGTTCCTGCATTTTTTCGTAGATTTTCTGTGAGCCGGTAGCAACACAGCCGGTTCCGGCGCAGATCAGGATACGGCATTCATAAGAATCAATCTGTTTTTGTGCAGCCTCCTGCTCTCTTTTCAGAGCCTCTCTGTTTTCGATAATCATACGCTATCACCTCTCAATTCTGTGAGTAATTCCAATGCTTTTTCCGGCGTCATAGTCGGGTGTACTTCATTGTTCACGGTGAGTGTAGGAGCCAGCCCGCAGGCACCCAGGCAGGAAACGGTCTCCACAGTGAAAAGCATATCGTCTGTGGTATGTTTTTTCTTGCTCAGGCCCAGCTCTTTTTGAAGGGCTTCCAGAATGGGCATGGATTTGCGGACATGGCAGGCAGTTCCGTCACAGACTTTGATAATGTATTTTCCCTTGGGTTCAAAGGAAAAGTTTTCGTAAAATGTGGCAACACTGTAGGCTTTGGCCTCTTTTACCCCAATCTCTTTTGCCACGTAGGTCAGTAGTTCGCCTGGCAGATAACGGTATTCTGCCTGAATGTCCTGCATGATGGGAATCAGTGCACTTGGCTTGCGGCCGTAATGGCTGATGATTTCGTCCGTCTTCTGGTAGTAGCTCTTGTCAAGCATTCAGATACCTCCTTTAGATTTAATCATTCATGACAACAGTAAATTCACCGCAGGTGATTTCTGTTGCCTACAGTACACTTCCGCATGTGCTTTGGGTATTTTTGCACATATACCTGTTCCCCTAATTATATAATGCCGGGAGGAAATACACAATAAATATTTTGAAAAAAACACGAAAATATACAAATTGGTTAATGGTAATATCCGCGTCAGCGCATATTTTATATTTTGCAGCGGCAGGATGTTCGGATGATCCAAATACGGAATATCTTTCAGGCTGCTCCGTCAGGGATTAAAAAGGATCATATGCAGTATTGCGGTCTCATTGCCGGTATTTTTATAGGAATGGACAGTATCGGCCCTAAATCGTATGCTTTCGCCCTTTTCGACCATAAATCTCTGGCTGTCAGCATGAATTTCGATTTTGCCCGAGAAGACAGTGATAAATTCAGTGGTTCCCTTTAAGTGCGGTTCGGATTCCCAATAACTCCCCTGGTCTAATTCCAGATAATAGACTGCAAATCTACGGTTCTCGTTATCCGGGAAAAGGGAGTAGTTTTTTACTTTTCCGTCATCTTCAAGCAATGGCTGCACTTCAGATGTTTTTACAATCTCATATGGACTCTTTGGGCGAACGGTCAATGCGTCAAAGGGTACTTTCATTCCATTTGAAATTTTCCACAATGTAGAAAGCGTCGGGTTTCCGTCACCGCGTTCGATCTGCGCAAGCATACTCTTACTGACACCGCTTAATTTCGCAAGCTCTTCCATGCTTAATTTCTTTTCTTCACGCAATCGTTTAATATTTTTAGCAACTATTGTATTCATTGAATCCATGATATGGTTCTCCTCTCTTGACAATATAATGCACATGATGTATTATTATATCGTACTAGTGCGATATAATAACTGTTTTGTATCATTATACGATTTCAGCTTGGGCTTGTAAAGAGGAAAGGAGATATGTCTATGATTCTAAATCTTGAAGAAGAAGGTGAAATGTTCAAAGAATACAACAAAGGTGACTGCTCAAAATGCTGTGAGGTTCTTCTGCGGACATACGGTAGGAATGAGCAATAGAAAGGATGCATTATGTTCCGTTTATACGATTTTCTGATTTATTGTTTTATTACGGCTTACACACCGGGTGCCAACAATCTGCTTTCCATGAGTAATGCCATACGGCTGGGATTTCGCCGAAGCATTCGCTTTAACTTGGGCATACTGGCCGGATTTGCAGTCGTTATGTCTGTTTGCACCGTCTTCAGCGCAACACTCTATTCCTTTCTTCCTAAGGTAAAGATGGTCATGCAGATCCTGGGCGCTGCTTATATGCTGTACCTTGCATGGAAGGTCCGGAAGAGTTCTGCGGAGGTAAATACGGAAGACGGGAAGGAGGCTGGTTTTATTTCCGGCATGGTACTGCAATTTATCAATCCTAAAATTTATATTTACGCAATCACGGCAATGTCGCTTTATATCCTGCCGGTTTATCATTCCGGCACGGCACTGGCCGGATTTACTGCCGTACTGTCTCTGATCGGTGCTTCCGGTTCTTTTATATGGGCGCTTTTCGGGGCGGCATTTTGTAAATTCTTCTCCAGACATACGAAGCTGGTAAACGCTGTTATGGCTCTTTTACTTATTTACTGCGCTGTTTCTTTGTTTCTTTGATCCTTTGTCCGTGGCCCCCATGAGCAAATATCCGTGAAGAGGAAGAGATGCGAAAAGGTTAAAACGGAGCGGCAAAATGCAGTGTGGCAGGGGCACCGGACGGAGGGAAAAGAGTGCGCCTGTTTTCATTGACAAAGAAGAACTGCCTGTGCTAGTATCAAACATAACCAGTTACCCTTTGGGCATTCCCAGGCGCCGGGAAGCCGCAGGATTTTTGAAAAGGTAACGAAATACGAATTGCAGTTGGAAAACCAGCAGTCAGAAAAGGAGAATTGACATGGCATTTTATTATGAGGAGCCGTCCAGAACATTTAGCGAATATCTTCTGATTCCGGGGTATTCGTCCACACATTGTGTGCCGTCCAAAGTGGATCTGAAAACACCTCTGGTGAAATACAAAAAAGGGGAGGAACCGGCACTGACTATCAACATTCCCATGGTCTCTGCGATCATGCAGTCTGTCTCAGATGACAATCTGGCCGTAGCCCTTGCCCAGGAGGGCGGTATTTCCTTTATCTACGGTTCCCAGCCGGTTGAAAAGCAGGCGGAGATGGTGGAAAAGGTAAAACGTTACCGTGCCGGTTTCGTGGTCAGTGACTCTAACGTGTCGCCGGAGATGACCCTTCAGGATGTGCTTCGTCTTACGGAACAGACGGGCCACTCTACCATAGCTGTCACGGAGGATGGTTCACCGGGGGGAAAGCTGCTCGGCATTGTCACCAATAAGGATTACCGGGTAAGCCGCATGAACCTGGACTTAAAGGTAAAAGAATTTATGACAAAACTGGACGACCTTGTATATGCAGACGAAGAGACGACTCTGAAGGAGGCCAATGATATCATCTGGGAGCACAAGATAAACTGTCTGCCTCTTGTGAATAAGAACCGGGAACTGGTGTATCTTGTTTTCAGGAAGGATTACGATACACACAAGAAAAATGAAAATGAACTGATCGACAGCCATAAGCGCTACATGGTAGGGGCAGGAATCAACACAAGGGATTACGAGACGCGTGTTCCGGCACTGATCGGGGCGGGAGCCGATATCCTGTGTATTGACAGCTCGGAAGGCTTTTCAGAGTGGCAGAAGATCACGATTGACTATATCAGGAAAAATTATGGAAATGATGTAAAGGTAGGTGCCGGAAATGTGGTGGACGCGGAAGGATTCCGCTTCCTGGCTGAGGCAGGGGCTGACTTTGTGAAGGTGGGAATCGGCGGCGGTGCTATCTGTATTACCCGCGAACAGAAAGGCATCGGCAGAGGACAGGCCACTGCATTGATCGAGGTGGCAAAGGCCAGGGATGCGTATTTTGAAGAGACGGGAATCTATATTCCCATCTGCTCTGACGGCGGAATCGTCCACGATTATCATATTACCCTGGCGCTGGCTATGGGTGCTGACTTTATTATGCTGGGAAGGTATTTTGCCAGATTTGACGAAAGCCCTACCAAGAAGGTTAATATCAACGGCAGCTATATGAAGGAATACTGGGGTGAGGGCAGCGCGCGGGCCAGAAACTGGCAGCGGTATGATATGGGAGGCGAGAAAAAACTTTCTTTTGAGGAAGGTGTGGATTCTCTGGTACCCTATGCAGGAAGTCTGAAGGATAATGTAAACCTGACTCTGAGCAAGGTCCGCTCTACTATGTGCAACTGCGGAGCGCTCACCATTCCGGAGCTGCAGGAAAAAGCTAAGATCACGCTGGTTTCCGCTACAAGTATTGTTGAGGGCGGCGCACATGATGTGTTGCTGCGGGATCAGAGATAAAATTATGAGACAGATTCTGTAAAAGAGGGGGTTCTGATGACGGAACCTGCTTTTGCGGAATCTGTTTTTTTCTGGTATCGCGCGCCGTTTTCATCCAAGGTTTACTTTTTAACGCTTTAATGATAAAATGTAACAAAAGGAGGGTGTTTTATGTCTGACAAATTATATGAATTGATGGATTGGCCGGAAATAGAGGCTGTTGTATATTCTGAGGAAAGCGAACCGCGCCGTATTTTGGGACCGAGAGTGACAGAAGACGGTATTTTGATCCAGTGTTTTGTGCCGGGCGCTGTGCAGGCAAGAATTCTGCTCACAAAGGAAAAAGAGACTTACGATATGGTCATGGAGGATGAGGCAGGCTTTTTCGCTGTGCTGATTCCGGGAAATAAAATACCGAAATATAAAGTGGAAATCCAGGATGGGGAAGGAAACAAAAAACAGTTTTATGATCCCTATGCCTTTACATCTAAAATCAGCCTTGACGAGGAACAGCAGTTCTGTGCAGGCATCTGTTATGATATCTATGAAAAACTGGGAGCGCATACCATGACGATCAATGGTGTGTCCGGTGTGTATTTTGCAGTCTGGGCACCGAATGCGATTCGTGTTTCCGTGGTTGGTGATTTTAACCACTGGGATGGCAGGGCGCATCAGATGAACCGCCTGGCTGTGTCAGGGATTTTTGAGATATTTATACCCGGGATCAAACCGGGCGCCTTATATAAATATGAGATCAAGGCAAAAGGTTCCCTGGTATACTTAAAGGCAGATCCCTACGGAAACCAGGCGGAGCTGCGTCCGAAAACAGCCTCCATAGTAGCAGATCTGAACCATTACCGTTGGCAGGATGACCAGTGGTTAAAAGACAGGAAACGTGTCAATGACGAGAAGAAGCCCATGCTGGTCTATGAGATGCATCTCGGTTCCTGGATAAAACCTGAGGAAGAGGGAAAACTGTTCTGTAATTACCGGGATATCGCGCCAAAGCTTGCTGAGTATTTAAAGGATATGGGTTACACACATGTGGAGCTTATGCCGGTTATGGAACATCCCTTTGACGCCTCCTGGGGATATCAGGTGACAGGATATTATGCGCCTACCAGCAGATACGGCACCTGTGAGGATTTTATGTATTTCATGGATTATCTGCATCAGCAGGGCATCGGTGTGATCCTTGACTGGGTACCGGCACATTTTCCGAAAGATACCCCGGGACTTCCGAATTTTGACGGCACCTGTCTGTATGAGCATTTAGACCCGAGACAGGGTATGCATCCCCATTGGGGAACACTGATCTACAATTACGGAAGGCCGCAGGTTAGAAATTTCCTTATTTCCAATGCACTTTTCTGGGTAGAGAAATTCCATGCAGATGGTATCCGTATGGACGCGGTGGCTTCCATGCTGTATCTGGATTACGGAAAGAATGACGGTGAATGGGTTCCAAACATTTACGGCGGCAATGAGAATCTGGAAGCCATAGAATTTTTAAAACATTTGAATTCCATTTTTAAGAAGAGACATCCGGATGCACTTCTCATAGCAGAGGAATCCACGGCATGGCCTAAGATCACGGGCAGCATTGAGGATGACGGCCTGGGTTTTGATATGAAGTGGAATATGGGCTGGATGAATGACTTTATTGACTATATGAAAAAGGATCCGCTGTTCAGAGGCGGTGCCCACGATGAGCTTACATTCAGTATGGTGTATGCCTACAGTGAAAAGTTCCTTTTAAGTCTGTCACACGATGAGGTGGTGCATTTAAAAGGCTCCCTTCTTATGAAAATGCCGGGTGACAAGGAGCAGAAGTTCGCGAATCTCCGTGCTGCCTATGGATTTATGGCTGTTCATCCCGGCAAGAAGCTGTTGTTCATGGGACAGGAGTTTGCCCAGGAGAGAGAGTGGTCTGAGGAGAGAAGCCTTGACTGGGAGCTTCTGGAACAGCCGGATCATCAGCAGTTTAAAAATTATGTGAAGGCACTCTGGAACTTCTATAAGGAACAGCCGGCTCTGTATGAGATGGATTACGATACAGAGGGATTTGAGTGGATCAACCACATGGAATCCGAGAAAAATATGCTGACCTTTATCAGGAAGACGAAAAAGAAAGAGGAGCTGCTGGTGATCGTGTGCAATTTCTCACCTCTTTCGTACGAAAAATACCAGATGGGCGTTCCGTATCCGGGTAAATATAAAGAAATCTTCAACAGTGATGCCGCAGAATTCGGCGGAACCGGCGTGAGAAATGCCAGAGCAAAATCCTCCAAACGGGCAGAGCATGACGAGAGAAAGAATTCTATCGTTATTGATGTTGCGCCGTTGTCTGTACAGATATTCTCCTACATAAAAGAGGAGAAAAAGACGACAGCAAAGACCGGTGCAAAGAAAACCGTGAAGGAGACAACGTCTGCAAAATCTGCGGAAAAGGGTAAAACCAGGGCTGCCAGAGCAGAAAAGGCTGCCGAGAGCCGGGAAAATCCTGCAGTTTCAAAAGTCCGGGCAGAGTTAGAGCAGAAGATCGAAGAAGAGCGTAAAAAGGAGCTGGAGCAGCAGGCGCTGAGTATCGCGGCGGCAGCAGAGGCTGTCAAAGCGGATGCGGTATCCAAAAAGGAGACAGGAACAGGCGCCGAGGCGGAAAACACCGGGACGAATGCAAAGAGCAGTAAGGCTGAGGCAGGAAAGAACGACAAGGCGCTGACAGCAAAAGCCGGGGCTAAAAAAACAGCATCCAAGAAGACAGCAGGAACAAGAGCAAAAAAGGCGGCAGCCAAAACGGGAACAGAGAAGGCAGCCGGGGCTAAGGCTAAAAAAGCTGCAGCCGGGACAGCGGCTGAGAAAGTAGAAGTGAAAGCGGAAGCTGAAAAAACCATGGCAAAGCCGGAGAATGAGAAGATAGAGGCAAAGCCGGATGCTAAAAAGATAGCGGCAAAGCCAGACGCTAAAAAGATAGAGGCAAAGCCGGAAGCTGAAAAGATAGAGGCAAAGCCAGATGCTAAAAAGATAGCAGCAAAGCCGGAAGCTGAAAAAATAGAGGCAAAGCCAGACGCTAAAAAGATAGAGGCAAAGCCGGACGCGGAGAAGATAGAAGCGAGGCCGGAAGCTAAAAAGATAGAGGCAAAGCCGGAAGCGGAGAAGATAGAAGCCAAGCCGGAAGCTAAAAAGATAGCGGCAAAGCCGGATGCAGAGAAGATAGAAGCGAAGCCGGAAGCTGAAAAGATAGCAGCAAAACCGGAAGCGGAGAAGATAGAAGCCAAGCCGGAAGCTGAAAAGATAACAGCAAAGCCAGAGGCCGAGAAAATAGCAGCAAAACCGGAAGCCGGCAAAACAGCTTCCAAAAAGGGAACAACGAGAAAGACGACCGGAAAAAAATAAGGATGAACTAAATGACAGGAATTTTGGCAAAAAGCATTAACCTAGAAAAAATCTGGAACCACATCAGTGCCCAGATTCCCGCTGTGGAAGCTTTCGCATGGAAAGTGATCCTGGCGATCGTCATCTATTTTATAGCCAGCAAGGTGATCGTCAAGATATGTGCCTTTATACGGGCAGCCATGAACAAAGCAGGTGCAGACACCGGCGTGATCCAGTTTTTGACTTCTTTTGTAAAAACGGCCCTGTATTTCCTGCTGATCGTAAGTATTGCGGTCCGTTTTGGAATCAAGGAATCCTCCATTGCGGCATTACTGGCATCCGGAGGTGTAGCGATTGGTCTGGCACTGCAGGGCGGTCTGTCAAACCTGGCAGGCGGAGTGATCATTATGCTTCTAAGGCCCTTTACAGTGGGAGACTACATTATAGAGAACACCAACAGCCAGGAAGGGACCGTGGTGAAAATTGATCTGTTTTATACCACACTCTCTACCGTGGACAACAGAAGGATCACCATACCAAACGGAAACATTACCAATTCCAGCATTGTGAATGTGACATCTCAGGACAAGCGGAAACTGGAGATTAAGGTGATGATCGGCTACCAGTCGGATCTGAAAAAGGCTAAAGGAATACTGGAAACGCTGCTCCATGCAGATCCTGCCATTATGTCGGAGCAGGAGATGCTGGTGTTTGTGGATGAACTGGCAGATGACGGTGTGATCCTGGGACTCCGGGCATGGGTGAAGACAGAAGACTACTGGCCTGCAAAATGGAGGCTGAACGAGGAGATTAAACTGACATTTGACGAGGAAGACATTGATATTCCATATCCGCAGCTTGATGTGCATATCAAGTCCGGATTGCCGGAAACTTTCGGCAGAGAGGAGCGCAGCCTATGAAACACAGAAAATTATGTCTTGCCATCCTGCTGGGCGCTGTCCTGATATTTGGCGCGGCCGGATGCAGCAATGCCGAGGATACAGACGCGAAAACCCAGACAGAGGCAAAAGAAGAGCAAAAGGACAGCGGCCAGGAAAACAAAGAAACCTCAGATAAGGAGTCAAAAAAAGAGGACACCAAGACAGATAAGAAAGAAAATACGGAAGCAAAAGAGAATCCGGATGAGACAGCAAAGAAAGACACAGAAAAAGATGCAGATAAGAACAGTGCTGATGCACAGGAACCTGAGGAGGAGAACACCCCGGTCCAGGCAGGCCAGGCTTTTATCTATGTTCCCGATGACAATGCGGAGGGCTGGAATGTCAATCAGGTAGAGATTGCACAGGTGACAGCAGATGCCCTGATTGGCCAGCTTGTGGGCGCCGGCGTTCTGACGGACAGCATTACAGTCCAGAATTTTGAGGAGACAGAGGAGGAGGGGCAGTATGTCCTGAAACTGGATCTGTCCTCCAATTTTAAAGACAGTGTCCGTTCCATGGGGACTGCCGGAGAGATTCTTACCATTGGTGCAGTGGTCAATTCTTTTCTGGACACCTTTCAGGCGGAAGCAATCCAGATTACCGTGGACGGTGGTACACTGGAGACAGGCCACGAGGTTTATGAGGGCTATATGACACATATGGATTATCAGTAACTACAGGTGCAGCGCCGGGTATATTCCGGCTGCTGCATTTTCAGATTGGATGGGAGTGGTTGGCTATGAAAAAACTATTTGAACCATTACAGATAAAAAATGTGCAGATAAAAAACAGAATTTGTTTTCCGCCGGTGGTATGCTATGCCTGGGGCTCCCGGGACGGCTATGTGTCACCGGAAAATGTGGAACATTACAGAAATGTGGCAAAAGGACAGACCGGCCTGATCATACAGGAGGCTACCTGTGTGGATAAGAACGGAAAGCTTGCCGAAAATCAGCTGGGCATCTGGGAGGACGGCCAGATCCAGGGACTTTCCCGGATCGTGGACGCAGTACACGGGGAAGGATGCCCCATCTTTATCCAGATTCACCATGCCGGTGTCTCAGGTCTGGATGGGGAGCTTGCCTGTCCCAGTGACTACAGTTTCTATAAAGATGGGGTCAAAAAAACAGGAAAAGAACTGACAACCGAGGAAATACATAAGATTCAGCAGGAATTTACAGACGCGGCAGTCCGTGCCTGGAAAGCAGGCTATGACGGTGTGGAACTGCACGGATGCCATCAGTACCTGATGTGTGAATTTTTTAACCGCTGGGTGAACCGCAGGCAGGATGCATACGGGGAACACGGAGAACGGTTCGCAGTGGAAATCCTGCGGGCCATTAGGGAAAGGGTGCCGGAGGATTTTGTGGTGGGAATCCGTCTGGGCGGATTTGAGCCAAGGCTGGAGGACGGAATCCGGCATGCCAGGATACTGGAAAAGGAGGGCATAGATTTTATTGATGTATCCTATGGCTTTTCCGGTGAAGATGACCCGAAAGCACCGGTGGATTTTCCATATGAAAAATGTATCTACGCGGCAGCGGAGATCAAGCGTGCCGTGTCCGTTCCTGTATTTGCGGTAAATGGTATCACAAGCCCACAGATGGCCCAGGACGTATTGGAGCGCACCGATGTGGATATGATCGACATTGCGCGGGGGATCATTGTGAATTATAATTGGGCTAAAGATGCCAGAGAAGGCCGGGATACAGGAAAATGTCTGCACTGCAGGCGCTGTCTGTGGTGCGAGAATCCGGAAACCTGTGCCGGCAGAAAAGTCCTTAAGAAAAATCTGAGAAGAAAAAAGGAATTTATAGACAATTTATAATTTTTAAGAGTCAGGAAATATCTATTTGTCTGTCATCGTGCTATTATTAATATATCGTAAAAATGAGAGAGGATGATACCACATGAAGACGCAGGTATTGTATAAGAGCAGAACGGGCAACACGGAAAAGCTGGCAAAGGCCATATTTGCAGCAGTTCCGGGCTCGGATAAGGACATTGCCCGGCTGGACGGGCAGACAGACTATGATATGGCGGACATTTATTTTATCGGTTTCTGGACAGACAGAGGAAGCGCCAGCGTAGAAGTTCTGGATTATCTGGGCTCCCTGCAGGGAAAGAAGATCGCATTGTTCGGCACCTGCGGAATGGGAGAAAGCCCGGAGTATTTTAAGAAGATTGAGGAGAACATCCGGGTTTTCATAGAGGATGACAATGAATATCTAGGCGCATTTATCTGCCAGGGCAAGATGCCGATTCAGGTCAGGGAAAAATACAACCGTATGAGAAACGGGGATAATGACAGGCAGATTGACACCATGATACGGAATTTTGATATGGCCATGCTGCATCCTGATATGGATGATCTGGAGCATGCGGCACAGTTTGTGAGCAAAATATATGAATCATTAGAGAAGGATGGGAATTAAGAATCATGAAAGAAAAATTTGCAAGGTTTATGGCAGGACGCTACGGCACAGACAGGCTGAACCAGTTTATGCTGATCGTACTTCTGGTCTGTGCTGTCATCAATATGTTCATCAGAAATGGATATGTTTCCATGCTGCTGACTTCCTGGGAGATTCTGCTGATCGTTTTTATTTACATCAGAATGTTTTCAAGAAATCTCACGAAACGTTATGCTGAGAATCAGAAGTATCTGGCTGTGGAAAACAAGGTACGCCATTTTTTCGGACAGAAAAAATATATCCAGCAGCAGAGAAAGGATTACCACATTTATTCCTGCCCAAACTGCAAGCAGAAGATTCGTATTCCGAAGGGAAAAGGCAAGGTAAGCGTGCGCTGTCCAAAATGTGGGACAGAATTTGTAAAAAATAGTTGAAATTTTCTCAAAATCGTGTATAATATCACTTGTGTGTGAAACACAAGCTGGAATAGCTCAGTCGGTAGAGCACTTCACTCGTAATGAAGGGGTCGTGAGTTCGAGTCTCATTTCCAGCTTTTCAGAATCCCGCAGATATGCGGGATTCTTTGTCTTTTCAGAGCTAAAAGCGCAAGGTCCTATAGCAGGACTTTACGCTTTCTTTGTTTTTCAGCGGGTTACACATTCGCCAATACTGCTCACAGCCAGCCGATATTTTAATAACAGAGAATAAAATGGATAAAATACATCTGAATTGCCCGCCGGGAATTGACAACGCCGAACATTTGTGCCATTATATACCAGAGATAGTTTAACAAATAACAATGTTAAGATTAGAAAAGGACACTACATGAACGATATACGACACCTGCAAGAAACTCCCGCGGATTCTGCAGTGGCAGATGCGGGAAAAGAGACGTTACTGGAACTTAAGGGGATAAGCAAGAGCTTCGGGACCACAGACGTGCTCAAAGATATTGACCTTTCGATAGAAAGAGGAGAATTCATCACATTCTTAGGCGCTTCCGGCTGCGGAAAAACCACAACTCTGCGTATCATTGCCGGGCTGGAAATGCCGGACAAAGGCCAGGTGATTCTGGAAGGCCGGGATGTGACCATGCTGGAGCCCCATCAGAGGGATGTGAATACAGTGTTTCAGAATTATGCCCTGTTTCCCCATATGAATGTGGAGGCAAACATCGGCTATGGCCTGAGAATCCGTAAGGTTCCAAAAAATGAAATCAGGGAAAAAGTAAAGAAAATGCTGGATCTGGTTCAGCTCTCCGGCTATGAAAAGCGTATGCCATCAGAACTGTCAGGCGGGCAGAAGCAGAGGGTTGCCATTGCCCGCTCCCTGATCAACAGCCCAAAACTCCTGCTTTTGGATGAGCCTCTGGGCGCCCTTGATCTGAAGCTCAGAAGGGCTATGCAGACAGAGCTGAAGCGGCTTCAGAAGAAGCTGGGCATTACCTTCCTGTACATAACACATGACCAGGAGGAGGCAATCAACATGTCAGACCGTATTGTGGTCATGCGTGACGGTCAGTTTGAACAGATCGGTACCCCGGATGAGATCTATAACCGCCCGAAGACCAGCTATGTGGCTGACTTTGTGGGCAATGCCAATATAATCTCCGGTGTTGTGGAGCATATAGGGGAGGAGCTTACGGATATCCGGGTGAACAACTGCCTTATCACAGCAGGGACGGCGGACGGCCTGAAAAAAGGCGGCAGGGCTGTGGTAGCTGTGAGAAGGGAAAATATCAAAGTCTGCCGCGAGTGTAAAAAAGGCCTTCCTGCAGTGATAACCGATAAATCCTTTAATGCAGGACAGCTCCACATGGCCTTTAAACTGGAGGACGGCAGGGAAGTGGTTGCCAGCCATTACGGCATAGATACAGATCTGACGGTGGACCAGAAGGTCTGTGTGGGATGGGAGCCGCAGCACGCTGTCTTTGTGGATCTGGAAGATACACAGGAGGCGTGAGGATGGAGAAAAAGAAAAGATCAGGACTGTTTCTGACGGTTGCACCCCTCTATATCTTCACCCTTGTCTTTGTGGCAGGACCGCTGCTCTACATGATAGCCCTGAGCTTTGCCACAAACAGTGACGGATGGGGGACTCTGTGGAAATTTACCCTGGAAAATTATAAGAAGATCGCAGATCCTGTTTACCTGAAGAGCTTTTCCCAGTCCTTCCAGCTTGCGTTTACCAGCACCATCTGTATCACGCTGCTGGGATATCCCTTTGGCTATTTTATGGCAAAACAGTCGGCAAAATGGAAGAAGAGGATCATGCTGCTGATCATGGTGCCTTTCTGGACCAGTTCCTTGATCCGTATGTACGGATGGATCATCCTGCTCCAGGCAAAAGGCGTGTTCAATACGCTGCTTGTGAAGCTGGGCATCATTGAGGAACCGCTGAAAATCCTCTACTCCTATCCTGCAGTTGTCATTGGCATGATTTACGCGCTGCTGCCTTTTATGGTGCTCTCCGTGTATTCCAGCGTGGAAAAAATGGACTGGTCTTTGGTGGAGGCTGCAAGAGATCTGGGGGCCAGCCGGGCCAAGGCATTTTTGACGATTACGCTGAAGCTGACGCTGCCCGGACTTTTGACGGGTGTGATCCTGTCCTTTGTGCCGTCCATGGGACTGTTTTTCATTGCGGATATTCTGGGCGGAAATAAAATCGTTCTGGTGGGCAGTGTGATCCAGGATCAGCTCACAAGAGGAAGCAACTGGCCCTTTGCGGCAGCGCTTGCTGTGGTACTTATGGTCCTGACTTCCATTATGATTTATCTGTACCGGAAAATTACCCACGTGAAAGATTTGGAGGGATTCTTTTGAGAAAAAAACATAAGCTGTCAGGCATTTATCTGGCCGTCCTGCTGCTCGTCATGTATCTCCCCATTGTGATGGTGGTGATATTTTCCTTTAATGAGTCCAAGCTCACAGCCAGCTTTACAGGATTTTCCCTGAAATGGTATGAAACACTCTGGCATGACAGAGATATTAAGGAAGCGCTGTTCAACAGCATACTTCTGGGCGTTATAAGCTGCGCCATCTCTGCAGTCATCGGAACTCTGGGTGCTGTGGGCATGGCCCGGGCGGATTATAAGACAAAAGGCATGATGGAGTATCTGTCCACAGTTCCCATCATGATACCCGAGATCATTCTGGGCATGGTATTTCTTGCCTTTTTCTCCTTATTAAACCTGCCTTTTGGTATGACAACCCTGGTAATTGCGCATACTACTTTTTGTATCCCCTATATATTTATGATGGTAAAGGCCAGGCTTGTGGGAATTGACCGGTCTTTGGAGGAGGCAGCCCGGGATTTGGGCGCATCCCAGATCAGGACGTTCTTTGACATAACGCTGCCGCTCATTATGCCGGCGGTTCTGTCCGGAAGTCTGCTGGCGTTTGCCATGTCTTTTGATGATGTGGTCATCAGTATTTTTGTAAACGGTCCAAGGCTCAATACGCTTCCGGTAAAGGTTTACACCCAGCTTAAGACAGGGGTGACACCGGAGATCAATGCGCTTTGTACCATAATTTTAGCGGCCATCGTACTGGTTCTCGGCATTTCTTCCCTGGTGCAGAAACGGCAGGAACGCAGGCGGGGAGAACTTTCAGAAAGATGAGGTAGAAATATGAAGAAAAGATTAGCAGCCCTTACACTTTGTTTTGCAATGGCAGCCTCCATGCTTGCCGGATGTGGTGAAAAAGAGGAAGATGACAACAAAGAATTGGTACTCTACACCTGGGAGGGACTGTTCCCCCAGGAAGTGCTGGATGGCTTTGAGGAAGAGACAGGAATCAAGATCATCAGCTCCAACTTCGACACAAATGAAACCATGCTGGAAAAAATTCAGCAGACAGACGGAAAAGACTACGACATTGTTGTGGGCGATGATTATATCATTGAACAGATCGTGAAGAACGGTCTGGCAAAAAAACTGGACAAGACACAGATCAGCAATTTCGGCAATATCAATCCTCTGTATCAGAGCCAGTTTTATGATCCGGACAATGAATATACCGTTCCGCACGGGGCAGGTATTCCTCTGATCGTGTATGACCCTGCGCAGGTTGACTTTGAGATCAAGGGATATGAGGATCTGTGGAATCCAAAGCTTGAGGATAAGATCGCCATGATCGGCAGCTACCGGGCAGTCAATGGATTTGTGCTTCAGACTATGGGAAAATCCATGAATGAGGAAGATGTACAGGTCATCGAACAGGCAGGGGAAAAATTAAAAGAGCTGGCGCCGAATATCCGTATGATCCAGGACAGTGATACACAGAACGCACTGCTGAACGGAGAGGCCAGTGTTGCCTATTTGTATACTTCCCAGGTGACAGCAGCCCTGGCAGAGAATCCGGACCTGAAGGTGGTCTATCCGGAAGAGGGACTGGGCTTTGGCATTATGAACCTGTTTATTCCCAAAAACGCACCGGATGAACTGAACGCCTATAAATTCCTGAACTATATTCTGGAGCCGGAAAACGCGGCGAAATGTTTTGACGCTCTCGGATATTACTGTACTACAAATGCGGCGGATGATCTGGTAAATCCCAACTTGGTAGTGCCGGATTCCGTGAAAAAGGGCGAGATCGTACAGAATGTAAGCGCAGAAGCCAACGAGGCATATGAGAAAAACTGGACAGAATTCAAAGCTGCATGTGACTAAGGAAAAAGGAGGTACATACAATGCAGACAAAAGTGACAAGAGAACAAGCGCTGGAGCTTCTGAAAAAATACAACAAAGAGGAATTCCATATCCTGCACGCTCTGACCGTGGAAGGCGTTATGCGCTGGTATGCCCAGGAGATGGGATACGGCGATGAGGCAGAGTTCTGGGCAATGGCAGGCCTGCTTCACGATGTGGACTTTGAGCAGTATCCGGAGGAGCACTGCAAAAAAGCGCCGGAGCTTCTTTCTGAGATCGATGCGGAGGAGGAGTTGGTACACGCGGTTGTGAGCCACGGATACGGCCTCTGCTCTGACGTGGAGCCGGAGCACCTGATGGAGAAAATCATGTTTGCCTCCGATGAGCTTACAGGCCTTATCTGGGCAGCGGCAAAAATGCGTCCCTCCAAAAGTGTCATGGACATGGAAGTCTCCAGTGTCAAGAAAAAATTCAAGGACAAGAGATTTGCCGCAGGCTGTTCCAGAGATGTGATAAAGGACGGCGCCGAGATGCTGGGATGGGAACTGACGGAATTATTTGATAAGACGATCCAGGCTATGCGTTCCTGTGAGGCTTCTGCTGCCCGGGAATGCGGGGAACTGGCAGCACAGTGATATGAAGGATAAATACAGTATGAATGCGGGCAAAAGGGATGCGGAAGCATCCTTTTTGCCTGCTTACCATTATTCACCCTGGAAAGAGGGAAGGACAAAAGAGGAACAGGAGGCCCTGCTTCTTGCGGAAGAGATGGAGATCGCGGACGGTGTGGAGGAGATTGGAAACTATACCTTCTACGGCTGCGGGAGGCTCAGAAGCCTCTCCTTTACAGATTCCCTGAAACGCATAGGGGGAGGCTCCTTCACGGGATGCTCCGCCTTACGTGAGCTTCATGTGCTCATGGGGGAAGGGGCAAAAAGCTGCATAATGGATGTGGCGGCGGAGACCTTTCATGAAGTGTTTGTGACCATCACGTTCAGGGAGACAGGGGACCGGGCGAAGCTGGTGTTTCCGGAATATTATGAGGAGGGTGTGGAGAACACGCCTGCCAGGATCCTGGAGACACATTTTCACGGTTCAGGCTATCGCTACCGCCAGTGTTTTACAGAAAAGCGGGTGGATTATCACCGCTATGACAGTCTGTTTGAAGTGGCAAAGGTATATGAAAAGCCGGAAATCCTCATTCCCATGGCTATGGGGCGCCTGATGTATCCCCGGGAACTGGGGGAGGAGGCGGGGAACGCGTATGCCGCATATGTAAGGGAGCATCTGAAGGAGGCAGGCGCGTATTTTCTGAAACGCCGGGAATGGCACAGTGCTCTGTGTTATCTGGCAGAGTACGCGGTGCAGAGGGCTGAGGAGATGGAACTGCTGTTGGGTTTGGCATCCGGATGCGGGATGACAGAGGCCGTGAGCCTGCTGATGGAGGAGAAGAGAAAACGGTTTGGCAGGGCTGTAAAGTCCTTTGAATTTTAAGATGCGGCGGCACATGTGATAGTGCCGGACGTGGATCGAAACAATAATGGAGTAAAAAAATGGCACAGGAAATGGAAAAACGTATCAATGAAGTGTGTATCAGAATCCTGGCCTCGTCCAGAAGTGAGCTTTATCTGCACATGCGATTCCTGGATGTGGCCCTCTCCGCCTTTTCCTATGTACAAAATCCGGAGATGGGGACTCTGGGTACAGACGGTGTGGGACTTTATTATAACCCTTCTTATCTGGGGGGCCTTTACCGGCAGGGTCGTGTTTTTGTAAACCGGGCGTATCTGCACATGGTGTTTCACTGCATATTTGCCCATCCGTGGAAAGATGTACGCCTGAGAAAAAAGCGGGCATCCAGACTGGTTGAAGAGGAGACGGCGGATCTTTTGTGGGAGGTCTCCTGTGATATTGCCAGTGAATCCATGATCGACAGTATCCCTCTGCACTGTGTGCGCCGCCCGGCCTCTGTATTGAGGCGGGAGACGTATGCATCGCTTGGAAAGAAGCGCAGGGTTTTGAACGCAGAGGGGGTTTTTGGCGCCCTTCTGGAAGATAAGCCGGATTTGGAACGGCTTCGGAGGCTGAAAGAGGAGTTCTATGTGGATGACCACAGCCTGTGGAGCGGGGGAAAGAGAAGGGCACCCAGTCAGCGCCCGAAAGAAAACTGGGATGACATCCGCGATAAGATGGAAACGGAGCTGCAGAGCTTCGGCCAGGACTCTGCAGTCGGAGCTTCGGAGGGAATCTTGGAACAGATCAAGGTGGAAAACAGGGATTCCTATGACTACCGCAGGTTCCTGCAGAAATTCGCGGTGCTGAAGGAGGAGCAGCAGATTGACCCGGATTCCTTTGACTATGGGTTCTACAGCTACGGACTTTCCCTGTACGGCAATATGCCTTTGATCGAGCCTCAGGAGAGCCGGGAGGTAAAGAAGGTGGAGGAGTTTGTCATAGCCATTGACACCTCCATGTCCTGTTCCGGTGAACTGGTGAAAGCTTTTTTGAAGGAGACCTATTCTATTCTGAGGGAGACAGAGAGCTTTTTCAGGAAGATCAATATCCATATCATCCAGTGCGATGAGGTGGTGCAAAGTGATGACAAGATCACGTCTCAGGAGGAGCTTAAGGCCTATATGGAACATCTGGAGCTTCTGGGCCAGGGAGGGACGGATTTCAGGCCTGTTTTCACCCGGGTGGAGGAGCTGCTGGCGAAAAGAGAATTTACAAGCCTGAAAGGGCTGTTATATTTTACCGACGGAAAAGGGATATTTCCGCAGAAAATGCCGCGGTACGAAACAGCATTCGTGCTGATGCAGAAAGAATATGAAGAGATAGATGTACCTGCCTGGGCCATAAAAATATATCTGGACCAGGAGGAAATGGAAGCATACAAAGAGGGAATTACAGATGAACATTAAACGAGCAAAACAGGAGATCAAGGACGCTATAGAGGCATATCTGATCAAGGACGCCTATGGAGAATACTGCATTCCTTCCATCCGGCAGCGCCCCATTCTGCTGATGGGCCCTCCGGGAATCGGAAAGACACAGATCATGGAGCAGATCGCCAGGGAATGTGAGATCAACCTGGTATCCTATACCATTACCCACCACACCAGGCAGAGTGCCGTGGGGCTGCCTTTTATCAGGGAGAAGGAATACGGCGGGAAGTCCCATTCCGTGACAGAATATACCATGAGTGAGATTATATCCTCTGTGTATGACAGGATGGAGGAGACGAAGATAAAGGAGGGAATCCTTTTTATTGATGAGATCAACTGTGTGTCTGAGACGCTTGCGCCCACCATGCTGCAGTTTCTGCAGTGTAAGACCTTCGGCAATCAGTCTGTGCCCAAGGGCTGGATTATTGTAGCAGCAGGCAATCCTCCGGAGTACAATAAATCTGTCCGGGAGTTTGACGTGGTGACTCTTGACCGGATCCGCAGGATTGACGTGGAAGAAGATTTCGGCGTGTGGAAAGAGTATGCTTACAGTGCAGGTATCCATCCGGCTGTGATCTCCTATCTGGATATTCACAAAGATAATTTTTACCGCATGGAGACCAGTGTGGACGGGCGCATGTTCGCCACAGCCAGAGGATGGGAGGATCTGTCCCAGTTCCTCTATGCCTATGAAAAGCTGGGAAAAAGAGCGGACAGGGAGGTGGTGGGCCAGTATATCCAGCACGGGAAAGCGGCCAGGGATTTTGCCAACTATCTGGAACTCTTTGAAAAATACAGGACGGATTACCGGATCGAGGAGGTGCTGGCAGGCCGTTTTGAAAAATTTGCGGTGGATAAACTGAAGCTGGCGTCCTTTGATGAAAAATTCAGTGTGGTGGGACTGCTTGTGGGGCATCTGGGTACCAGATTTTACGCGTACTATGAGATGGACCTGTATGTAACGACCCTCTATGAGAAGCTGAAGGGCTGGAAGCGGGAGATGGGGGAAGGCACATCGCCTTCCGCATCACTTGCGCTGCTTCTTGACCGGGAGCAGGCGGATTATGAGAGGAAAGAAAACGCGGGTCAGTTTACAGCTCCCGCGCGCCATGCGGCTGTGAAAACTATAGGATTTTTAAAAGCGCGGTTAAAAGAGGCTGAGGCCGGTGAGAGGGAGGGCCTGGTGCCGGAGGAGATATTTACCGGTGCGGCCGGTTATTTTGGGCAGGAATCCGCCAAACGGGAGAACATGGTCCTTGAGACCGGCGGTGCCCTGCAGAATGCTTTTGATTTTCTGGAGCTGGCGTTTGGGGACAGTCAGGAGATGGTGATCTTTATCACAGAACTGAACACAAATCCCTACAGCATTCAGTTTATCAGTGAAAACGGATGTGACAGCTATTATAAATACAACAAAAAACTTCTCTTTGAAGAGGAACAGAGGAACATTTTAAAAGAGTTGGATGACATTGAGAACGACTTATAAACACCTGGCGGGACAGTGAAGAGTGAACAATAACATCTTGTGATACTGTTCACTGCGTGCCCAGTATCACGCTTCGCGATGCACAGATATGCAGCATTCTGCTCCATATCGCGCTGGCTGTCTCGGGATTTTCATGCCTTCGGCCTGAAAACACCTCGCGGGACAGTGGAGTGTGAACAATAACATCTTGTGCACAATTTTCTGTACCCTGTGCCGCATGTATTGAGCAGAACAGAGGACAGGGCTATAATAAATAAAAGCAGATGAAGACGACAGGAGGAGAAAGATGCGTATCGCAGTGTGTGATGACGACGAGACTGCAGTATCTTTTTTAAGAGAACTGATAGAGACGTATCCGAAACAGAAACTCTGCGCGGACGGATACAGCAGCGGGGAGGACCTGCTTCGGTCGGGGCATGTGTATGACCTGATTTTTCTGGATATTGATATGAGGGGCATAGATGGGATCGAGACTGCACGGAGGATTCGCGTCCATGACAGGAAGGTGAAGATCGTATATGTGACCTCCTACAAGGAATATGCAGGACGGGCTTTTTCTGTCCATGCTTTTGGCTACCTGCTGAAGCCTGTGAAACAGGAGAAGCTTTGGAAGCAGATCGAGGATGCCATGCTCTGGCAGGAGGAAGAGACGCCGGAGGTAAAGCAGGTGGAGTTTTCCACCGTGGAAGGGCTTGTGAGGCTTCCGGTGGATGCAATCTATTATTTTGAGTATCAGAACCGGCGTATTTTCATGAAGACAAAGGAAGTTACCCATGAGATGCGGGGGAAGATATCCGACATTGCCGGTAAGATGGGAGAGTATGGATTTTCCGTTCCCCATAAAAGCTTTGTGGTGAACCTGTACCATGTGAAGAATATCAAGGGGTACGAGATCCTCATGATGAACGGGGAGTGGATTCCTCTGTCCCAGAAGCAGGCAGTGCAGTTCAAGGAAAAACTCAGTCTTTATCTGGCGGATAAGATGGGATAGGAAGAAGGTGGTAACCGGGTGTTTGACTATATTCTGATGGCAGTGGATCTGTCTGTGCTGGGATTTTTGTTTTACTGGTTCATGAACAGAACCGGGGAACGGCGTATGGATAAGGCATGGGTATATCCTGCATCGTTTGCGGCTTTTGCTGTTTTTTGCCTGCTGGTCCAGTATTCCCGGAGTGAATGGGTCGTTACCTTTTCCATTGTATTGATGGTATTTTTTATGGAAACCGTATTGTATCGGCCAAACGGGGTGTCTTATTTTTACTGTCTGGTATATTGTCTGGGATTTTTTCTCTGCCAGATCACAAGTGTCTTTGTAGTGCAGTGGATCTTTACGAACATGACTGCACTGACCCTTCTGCGCGTAGGCCTGGAGAGGGTAGACAATATGCAGTTGATCCTCTTGCTGGTAAAATGGTTCACGGAATTTTTCTGGACGTATTTTATTCTCGCGATCGTAAAAAAGGACGAGGAGGAGGAGAATCGTTTTTTTCTCTATAAGCGGCAGTATTTTTTCTTCCTGCTGCTTCCGCTGTTCTCCATTGTATTTATGGTATCTATTATCTGGATGAGTGCAGATTTCTTTGTGCTCAGGTATGGATTCGGTCCGGTGATCCTGAATATTATTCTGATATTTGCCATGAACCTGCTGCTCTTGTATCTTTTCAGGCAGACAGGGAAGGGCAGTCGGGCACTCAGGGAGGAAAAGCTCTACAAGCAGGAGTCAGAGCTGCTTTACCAGCACTACCAGACTCTGGAGGAGAGTTATCAGGCTTCCAGAAAGGCCATACATGATGCCAAGAACCACATGCAGGCAGTGGCACGTCTCTATGAGAGCGGGGAGACAGACAAGGCCAGGGCCTATGCGGAGGAGGTTTTCCATCTGCTGAACCAGACGGGCCATACCTGGTATACGGGCAACCGGATGCTGAATATCATATTGAATGAGAAGCTGGGGCAGGCATCTATGCGGGATGCAAGGCTGGAGCTGGATATCTGCGACGGATGCCTGGACAGAATCCGGGAGATCGATATCACCACCATATTCGCAAATCTTCTGGACAATGCAGCGGAGGCCATGGGGGAGGGGGAAAACAGATACTTTTCCCTGCAGATACAAAACATCCATTCCTTCCTTGTGATCAAAATGATGAATTCAAAAGGGAAGAAAAAGGAGCGGGCAGGACAGAAGCATCAGCGGCTGGGACTGCAGAATGTGCGGAGTGCCCTGGGCAAATATGGGGGTACCATGAAAATCTCCCAGACGGATGAGGAGTTCCAGGTGAGTATCATGATACCGGATGAGCAAAAGGAAATGTGAGGTGAAGAGGGATGGAGATATGGCGAAAGATTCGGAAGAGATGTTTTTTGCTGGGGGTCATATGCCTGATTGGGACATCTGCGGCGGGATGCGGAAATAAGCTTTCCGACAAATTTGACGAGGAGGAAGTCAAGGAAGCCGCTGAAACCATGATTAACCAGGTAAATTCCGGTGAATTGAAGGATGTGTATGAGAATACCTTTGCCCCTGTCATGCGCCAGGGAATCGAATATGAACAGCTTCAGGAGAATCTGGATTATGTCTTTGACAAGCTGGGTGAATTTGAATCCTATGAGAAGATAAGTGTGGTGGGAGGACAGGACAAGGATACGGAGACACCGTATGCGGTGGTGGTGCTTCTGGCCAAATATGAGGAGGGGAAGGCCCAGTATACAGTCACGTTTGATACGGGTATGAAATGTATTGGATTTTATGTGAAATAAGTAAAAGAGAGTCCGGCGGAATGTGTGCGCCGGACTCTCTTTCGTATCTGTTCTTGTAACTATTCAGCTTATTTAAAGAACTGCTCTCCGTAACCGTAATGCTCTACCACGTAGTCAATATCCTTGTCTCCGCGTCCGCTCAGATTTACGAGAATGGAGCCTTGTTTCATCTCTTTTGCTTTCCGCATGGCATAGGCAACCGCGTGGGCACTCTCAATGGCCGGAATGATGCCCTCTGTGCGGGACAGCTTGAAGAATGCGTCCATGGCCTCCTCATCGCTGACGGTGTCGTACTGCACTCTGCCCAGGTCGCGGAGGAATGCGTGCTCCGGTCCCACAGAAGGATAGTCCAGTCCGCTGGCAATGGAGTATACAGGAGCCGGCTCGCCTTTGTCGTCCTTCAGCATGATACTTTCAAATCCGTGCATAACACCTTTTTCCCCATACTGCATGGAAGCTGCGTGGTCTCCCATGCCGGTGCCTCTTCCGAGAGGTTCCACACCGACAATGTCCACCGGTTCATCCACGAAGGGAACGAACATGCCGATGGAGTTGCTGCCGCCGCCTACGCTTGCGCAGACTACATCGGGAAGCAGGCCGGTCATCTCTTTAAACTGATCTTTTGCCTCCTCGCCTACGATGTACTGGAAATCCCTGACCATGAGAGGGAAGGGATGGGGGCCCACTGCGGAGCCGATACAGTAGATGGAGTCCTTATAGTTCTTAGCATAGGATTCAAAAGCGGAATCCACGGCCTCTTTCAGGGTCTTGTTGCCGTGTGTGACGGGAACCACCTTGGCGCCCAGGATCTTCATACGTGTCACATTGGGAGCCTGTTTGGCAATATCCACCTCACCCATGTGCACTTCACACTCTAATCCGAAGAAAGCCGCCGCTGTAGCGATGGCCACGCCGTGCTGTCCGGCACCTGTCTCTGCGATAAGACGTTTTTTGCCGATGAATTTTGCCAGCAGCCCTTCCCCCATACAGTGGTTCAGCTTGTGGGCTCCGGTGTGGTTCAGATCCTCTCTTTTCAGGTAGATTTGGCAGTTGCCGATGGTTCTTGACAGGCGCTCGCAGTGATAGACCGGTGTGGGTCTTCCCTGGAATTCCTTGCGGATGCGGCGCAGTTCACTGATGAACTGGGAGGAATGGCAGATGGTCTGGTATGCGTCTGCGATCTCCTCAAAGGCCGGAACCAGCTCTTCTGTCAGGTAGGCGCCGCCGTAAGGGCCGAAGCGTCCGTTTCTGTCCGGGTAATGTCTCAGATAAGTTCTGTAATCTACTTCCATGGTTGTTTTCTCCTTTATGTAAATGATATATTTTTATTCCTGCTCTCCGTGAAGGGCGTCCTTTGCCAGCTTGAAACCGTTCTGGGCGGCTTTTGTCAGCCATAGGTCGGCTTTCGCCTCGTCTTTTTCCACACCTTCGCCGTAGCGGTAGAGGATGGACAGATTGTACTGTGCGGCCGGGATGTTGGCGTTTGCCGCCTTTTCAAAGAGCTGGAATGCCCGCTCTGTGCTCTGCGGCACTGCCTGGCCGCTTAAAAAATAACCGCCCATGCAGCACATGGCCCGGTAGTCGCCCTGCTGTCCGGCTTTCTTATACCAGTCAAAGGCTTTGGAATAATCCTGTCTGGTTCCAATGCCTTCCTCATAACATCTGGCCAGATTATACTGGGCATTTTTACTGCCCGTCTCAGCCGCGCGTTTGATGTAGGAAAATGCTCTTGTTTCGTCTTTTTTTACGCCTTTTCCCTGGGCATAGAGAAATCCCAGGTGCAGCAGCGCGTCCACATGGTCTTTTTCGGCTGCTTTTTCATACCACTGGGCGGCCTGTGCGTAATCAGTCAGGGTGTGTATGCCGTTTTCATAGTAAAAGCCTACGGCATACTGCAGATCCTTCTGACCGTTTTCCGCCAGGATTTTCAGTTCTTCCAGGGTAAAATCCATATTTTTTGCGTCCATTGAAAATATCTCCATTTTTCTTTTGACAAATTTTGTAATATAGTGTACTGTTTTTGTAGGAATTAAACAGCTGCGCAGTCAGGTCTGCACATTTACTGTGCTGACCGTGTGATAGAATAGCGGCAGCATGTATTCGGCCCATCGCACAGCGATTTTTAATGGGCGAATACCCGTAACTTTTCAGCTGGCTGAATAGTTACGGAATTAAATCCACGGTTGAGCCATCCTTTGGCCCATTGCTGATATTATAACATAGGAACCGGGATTTATAAACATAAAAAGATGAAGATGACATCGGAGGAAATGAAAAATGCTGGAACTGAGGGATGTCTCCTTTAAAGTCGAAGAGGAGACAAAGGAGAAAGGGATTCTGGAGCGTGTAAGCTTTACTCTGGAAGACAACAAATTTATTGCCATCACAGGACCAAACGGCGGCGGTAAATCCACGCTGGCAAAGATCATTGCCGGTATTGAGAAGCCCACGGAGGGAAGGATCTACCTGGACGGTGAGGATATCACGGAACTGAACATTACGGAGAGGGCGAAAAAAGGCATCAGCTATGCCTTTCAGCAGCCGGTGCGTTTTAAAGGAGTGACCGTGCTTGACCTGATCCGGCTGGCATCCGGGGAAAACATTACCGTTGCCGGAGCCTGTCAGTATCTCTCTGAAGTGGGATTATGCGCAAAAGACTACATCAACCGTGAAGTCAACGCAAGCCTTTCCGGAGGGGAGATGAAGAGGATCGAGATCGCCACCGTTATGGCGAGGGGAACCAGGATGTCCGTATTTGATGAGCCTGAGGCCGGCATTGACCTGTGGAGCTTCCAGAACCTGATCCATGTGTTTGAAAATATGCACAGGGAGATTCACGGCTCCATTCTGATCATCTCACACCAGGAGAGGATCCTGAACATTGCAGATGAAATTCTGGTAATCGCAGACGGAAAACTGGTGAGCCGCGGAAGCAAAGAGGAAGTGCTTCCCGCTTTGCTGGAAGGTGTGGATGACTATTCCGGCTGCAAAATCTGGAAGGACGGGGGAGTAAAATAATGGACGCAATACAGAAACAATTATTGGAAGCAGTGGCCGGGCTGCATGAAATCCCGGTGGGCGCATACAACATCCGGGCGAACGGAAAAAGTGAAGGCAGAAACAGCACAGAGCATATCGAGATCACCACAAGAGAAGAGGGAGACGGAATTATCATCCGCATCAAGGACGGCACCAGGAAAGAGAGTGTCCATATCCCGGTGGTCATGAGCCAGGCAGGGCTTGAAGAGGTGGTCTACAATGATTTTTACGTGGGCGATGACTGTGATGTGACTATCATCGCAGGCTGCGGCATCCACAACGGCGGGGATGCATCAAGCCGCCATGACGGCATCCACAGCTTTTTCATCGGCAAAAATTCCAGAGTGAAATACGTGGAAAAACACTATGGCAGCGGGGACGGCAAAGGCGAGCGCATCATGAACCCGGAGACGATCATAGAGATCGGGGAGAACAGCGTCATGGAGATGGATACTGTGCAGATTAAAGGCGTGGACTCCACAAAGCGTATGACCAGGGCAAAATTAATGGAAGGCGCCAGCTTAAAAGTGATGGAGCGTCTCATGACACACGGAACCCAGGATGCGGAGAGCCGTTTCATTGTGGATATGGACGGGGAAAATTCAGGTGCCAATATCATATCACGTTCGGTGGCAAAGGATGATTCCCGTCAGCTCTTCCAGTCCGTGCTCAACGGAAACGCGGCCTGCAGCGGCCATACGGAATGTGACGCCATCATAGTGGGCAATGCCAAGATCAGCTCCATCCCGGAGATCACCGCGAACAGCTCCGATGCGGCGCTCATTCATGAGGCAGCCATTGGTAAGATCGCAGGGGAGCAGATCATCAAGCTCATGACCCTGGGCCTTACAGAGGAAGAGGCGGAAGCCCAGATCATCAACGGTTTCCTGAAGTAAAACGACATAACGCTACAGCGTCAGCCGGGCAGATACACGGGACAAAACCGTGTACAACTGTCCGGTTTTGTGCTATAGTTGGGATAGTAAGAGTTACAAGCCATTGGGGAACAAAAAACATATTTATAGGGAGAGGTTTTTATGATTTACAACAATGTACGCCATGAGTGCAATCTGTATAATTTTTTCTATGCACCGAGAGGAAACCGTAGAATGATGGAACTGGGAAAGAAGATTGCCCAGATGTATCTGAACCCGTTTGATCGTATTATCGGTATCATCGGTGCCAAGGACTCCGGAAAAAGCATGATGATCAAGGGTATGTTTCCGGGGATTCAGGTAGTGGACGGGGATGACGAGTATGATATCACCAACATGCCCCTGCTGAACGCGGAGGATGTGGGATTCTATACCCCCAGGACCTTCCACGTGGATGCCAGAGCCGCGAGAAAATATGTGGATCTGGAGACCATCGCGGAGGCCATCATACGGGTGACTTCCCAGCACAAGAGAGTGATCGTGGAGCATTTTGAGATTCTGTATCCTGTGCTGAAAAGGAATGCGGATCTGATGGTCGGCATCGGTGAGGAGGTCATTGTGACTCGTCCTTCCCTGTTCGGACCGCTGCCCCAGAATATAGCTGATATTGTGTTCAAATCCCTGATCTACAGGAAGATGGCGCACAGCGCGGAGGATTTATTCGGCTATGTGGTCAGGGACATTGAGCGTCCAAGCTATGTCCGCGCGGACATCCGCCATGGATTTATGCTGGATTATTCCGAAAAGCCGGTGAATTTTGATCTGGTGGAGATCGAAAAGAAGATGAAAGAGCTTATCGCACAGGATCTGCCCATCACATATTATGATGAGGAGCATGTGAAATTCGGGGATGATATCATTTCCTGTACCGGACCTCTGATGCATGTGAGCAGTACGGGAAAGATAGAAGGATTCTCCCTGGTAAAAGAATTCTTCTATGATTCCAAGTTCGGCTACTATATTGTGGCCGGTACTGTGGGACATAAGGAAGAGGAAGACAGCGACAAGCTGAATACCATTGATATACAGACTGAAGTATAGAATCAGGACCAAAAGGCTGTCCGAAACCGGAAGACGGGGACGGACAGCCTTTTTTTGTTGACATTTTTATAGATAAGGTGTATTATGATGATATCAAAAAGATATCAAATTAATTACTGCCGCGTGCGGCCTTTCAAAGAGGAGGAAGTATAATGGAAGAAAAAGACGGAACCAGTCCAATGAACAAGAACGTGGAGGAAAGGATCCTGCATCCGAAGTCAGGTATGGCGATGCTGTTTCTGCTGATCCTGGGCATTGTGGGAAGTATTGTGCTGATGATACTCTCAGGGGCAGTGATCTCTGAGATCAGCAGTGTGCTGTCCGGTTTCTGCGTAACAGTCGGTATCCTGATCCTCTGCACAGCCAGTGTATGTCTGGCAGGCTTAAAGGTCATCAACCCCAATGAAGCGCTTGTGCTGGCTTTGTTCGGAAAATATTACGGAACCCTGAATCAGAACGGCTTTTACTGGGTCAATCCCTTTGTGACAGGAATCAATCCCACAGTGCGTGCAGCAGGAAGCGCCGGCTCCACGGTCCTGAAGGGCATGGGCATTGAAGCGGAACAGAAAAACACAGAGACAAAGTCCAATAAAAAGGTTTCCCTGAAAACTATGACCCTGGACAACAAAAAGCAGAAGGTAAACGATGAACTGGGAAATCCCATTGAGATCGGAACGGTGGTCATATGGAAAGTGGAAAATGCCACAAAAGCGGTATTCAATGTGGAGAATTACAAGGACTATCTGTCCATCCAGTGTGATGCCATCACAAGAAACGCCGCCAGAAGATACCCCTATGACACAAGCGAGGGCGGAGATGAGCGTTCCCTTCGCGGAAGCAGCCAGGAGGTAGCCAGCATCATGCAGCAGGAACTGCAGGAGAAGGTGGAGGACGCGGGGATCAAGATTCTGGAAATGCGTATCACCCATCTGGCATACGCGCCGGAGATTGCATCTGCCATGCTGCAGAGACAGCAGGCTGCTGCCATCATAGATGCCCGTCAGAAAATCGTGGAAGGCGCTGTCAGCATGGTGGAGATGGCCCTGCAGAAATTAAACGATAAAGATATCGTGGAACTGGATGAGGAGCGGAAGGCAGCCATGGTCAGCAACCTGCTGGTTGTCCTCTGCGGCAACAAGGATGCCCAGCCCATCGTCAACAGCGGTTCCCTGTATTAGTCAGGAGTGAAGGCCTTCATGGAAAACAAACCGAAGGAAAAACAAAAAAAGCAGGTCCCCCTGCGGCTCTCCGCGTCTCTGTACAACGATCTGGCACAGTGGGCGGAAGATGATTTCCGCTCTGTCAATGGGCAGATCGAGTATCTGCTGACGGAATGTGTGAAGCATCGGAAGAAGACAAGGAAGAATTCCACGGAGGAATCTGAATCAGAATGAAAGAAAATCCAGGCAGCGGCCGGCAGTTGGACCGTACACGCCTGGATTTTTTACATTTTTCAGAAGTGTTTTCTGTATTTTTTCTCAGCCACATTGATCAGACTGTATAAAACAGCAGCGATGATGCATAGAATAACAATGCTCATGATCATGGTATCCAGCTTGAAGACCTGACTGGAATAGATGATCAGGTATCCAAGGCCGCGTTTGCTGCCGATCATCTCTCCGATGACGACACCGATCAGACACAGGCCGATGTTGACCTTCATAATGCTTAAAATAAGCGGAACGGAGGAGGGAAGAACCACTTTAAAAAGGGCATCCTTTTTCGTGCCCCTCAGAGTGGAAATCAGTTTCAGTTTATCCGGGTCCGTGCCGCAGAAACCTGTGTAAAGATTCAGAATAGCCCCGAAAATAGCCACAGAAAGACCGGCAACGATGATGGTCTTGATATTGCTGCCCAGCCACACGATCAAAAGCGGTGCCAGGGCTGATTTCGGCAGACTGTTTAAGACTACCAGGTACGGCTCTAAAATAGAGGAGAGCTTAGGGAAGCACCACAGAAGCACCGCGATGGCAACACCGAACACGGTCACCAGGGCGAAGCTGGCAATGGTTTCCCAGAGCGTTACGCCTGTGTGTACGGCAAGGGTTCCGTCCAGTATCATGTGATACATGGCCATAACCACCTGGGAAGGGCTGGAAAAGATAAAGGAGTCGATGAGCCCCAGCCTTGCGCTGCCCTCCCAGAGCGCCAGAAAGACCAGAAATATAAGGATGCGGATCAGCCTCACTATCTGGGAATCACGCCTTAACTTCTGCAGATAGTTCTTTTGTCCTCTGGACATAGAAGTTATTTCAGCCATTATGGTTTAGCTCCTTCCATATTTCATTAAAATAATTCTTGAACTCAGGAGCGCTTCTGGAGGTAAAAGGCGTGCGGTTGTCAATGGTGAGCACAATGGGGATGATCTTTTTGATCGCTGCCGGGCGTTTTCCGAGGATGATGACCCGGTCTGCCATACTGATGGCCTCCGAGATATCATGGGTTACCAGTATGGCGGTCTTTTCCTCCCGTTTGATGATCTTGCCAATGTCATCCCCCACGGAGAGGCGTGTCTGATAATCTAAAGCTGAAAAAGGTTCGTCTAAAAGCAGCAGATCCGGTTCCAGAGCCAGGGTGCGGATGAGGGCGGCGCGCTGCCGCATACCGCCGGAAAGCTGGGAGGGACGTGATTCCCTGAATTTATCCAGACCGTAATCGGCCAGAAGATGATTGACCTTTTCTCTGGCATTGGGTGAATTTTTCTTTTGAATCTCCAGGCCCAGCAGTACATTGCTGTAGATGGTGCGCCATTCAAAGAGGTGGTCCTTCTGCAGCATATATCCGATGTTTGTCACCGATTCGCTGAGTGGTTTCCCGTTTAAAAGAATTTCTCCTTCTTCCGGGGTGAGCAGACCGCAGAGCATATCCAGCAGAGTGGATTTTCCGCAGCCCGAAGGGCCGACGATTGCCAGGAATTCTCCTTTTTCCACGGAAAAAGATATATGGGACAGAGCGGGTGTTTCACCGGATTTTGTATGATAGGCATAACTGACATCTTTTACTTCTAAAAGAGGTGTATCCATAAGTTGTCATTCCTTTCTTTTTTCCATCGTCAGGCAGGTGTGAGACTGTCTGTTTTTTGGGTTGGTATACAGTATCATATGATGAAAAGCCGGGGGTTGACATATGGGAAAGGGAGGCACTTGTGTTTTTCTTTGATTATTGATAAAATAAATACGGATTGGGAAACCTATCCGGTAACGGAAACTTTGTTTGACAAGAACAGGAGGCAGAACTATGAGAATTTTATTTTTTGACACCAAGAACTACGACAGGGCATCCTTTGATAAACAACTGGAACATTATCCGGGAATAGAGATCGACTATCTGAAAACAGACCTGGCACCCAAGACGGCGCCGCTTGCAAAAGGCTTTGACGCTGTGTGCGCCTTTGTAAGCTCCGACGTGGGGGCAGAGACCATGACAGCCCTTCATGAAGCAGGCGTCAGGCTGGTGCTTATGCGCTGCGCAGGCTTCAACAATGTGGATCTGGATAAGGCAGCCATGTACGGCATCCGTGTTATGCGCGTGCCGGGCTATTCACCTGAGGCGGTGGCGGAGCATGCCATGGCTTTGGCCCTCACCGCAAACCGCAGGATCCATAAGGCTTATGTAAAAGTGCGGGAAAATGATTTCAGCCTCAGCGGACTTATGGGATTTAATTTCTACCAGAAGACAGCGGGGATCGTGGGAACCGGTAAGATCGGCGCAGCCATGGCAAGAATCTGCCGCGGCTTTGGCATGAAGGTCATTGCCTATGATGTGTACCAGAATCCTGACCTGGATTTTGCGGAGTATGTCTCTTTCGATGAACTGCTTGAGAGAAGTGACCTGATCTCCCTGCACTGCCCTTTAATGGACAGCACCTACCATCTGATCAACAGGGATACCATAGCAAAGATGAAGGACGGCGTGGTCCTGGTCAACACATCAAGAGGCGGCCTGGTAAAGACAGAGGATCTGATCGAGGGAATCCGCGCCCGCAAGTTCTTTGGGGTGGGCCTTGATGTATATGAGGAGGAGACCAAGAATGTGTTTGAGGACCGATCCGATGAAATCCTGGAGCATTCCACGACGGCAAGGCTTCTGTCCTTCCCAAATGTAATGATCACTTCCCATCAGGGATTTTTTACCCAGGAGGCTCTGGCTGCTATCTCCCAGACTACGCTGGACAATGCAGTGGCCTTTGAAAAGGGCGAGACAAACAGCAATGAAGTATTAAAAAGGGAATCTTAAAATGAACCGGAACAGAAATTACCAAAGAGAACTGGAAAAGATACTGGAGCAGATACAAGGGGAAGAAAAAGTCCCCACCCTGTTCCTGCACAGCTGCTGCGCACCCTGCAGCAGCTATGTGCTGGAATACCTGTCCCAGTATTTTGAGATCACAGATTTTTTCTACAATCCCAATATTTCTCCCAGGGAGGAGTATGAGAAGCGGGAGGAGGAGCTTGAGCGGCTCATAGCGTCCATGCCTTTTGTACATAAGCCGAAATTTTTAAAAGGGGTGTACTGCCCTGAGAAGTTTTTTGAGATGGCAAGAGGGATGGAGGACATCCCGGAGGGCGGGGAGCGCTGCTTTGCCTGCTATGAGATGCGTATGGAGGAGGCGGCAAGGCTGGCGGCAGAGGGCGGTTATGATTATTTTACCACGACCCTGTCAATAAGCCCTCTGAAAAATGCGGCAAAGATCAATGAGATCGGCGAAAAGCTGGAAGAAAAATATCATGTCCGCCATCTGCCCTCGGATTTCAAGAAGAAAAACGGGTATAAGCGCTCCACAGAGCTTTCACGGGAGTATGGCCTGTACCGGCAGGATTTCTGCGGCTGTGTATTTTCCAAAAGGGAGAAAAATCTTGCACGGCCAGACAGATAATGATAAACTGTTACCCATAAGCCGGATAGGGATATGCGGCTTATGGCATAGGAAAAATTCAATGAAAAAGTGAGGTACGAAAAGATGGCTCAGTTATGGGGCGGACGTTTCACAAAGGAAACGGACCAGCTGGTATATAATTTCAACGCGTCATTGAGCTTTGACAACAAGCTCTACAAACAGGATATCACAGGAAGCATGGCACATGCTTCTATGCTTGCAAAGCAGGGCATAATCACAGAGGAGGAGAAGGAGACGATCCTGGCAGGATTGAAGGGCATTCTGACAGATATAGAGAGCGGAGCACTTGCCTTTTCCCCTGAATATGAGGACATCCACAGCTTTGTGGAGGCTAACCTGATCGACCGCTGCGGGGATGTGGGCAAGAAACTGCACACAGGCAGAAGCCGCAATGACCAGGTAGCTCTTGATATGAAAATGTACGTAAGGGATGAGATCGGGGAGATCGATATCCTTTTAAAAGAACTGCTGGAATCCATTTACAGGATCATGGATGAAAATGTACATACTTACATGCCCGGATTCACGCACCTGCAGAAGGCGCAGCCGGTGACACTGGCACATCACTTCGGCGCGTATTTTGAGATGTTCAAACGTGACAGAAGCCGTATGGCAGACACGGGTAAGCGTCTGAACCTCTGTCCTTTAGGCAGCGGAGCACTGGCGGGAACCACGTATCCTCTTGACCGGGAATTTACGGCAGAGGCACTGGGATTTGACGGGCCTACCTTGAACAGTATGGATTCTGTGGCGGACAGGGATTATCTGATCGAGCTTCTGTCAGGCCTTTCCACCATAATGATGCATCTGAGCCGTTTCTGTGAGGAGATCATTCTCTGGAATTCCAATGAGTACCGTTTTGTGGAGATCGATGACGGCTACAGCACAGGCAGCAGCATTATGCCCCAGAAGAAAAATCCGGATATTGCGGAGCTGGTGCGCGGAAAGACAGGACGTGTCTACGGCGCCCTCATGTCCATTCTGACGACCATGAAAGGCATTCCTCTGGCGTATAATAAAGATATGCAGGAGGATAAGGAGTTTACCTTTGATGCCATTGACACGGTAAAGGGCTGTATCGCTCTGTTTAACGGTATGATCGCCACCATGTCCTTCAATAGAGAAAATATGGAAAAGAGCGCCAAGAACGGCTTTACCAACGCCACAGACGCGGCAGACTATCTGGTGAACAACGGTGTGCCCTTTCGGGACGCACACGGCATTGTGGGACGTCTGGTGCTTGCCTGCATAGAGAAAAACATCTCTCTGGACGAGATGAGCCTGGAAGAATATCAGGAGATCAGCCCTGTATTCAAGGAGGATATCTATGAGGCCATCAGCATGAAAAACTGCGTGGAGAAGAGAAATACCATCGGTGCTCCCGGCGAGGCAGCCATGAAGCAGGTTTTGGCACTGCACAAAAAATATCTGGAAGAAAACTAAAAAATACTTGCTTTTTTCCCGGATTTGTTATAGTATTGTTTAGGAAAAACAAATGTGCGCACAGGGAAAACAAAAGTGGGCACAGAATACATAGACGAGGAGAATTGCCGTATGAGTGAGAAATTAAGAGTTGGTATATTAGGTGCAACAGGAATGGTAGGCCAGAGATTCATCTCTCTGCTTGAGAACCATCCCTGGTTTGAGGTGGTTACTGTGGCAGCCAGCGCAAGAAGCGCAGGCAGGACATATGAGGAAGCCGTGGGCGGACGCTGGAAAATGGACACTCCCATGCCGGAGGCTGTGAAAAAGCTGGAAGTCATGAATGTATCTGAGGTAGAGAAAGTGGCATCCACTGTTGACTTTGTATTCTCTGCCGTGGATATGAGCAAAGAGGAGATCAAAGCCATTGAAGAAGATTACGCTAAGACAGAGACACCGGTTGTGTCCAACAACAGCGCACACCGCTGGACTCCGGATGTACCTATGGTAGTGCCGGAAATCAATCCGGAGCACTTTGATGTGATCGAATTCCAGAAAAAACGTCTGGGAACCACAAGAGGCTTCATCGCCGTAAAACCCAACTGTTCCATTCAGAGCTACGCACCGGTGCTCACAGCATGGAGAGAGTTTGAGCCATACGAGGTAGTGGCAACCACTTATCAGGCAATCTCCGGAGCAGGCAAGACCTTCAAAGACTGGCCGGAAATGGTAGGCAATGTAATCCCCTTCATCGGCGGAGAGGAAGAAAAAAGCGAGCAGGAACCCCTTCGTCTCTGGGGTGAGATCAAAGACGGCGTGATTGAAAAGGCAGCAGAACCTGTCATCACCACACAGTGCGTGCGTGTTCCGGTATTGAACGGACATACAGCAGCCGTATTTGTAAAGTTCAGAAAGAATCCGACCAAAGAACAGCTCATCGAAAAAATGGTGAACTTCAAGGGCATTCCCCAGGAATTAGACCTGCCAAGCGCTCCGAAGCAGTTCATCCGTTATATGGAAGAAGACAATCGTCCGCAGGTTACCCTGGATGTTGATTACGAAAAGGGAATGGGCGTGACAGTGGGACGTCTGAGAGAGGACAGTGTATATGATTACAAGTTCATCGGCCTTTCCCATAACACCGTGCGCGGCGCTGCCGGCGGTGCTGTCCTTTGCGCAGAGACACTGAAAGCCAAAGGATTTATCACAAAAAAATAAAACTTAAAGTCAGACCGGGGAGCTCCCTCCGGTCTGATTGCATGGAAGAGGAGCTTTTATGAGTAAATCTTTATTTATCGCAGAAAAGCCCAGCGTGGCACAGGAATTTGCCAAGGCTCTCAAGGTCCAGACATCCCGGCATGACGGGTATCTGGAATCTGAGAATACCATTGTCACCTGGTGTGTAGGCCATCTGGTCACCATGAGCTACCCGGAAAAATACGACATAAAATTTAAGAAATGGAGTCTGGAGACCCTGCCTTTTCTGCCTGAAGAATTCAAATACGAGGTCATACCGTCCGTATCCAAACAGTTTCAGATCGTGAGCGGACTTTTAAACCGGGAAGATGTTTCCACCATCTATGTCTGTACCGACTCCGGACGGGAGGGAGAGTATATCTACCGCCTGGTCGCCATGATGGCAGGGGTGAAAGACAAGGAACAGAAGAGAGTGTGGATCGATTCCCAGACAGAGGAAGAGATATTGAGGGGAATCCGGGAGGCAAAGGATATCACTGCCTATGACAATTTATCCGCGTCCGCGTATCTGCGGGCCAAGGAAGATTATCTCATGGGTATTAATTTCTCCCGGCTTCTTTCTTTAAAATATGGAAATGCAGTGTCCAATTACCTGGGCAGCAAATACCAGGCCATATCCGTGGGCCGTGTCATGACCTGCGTGCTGGGCATGGTGGTGCGCAGGGAGCGGGAGATCCGGGAATTTGTAAAAACCCCGTTTTACCGTGTACTGGGCAGCTTCTCGGCAGGCCGACACCCCTTTGACGGGGAGTGGCGCGCCATGGAGGGCAGCCGGTATTTCCAGTCTCCTTTTCTCTATAAGGAGAACGGATTCAAGGAGAAAAAACACGCGGAGGAGTTAAAAGCCATTCTATCCTCCAATCCGCCGTACAAGGCTGTGGTGGAAAAGATTGAGAAGAAAAAGGAGAATAAAAATCCTCCTCTTCTCTATAATCTGGCAGAGCTTCAGAATGACTGCTCCCGCATGTTTAAGATCAGCCCGGATGAGACCCTGAAGATTGTCCAGGAACTGTATGAGAAAAAAATGGTCACCTATCCAAGGACCGATGCCCGTGTGCTCTCCACTGCGGTGGCAAAAGAAATACATAAGAACATCAGCGGCCTTCGGGGCTATGTGCACGGAAAACCCTTTGCGGAAGAGATACTGGAAAAGGGCAGCTACAAAAATCTGGAGAAGACAAGATATGTCAATGACAAACAGATCACAGACCATTACGCCATTGTCCCCACAGGACAGGGTATGGGTGCTCTGGGCAGCCTCCACCCCCAGGCGGCAAAGGTCTATGAGACAGTGGTGCGCAGGTTTTTAAGCATTTTTTATCCGCCTGCTGTGTATCAGAAGGTGAGTATCGTGTCTGTCATTGAGAAGGAGAGACTGTTTTCCTCCTTTAAAATACTGGTTTCAGAGGGATATCTGAAAGTGGTGCAGAACTCTTTCGCAAAAAAGAAGGATGAGAGTCCCCAGGAGGATGGGGAACAGACAGAGGATACCGGCTTTCTGGAAATCCTGCAGACCATCAAAAAAGGCAGTGAACTGGATATCACAGGTTTCCAGATCAAAGAGGGGGAGACCTCCCCGCCGAAACGCTATACTTCCGGTTCTATGATCCTGGCTATGGAAAATGCGGGACAGCTCATAGAGGACGAGGAGCTGCGGGCGCAGATAAAGGGAAGCGGCATCGGCACCAGTGCCACCAGGGCGGAGATCCTGAAAAAACTCATGACCATCAAGTACCTGGCATTAAATAAGAAGACCCAGGTCATCACCCCCACTTTGCTGGGCGAAATGATCTTTGATGTGGTCAACGCATCCATCCGCTCTCTTTTAAATCCTGAGCTGACCGCAAGCTGGGAGAAGGGCCTTACCTATGTGGCGGAGGGGGAGATCACTCCGGAGGAATACATGGCAAAGCTGGAGAATTTTGTGAGAAGCAGAACCCAGGGCGTACTGGGACTTAGAAATCAACTGGCCCTGAAGCAGTTTTTTGACGCGGCGGCCGTATACTATAAAAAAGCCGGAAAAGCCGGCGGAAAGAGGTAAAGCAAATGGAACAGCTTAAAATCAGTGAATTATACAGCGATTTAGATCAGACAATGGCAAAAGAGCTTCTGGAAAGCAGGACATATCCCTGGGAAGTGCTCCCTCTTATCAGCGAATTTATTGTAAAACTGGGCAGCACACTGTCTGAGGAGGAGTACGAGAAGAGGGGAGAGAATGTTTGGATCGCCAAATCCGCAAAGGTAGCCCCCACTGCATTCATCAACGGCCCGGCCATTATCGGTAAGGACGCCGAGGTGCGCCACTGTGCGTTTATCCGCGGCAATGCACTGGTTGGGGAAGGTGCTGTGGTAGGAAATTCCACAGAACTGAAAAACGTGATCCTGTTTAACAAAGTACAGGTTCCCCACTATAATTATGTAGGCGATTCCATTCTGGGATACAAGTCCCATATGGGAGCCGGCTCCATTACCTCCAATGTAAAATCTGATAAAAAACTGGTGGTTGTAAAAGGTGCTTCCGGAAATATAGAGACAGGACTGAAAAAATTCGGCGCTATGCTGGGCGATGAAGTGGAAGTAGGATGCGGTTCCGTGCTGAATCCGGGAACCGTGATTGGAAGCCACAGCAACATTTACCCGCTGTCCTCCGTGCGCGGAGTGGTTCCGGCGAAAAGTATTTATAAGAATAAGAATGAAGTGGTAGAGAAAACAGAAGATTGAGTGTAACAATTCAGCCGGGGCTGTGCGTTTTAGCGCGCTGAATGGTTATGATTAATAGAAAAGAGCTGACCGGATCGGAGTGGGTCAGCTCTTTTTGCGTCTGCGGATATATTTTAATGAAAATACATCCGGTATAAGAGAAACAGTACCATAATGGTTAAAACTGCCATACCTGCATGAAACAAGGCTTTGCTCACCAGGCCGTCCGCATGGCACAGATCCAGGCTGATACCGAATTTAAGAGGGTATAATATCCGGACATTTTTGTAATTGAGCATGTCGATAAGCATGTGTGAGAGCATGGCAGCAGAAAAATACGGTGTGATATCCGGAAAGATTCCGTATACTATGCCGCTTAAAATGACAAGTGCGGGCAGAGAATGCATGAAGGACCTGTGGGGCTGGTTTTTTCCAAAGGTGCATACACCCAGGAAGATAAGAAAACTTACGGTAAGTCTGTAAATGCTGCTCTCTTTTTGGAAACGGTATCGGATTCCCACATTCCATTTCCATTCTGCAAAGGCCAGGGCGGCTATGACAAGTACAGTGATGACAGTGATTTTATTCAGTTCATCCCGGGATTCCGAGGTGGTGACATCAATATCGCTGATCACGGAGCCGATGGCGGCTGTGCCAAGGCATAATAATAAGCTGCTTAAGTTTTGCGGCTGCGTCACGCAGACAGCGGCGGCTGTACCTACGGACAGATGTGTTTTTCCGGTCATATGTATCTCCAGTTCCGGGAGACTGCAGAAAGGCGTTTCTATTTCTCCTGCCTGGATGCAGTCTCCCTGTTTCATGTAGTGTAAGTGTTTTTTATGCTGCATAGGCTGAAATCAGCATTTTAGAAGGGCATAGCGGATGAGAAACAGCAGGAAAAGATGCACCGGATAAAAGAAATAGAAAAAGTATTTGATCTTCCGGCCTCTCTGTCCGTTATACATGTTGATGGGAATAAAGGCGAAGCAGGCAGGCGGTTCCCACAGAAGAGAGAGACAGCCCGCAATGGTCTTTTCCAGGGGATAACTCTGAAACAGATATAGAAGGATGATCAGTATGACGCCTCTGTAACTGTAATCCGTTTTTAAGAGATATCCGAGGAGCAGACCGGCAGCGGCAGCCACAAGGGCCAGTGCAGGCACTCTTTTTCGGGCTTCGTCCATTGCCGTGATCGCAAGAAAACCGACGAGGAGTGTGATCATGACATTCTGGTAAGAAAATTCCAGGAATTTGCCTCTAAAGCACAAATCGAAAGGTATTTCCGAGAGAAGAGCAAACAGAGCGAGCCGCAGCGCATATTTTTTTCTGTTTGAAGTGTGGATAAAACCCTCTACAAGCAGGAAACAGAATATGGGAAAAGCAATACGCCCTATTTTTCTGAGAACCCAGTCAATCTTCCATATGAGAAGCGTATTTTCGTAGGACAGAGCCTGGGGCAGGTTCATCTGATAAGCGTGGATAAATCCGTTTTCCAGAATGACGGCACCGATGTGGTCGATCAGCATGGTGACTATGGCAAGGATTTTCAGGGCAGACCCCGAAAGTACGGGAGGCAGAAGCTGCCAGCGGGACGGACGAAATGTTTTTTCCTGCATGTGATAACTCCTTTATGTCTAAATGTCGTATAATATACAAAATCCGAACTCATTGAGTTCGGATTTACTTAATTTATTGTTTTAAATGGAGCATACGGGATTCGAACCCGTGACCTCCACAATGCCATTGTGGCGCGCTCCCAGCTGCGCTAATGCCCCTCAGGATTTACAACGATGTTATTATAGCATATAGTTTTTAGAAATGGAAGTAATTCTTACAACTTTCTTTAGAAATTTTTTAAAAATCCGCCGACCATTTCTTTAAGTCTTCCGGTTAAGATAAAGTCAACCTAAGACAAGGAGAAAACAAAGGGGGACTTTTGATGAAGATATTAATTACTACAGACTGGTACAAACCCATTGTCAACGGAGTAGTCACCTCTGTTCTCAATCTGAAGAGAGAATTAGAAGAGCGCGGCCATGAGGTGAGAGTGCTGACACTTTCCGAGACCGGAGCTTCCTATAGAGATAACGAAGTTTATTATGTGAAATCCATGGATCTGGGAAGTATTTATCCCAATGCGAGAGCGGTTCTTCCCTATGGCAATCCCTTTATAGGGGAACTAATCGACTGGGAGCCGGACGTGGTGCATTCACAATGCGAATTTATGACTTTTCAATACGCGGTTAAAATCAGTAAGAAGTGCGGATGCCCGCTTCTTCACACCTACCACACCATATATGAAGATTATATGCATTATCTTCCGGGCATGCTGGGCAGATATACAGCGGGCCGCAAAGCAGGCAAAAAGGCAGTGGCCGAATTTTCCAGAACCATTCTGAACAAAACAGACCGGGTCATCGCACCGACAGGGAAAGTAAGAGACATTCTTTCCACCTATCAAGTTAAGCCCGAAGTGGACGTGATCCCAAGCGGCATTGACCTTGGAAAGTTCAGAAGAACACTGACACAGGAGGAAAAAGAGCAGAGAAAAGAAGCTCTTGGGATTCCGAAAGAGAATAAAGTTCTGGTCAGCGTGGGAAGGCTGGCAAAAGAGAAAAACCTGGAAGAGATCATGGAGTATTTCGCAAGACTTTCGGAGGAGGGTACCGAGCACCTGACACTTCTGATCGCAGGTGACGGGCCGGACAGGGAGAACCTGGAAAACCTTTCAAAAAGTCTGGGAATCGACAAAAATGTCTGTTTTACCGGAATGGTGGCTCCGGATGAAGTGTGGGCCTGCTATCAGATGGGAGATATTTTTGTGTGTGCATCCAACAGTGAGACACAGGGAATCACTTACATTGAGGCACTGGCAAGCGGTGTCCCTGCCCTGTGCAGAAAGGATGCATGTCTGGAGGGTGTCATAGCAGACGGCTGCAACGGCTTCCAGTATGAGACGTATGAGTATTTCCGCATGCACCTTACCTATCTTCTGGAAAATGAGGAGAGAAGACAGGCAATGGGGGCAATGGCAAGAGAGATGGCGGAAGAATTTTCAACCTGGAACTTCTGTACCATGGTGGAACGTGCTTACCGCACCGCCTGCCGGGAGAAAGAGCAGGTTTCCGTATACACAGATACAGAGCGGGCTGCCTGGGGACGGGCGATTATGAAACGTATGATGAGGAGGGCTTCTTAATATGATGAAAATAAATATGATGTCAAAGGCAGATATGGTAAAAGGACAGGGCGTTCTTTCCGCTCATGATGAGCAGGTAGCGCTGGCGGCGCAGGTTCTGAAGGGACAGTTTGAGGTGCTGAACAATGCAAAAGAATCCTGTGAGATCACCCACTACCATTCCATCAACCCGGAATTTTACCTGGGGATAGGACACAGAAAAAGACAGGGAAAGACCGTGGGATATGTACATTTTCTTCCGGAGACGGTAGAGAACAGCATCCATCTTCCCCGGTTTATGAAGAAGATTTTCTACCGCTATATGCTCTCCTTCTATAAAAGAATGGATAAGCTGGTGACAGTCAATCCGTATTTTATTGAGCGTCTGGCACACTACGGGATTCCAAAAGAACGGGTGACCTATATTCCAAACGTAGTGTCAGAGGAGGATTTTTATCCCCTTCCCCGTGAGGAGAGGGCGCGTATCCGCAGGGAATACCGTATCAGCAAAGACGCATTTACCGTTCTGTGTGTAGGCCAGCTCCAGAAACGAAAAGGTGTGGTTGATTTTGTGGAGGCAGCGAAAAGAATGCCGGACTGCATGTTTGTCTGGGCAGGCGGATTTTCCTTTGGAAGGATATCCGACGGCTACGAGGAAATCAGGAAAATGATGAAACACCTTCCCCCGAACGTACGGTTTTTGGGAATCGTGGACAGGGAGAAAATGAATGAGATCTACAACATGGCTGATGTGATGTTCCTTCCCTCCTATGAGGAACTGTTCCCCATGACCATATTGGAATCCATGAACTGCGCAGTACCGGTCCTGGTACGGAACCTGCCTATATATGACCCGATCCTTTTTGATTACGCGCTCAGGGGAGACGGTATGGATGCATTTGTAAGTACCTTAAAACAGCTCAGGGAAGATCCTGATTTTTACCAGAGAAGTGCCCACGCCTCTTTTGCGGGACATGAATTTTACAGCAGGGAGCATGTGGGGCAGATGTGGAAAGAGTTTTATGAGAAGACAGCGGCAGAGGGAAAACGTACCGTCCCTGCCCGCCGGAGAGGAGGAAACGTATGGAGACAAAAAGAACAGCAGTTCTCATGAACCTGTGCACCATCGCGGGACTGATCGGAATGGGATTTTTCATTTTCTATGGGGTGCAGAACCGGATCTTTGTATCCAGGGATGCTCTGGAACTTTTCCTTCACAACTGCGGTGTGTGGGCTCCTGCCCTGTTTGTTCTGATTCAGATCGTACAGGTAGTGATTCCCATTCTTCCGGGTGCCATAGGGTGCCTGGGCGGGGTGCTGATCTTCGGCCCTGTGTGGGGATTTGTATATAATTACATTGGAATCAGCATTGGTTCCATACTGGCATTTCTTCTCTCAAAACAGTACGGCAGACCTTTTGTGCGGAATATTATTGGGGAGAAGAATTACGACAAATACATCGGATGGCTGAGCAAGGGAAACGGATTTGACAAGGCATTTGCAGTGGCGATCTTTCTCCCTGTGGCACCGGATGACCTGCTGTGCTACATTGCGGGCTTAACCAAAATGACTCTGAAGAAATTCACAGCCATCATCCTTTTGGGAAAACCGGGCTCCATCCTTTTATACAGCCTTGGACTGACCGGTATTATGGAAGTATTGAAAATGATGTTCTGATGCGTACAGCGTCCTCTTCGTGAAGCCCCAAGCGGCTGCAGAGAGGGCGTTTTTCTATGTATATTATGTAGAGTCAGAGCAGCTACAAATATACAGTGTGCAGGATAGAACAGCATTTATTGTAGGAAAATTACAAATAAAAAGAAAAATTGTGGAATGAATATTGTATAAATCCGATGATTCATGTATAATGGAATAGGTAATTCTAAGCAATATTGACGAATCTGCACAATACAGTGCGGAATGACGGAAAAGGAAACTATGTGGATTCTCAAATTTAAACCGGTAGACTGTAAAAATTGTTATAAATGTGTCCGCCATTGTCCGGTGAAGGCCATCCGGATCAGGGACCATCAGGCGCAGATCATGCAGGATGACTGTATCCTCTGTGAGAAGTGCACGATCATCTGTCCCCAGCACGCAAAAGCGGAGAAGAACGATGTGCCCAGTTTGAAGCGGATGATCGCGGAGGGATATCAGCTTGTGGCAAGTGTGAATCCAGCCTATACTGCAAAATACGGGCCGGGCAGTTTTCCGGTGCTCAGGGAGTCACTGCGGAAACTGGGATTTACGGATGCCAGAGAAGCTGCGGAAGGCACGTATCTGGTGCGAAGAGAATATGAACGGATTCTGCAGGAAGGGCAGATGGATGTGATGATCACCTCTGTATGCCCCGCAGTTGTGCGTCTTGTGCGCAGCAAATATCCCGAGCTGGCAAAATACCTGCTTCCGGTGTTATCCCCCATGCAGACCCATGCCAAATATCTGAAAGAGAAAAACAGGGACTGCATTCCGGTATATATAAGCCCGTGCATCTCGCCCGTTGCGGAAATCTCCGAGAAAAACAATTATTCCGCCTATGTCATAACCTTCGAGGAACTGGATGCCTGGATGGAGGAAAACAGTATCACGGTTGACGCAGATCAGGAGGAACCGGAGCCTATGCTCTCCAGAATGCGTGCCATGAGCGGCGGCATCACACGGATTATCAGAAAAAATGAAGATTATACATATCTGAGCATTGATGGTGTGGAAAATTGTATGCAGATTCTGGAGGAACTGCGGGAGGGAAAGATACATAAATGCTTTCTGGAGCTGAATATCTGCGAGGGCGGCTGTATCGGAGGCCCCTCTTTCCAGAAGGATAAGATACGCAGATTGAAAGGTTCCATGGATGTGATGAAAGCTTCCATGAAAGACCCGTTTTGTCCCGATGATGAAGCAGATTTCAATCTCCCTGCAGGTATGAACCTGGAGCGGGAATTTATTGAAAAAGAGGTCAGCCATCCAAAGCCCACAGAGGCTGAGCTTCAGGAAATCCTGAAAAAGATGGGAAAGGCCACCCACCAGAAGGAATTAAACTGCGGTGCCTGCGGATATAACACCTGCAGGGAGAAGGCCATCGCTATTTTCCAGAACAAGGCGGAGATTTCCATGTGCATTCCCTATATGCGGGAGCGTGAGGCCAGCTATGCCAACAAGATCATCAATTCCATGCCGGGTATGCTGGTGACAGTGAATACAGATCTGGAAGTGGTGCAGCTCAACAGGGCGGCCATGGATTTATTCGATATCCGAAGGAAAAAGGCCATTATCGGCCAGCCGGTGTCAAAGCTTATGGATGATTACGCCTTTGTAAATATGCTGGCATTCGGTAAGGGATTTACCCAGGACAAGATTTTTGTGGAGGAATACAAGGTCTATCTGGAGCGTGTTCTCACGTATGATAAGAGTAACGGACTGATCATCTGCATTATGAAAAATGTCACAAAAGAGGTGGCACAGCAGCAGGAGGTGCGCCGTACCAGGATCATGGCGGCACAGATGGCGGATAAGCTGGCGGATGAACAGCTTAGCATCGTTCATCAGATCGCAGAGCTTTTAGGTGAGACGGCAGCCGACACAAAGGTGGCTGTGGAGAAGCTGAAGGAGACCATCCTCACAGAACAGGAAAAGTCCGGGACTGACAATCCGGAGGGATGGCTATGAAGATACATTTTGACAACCTCTTTGCGGATTTCGGACATGTCAGTCTGAATAAAAAGAAAGAATCCCTCTGCGGAGACTTTTACATTACAGAGGAACGGGGTTCCGACACGGTACTGGTTCTCTCGGACGGCCTCGGCAGCGGGGTAAAAGCCAACATTCTGGCAACGCTCACAGCAAAAATGCTCTGTACCATGATGATAAAAAAGCTTCCGCTGGACGATGCCGTGGAGGCCATTGCCAAGACACTTCCCGTGTGCCGCGTGCGGAACATGGCCTACTCCACCTTTACTGCCCTGAAGATAAGCGGCAGACAGGCCTATCTGGCCCAGTATGATAATCCGGGTGCCATTCTTCTGAGGGATGGAAGGTCTGTGGAATATCCGGAGACCTCACACAGCATCAAGGAGAAGGAAATCCGGGAGGCAGAGCTTACCCTGCAAAAAGACGACGTGCTCATCCTCATGTCAGACGGCGTTACCAATGCCGGTATGGGAAAGACCACCAACGGAGGATGGGGGCGGGAGGATGTAGTCCGCTTCTGCGAACAAAAATACAAAAAAGAGATGTCAGCCCAGCAGCTGGCAGCCCATATCGCCAGTGCCTGTGTAGACCTGAATTTAGATGAGACAGATGATGATATCACGGTTCTGGTGATTAAATTATGTGAGAGGGCAGTTACGAATCTCATGATCGGGCCGCCCAGCCAGATGGAAAAAGATGAGGCATTTTTAAAACTGTTTTTTGCATCACCCGGAAAGCACATTGTGTGCGGCGGAACCACAGCTAAGTTCGTGGCAGACCATCTGGGTGAGGAATTAGTATCGCTTGATGACACCAGATGTGATGAGGTGCCGGCCATGTCTGCCCTGAAAGGTGTGGATCTGGTCACGGAGGGCCTTCTGACCATCCGGCGTTTGAATATATATGCCAACCGCTATTTAAAAGACGGACTGGCAGTGCTTGGTTTCGGCAGGAAAAAGGATGCAGCCGCAAGGCTTCTGGAGGAGCTCTTTGAAAACTCCACAGACATCCGCATATTTTTCGGGAATGCCAGAAACCCGGCGAACACAGAACTTCACATAGACGCGGGAGAAAAACTGCGTCTTACCTACCATTTAAAAGATTGTCTGGAGAAGGCGGGGAAAAAAGTGAAGATGAAAATATGGTAGTCATTTGATACCTTGCCAGGTTGAACCGGATAAGGAAGGTTCTGCATCTGAACAAAATGTGCAGGCCGCCTTTCAAGGCATCAGAGGTAATATATTATATATAGGAGGGTAATATATGTTAGACCAATCTTACTACGAAAAGGCAGATGAAATCATTGGGCGGTACGGAAAGAAACCGTCATCCCTGATTCCGATCATGCAGGACATTCAGGGTGAATACCGCTATCTGCCGGGGGAACTGCTCACTTACACTGCACAGCAGATCGGGGTGACAGAGGCAAAAGCTTACAGCGTTGCAACTTTTTATGAGAATTTCTCTTTTGAGCCAAAGGGAAAATATGTCATTAAAGTCTGTGACGGCACGGCATGTCATGTGAGGAAATCCATGCCGATCCTGGAGGCACTCTACAAAGAGCTGGGACTGAGCAAGAAGAAACACACCACCGATGATATGATCTTTACTGTGGAAACCGTATCCTGTCTGGGTGCATGCGGCCTGGCTCCCACGCTGATGGTCAATGAGGAAGTGCATCCCAAGATGTCACCGGAAAAAGTAGTTGCGTTAGTGCAGGAATTGAGAGGTGAAGGCGCATGATGATTTCAAACAAAGCAGAACTCGACAAGTGCAGGGAAGCGGCGGTAGAGGAGCTGCAGTCTTACGGATGCAGGATCCTTGTCTGTTCCGGTACAGGATGTATTGCCACAGGTTCCGAGAAAATCTATCAGAAGATGATGGAAATCGTGGGGAACACCCCCAATGTCACCATTGAATTTGCTCCCCATGACGAGAAAGAACATGTGGGTGTCAAAAGGACAGGCTGCCAGGGCTTCTGTGAATTCGGTCCTCTGGTGCGTATCCAGAAGGGTGACAAAGTGGTGCAGTACATAAAGGTTCAGCCGGATGACTGTCAGGAAATCTTTGACAATACGGTTATGGGTGACGGCCTTGTGGACAGACTGCTCTACAAGAAAGCGGAGAACACCTATGTACAGCCGGATGAGATTCCGTTCATTGCAAAACAGACACGTGTGGTTCTGGAAAACTGCGGCAGATTTGACGCGGAATCCATTGATGAATATATTGCAGCGGGCGGATTCAAAGCCCTGGAAAAAGTGCTGTTTGACATGAAGCCCGAGGATGTTGTGGAGGAAGTGGACCAGTCCGGCCTGCGCGGCAGAGGCGGCGGCGGATTCCCCACCGGAAGGAAATGGAAACAGGTTGCTGCCCAGGAAGAAAAAGAGCGCTATGTAGTCTGCAACGGTGACGAGGGTGATCCGGGAGCATTCATGGACGGCTCCGTTATGGAAGGTGACCCCTTCAAGCTCATTGAGGGTATGATGATCGCCGGATACGCGGTAGGTTCCTCTGAGGGATATATCTATGTGCGTGCCGAGTACCCCAACTCTGTGGCAAGGCTGAAACACGCCATTGCAGTTATGGAGGAGAGAAATCTTCTGGGAGATGACATCCTGGGAACAGGATTTGCGTTCCATATGCATATTAACAGAGGCGCCGGTGCCTTTGTCTGCGGCGAGGGTTCTGCTCTGACAGCCTCCATTGAGGGCAACAGAGGATTCCCGCGTACCAAACCGCCGAGAACCGTTGACCATGGTCTGTGGGCAAAACCCACGGTTCTGAACAATGTGGAGACATATGCCAATGTTCCGAAGATCATCCTGAAAGGCCATGAGTGGTTCCGTACCATCGGAACAGAGGGAAGCCCGGGTACCAAGACCTTCTCCCTGACAGGCTCCATTGAAAATACAGGCCTGATCGAAGTTCCCATGGGAACTACCCTGCGTGAGATCATTTATGAGATCGGCGGCGGTCTTCAGGAAGGTTCTGAATTTAAGGCTGTACAGATCGGCGGACCGTCCGGCGGATGTCTGACTACCCAGCATCTGGATGAGCCTCTTGATTTTGATTCTGTTAAGAAGTTCGGTGCCATTGTAGGCTCCGGCGGACTTGTTGTTATGAATACGGACACCTGTATGGTGGAAGTGGCAAGATTTTTCATGAGTTTTACCCAGAGAGAATCCTGCGGAAAATGTGTTCCCTGCCGTATCGGTACCAAGAGAATGCTGGAAATCCTTGAGAAGATCGTAGCGGGCAAAGGGGAAGTGGAAGACCTTGACAAATTGGAGGAGATCGCAAAGAGTGTAAAAGATCTGTCTCTGTGCGGCCTCGGAAAGAGTGCACCGCTTCCTGTACTGAGCACCATCCGTATGTTCCGTGATGAATATATGGAGCATATCGTGGATAAGAAATGTGCTTCCCATACCTGTACAGCGCTTCGGAACTATTATATCAATCCGGAAAAATGTAAGGGATGTACCAAGTGTGCAAGAAATTGTCCGGTTGGTGCTATTACCGGTGAGAAGAAAGAACCGCATACCATCGATACCGCAAAATGTATCAAATGCGGCGCATGTATAGAAAACTGCAGTTTCGATGCAATCGAGGTAAGATAGGAGGAGAGAGAATGATTCATGTTACGATAGACGGAATTCCTGTAGAAGTTGAGAAGGGGACTACCATCTTACAGGCTGCAGAGAAAGCCGGTGTGAAAATCCCTACATTATGTTATATCAAAGACCTGCTTCCGGATGGCTCCTGCCGTATGTGTATGGTGGAGATCGAAAACAGGGGAAGAAAGAAAATGGATACCGCATGTTCCTGCCATGTAAGCGAGGGCGATGTGATTGAGACCATGAGCGAGAAGGTAGTGGATGCCAGAAAGACCATCCTGAACCTGCTTTTGTCCAATCACAAGACAGACTGCTTCTCCTGTGCACAGAACGGCAGATGTAAGCTGCAGGACTACTGCGTGGAATACGGCGTGGAGAGAACCACATACGAGGGCGAGATGACCGAGTTCCCGGTGGATGACTCCAACCCGTTCTTTACCTATGATCCGAACCTGTGTATTCTCTGCCACAGATGCGTGAATACTTGTAATAAGGTGGTAGGCCGCGGTGCCATTGACACCATGGAGAGAGGATTTGAGTCCTCCGTCGGAACACCTTTCGGCGTGCCTATCAGAAAGAGTACCTGTGAGTCCTGCGGAAACTGTGTGGAGGCATGTCCTACCGGAGCACTTTCCTCCAAGAGAAGAAAATCCTTCCGTCCGTGGCAGATCGACAAGAAAGTCCTGACTACCTGTCCGCACTGTGGTACCGGATGCCAGTTCTATCTGGTAGTCAAAGACAATAAGATCGTGGATGTGGAGCCGGCCAACGGTCCGGCCAACAAAAATCTGCTCTGTGTAAAAGGACGCAGCGGTTCCTTTGATTTTGTACACTCTGCAGACAGGGTGAAATATCCGCTCATCAAGAACAAAGAGACCGGTGAATTTGAGCGCGCAAGCTGGGACGAGGCACTGGATCTGGTGGCTTCCAAATTTATGGAGATCAAGAAACAGTATGGTTCTGAATCCCTGGCAGGTTTTGCATGTTCCCGTTCCCCGAATGAGGACATTTACATGGTTCAGAAGATGGTGAGAACCTGCTTTGGAACCAATAATACAGATAACTGTGCACGTGTATGCCATTCCGCATCCGTTGCAGGTCTTGCCATGACCCTTGGTTCAGGCGCTATGACCAACCCCATTGCAGACATCACCCAAAAACCGGACCTGATCATGATGGTAGGCTCCAACCCGGAGGAAGCGCATCCTGTTATTGGCATGCAGATCCGCCAGGCGGTACAGAGAGGCTGCAAACTGATCGTGGTTGACCCACGTGATATAGATCTGTCCAAGAAAGCAGACATTCATCTGAAATTAAGACCGGGTACCAACGTTGCGTTTGCCAACGGCATTATGCATGTGATCATTGAAGAAGGACTTCAGGATATGAAGTTCATCGAAGAGAGAACCGAAGGCTATGAGAAGATCAAAGAAATCGTAAAAGATTACACACCGGAAAAAGTTGCGGAGATCTGCCACATTGACCCGGATGATTTGAGAAAAGCTGCCATCATGTATGCAAAAGCAGACAAAGCGCCAATCATCTACTGTCTGGGCGTTACCGAGCATTCCACCGGTACAGAGGGCGTTATGTCCATGTCCAATATGGCTCTGCTGGTAGGCAAGCTGGGACGCGAGGGCTGCGGCGTTAACCCGATCCGCGGACAGAACAACGTACAGGGTGCCTGTGATATGGGTGCCGGCCCGAAGGATTACCCGGGATACCAGAAAGTGGAGAATCCGGAAGTACGTGAGAAATTCGAGAAAGCCTGGGGCGTGAAGCTGAATCCCAACAATGGTCTGCACTCCACAGAAGTATTCCCGGCAGCTATCGAAGGCAAGGTAAAAGGCCTGTACATTTACGGTGAAGACCCCATTGTCACAGACCCGGATACCCATCACATTATCAAAGCACTGGAAAATCTGGACTTCTTTGTGATCCAGGAGCTGTTCATGACAGAGACCGCACAGTATGCGGATGTTATCCTTCCGGGTGTCAGCTACGCGGAAAAAGAGGGTACCTTTACCAACACGGAACGCCGTGTGCAGAGAGTACGCCCTGCTGTGAAGCTGGACGGGGATATGAGACTGGATACAGATATCATCATTGACCTGATGAACCGTATGGGCTATCCGCAGCCGCATCTGACCTCCGCTGAGATCATGGATGAGATCGCGTCCGTAACACCAAGCTACGGCGGCATCAGCCATGCAAGGCTTGACGCAGGTGAAACTCTGCAGTGGCCGTGCCCGACCAAGGATCACCCGGGAACCCCGATTCTGCATGTGGGCAAATTCTCAAGAGGACTTGCCATGTTCTATCCTGCAGAGTACGTTCCGTCCGCAGAGCTTCCGGATGAGGAATATCCGATCATCATGATGACCGGCCGTATGCTGTATCACTATACAACAAGGGCCATGACCGGAAGAACACCGGGACTTATGGAAATCCAGGGTACCTCTTATATAGAGATGAACTACAAGGATGCCGAGGCACTGGGAATCAAAAACGGTGACAAGGTAAAAGTATCCTCCAGACGTGGTCAGATTGAATCCACCGCAAGAGTAGGACGCAAGGTTTCCCAGGGCGAATCCTGGATGCCGTTCCACTTCCCGGATGGAAACGCGAACTGGCTGACCAACGCAGCACTGGACAAATACGCAAGAATACCGGAATATAAGGTATGTGCGATAAAAATTGAAAAAGCATAAGTAATGATTTCGTAACTGTTCAGCCAGGTCTGCGCATTTACCGCGCTGACCGTGTATAAGAATAGTAACGTGACAGCAGGTATTCGCCCCATCGCAAAGCGATTTTTAATGGGCGAATACCTGTAACGATTTAGCTGGCTGAATCGTAACAAGTATAACGGAGACAACAGATATGGCACAAAACTATCCAAAGAGAATTGAAATACAGGAAGGCATAGACCTGCTTCTCTCCCATACAGAGAGAATGGGGAAGGAAAAGGTGGAGATCGATCAGGCTTACGGCAGGATTTTGGCCTGCCGGATACTGGCCAAAGAAAATATTCCGCCCTTTGACCGCTCCCCCTATGACGGTTATGCCATCCGCTCTGCGGATGTTGCAGATGCGGGACATGATACGCCGGTGACTTTAAAAATTATTGAGGAGGTACCGGCGGGACATGCGCCCGAAAAAGCGGTAGGGCCTATGGAGGCAGTAAAAATACTGACCGGAGCGCCTATCCCTCAGGGGGCCGATGCTGTGGTGAAATATGAAGACACTTCCTTTACTGATAAGGAAGTGTGTTTCTTTTCACCCATTGCTTCGGGGAGCAACATCGTAAAAGCAGGGGAAGATGTAAAGACAGGAGAGGTCGTCATGGAGGAGGGCGGACATTTAAGCCCTGCGTCCGTGGGACTGCTTGCAGGTCTCGGGTATGGAGAGGTGGAAGTCTTCAAAAAACCCAGAGTCAGGATCATCAGCACAGGGGATGAGCTTCTGCCCGTATCGGAGGAGCTGAAACCCGGTAAAATAAGAAACAGCAGTGCCTACATGCTGCAGGGGTTTCTGCGGCAGTGGGGAATCACAGCAGATATCTACGGAATTGTCAGAGATGATGAGGACGCCATCAAGGATGCGCTCACCGCGTGTCTGGCCGATGCGGACTGTGTCATAACAACCGGAGGCGCATCTGTGGGGGATTATGACCTGGCCCTTTCCTCTATGGAGGGAATCGGAGCAGAGGTGCTCTTCTGGCAGGTGAGAATGAAGCCGGGAATGGCAACTCTGGCAGCGGTAAAGGACGGCAGGCTTTTATTGGGCCTTTCCGGCAATCCTTCTGCAGCGGCGGCAGCTTTATTTTTGCTGGGGCTTCCCGCATTCCGTAAAATGTGCGGTAAAAAAGAATACAAAGTGCCCAGTATTCCGGTATGTCTGCCGGAGGGATTTCCAAAGAAAAGCCCGGGAGGAAGGATCATCCCCGGTATTCTGGAATTCCATCAGGGAAGAGTGTGCTTAAACACCAGGAAGAATCAGGCAAACGGTATGGTCAGCCCCTGGGGCGGCTGTAATCTCATCGGCATGATTCCAAAAGGCTCGGACGCACTTTTGCCGGGCAGCACCATTGATGCCCTTTATCTGGGGGAGGATTAGGATATGGTGAAGACAGCAGCAGGGATTCTGGCAGGAGGAAAGAGCAGCAGAATGGGAAAAAACAAGGCTTCCCTTACATGGAACGGTGACACCTTTCTGCATACGCTTATAGATGCCTGCCGGGATTTCCCTGAAATCTATGTCTCAGTGGATGACAGGGAAAAATACCGGGATCTGTCCTGTACACTGGTGGAGGATGAGGAAAAAGAATACGGACCGCTGGAGGGCATTTATCAGGTATTAAAGCAGATGGATGCACCGTATGCGGTGATGCTTGCCACAGACATGCCCATGATAAGCCGGGAATTTTTAAAGGCTCTGGTGTCAAACATTACCGGTGAGGAGGACTGCCTGGTGCTCAGAAGAGAGGGCAGGCCTCAGCCGCTGTGCAGTGTGTATGCAAAAAGTATTCTGCCTGTTGTGGAGCATATGCGCAGAAACCGGGAGCACAAGCCCGGACTTTTGTTTCAGCGGGTCAATACACGGTATCTGGATTTGGAGGAGCTGGGATTCGGAGAGGCGGTCATTGCAAATGTAAATACGCCTGAAGAATATGAACAGCTCTGTTTTCATTACGGCAGAAAGCTGCAGGAATTTGCGCCCCGTGTCAGGGAAAAACTGACACACGGAAAGGTAATGGTCTGTTACCTGGACGGATTGGGTTACCGTATGTACAAAAATGCGGCGGACAATGGCAGTGTGCCTTTTATCAGCCGTAATTTTTCCGTGCTCCCTGTGAGGACTGTGGAGCCGCCGGTGACGAATCCGGCTATGGCTACCATGATAACAGGGGAACTGCCGTATGTGCACGGGATACACTCCAGAAAGGACAGGGAAGTTCTGGTCCCCACCCTGTTTGCCGGCAGGAGTGCGGAAAATACAGCATTTTTAGAGGGGGATACCAGGATTTTGAAGACAGAACTTCTGCCCAGGCTTCATGCTGCGGCAAAGGGAAAAGGCTGCGATTATTGGATTTACCGGGATGCGTGCAAAGCGGCTTCGGAGGAAAAAGAATTTATTTTTGCCCATTTTCATGAGATTGATGATGCGGCCCATGCAGACGGCCCCTTTAGCTCTGCGTGTATGGAAAAATTAAAAGAGACAGACGGATATATAGAAGCGCTCTCCGGGATTTTTAAGGGAGAGATCCTGTTGATCAGCGATCATGGCGTGCATGAGACCGGTGACGGAGGGACCCATGGGGAGAATCCGTGTTCCAATGGCGTGTACTCCTATAACATAGAGGATATGCTGGCAGTCTGGGGTGAGCATATATGAAGATAGAAGATGGTTTGTTTGAAGGCATGACCCCTGTGAAACTCAAGGGGAAGTGTGCTGACGGAGCTGAATATTCCTATCAGGCTTTTTCGGTGAGTGAGGTACTGGGCAGTGTGACTGCGGACAGCCTCGTGGAGTTTGTGAGCTGGGACGGCAGGGATACGCTTGTTTCCGGTGAAGAAATCCTCGCGGGGGATGTATACCTTGCGCAGGATGGAGAGACATACCGTCTCGTGATTCCAAAGGATACACACCGAAGGCGCTGGTGTAAACATATAACAGAAATAGAGAGTGAGCAGGGAGGGTGACAGTTGAAAATCTGTACGATCGTAGGTGTGAGAAAGTCCGGCAAGACCACAACGGTTACCGGACTCATCAAAGAACTGAAAAAACGGGGATACCGGGTGGGAACCGTAAAGAGTGTGTTCTGTCCCGAATTTACCCTGGACACTTCTGACAGTAATACGTGGAGACACAGGGAGGCGGGCGCTGATCTTGTCTGTGTAAAAGGGAAAAAAGAGACCGATATTTTACTTCCGGCGGACGTAAGCGGGGATTTCTATGAGAAACTGCCTGTGGATTACCTCATACTGGAAGGAGAGTATGAACTTTGTGTGCCCAGAATCATCTGTGCACATAAGGATGCGGAGGTTTCGGAACGTTTGACAGAGGAGACGATTGCCATAGCAGGGAGACTTGCCGGGGATAAAAAAACCTATGGGGAGTTCAGAGTCTATCACTCTGTGGAAGAGATATCCGCTCTGGCAGATCTGCTGGAAACACTTCCGGATGCGGAATTTCCTTTAAAAAAGCGTCCCATGCTCCAAAAGGCAGCGGCTTTTTGCCAGTGTGGCTGCCATAAGGCAGAGAAAAAGCTGGCCGGAAAGAAAAAACTCACGGCCCATCCCTCAGAAGCACATAGAAAACATATCTTCCTGACAGGGGAAAAAGGGGCTGGCAAGAGCACACTTTTAAACCGTATTGTGGAAGAACTGGGAACAGAGCCGGTGGGTTACAGAACACTGCCCTATGAGATCGGCGGTGTCCAGAAGGGATTTTACCTGCACAGCCTGGTACCTGTGGGAGAATACGAAAATGACAGTCCGATCCTAATACGGGCCGGTAAGGGAAAGAAGATATCCATACCGGAAACCTTTGAGACACTGGGCGCAGCCGTGATGAAAAAGGTGAAGGAAATGCCTGAAAAAACAGCCGTGATAGATGAACTCGGAAAGGCTGAGGCAGATGCCCCCGCCTTTCAGGAAGCATTGTTCTCCTGTCTGGATACCCAGAGTCTTGTCATCGGTGTCCTGCAGAAGAATACAGGTGCGTTTACACAGGCAGTGGCAGAACGCCCCGACGTGGAAGTGATTGAAGTTACAGAAAAGAACAGAGACGGTCTTCTGGAAGAAATCTGTAAAAAAATCAAAAATATGGAATGAAAAGACTTGACTAAAATTGTCAAAATTGATATTCTTAATATAGTGATCCTGTTTAATACATGAACAGAGTCAGAAAACGGAAATATAAAAAAATAAAGGGGCAAAACTGTCGTAAGGCAGTGACGCAAAGCCACGGGTCCCAAGGGAGGGACAGCCGGGCTGCAGACAGTGATGGACAGGGATATTCTGTCCGTCTGTTGTCTTTAAGAAAAACGATATCCCTGGGTATCGTTTTTTTTGGCCCTGAAAGGGGAAGGAGAATAAAAATTGAAAATGAAAAAGTTATGCGTCTGGCTTCTTGTATCCGGTATGCTCCTGCAGACACCGGGGACTACTGCATCTGCCGCTGTTCAGGGGCAGGATGTGGAGTCTTTTAAATCCGGTGCGCAGGCAGCATACATGGATGTGGACAGCAGCCAGAAGATGGATGCCGGGAAGCAGAGCGAGACGCCCGGATGGCAGGCGGAAACGCTGAGGAACAGGAGCCTGCAGCAACCTGCAGAAGTGCCTGAGGGCCAGATGAAAATGCAGGGTGAACAGGCGGGAGCGCCAAAGAACGCAGAGGCTGCAGAGGAACAGACGGGAGAATCCGGAAAAGAAGGTACTACAGGAATACTGTCGGGAGAATCCGGGAAAGAGGATACTGCAGGGATACTGGCAGGAGAATCCGGGAAAAAAGAGACCGCAAGGGAACAGACGGGAGAGTCCGGAAAAGCAGGGACCGCAGAGAAACAGACGGAAGAGTCCGGAAAAGCAGGGACCGCAGAGGAACAGACGGAAGCGTCCGGAAAAGAAGGGGCTGCAGGAGAACAGATGGCAGGTGATCCGGATGCGCAGAAAGGAGAAGGAGCACTGCTTTCTGAGACCGGAGCGGTGGTACAGAAAGGCCGGCTGCATCTAAGCCTGCTTTACACACTCCCATACAGTGACCCGGAAGCGCTGAACAGAGGACTGCAGGCAGTTTTAACAGGTGGCGGCCGGCAGCTTACAGCATCCTTTTCCATGCAGGAGGGTGAGGGCGTTTCTAAAAAGGCGGAGGCATCTTTTACAGATTTGGAACCCGGGCAGTACCATCTCAGTATAAGCGGAGACAGCTTTGCCTCGTATGACCAGGATGTGGAGATACAGGCCATGGAGCAGAAGATGCAGTTTCTGGATGTCTATACAGGAATGGATTTTTCTGATATGGAAAAACATCCCGGTGTTATGGGATACGGTGACGTGAACAGGGACGGCGTGATTGATGAGCAGGACAAATCGGGATTGGTCTTGGCAGTTCATCAGGAAAGTACGGACAGTATCTATGATCTGAATCAGGATCAGAGTGTTGACCTTGTGGATCTGCAGTGGCTTTCATACAGCTACGGATTTGAGAAAACGGAAGCTTATGTGTCAAGAAGTTATCTGATGGATGAAATCACAGCAGATGTGGGAGCGTCCACCCGGGTGTCGGATGGCAGTATTGAGAGTATTTTGGGCGACGGGGGAAGCGTTTCCCTGGAGCCTGCAGACGGCGGGGAGATATCAGAGGAAAATCCGGTGGAACTGCAGCTTGATCTGGAAAAACGTTCCGATATAACAGCGGGCGCGTTGGTTCTGACACCGCCGAGAGATTCCGCCAATGTCATCCGGGCAGGGTCCGTGACCGTGGAATACGATGATGAAAACGAGCAGCGGCAGACCATGGAGGTTCCCATAAGCGGAGTGTCCATGTTTGCCCTCACAGCGGCACAGGCGGTCATGGAACCGGACGGTACCATAATCATCAATCTGGGAAAACAGGTTGCGATCAAGAAGGTAGTCATCAAGGTGACAGATGCCGGAGGAAGCAGTCTGGCAGATATCTCCAGGGTGGAATTTTTAAACGGAATGGAGGACAGGATTCCTGCCCCCGTGATGAATATTCCTGACAATATAAGTACAGAGCCGGGCGATAAGAAATTCACAGTGACCTGGAACGCGCAGACAAATGTAGCCGGCTATGAAGTTATGGTGAAAAAGGACGGGAAGAGCAAAGTATATCCAACCGCTGAGAACAGTATCCTTATCACAAGCTTTGGCACAGAGAAGATGAAAAACAATGAGGAGTACACAGTTCTGGTCCGTTCAGTGAACGGCGACTGGAGCAGTGCCTATTCAGAGCCGGTGACCGTGGTACCCAAGCCCTCAAAGGCGCCTGACGCTCCGGAGAATGTGAACATTTCCGGAGGATACAGAAAACTGGACATCGCCTGGAAGATGATGGAGGACACAGATTTCTACACCCTCTACTACAGGGAGCAGGGCACAGAAGAATTTGAAAAAAAGGAGAATATCAAACAGAATAAATATCAGCTTACAGACTTAAAAGACGGCACAACCTATGAGATATGCCTTACGGGAACAAATGAAATGGGAACCAGCGGCAAGTCAAAAATATACGCAGGAGAGACGACGGATATCAATCCGGCAGTCACTTCCAATTACAGGCTGATCAATACACCAACGGAGGGCGGAGGACTGACTGCGCATATTAAATCCATTGCATATCCCTCTTCAAAACCGGAGACAGATGCAGCAGTGGCAGACAATGATTATACCACCTCCTGGAGTCTGGCATCCTGGGATGCAGGCGGATACAATGCCGGAAAGCCTTCTCCTGTCATTACCTTTGATCAGAGCTATGAGATGGACAGGCTGGTGGTAGTACCAGATGAGAAGCAGCAGTATACATATGGATATGCCAAGACAAAATATTGGGATGAAGACGGCAATGAGAAAATGATAGACGGCCATTTTACACAGAAGAAGAGTGTGAACGGCAAAGTATATTATGAATTTCAGTATTCCCAGCCATTTAAGACAAATCGGATACAGATAAACTTTGCCATGGCTTGGGCACCTGCAGACGGAAGAATCTCCATAGCAGAGATGAAGTTTTATTATTATGACAGTCTGGAAAAAGAGGTCGACGGACTGTTTGCGGATACCATGCATTTGGAGCTGCGGGAGGATGTGACCTTAAAGACCATCGAAGAGCTGGAGAAAAGGGCAGATACTCCGGATGAGGCGACAGGTGATTATCATCCGAAGCGGGATCTGCTGCTGTCGGATCTGGCCTACGCGAAAGAACTTCTCAACGATAAAAATGCCGGCAGAGTAATGAAAGTGGACACAGCCGTGACAAAGAAAAAGGACGGCGCCCTGGGCTTTTCCGGCGGCCTGAACGCGTGGCAGCCTCTCGGCATCAGTGCTCACGCCGGAGAAGAACTGGTTGTGTATGTGGGCAGAGATGACGCGGAACTGGGGGCCAACACGAACCTGAATCTCATCGCCACACAGTATCACGCGGAATCAGGAAACTGGAGCAAGGTTGTGGTCCAGAATCTGAAAAACGGAAAAAATGAAGTTACCATTCCCCAGATCGGAAGTCTGAGTGCAGAACACGGCGGCAGTTTGTATGTGGAATTTACAGGAAATAATGACGCGCTGAATATGAGCGTGCGTGTAAGCGGAGGGCAGGAGATACCAAAGCTTGACATTTCAAACGCGGCAGATGAGGCGGAAGCAAAAGAAGCGGTCAGGGCGTATGTGGAGAAATTAAATGCATATGTTCCGGAAATTTCGGATCTTCACAAAAAGTTTCATGAGGGGAATAAGGAAAGCGGCTGTGACTACAGCTATGACAAAAAGAACTGCATTTTGGGAGCAACGGACATTGTACTGCATCAGATGATGTATTCCGTATCCGCGGAACAGATTTTAAACGGTATCAACAACAAGCTGAAAAACCAGGGAAAAGAAAACAGCCTGGACAACCAGACAGAAGTATTATACGAATCCTGTCAAGCTATGGAACAGATGGTGACACTGTTTTATCAGCACAAAGGACTTGGCGATTATAATGGTGACAAGACACTGGCAGCCCGGTACGGCGGCAAGAACAATCTGCCATCCAGCCGTCTGAATATCCGTTACATGAGAATGTTTTCAGGGGCATTTATGTATGCCGGCGGGCTCCATATCGGTATCGAGTGGGGCAGCGCAGCAGGACTGGCAAACAGCGTACCGGTACAGAGTGACAACGGCAGATATGTGAGCGGACAGCTATTTGGCTGGGGAATCGCCCATGAGATTGGCCATATCATCAATCAGCCATCCTATGCCATTGCGGAAATAACCAACAACTATTACTCCATTCTGGCACAGGCCAAGGAGACGAATGATTCTGTCCGTTATCAATATGCAGATGTATATAAAAAGGTCACTTCAGGGACAAAGGGCCGCGCAGAGAGCGTATTTACAAGCCTTGCCATGTATTGGCAGCTCCATCTGGCCTATGATGAGGGATATAATTTCAGGACTTATGATAACTATGAGGAGCAGTTTAATAATCTGTTCTTTGCAAGAGTGGATGCATACGCCAGAAATACGGCCATTGCGCCGGCGCCCGGAGGTGTCGCTCTCACAATTCCAAAAGATGTGGACAACACTCTGATGCGTCTTTCCTGTGCGGCAGCGGAAAAGAACCTGCTTGCATTCTTTGAGCAGTGGGGGATGACGCCGGATTCAGATACTATGGCGTACGCATCACAGTTTGAGGAGGAGACAAGAAGGGTCAGCTATATTTCAGATGAAGCAAGAGCATACCGTATTGAGGGCGGAGAAAGCACGGCAGCACAGACTGCAGTAAGTGCGGATCTTTCATATGTTCCGAACTCCAACCAGGTTACGATCACGCTTTCCAATAATGCGGCTGACCAGAACTCCATGCTGGGATATGAAATATACAGAAACGGACGGGTCATCGGGTTTGTGGAGGCGAAAGACGGTACCGTGACATTTACGGATACCATTGCGTCCATGAACAACAGAGTGTTTACTTATGAGGCAGTGGGATATGACAAGCTGCTGCAGCAGACAGAGAGGGCTGCCATAGACTCTGTGAAGATTTCCAATGACGGAAGTGTGGCGAAGGATGGATGGAAGATAACTACAAACATGACCTCATCAAGCGACCGTCAGGAGGAAGGAAATGAGGAAGATCCGGAAGGAATCACCATTTCCGGAATCAGCAGTATTTGCAACAATGACTATGCAGATGTATATACCGGAGAGGCAAAAAACCCGGAGATCGTCATCAGCTTCGGAAGAACCCTTCAGGCCGCTGCCTTTAAGGTGACAGCCGCTGACGATAAAACAGCAGTCAGGAAATTTGAAGCCTATGTAAGCCAGGACGGAAACCAGTGGACCCCTGTAAAAACAGGAACACTGTCCTATTCAGGGGATACGGCTGTTTCCTATTTTAACAAAGAGGGGGATTCCTGGCTGTATACCTACGACGCGGCTTATCTGAAGCTGAAAATCAAGGGCCAGAGTGCGGTCTCCCTGTCAGAGATAGATATTTTAGGACCTACGGGAGACAATGTAGAGCTGCTGGATAAGGGAATCGGCATCCTGGATGAAGATTACAGCTATGATGCTGAGGGCGGCAGAATACCGGCAGGTTCCCTGATCTTTACAGGGGAATATAAAGGAAATCCTTCCTATAATGTGGTAAAACTGTATGATCAGAATGGAAATATCCTGGATGGTTCCCAGTTGATCTTTGCAGAGGTTCCGGCAGAAGGGGAATTAGGTGAGGTCTCCTCCGGTACCTGGATCTACTATATGGAACCGGATCAGATTCCATCCGGTGTGACAAGTGTCAGAGCGGAATTATACAGAGTGGACGATGCGCATACAAATGAAGGGGAGCGTCTTGTGAGTGATACACTGCCTATGGAAGTGCCTGACCCGCTGCCGCCCATTCATTTGAAGGACAATCATGAGGAGGGGAACAGATGAAAAGAATGAAGAGCTTATGTATGGTCCTGATTTTGGCCCTGTTCGTGACTTATATACCCGTGCGCGCCGCAGAGCAGGATGATACAATGATCAAAATGCAGCAGAAGGATACGAGCCAGGTGGAGCTGGCTCTGTACCCCAATGCAGATATGATAAAGAACCACGCAACAACACTCAGGATTCAGATGCAGATAAAGGAGACGGAAAGCGGGAGTATCCGTGATGTCCGGTTTGCTTTCTCAGAGGATTTACAGAATGATTGCAGAATCCGGGAGGCTATTTATGAAAACGGTATTCTGGACATTTATCTGTCATCATCAGGCGCCTTGTTTGAACAGGCCCGGGATATGACAATCGGTACAATTTCAGGGACTCCCAGCAATGAAATGTTCCGGGCTTTTGTAATGCCTGAGAGCATAACGTTTGTGGACCAGAGCCATCAGATGAGATATGTGGATGAGGGAGTGCTGCAGGGGATATCTTATGAATGGGCAGTAGGGGAAAAAGTACCGGACAACCCGGATAACCCAGACAACCCGGATAACCCAGACAACCCGGATAACCCGGACAATCCAGACAACCCAGATAATCCAGATCCGGACAACCCGGATAATCCAGATAACCCGGACAATCCAGATCCGGATAATCCGGATAACCCAGACAATCCAGACAACCCAGACAATCCAGATCCGGACAACCCGAATAACCCGGACAATCCAGACAACCCGAATAACCCAGATTATCCAGATGGAATATGCACAGCTTTCACATACGAGGAACTGGAAAAAGGTCTGGCGGATACCAGTGTTACAAGCCTGATCTACAAGAGCAAAGACGGAAACGGTTTAACCGGGGAACAGCAGAAGACCGTGTTCAAAAGCCTGAAAGGGACAGAAAGAACCCTCACCGTTATGGCAGAAGAGGACAACAGGCTTTTGTATTCCTGGAAATTTACCGGAACGGGAATTGCAGATCCGGATATTGCCATGGATTTTACCATTGCCCAAGAGAAAGAAAATAAAAAGGCCGGCAGCCTTATGGCCAAGGGATCAGAGAATTTATATCTGGAATTTGCCCATGAAGGAGAGCTTCCGGGACTGGCTGAAATTGAAATTTATGCAGGCAGCAGTTTTAAAGATGGACAGAATCTTTACCTGTATTATTACAATACCGAGAAGAATGCAATGGAACCGGTACAGAAGAATATTAAGGTTGTGAACGGATATGTGACAGTGCAGATAAAACACTGCTCCACCTATGTTCTCACCACAAAGCAGATCCGCAAAAGTGAGCAGTTCCCTGCAGTGATTGTGGATAAAACGGATAACACGAAAAAGACACCTGCGAAACCGGCAGCAAAGACAGCAGCCAAAACAGCTAAAACAGGAGATTCCTCCCCAGTGGAAGCAATGATCCTGCTGGCAGGACTCTCTGCGGCAGTCATGATTATTAGCCGGAGGAGCAGAAAAAAGAATATTTAAGAAAAAACAGCATCGGCATATCAATTCCTGGGCCGATGCTGTTTTTGCGTGCGGAAATTTTTTTTAGGATAGGTGTTGACAGGTGTGTATCTAATGTGTATAATGAGTATATACAATAAATGATATATATACACGCGCGCACAGAAAGTTGAGAAGTAAGGATGAATATTATAATCAGCAATACAAGCGGGAAGCCCATATACGAACAGATCACGGAGCAGATAAAGCAGGCAATCATGAGAGGCCAGCTAAAGCCGGGGGAGTCACTTCCATCCATGCGCCTTCTGGCAAAAGAACTCCGCATCAGTGTGATCACCACGAAGAGAGCATATGAGGAATTAGAGAGGGATGGATTTATTTGTTCTCAGGTCGGCAAAGGCAGTTTCGTAGCGGATACAAACCATGAGCTTGTGAGAGAGGAGCAGTTAAAGGAAATAGAAGGTTTATTGGAAAAAGCTGTAGAAAAAAGCAAGATCAATGGAGTAGAACTGGAAGAATTGACAGAGATGCTTAGAATGCTCTATGAGGAGGAATAAAAATGGAAGCAGCGATCAGAATTGAAGGTCTGGTGAAAAACTATGAAAAATTCTCACTGGACCACATTAATTTAGAAATTCCAAAAGGAAGTATTGTAGGGCTGGTTGGAGCAAACGGAGCCGGTAAGACCACCCTGATCAAGTGTATTCTCGGAATCATAAAAAGAGATGCCGGTGAAATCTATGTGGACGGCGAGAAACTGGAAGAAAAGAATGACAACTGGAAAAACCAGGTGGGTATGGTTCTGGCAGAAGCAAACTTCCATGAGACCATGAACGCTGTACAGATTGGCAGGATCATGGAGAACATTTTCAGCCAGTGGGATGCAGGACTGTACGAAACATATCTGAATGACTTTAAGCTGGAACATAAAAAGCTGATTAAAGATTACTCCAGAGGAATGAAAATGAAGCTGCAGATCGCAGTAGCGCTCTCTCACAGAGCCAAGATTCTTATATTTGACGAGGCAACCAGCGGCCTTGATCCTCTGGTTCGCGATGATCTGCTGGATATCCTGCTGGAATACATTCAGGATGAGGCACATACAGTGCTCCTGTCCTCGCATATTATCAGTGATTTGGAGAAGGTATCCGACTATATAGCATTTATCCAGAACGGCAGGCTGCTTTTTGTGGAGAATAAAGACGAGATCCTTTACCGTTACGGTGTGGGAAAATGTTCCAAAGAGGATTACAGCACACTGGATAAAGAAGGAATCCTGCGGTTGAAAAGAGGCGTTTTAGGCTACGAATTTTTGGTGCAGGACAGACAGGCGTTTATGCGCAGATATCCGGATATGGTAGTGGATGCTCCGGATATTGAGGATGTTCTTCTGCTGCTGGAGAAAGGTGAGGTGGTATCATGAAAGGGCTTATACTCAAAGATATATACAGTATCAGAATCAGGCAGAAAACATATGTACTATTATTTTTATTTTTATGTGTGTTTGGCTACGTGATGAAGAGTCCAGGATACGTGGGTGTTATGTGCATTGTGGTATTCTTAACGACGATGCTCAGTCTGTTCAATTCGGATCAGTATTATCATTGGGACACCTATGCTGCTTCATTTCCTCTGGGAAAAAAGATGATTGTACAGGCAAGATATATGCTGGTTATTATTATGACTTTAGCGATTGCTTTATTTTCAATAGTAATATCCGGAGTAACGGCAGCACTTTTGGGTATGTCTGTAGCAGACCAGGTACTCAGTACTGTTTCCGGCTGCATGGCTATCCCTATTTTTACAGGTATTGTCATACCTGTAATCTATAAACTGGGTGTGGAGAAAGGCAGGATAGTTTTCATGATGCTTTTCATGATCCCGTTTTTAGCACTGACGCTTTTAAAGGATTTGATACAAGGGACAGCTGTGGAAAAACTTCTGGTTAACCTTCAGCAGAATCCTAACGGACAAGTAATAATCGCAGGTATACTTTTAGCAGTAAGTATTCTGGTTTTAGCAGTATCTTACATGATTTCAATCAGGATATACAGCAATAAGGAATTCTGATTCAGAAAAGAACCTGGTTTGCCCTGCATTGTCATACAGACGTGATAATTGTTTTCTTGACTTTAAAATTATACAGTGATACATTATTCTTAGTGTAAAAAACTGGATAAGTAAAAGTACGGAGAGTGGGAAAATGTCACAGGAAGAAAAGCTGCTGCGGGCAAAAAAAGTGATTGAAAACAGCAGGTATCTGGTATGTCTGCTGGGAATGCGGGTGAGCAGCCAGTGCGGATGCACAAACTGGAGATCAGACCAGGATGCGTATGATATTGAAACCAGATACGGATGTTCCCCTGAGGAAATGTTCAGTGCTGAGTTCTATAATACGAGAGTGACGCAGTTTTATGACTTTTACAAACGGGAAATCCTCAGCAAAAGAGGAAGAATCAATGAAGGTATGAAGATTCTGAAGCGTTTGGAGGACAGGGGAATCCTGCAGGCTGTCATTACCCGTGATATCTACTCCCTGCCGAAAAGGGCAGGATGCAAAAAGGTTCTGGAGATTCACGGAAGCATTTACCGGAATGTATGCCCGAAATGCAGAACAAAATATCCCATGAAAGCGGTGGCAGAGTGTGCAGGAACTCCCAAATGTACCAAATGCGGCACAACCATCCGCCTGGAGGTATGCCTGCGGGGAGAAATGGTGAACAACGCACTTCTGACCCGTGCGGTTGACGAGGTGGGAATGGCAGATACCCTGCTGCTTCTGGGATGCAGCATGCATTCGCAGCTTGCAAAGACATATGTAAAATATTTTGAGGGGGATAAGGTAATCCTCATTAACGACCAGGATCACTATGCGGATACGGCAGCCGATCTTGTAATTGACGGTAAGGCTATGGATATTATGAGCAAATTGGGATTGTAAAAGAGAAAAGGCTTGCATATGCAGGCCTTTCATACTGTAGACCCCCGGCTGGCAGCCGGTAGTGTCAAGTTTCACTACCATTTTTTATTGTTAAACCTTGATTTAATGGGAGTTTGCAACAAAAAGAGCAATGACCTCCCTTTTTATAGTATAATGAGTTCACCACAAACACCAAAATACCAAAGGATTTCATTGCTCATGGACATTATACTTTATTTACTTAACTACATTCAATACCAACAGCGAATTATCCGCTATCTTTTTTCTTTTATCTGCAGATATATACCACTCAGACAGTGGGCTTTTGATGATTCCCACTCTCCGAAGTATCAGAAATTCAAAACGGATGCGCTTCCTCTCATTACAGATTTCCGTCAGGACTGGACTTATAAGGAGCTGATCCCTTACTTTGAAAAACGGTATGGTAAGAAGATCCGTCCCGTCAGCCGCCGGTCCGAGTGTGATATCCCAGACGAATGCTGCTGCCCACGCTGTGGTGCTCCTAAACCATTTCTATACAAAAATAATGGTTCCAAAGGGCAGGTCCTCTGCAAGATCTGTGATACCAGATTCTCTCCGGAACAAAGCCGTTTTTCCTCAGTTAAGCTGCGTTGTCCCCATTGTGGAAATGCTCTTGTTCCAAAAAAGAACAGGAAACACTTCATCATCCATAAATGTGTGAATCCCAAATGCCCTTACTATCTTCACAACCTTCGGAAAGTTGATAAAAAAGATCTGGATGAGGACTATGGCAGGAATAAATACAAACTCCACTATATCTACCGTGAATTCACGATAGATTTTTTTCGCATGGATTTAAACTCCCTGCCAAAGAATGCCTCCTCCCTGAAGTTCAGTAAGTTTGACTCCAACACAATGGCTCTGTGCCTGACTCTCCACGTAAATCTTGGATTGTCTCTCAGAAAAACTTCCCAGGCTTTAAAGGACTTGTATAATATCTCCATCTCACATCAGCAGATAGCGAATTACTGCAAAACAGCCGCTATCTGTGTGAAACCCTTTGTCGATCATTACGATTACGGCTCTGGCAGTGTCTTCACTGCTGATGAAACCTATATCAAAATCCGTGGTATTAAGGCTTACATCTGGTTCATCATGGATGCCGCCAAACGTTCCATCATCGGCTATCAGGTATCTGACAACCGTGGAGTTGGCCCCTGTATTCTTGCCATGAGAATGGCGTTTCGTCACTTAACGGAGCTTCCAAAGAACTTCCGTTTTATTGCTGACGGCTATAGTGCCTACCCTCTCGCTGCCCAGCAGTTCTTCCATGAGTTTGGCGAAAAGTTCAAGTTTGAGATCACTCAGGTAATTGGGCTTACCAACGACGATGAAGTGTCCGAAGAATTTCGTCCGTTCAAACAGATGATTGAACGGCTGAACCGTACATACAAGGCTACTTACAGATCTACGAATGGTTTTGATAACATCGACGGTGCCAACTATGACCTGACTCTCTGGGTTGCCTACTATAACTTTCTCCGGCCTCATAAACATGCTGGCTATAAAGTCCTGAATGAGGTTGAGATGCTCAAAGATGCGGACAATATGCCGGGCAAGTGGCAGCTTCTCATTTTTCTTGGACAACAGACGATCCTGAATCTTCAGAACCAGGTATCAGCATAACGGAGCGGAGCCGTTGTCAGGTGAAGCGTGGAATAATGGAACGAAGTTCCGTTATGCCGCGAAAGTTACTTGACATAAGGTTCACGGATGATCCTTTTTACAAAGAAAAGGGGCAACTGCGCCCTTTTCCTGCCTTCCGGCGAGGACGGGTTCGGGCAGAGCCCGATCATGGGTCAAGGGACTTGTCCCTTGTGGGTACATAGGGCAAAGCCCTATGCCCTTGGAGAGCTCAAGTATAAATATCTGCAGTTTTCAAGGTTCATTTGAGCCTATTTTTTCGGCTCAGTTTTTTCATACATCACTTGACACTATCTGGCAGCCGGGGGTCTTTTTTTAATGGAAATATACAATAAATATGATTTTGCCATATGTAATATTGCTGAATTTTCAGGAATGGGGTGAGAAACGGTGGACAGCAAGTTGTTAAGAAGATATAATTAGATTGCTGTTGACTCTTTCCAGCAGGAAGGAGGTGGCATAATGCACTACATAGATTCATTTTTTATTTCTGTCATGGCGGGTATAGTTTGTTACTATATTAGTAAATGGTTAGACAGAAAAAAATAACAACAGCTAGCCTGGGTTATCCTACCCTATAAAGGAAAAAGAAACCCCAGGAAGATAGCGCTTCCTGGGGTTTCGCTTTTGTGACATAACACACATAGATTCATTTTCTGTTATTTTTATATTAAACTAGAATAACTTAAATGTCAAGAAATACATATAATGTTTTTTGGCAAAACCATAAAATGGGGTTTGACTTCGCAAAATCTTGCTTATAAAGGTTTTCTTAGAATTTACCTTCTTTAGCCGCTTCCTCAACAGCCACAGCCACAGCCACAGTCATACCAACCATCGGGTTGTTGCCTGCGCCGATCAGGCCCATCATCTCAACGTGAGCCGGAACAGAAGAAGAACCGGCGAACTGTGCGTCAGAGTGCATACGTCCTAATGTATCAGTCATACCGTAGGAAGCAGGACCTGCTGCCATGTTGTCCGGATGCAGGGTACGTCCTGTACCGCCGCCGGAAGCAACGGAGAAGTATTTTTTGCCGGCTTCGATACGCTCTTTTTTGTAGGTACCTGCAACCGGGTGCTGGAATCTGGTCGGGTTGGTGGAGTTACCTGTGATGGAAACGTCAACGTCTTCCTTCCACATGATAGCAACACCTTCACGTACATCGTTAGCGCCGTAGCAGTTAACTTTTGCACGAAGTCCCTCAGAGTAAGATTTTCTGAATACTTCTTTTAATTCGCCTGTAGCATAGTCGTATTCTGTCTCTACATATGTAAATCCGTTGATACGTGCGATGATCTGTGCAGCGTCTTTTCCAAGACCGTTTAAGATAACGCGCAGAGGCTCTTTGCGGACTTTGTTTGCTTTCTCAGCGATACCGATAGCACCCTCAGCAGCAGCAAAGGATTCGTGGCCGGCCAGGAATGCGAAGCACTGAGTATCCTCTTCCAGAAGCATTTTTCCTAAGTTTCCGTGTCCGAGACCTACTTTACGCTGGTCAGCAACAGAACCCGGGATACAGAAAGCCTGAAGTCCTTCACCGATAGCAGCAGCAGCGTCAGAAGCTTTTTTGCAGCCTTTTTTGATCGCAATGGCAGCACCTACGGTGTATGCCCATTTTGCATTCTCAAAGCAGATCGGCTGGATGCCTTCTACCATTTTGTAAACATCGAGACCTGCAGCTTTTGTTACTTCTGCAGCTTCTTCGATGGTGTTAATGCCGTATTTATTCAGAGCAGCAAGAACTTGTTTTTCTCTTCTTTCATATGATTCAAATAAAGCCATTAATTTATCCTCCTATTCTTTCTATGACAGATGTTGCAGTGTATGTATAATTATTCTTTTCTCGGGTCAATGATCTTCACTGCATCGTCAACGCGGCCGTACTGTCCCTGAGCTTTTTCATATGCTGTGTTTACATCATCGCCTGCTTTGATGAAGTCCATCATTTTTCCGAAGCTGATGAATTTGTAGCCGATGATCTCATCCTCTTCATTTAAAGCGATACCAGTAACGTAACCGTCTGTCATTTCCAGATAACGAGGTCCTTTTTTCAGGGTACCGTACATAGTACCGATCTGAGAACGAAGACCTTTTCCTAAATCCTCCAGACCTGCACCGATAGGAAGTCCGTCTTCAGAGAATGCACTCTGGGTTCTTCCGTATACAATCTGTAAGAATAATTCTCTCATAGCAGTATTGATAGCATCACATACAAGGTCAGTATTCAGAGCTTCCAAAATGGTTCTTCCTGGTAAAATCTCAGATGCCATAGCTGCAGAGTGAGTCATTCCGGAACATCCGATCGTCTCAACCAGTGCCTCCTGGATTACACCATCCTTTACATTCAATGTTAATTTACAGGTACCCTGCTGCGGTGCACACCAGCCAATACCGTGTGTTAAACCGGAGATGTCCTTAATTTCTTTTGCCTGTACCCATTTTGCTTCTTCCGGGATTGGAGCTGCGCCGTGGTTAACACCCTGATGTACCTGACACATTGTTTCTACTTCGTGTGAATAAATCATTTTAAAACTCCTTTCAAGAATATATTTACTTCAAGTGCGTTAGAAATTTAACGTCCTATTCCAATTCATTTTCTCACAAAGTGACAAAAAAATCCAGAGTTATTTTTTAAAAAAGTAAAATTAAAAGCGGTCTGTCCCTGTAAATGGTAAAATATGGCGGGACACAGTTTTTCACAAATCAAAAATAGGTTCTTTTCGATTCATTTAAGGTTGATTATTTACACGGAAATCCAAACATTTGTTGTTTCGGTTGACAAAGCCAATTGCTCCTGTTAATATAGTTAAGTAAATTTAATTAAATTAGCAAAACTAATAAGCGGGAGGATGCATATGGATCTTGTAAAAGAAATCAATGATTTCTACTATCACATGGCTCTGTACGAGCTGCAGGTGATGAATGGAAATGATTATTATAACGGGCTTTCCTACAACAGCCTTTTGTACATCAATGTGATGGAACAGATGGAGGAGTGCACAGTCAGCAGGATGGCCGATGTGCTGAAGATCACAAAATCCGCCGTGACCCTGAAGATCAATGAACTGGTAAAACAGGGCGTGGTGGTAAAAAAACAGAGCGAAAAAGACAAGCGGGTCTATTTTCTGGAGTTAAGCCCCCATATGGAGCAGATCGTGGGAGTATATGACCAGGTATTTTATAAAATAGAGAGGGAATTAAAAGAGAAATATCCGCAGGAGCAGTTAGAGATGTTCGGGGATGTGCTGAAGACCATCAGCGGATACCAGTGGAGGGATATGCAGGATGATTGATCAGGGACTGGAAAGAAAAATAACGGTTCCCTCTATCCTGAAATTCGCTCTTCCCTCCATAGTCATGATGGTCGTCATGTCCCTGTATACCGTGGTGGACGGTATGTTTGTGTCAAGGCTTGTGGGCACGGACGCTTTCTCTGCCGTGAATATCGTATATCCTCTGCTCAGCTTTGTGATCGCTCTGGGGACCATGTTCGGCACCGGCATCACTGCCATTGTGTCAAGAAAGCTGGGAGAGGGAAAGCAGCGGGAGGCCAATGAAAACGTAACGTTTATCACTCTGTTTGCCGTGGGGCTGGGCATTGTGATCACGGTTCTCTCCTTTATCTTCCTGGAAAGGCTCATTTACATGCTGGGTGCGGATGAGGATATCTACGCATACTGCTATGCCTATGCCTTTCCACTGCTTTTCTTTCAGCCGGCCAATATACTGCAGCTGGAGTTCCAGAGCCTCTTTGTGGCAAACGGAAAACCACATATCGGCCTTACCGTCACAGTGGCGGGCGGACTGGCCAATGTGATACTGGATTATGTCTTCATCGGTGTGTTCCACATGGGAATTGCCGGTGCAGCGGTGGCTACGGGAATCGGCTACTGCATTCCTGCATTTTTCAGTGTTTTTTACTTTACATTTAACCGGAAGGCGCAGCTTCATTTTGTAAAGCCAAAGGCAGATTGGAGGGTACTGCTTACATCCATGACAAACGGCTCCTCAGAGATGGTGAGCAACCTGTCAGGAAGTATCACAACCTTCCTGTTCAACATAATCATGATGCGTCTTGTGGGAAATGAAGGTGTCGCAGCAATATCCATTCTGCTGTATCTGGACTTTGTGCTGATCGCCATAAGCCTTGGGTATTCCATGGGAGTGGCACCGCTGTTCAGTTATAATTACGGCGGGGGAAATGTGGCGAAGCTTCGAAAATTATATAAGATCAGCATCGGATTCTGTATGGGTGTGGGTGCGGTGATGACAGTGGGAACCCTGCTGTTTTCCGGAAATCTGGCCGCTGTTTTTGCCCGTCGCGGCAGTCAGGTCTATGAGCTTGCCACTGCGGGACTTTTGGTTTATGCGTTTGGGTATCTGTTCAAGGGATTTAATATCTTCAGCTCAGCTATGTTTACCGCCTTTGGGGATGGGAAGGTTTCGGCAGTCCTGTCTTTTATGCGGACGCTGGTGTTTCTTGTCATCTTTTTGATCGGATTTTCCGTACTGTTCGGTGTGAGCGGAGTCTGGAGTGCGTCCGTGGCGGCAGAGCTTATGGCATTTGCCCTGGCTGTGTTCTATACCGTTAAAAAAAGATCCATATATCACTACCTTCCCTGAGCGGGAATGATGGACGCGGATACGCGAATATAGTATAATGAAGATACGAAAATTCCGGAGTCCGTGAAGAGACCGGGGAAGGCGGTGCGTGCTTGAAGGGATGGGAAATGCTTCTTCTGCCGGCAGCGGCAGTGCTGATGGTTTTTTTGGGAACCACATATGTGAGAAAAAAACATGAAACAGGCAGAAAGGAGATCGGATACAAAGTCTCTGCTACACTGATGGCTGTGCTTCCGGCGCTTTACCTGGCAATTCGGGAGCAGAACCGAGTCTCCCTGCTCATAGCAGCGGGAACGCTCTGCTGCATGGCTGCCGATGCGCTTTTGGAGGTACAGTTTGTGACAGGTGCCGCCGTGTTTGCTGCGGCTCATCTGTTCTTTATCACGGGGATGCTGTGCCTGGTATCACCGGGCCTGTTTACGCTGGTATTGTTTGCCTGTGTGTACGCAGTACTCTTTGCCATACTCAGGCCGTATATCAGAAAACTTGGGAAGCTGGCGGTTTTGGGGGCGCTGTATGTGGCGTTTCTCTGTGCCATGTTTTCCATGGCGGGGACTGTGTTTTTTGAAAATCCGGGGCTGTCCGGCGGGGCTGCGGCTCTTGGCGGGGCCGCGTTTGTCGCATCGGATACCATACTGGCTGTGAATCTCATAGGGGAGAAGAACAGCAGAAAATTAGATAAAATACTTCTGGTTTTGTATTACAGCGCGGTTTACCTGCTGGCTGTGTGCAGATATTTACCGGGATGAAAAAAGGAGGAAGGCTGTGTGCAGCTTTCCTCCTTTTTTCAGCTGTAACTGTGGTCCACCTGGATCACTGCGTAGTAGCAGCCCCGGAGCCCGCGGATCTGGTCTTTGACCTTGTTTACCACGTCCACTTCAGTCATGGAGAAATCATGGGGAATGACCAGGTCGAAGATCAGATTGGAATGGGTGGGGCCTTCCACCACACGGAAATCATGCATATTCAGCCGGGGTGAGATTTCGGCGAGGATGCGGTTTACCTCCGCCTTCAGTTGATTGATATGGACATTGTCTGTGACTACCGGGTCCATATGTATGGTGGCGGAACAGTGCAGCTTTTCCTGAAGCTCCTTCTCAATGTTGTCTATCTCGTCGTGAATCTGTAAAATGTCACCGCTTGCGGGCACCTCCGCGTGCAGAGATATCATCAGTCTGCCCGGTCCGTAGTCGTGGACGATCAGGTCATGGATGCCCTGGACTGTGGGATGGGCTGTGACAAGAGATTCTATGCTTTTTACAAAGTCTTCCTTGGGCGGTTGTCCCAGAAGCGGGTTCATGGTCTCTCTCAGAGCCTGGATGCCGGTGTAGAAGATAAAGAGTCCAACCAGAATACCGCACCATCCGTCAATGAGGATACCCGTATACCGCCCCACCAGTGTGGCTGCCAGGACAACGGCCGTGGATACGGTATCACTGAGAGAATCCGCAGCCGTGGCGGACATGGCCGCGCTGTCCAGTTTTCTGCTCAGGGTCTTATTATAGTATGCCATGTACATTTTTACCAGGATAGAGGCGCAGAGGATGGCAAGGACCAGAGGACTGCTGTCCACCGGGGCGGGGTTTCTGAGCTTCTCAAAGGATGACTTCACCAGCTCAAAGGCCATGATCAGTACAGCGATTGACACAAAAAGGCCGGATATATACTCAATCCTGCCGTGTCCGAAGGGGTGTTCCGGGTCCGGCTTCTGGCCTGACATCTTAAAACCGATCAGGGTGATGACAGAGGAACCGGCGTCCGAGAGGTTGTTGAAGGCATCGGCCGTGATGGCAATGGAACCGCTGAGCATACCGGCCGCAAATTTTCCGGCAAACAGTACAAGGTTGAGAAAAATCCCCACCGCACCGCTTAAAATACCATATGCCTGGCGCACCCGGGGCATGGCAGTGTTTTTATAATCCTTGATAAACAGACGTGATAATAACTGAATCATATAGCTCCCTCCAAATATTGGTTTTGTGAAATTCTCTGTTTATTTTATACGAAAGTTTGGAAAGACGCAAGAAAGCAGGAAAAAGATTTACATTCTCGGGTGCGAATGATATGATAAAAAGGAATAAAATTGCAGATAACACAGGGGGAAATACATATGAAAAAGAGAATGAGATATATCTGCTGCCTGATGCTGGCAGCTTCCCTGACTGCCGGACTTCTGGCAGGATGCGGAAATGATACGGCCGGTACGAAGGATAAAAGCACAACAGAGGATAAAGCGCAGACAAAAGAAAAGGAACAGGACAGCCAGGAGAAAACCGGAGAAGGGGAGCAAGAGGATGCAGTGAAGTTGAATCCCGACAAACCGCTCTCCATCACGATCTGGCATTATTATAACGGTGCCCAGCAGGTGGCGTTTGACGAGCTTGTCAATGAATTCAACGAGACGGTTGGAAAAGAAAAGGGTATTTTTGTGAAAGGCTACAGCCAGGGAAATGTGAATGAACTGGAAGACGCAGTGATGGCCTCCATGAACGAGGAGGTGGGGTCTGAGGAAATGCCAAATATTTTCTCAGCCTATGCGGATGCCGCCTATACGGTGGACAAAAGGGGAAAGCTTGCGGATATCTCAGCCTACATGTCAGAGGAGGAACTGGATTCCTATGTGGATTCTTATATAGAGGAGGGAAGAATCGGGAAAGGCAATACGCTCCGCATTTTCCCCACAGCGAAATCCAGTGAGATCTTTATGATGAATAAGACAGACTGGGACAAATTTGCGGAGGCATCCGGCGCCTCCCTGGATGACCTCTCCACCCTGGAAGGGGTGACGGAGACGGCGCAGAAATATTACGAGTGGACAGATTCCCTGACCCCGGACGTGCCGGAGGACGGCAAGGCTTTCTATGGAAGGGATTCGGTTGCCAACCTCTTTGTCATCGGTTCCAAGCAGTTCGGCCAGGATATCTTCCGGGTGGAGGACGGCAAAGCTTCCGTTTCGGCGGACCGGGAAACCATGAAAAGAATCTGGGATAACTTCTATGTGCCCTTTGTGAAGGGATATTTTACGGCGTACGGAAAATTCCGTTCAGACGATGTGAAGATCGGCGAGATCCTGGCATTTACAGGCTCCTCCACGGCGTCCATGTATTTTCCGGACGAGGTGGAGCAGGAAGACAGTGCCTACCCTATAGATTATGTGGTCCTGCCTGCACCCTCCTTTGCAGAGGGAGAGAATTATATTGTGCAGCAGGGAGCCGGAATGGTGGTCACAGAGACCACAAAGGAAGAGGAATACGCCTCCGTATTGTTTTTAAAATGGTTCACAGAGTCAGAGAACAACATCCGTTTCAGCTGCGCTTCCGGCTATCTTCCGGTGAAGAAAGAGGCAAACAGTCTGGGGGCGGTTGACAAGGTAGTGAAAGAACAGGGACTGGAAATCCCGGATAAGACCTATGATGTCCTGGACAGCCTGTTCGGCACGCTTGAGACAGCAGTGCCTTATACCACCAAGGCGTTTGAGCACGGAACCGAGGCCAGGAAAGTTCTGGAATACAATCTGGCTGACAAGGCGGCAGAGGACAGAGCAGCTGTACAGGAGCTGATCGCCCAGGGGCAGACGCTTGAGGAAGCCTGTGCCTCATATATATCGGAGGAATCCTTCCAGAACTGGTATAACGACTTTGTGGCAGCTTTGCAGAATACCATGAATAAAGCAGAATGAGGCGGAATAGATAATGAGGAAAAGAAAGTGGACGATATTGGCTCTGTTTTGTATCCCTCTGATTGCGGTACTTGTGATACAAAGCCTTCTTTCATACGGAACAGTCCTGATCGGCGGTACCATGCGGCTGCTGGACTCCTATGCTGTGGGAATGATGGAGCAGACAGTGGAGAACAGGAAGATCACCTTGGAAAACAATATGGTCCAGCACTGGATGGAAGTCAGTGAATTTGAAGAGAAGATCACCAGAGAGCTTAACAGTCTGCTCTCATCCAACAGGACTTCCGTGGAAGACTTTCTGGGAGACAGTGTCCTCCAGAAAAAGCTTCTGCAGAATACAGCCATGTCCAGCCTGTACCAGCTCAGGAAAAATGAGGTGACAGGCAGTTTTATGATCCTGGCAAATAAGGACGGGATAAATGAGGAGGGCAGCATGACCTGTAAGGGCTATTATTTCAGGGATGCTGACCCATCTGCAAATTCTCTGGATTACTCTGATGTGCTCATTGAGCGGGGAGGCAGGGATATTGTCCATCAGACCGGGGTTGCCCTGGACAGCTACTGGACTACAGATTTTACATTTGGACCCTCAGGGCAGAACTCCAGGGATGATTTTTTTTATAAGCCCTTTGAAGCGGCAGAGAAAAATCCGGATGCCAGCTATGCTAATCTTGGATACTGGAGCGACCCTTTTTCCTTAAATGAGGGAAAGAGCGGCGGAGAATACCCGGCTGTCACGTATTCCGTGCCCCTGATCAGTGACGGTGTGGTGTACGGGGTTATGGGAGTGGAGATATCCGCCAGCCATATTCAGGATATGCTGCCGTCCAGTGAACTGAATAAAAATGAACAGAGCGGCTATATGCTGGTAAAGAGCACCGAGAAGGACCGGTGGGCGCCCCTTGTGGCTTCCGGTATTCTGGGGGAACGGCTCAAAGCAGCGGGAACGGTCCTGCGTGTGGAGGAGAGTAAGTTTGATCAGGTCTATGTCCTCAATGAGGATAAGGCCGACGGGGAACTCTACGCGTCAGCCAAAAAGCTGCATCTCTATAACACAAACACCCCCTTTGAGGATGAGGAATGGTTTCTGGTAGGCGTGCAGAAGGATGATGCCATATTCGGGATCGGACGGCAGATTCTGTGGAAGGTGCTGGCAGCTATTCTGGTGGCCCTGGTATTCGGCATAATCTGTACATATCTGGTGGCAAGCCACGTGACAGACCCCATCCGGCGCCTGGCAGAATGTATACGCAGCAGTGCCGGTAAGAACCTGGAGCAGTTTAAGACCTCCGGAGTATCCGAGGTGGATGAGCTTTACGATGTGGTGAAAAACCTGACCAGCCGGCAGGAGCAGGCTGAGAGGGGGCTTACAGAGGAGAAGGAGCGCTACCGGATCGCCCTGCAGAGCAGTGATGATATTTTCTTTACTTATGATCTGAGCGGAGGGGAGATTGAGCTGTTCAACTACCCCGAACGGGACGGGCAGGCAGTCAGATACAGAATAACAGAAGAAATGGATCGGCTGGAAACCCGTACATATCCGGAGGACAGCAGGAAGCTGGAACAGGCATTCTCGGGAGATGAGGATGTGATCTATGTGGAGTTCCGGGGAAAACGCGACAGCACGGAGGATTACCGCTGGAGGCTGTTAAAGGGTGAGGTGATCAAGGACGAAAATGGCAGGAAGACTAAGATCATCGGCAGTATCCGTGATATCCACGAACAGAAGATACAGGAACTCAGGGAGATTGAGTCTGCGAAGCGTGACCCCATAACAAAGCTGCATACCCAGAGAGAGGGACGCCGGTATCTGACGGAGGTACTCACACGGGGCGACAGCGGCTGCATGGTGCTTCTGGATCTGGATGGATTCCGCATTCTCAATGAGACCTACGGCCTTATCTTCGGGGATGTGATCCTGGAGGAAATCGGCACGCTGCTGCTTGCTAAAAAGGAGCGGTTCATGCAGACCCGGGAGCAGGAAATCCTGCTGGTGCGCCAGGGCGGGGATGAGATCCTTATCTGGCTTCCGGATTTTACCGGGGAACAGACCGTGCAGTTTATGGAGGAAGTGAGGGAAGAAATCTCACAGCTTTACCAGGGAGCGGAATTCCGCGTCCATGTATCAATCGGTGCCTGTATGAGGAATAACTCCAATCTGGGATATGTCCAGCTTCTTCGCAGGGTGCGCTGTGCGCTGACCTTTGCCAAGCAGAAAAAAGACGGAAAGGTGTATTTCTACCGGGAGATTCCAAGCCAGACCAAAGAGAATATCCTGACGGAGATCAACGATATAGCCAGCATCACCAGCGGACCTCAGCTCAATATGGTTTCTCTTACCCTGAATTTCTTTGATAAGGGGGGAGACATGGCATCCATTCTGGCTGTGCTTTTTGTGAAGATGGGCCGCTATTACGGGGCAACGGATATTCTCATGACTTCCGTGGACCGGGATTTCCATACCGCGTATATTTCCCACCAGTGGCACAGAGACCCGTCGGATCATCAGGAAAAGGACATGAAGCGTTTTACGGCAGAGGAGTTTAAAGCGCTGACGGAGCAGTATGGCTCTGAACCTTTCCTGCTGGACGGAAGAAAAATGACGGAGCGCCAGCGGAAATTCCTTATGATGCCAAAGACGAAACGGGGATTCAGTGTTCCCATGACAGACGGAGGAAAATATATAGGTTCCATCACGCTGACAGCAGAGGCAGACGCGGTTCTGTGGGATAAAAAGGAGCAGAGCAATATCCAGGAGGCTGCCAAGATCATTGAGAACAATCTGAACAAAGTACGTTACGACCAGGCGAGCAGGGCCAAGAGCGAATTCCTATCCAGAATGTCCCATGAGATCCGGACCCCTATGAACGCGATCATAGGTATGACGGAAATCGCCATGCAGGATAAGGAGGTGCCGCCAAAGGTACAGACCTATCTGGAAAAAATCAGCAGCTCTTCAGACTATCTTCTTTCGCTGATTAATGATATACTGGATATGTCCAAGATTGAGAGCGGCAAGATGAAGCTGGAGATGCTGGATTTTGACCTGGAGCAGTGGGTGAGGAACATAGATGATCTGATCGGGCCGCAGGCTGCGCAGAAGGGAATCTTCTATACAACGAAGACCCATTTGATACAGAAGTGGGTGATGGGAGATGCCATGCATCTGAAACAGGTGCTGATCAATCTTCTGGGAAATGCCCTGAAGTTTACAGGAAAAGACGGACATATCCTCTTTGCTGTAAGCCAGCGCCGGACGGCACCGGACAGGACAGAGATTTCCTTCTCTGTGGAAGATACCGGAATCGGAATCGAAGCGGAGGACCAGAAACGCATTTTCCATTCCTTTGAACAGGCAGGCGAGAGCACGGCCCGCAAGTTTGGCGGAACCGGCCTGGGGCTTGCCATCAGCAGCCAGCTTGTGCAGATGATGGATGGGGAGATCAGCCTGGAAAGTGAGCCTGACAAAGGCAGCAGATTCTCTTTTGCCATTGTCCTGAAGGACGGCACAAAGCAGGCGGAGGAAGAGGCGGTTCCCGGAGAGCTGGATGCCCTGCAGGGCAGACGGATCCTGGTGGTGGAGGACAATGAACTGAACGCGGAGATCGCCGGTTCTATTCTGAACCTTCACGGCATTGAGGCAGAGCGGGCGGTCAACGGGCTTTTGGGCGTGAAAGCATTTTCTGAGAAGGAGCCGGGATATTACGACGCGATTCTCATGGATATCCGCATGCCGGTCATGGACGGTTTGGAGGCCACTAAGGAGATACGGAAGCTGCCCAGAGAAGATGCCAGGACCATCCCGATCATTGCCATGACGGCCAATGCGTTTGATGAGGATATGAAAAAGTCCATTGAGAGCGGTATGAACGGCCATCTGGCAAAGCCCATTGACTTTAAGGAACTGATGCAGACGCTGCTGAGAGTCATAGGCAGCAGGAATTGACCCTTTTATTTTGGTAACTCTTATCTGCCGGGCAGATAATGGTTAATATAATTGTACAGGAGGTATTGATTTATGAGAGCAGAATTTGATGAGACACTGGTAACCGGCAATGACATGATCGATTCCCAGCACAAGGAGCTGATCGGCAAGATCAACCAGCTTCTGGAGAGCTGTGAAGATGGACAGGGGAAGGTAAAGGCAGTTAAGATGCTGGATTACCTGCTTGACTACACAGAATTTCATTTCAGTGCAGAGGAAAAGCTCCAGGAGGAGATTGAATATCCGGGACTGGAAAAGCACAGGGAAAAACATAACGAATTCCGCCAGGCAGTGAAAGAGCTCCAGGAGATGCTGGAGGAAGAGGAAGGTCCCACAGAGAACTTTGTAAAACAGGTGGAAAAAAATGTTGTGGACTGGTTATATGACCATATCAAGGGATTTGACCGCTCCGTGGCTGAATACAAATTTATGCGCTCCAATCCGGAGAGGCTGTAAAAAACATAGGGGGCGGGAGGCTTCAGGCTGTCCCGCTCCTTTTCTGTTAAATTTATAGAAAGGGTAAGAATGATGAGCGAAGAAAAATACTGGGAGGGAAAGCAGTACGCATTTTTCAGCCATAAGGACTGCGAATACTTCCCCTGCCATAAGACAAATGACCCGGAAAATTTCAACTGCCTGTTCTGCTACTGTCCTCTGTATGCCCTGGGCGACCAGTGCGGCGGAAATTTCCGCTATACAAAAGAGGGCATAAAAGACTGCAGCAAATGCGGCCTTCCCCACAAGCGGGACAATTTTGGGTACATCACAGGCAAATACAATGAGATCATGGAGATTGCAAAGAAGAACCGCAGGAATCCAGATAAGGAATGACCCGGGACAAATCTTCACATATGAGATCACAAAAGGGACGGATCTCATCCACAGCAGGTGTCAGGTCCGGTACCATACAGGACCAGGCACCTGCGGCTTTGGCGGCACGGATGCCGTTTAGACTGTCCTCCAGAATCAGGCACTGCTTGGGCGGTGTCTGTAGTTTTTCTGCGGCAGTCAGAAAGATCTCCGGGTCCGGTTTTCCCTTTGTCACCTCATCTCCGCAGACCGAGGCGGTGATATAAGGTGTGATACCTGCCATGTCCCAGTAACGGGAAGCCTCACTTCTGGCAGTGGAGGTGGCAACTGCAGCCGGGATCCTGTGATCCTTCAGGTATGTAAGAAGCTCCATCAGTCCTTTCTTGAGGGGAACCCCATGCTTTTCTATATATTCCCTTTGATACTGTGTCCGGATGGCACGGCCCCGGTCATAGTCCACAGCTCCGTCAAACCACTTTTCAAAAAGTTTGCTGCTTCGTTCCCTTGTGCCTCCCCGCATCTGGCTCAGATGGTATTCTGTCAGGGTAAAGCCCATTTCCCGGCTGGCTTTCTCCCAGCCTGCTTTCATCAGGCGCTCTGTGTCGAACATCAGACCGTCCATATCAAAAATCACTGCGTTTATTTTCATTTTCCATATCTCCTGTAAAATTTTCTCAGACAAAAAAGTAAATCCATTATAGCATAGAATCCGGGAATATGCTAAACTTTTCGGGAGAGGAGATTCGATTACATATGAAGATCATAATTTCACCGGCTAAGAAAATGAATATAAATACAGATGAACCCTTTGAGACCACCACGCCTGTCTTTTTAAAGGATGCCCGGGTCCTGAGAGGAAGACTGCGGGAAATGGAGTATGGGGAACTGAAAAAGCTGTGGCAGTGCAATGACAAAATTGCAGAAGAAAATTTTATGAGGCTAAAGGAGCTGGAGCTGGATACGCATTTGACACCGGCTGTGCTGTCCTATGAGGGCATCCAGTATCAGTATATGGCACCTCAGGTGTTTTCAGAGAGACAGTGGGCGTATGTAAAAGAGCACCTGCGGATCCTGTCAGGACTTTACGGTGTGCTGAAGCCTATGGATGGCGTGATCCCATACCGCCTGGAAATGCAGGCAAAATTAAGGACAGAGGATGCAAAAGACCTGTATGCCTTCTGGAGCGACAGGATTTACAGGGAGCTGTCGAAAGGAGAGGATTTTATACTGAACCTGGCCTCAAAAGAATACAGCAGGGCAGCAGAAAAATACGCAGGCGGAGAAACGCGCTTTGTCACCTGTATTTTCGGAGAGCTTCTGGACGGGAAGGTGAAGGTAAAGGGAACTATGGCGAAGATGGCCAGGGGTGAGATGGTGCGCTGGCTCTCAGAAAAGGATATCACGGAGCCGGAAAAGATCAAAGCGTTTACCGGTCTGTCTTATGGATACGACGAGGGCCGTTCCACAGAGAATGAGCTGGTCTTTTTAAAATAATGTGATAAAAGAAAGCCCCCGAATCCCGGCAAAGGGATAAGGGGGTTACTGCGTGTCAGAAGTCCCTGGTAATATTCTGCAGCCATTTGTAGCTCTTGTAATGCCGGTAAATAAAGGGCATTTTCACAAATTCATCCAGGCAGATGAGGAAATAGACCCACATAGGGGGAAGCTTCAGCAGGAAGGCGCTGATAAAGCCCAGAGGAACAGCGAACAGCCACATATCAATAAAGTCACAGAGGAATCCCCACCTGGAATCCCCGCCGGAGCGGAAGATACCGCAGATCACGGTGGTATTCATGGCCTGTCCCAGTACATAGTACATATTGATATAGAGCATGGTGCTCAGATATCCCTGCGCCGTTGGGGTCAGGTCAGCCATGTTCATAAACAGGGGGCGCAGAAGGAAAATAATGATTCCCCCCGCGATTCCGCTTAAAAATGTGATCTTGCAGAACCGTGTGGAATCCTCCTTCACCGTGTCCATAAACCCGGCGCCAATGGATTTGCCCAGAAGGATGGCGCCTGCGTTGGCAAGGCCGAAGCATACCACTGTGCCCAGATTCCTGGCTACGATCACCACGGCGTTGGCGGCCACCATGTCACTTCCCAGGTGTCCCATGATCACAGAGTACATGGAGAAGGCCACACCCCAGGAGACCTCATTTCCGAAGGCCGGCAGGGAGTAGCGTATAAAATCCTGAAACAGCAGCTTGTGGCGCTCAATAATGGTTTTTGGCCGGAACCGTATGGTCTTAAAACGGCAGGCATCCAGCAGACAGATGGCAAGCTCCACGCCCCTTGCAATGGTGGTTGCCATAGCGACTCCCACAATGCCCATTTTGGGAAGCCCGAACAGTCCGAAAATAAAAACAGCATTCAGAACAATATTCAGCCCCAGCGCAGATGCATTGGTGGCTGTGGCGAAGATCACCCGCTCTATGGAGCGCATGGTGCACAGATAGACCTGTGAGATGCTCATGAACAGGTAAGAGATACCCACGATCCTGAGATAGGGGATACCTGCGGTGATCAGCTCCTGGTCAGAGGTGAAGATCACCATGAGCAGTCTGGGGAAGAAACAGGCCAGTACAAAGAACAGGGAGGATATGAGGATCGACAGGCGCATGCCGATTCCCATGATCCGCTCAATGGTCTCAGTATCCTGTTTGCCCCAGTATTGTGCAGCCAGCATGATGACACCGGATGCTATGCCGGAGTAGACCAGATTCAGGATGAACATGATCTGGCTTGCCAGGGAACCGGCAGACAGGGCGGTCTGGCTGACCCAGCCCAGCATGATCACATCAGCGGAGCTTACCGCGGTGGTGATCAGATTCTGGATGACAATGGGCAGTGCCAGCCGGAACATATCTTTGTAAAAGGTGGATTGTCTTGTTGCAGCGATTTCCATTATGTAGAACCTCTCCTGATCCAAATAGTATTTTTGCAGTCTATCCTCTAGTATAATAGATTTTCCCGGAAATGTCATACAATAATTGGTGAAAAATCTATAATATTTTGACTTGTTCTTGTTTTTAAGAGGGTTTTTGTCTATAATGGAAAAAATAATGTGAATTTATATAAGGGAGAGAGAAGCCATGTATCGAGTATTGCTATTTGACCTGGACGGCACACTGACCGCATCCGGGGAAGGGATAACCAAGTCCGTTCAGTACGCCCTGCATAAGATGGGGAGAGAGGCGGAGGATTTGAAGGCGCTGGAGGTGTTTGTGGGCCCTCCGCTTCTGGAGCAGTTTATGCGATACTGCGGCATGTCAGAGGAGGAGGCGGTGCAGGCTGTCCGTTTCTACCGGGAACGGTACAATGTGACCGGCCTGTTTGAAAACAGTCCCTATGACGGCGTCAGGGAGATGCTGGAGACGCTGAGAGCCAGAGAATTTATACTGGGCGTGGCATCCTCAAAGCCGGACGGCATGGTAAAACGCATCCTGGAACACTTTGAGCTTTCAGAGTATTTCCATGAAATCGTGGGAAGCGACCCGGAGAAGATGAAAATGTCCAAGGCGGATGTGATCGAAATTATCCTTGAGAGACTGGGATACCGGGACAGAAGAGGGGAAGCGGTCATGATCGGGGACAGGGACCAGGATGTAAACGGCGCGGCTAAGGCTGAAGTTGCCTGCATAGGAGTCACATACGGATACGGCAGCTATGAGGAACTTTCACAGGCGGGAGCAGACAAGATCGTCCGGAGTGTAAAGGAACTGGAGGAGTACCTGCTGAATGGCTGAATGGTCAAGAGAAAAGAGGAATCAGATATGAATGGAAAGAAAATGTACGATATAGGAAAAGAACTGTTCTCCACCCCGGCTTATCCCGGGGACCCGGTGCCGGGAAAGACACCCTATTATGAGATAGAAAAGGGAGATGACTGTAATCTGACCGTGCTCACCATGGGAAGCCATAACGGCACCCACTTAGATGCGCCGAAGCACTTCTGTGCAGGAAAGCACGGAGTGGACAAAATCCCACTGGAAAAATGCATGGGAGTGTGCAGAGTCGCGGAATCTGCAGGCACAGTACGGGCGGAGGATATGGAACGGATGCTGGCGGACGGCACAAAAAAGCTGCTGGTGAAGGGGGATATTCTGCTGACGCCGGAAGCTGCCGCTGTGTGCGCCCGGGCAGAACTGGATCTGATCGGCGTGGAGGACCAGACCGTGGGAGATTCGGAGACCCAGAAGGAGATACACAGAATACTTTTGGGAGCAGAGATCGTAATCGTGGAGGGTCTTGTGCTGAAGGAGGTACCGCAGGGGGAATATTTCCTGGCAGCCCAGCCAATGAAAATGGCGGATCTGGATGGCTCACCGGTGCGTCCGGTTCTGATCGAGATATAAAAAAGGTGTCGGCAATTGCCGGCACCTTTTAAAATATTCAGGATACGGTTTCCCCGTTAAAGGATTCTGCCCCTGCGCCCCGCTTTTTCGGGTTGACCTGGGCAAGGATGATGGCAGCAAACATAAGTACACAGCCGGTGATCTCCTTGGCAGAGAGACTCTGGTGGAGAATCACCCATCCCGCCAGAACCGATACCACAGATTCCAGGCTCAGGATCAGGGAAGCGATGGTGGGATCACAGCCCTTCTGCCCGATGATCTGGAAGGTATAAGCCACTCCGCAGGAGAGGATTCCCGCATAGAGAATGGGCAGCCATGCCTGCAGGATATTGCTCATGCGCGGTGTTTCCAGCAGAAACATGGGAATTGCCGACAGAGCGGCAGATATAAAAAACTGGATGCAGGACAGCTTGGTTCCGCTGACCTTCGCAGAAAAGTGATCCACGATCATAATGTGGATGGAAAAACAGAAGGAGCAGATCAAGATAAGAAAGTCTCCTTTGCTCAGGGAAAAGCTTCCTGTCATACACAGAAGATACAGACCCACCAGCGCGATCACCACGCTGATCCAGATGCGTAGCCCGGGCTTCCTTTTCAGAAAGATTCCCAGTATGGGCACAAGGATGATATACAAAGCTGTGATAAATCCTGCCTTGCCCACCGTGGTGTACTGAATGCCCACCTGCTGAAGAGAGGTGGAAATAAAAAGCATCAGGCCGCAGAGACCGCCGCCTATGAATAGATCACGGGGGCGGTCAAAGGTCTGTGAGGACTGGCTGCCGTCATGGTCCTTCCGGACATTTTTTCTGCCCAGAAGGAAGATGCAGGGGATGAGGACCAGGCCGCCCAGCAGGGTCCTTACCATATTAAAGGTATAAGGACCCACATAGTCCATGCCTACGCTCTGTGCCACAAAAGCCACTCCCCAGATAACTGCGGCGGTGAACAGCAGCAGAAAATTCTTGGATTGTTTTGCTGTCATGTAGAAAGCTCCTTCTTACTGTTCCAGGCTCTTATGGTACTCCTGCAGGGATTTCAAAGAGCCGTGTTCCTTACGAATCACTGCTGCGATGCCTTTGGCACTTGCCAGGGCAGCAGACATGGTGGTCAGGTAAGGTATTTTTTTATTGATCGCTGTTTTTCTCAGGTAGGAGTCATCGTATTTGCTCTGTTTTCCGGCCGGAGAGTTTACGATCAGATCCACTTCCCCGTTTACCATGGCATCGTAGATGTTAGGACGGCCTTCCTGCAGCTTCTTGAGAATCTTGCAGGGAACTCCGTTTTCAGTAAAATACTGTCCGCAGCCCTCTGTGGATACAATGGTGAAGCCCAGCTCGTGAAGCTGTTTCGCAACCTCCAGAGCCTGAACCCGGTCTCCCTTGTTGACACTTACCAGTGCGTTGCCGGACAGCGGAAGCTTGGCGCCTGCTGCCTCCTGGGCTTTGTAGTATGCCAGGCCGAAGGACTCACTCAGGCCCAGAACCTCGCCTGTGGAACGCATTTCCGGTCCCAGAAGAGGGTCAACTTCCGGGAACATGTTGAACGGGAATACAGCTTCCTTGACACCGTAGTACGGATGTGCTTTTTCGGAGAAGGATGTTACGTCCGGGCGTTCCCCTGTCAGTTCATATGTCATGAGCTTTGTGGCGATATTGGCCATGTTGATGTTGCAGACCTTGGAAACAAGAGGCACAGTACGGGATGCACGGGGGTTGGCTTCCAGAACGTAAACTTTTCCCTCGCAGATGGCATACTGCATGTTCATAAGACCTACAACGCCCATCTCACAGGCGATGGCTGTGGTGTACTCACGGATGAGCTTTTTGTTCTCCTCGGAGATCTCCACAGACGGAATCACGCAGGCAGAGTCTCCGGAGTGGACACCGGCCTGTTCAATGTGCTGCATAACGGTAGGAACAAAAGCGTGGGAGCCGTCAGAGATGGCATCTGTCTCACATTCCAGCGCGTTCTGCAGGAATTTGTCCATGAGGATAGGACGTTCCGGTGTCACATCAATGGCTGCTGCCATGTAGTCACGGAGCATATTGTCATCATATACCACTTCCATTCCGCGGCCGCCCAGTACATAGGAAGGACGAACCATCATAGGATAGCCGATGCGGTGTGCGATTTCCAGTGCCTCATCCACATTGACAGCCATTCCTGATTCCGGCATGGGGATATTCAGCTTCTTCATCATGGCATTGAACAGGTCACGGTCCTCAGCCATATCAATGACAGCCGGGGAAGTACCCAGGATGTGGGCGCCGCGTCTTTCCAGTTCCGCCGCGATGTTGAGCGGTGTCTGGCCGCCGAACTGTACAATGACACCCAGCGGTTTTTCCTTATTATAGATAGACATGACATCTTCTACGGTCAGAGGCTCAAAGTACAGCTTGTCGGAAGTGTCGTAGTCTGTGGATACGGTCTCAGGGTTGCAGTTGACCATGATGGTCTCAAAGCCTAAGTCTCTCAGGGTAAAGGCAGCGTGTACACAGCAGTAGTCAAATTCAATACCCTGTCCGATCCTGTTTGGACCGCCGCCCAGTACCATGACTTTTCGTCCGTCTGATACGGGTGCTTTGTCCTCCCCGTTGTAGGTGGAGTAATAGTAGGCAGCAGGTTCTTCCACACCGCTTACCGGAACTGCATCCCAGCGCTCATTCATGCCCAGCGCTTCTCTTTTCCTGAACAGTTCCCATTCATCCACGTCCAGAAGCTCTGCCAGATATTTGTCGGAGAAGCCGTCCTTTTTAGCCTGAATCAGCAGTTCGTCGGGCAGGCTGCTGCCGCGGCAGGCCAGAATCTTTTCTTCCAGGTCAACCAGCTCTTTCATCTGTTCCAGGAACCACATTTTGATGCGTGTCATCTCATGAAGTTTGGCAAGCGGAGCGCCCTTGCGGATAGCTTCGTAGATGATAAACTGTCTCTCGCTGGTAGGCTCTGCCAGTTTCACATACAGCTCATCCAGAGTAAGCTCATGAAAATCCTTGGCGAATCCCAGACCGTAGCGGCCTTTTTCCAGGGAACGGATCGCTTTCTGGAGGGCTTCCTTATAGTTCTTGCCGATGGACATAACCTCACCCACAGCTTTCATCTGTGTGCCCAGCTTGTCCTCTGCTTTTTTGAATTTCTCAAAGGCCCAGCGCGCGAATTTCACAACCACATAATCGCCGGAGGGCTTGTAGTCTGCCAGGGAGCCTCCCTTATAATAAGGAATCTCTGCCAGTGTGAGTCCTGCAGCCAGCAGTGCGGACACATAGGCAATGGGGAATCCGGTCGCCTTGGAGGCCAGCGCTGAGGAGCGGGAGGTTCTCGGATTGATCTCAATGATGATGATACGGTCTGTCTTGGGATCATGGGCAAATTGTACGTTGGTTCCGCCGATGACACCGATGGATTCCACAATGGCGTGTGCCTGTTTTTCCAGACGGTCCTGTACCTCCTGGGAAATCGTCAGCATAGGAGCGGAACAGAAGGAATCACCTGTATGTACACCCATGGGATCAATATTTTCTATGAAACAAATGGAGATTTTTTTGCCTGTTGCATCGCGGACAACTTCCACTTCCAGCTCTTCCCATCCGATAACAGACTCTTCAATGAGAATCTGGTTCACCATGGATGCCGCAATACCGCGGGCTGCCACTTTTCTGAGCTCTTCCTCATTATATACAATACCGCCGCCGGTACCGCCCATGGTGTAGGCAGGACGGATGACACAGGGATATCCAAGCTCGGATGCAATCTTCACTGCCTCCTCAACGGTGTAAGCCGGTGCGCTCTTAGCCATCTCAATGCCCAGTTCGTTCATGGCCTGTTTGAAAGCGATACGGTCTTCGCCGCGGTTGATGGCGTCAACCTGAACGCCGATGACTTCTACCTTATATTTTTCTAAAACACCTGCGTTGTACAGCTCTTCGCAGAGGTTCAGTCCTGACTGTCCGCCCAGGTTTGGGAGCAGGGCGTCCGGTCTTTCTTTTTCTATGATCTCTGTGAGCCGGTCTACGTTCAGCGGTTCAATGTAAGTGACGTCAGCTGTTGCCGGGTCTGTCATAATGGTTGCCGGGTTGGAATTGACCAGTACGATCTCGTAACCCAGGCTTTTCAATGCTTTACATGCCTGTGTTCCGGAGTAGTCAAATTCGCATGCCTGTCCGATGATGATAGGTCCGGAACCGATAATCAGAATTTTGTGAATGTCATTTCTCTTTGGCATAGCTATCCTCCATTTTTTCTTTATGCTATAGAAACATGATAATAGAAGGCCTGTATATCACGCCTTCGGTCAGGGACAATTATAGCATAGTCATATATTTTGCCGCAAGAGTAAATAGGTCGAAAAAAGTAGATAAAATTTGCGGTTTGCGGTATACTCTTCAGGTAACCTGCATAAGGAAGGGGAATCCTATCGCCCAAAGGCAGGCAAAGAACAGAAGAACAGGAGTGAAACACACATGATAGCAGATAAGGAAGAAATCCATATCGGACAGGTCATAGTACATATTCTGGATTCCACAGTGGGCATGCCGGTACTGTCCGACAAGGTACTTGATTACGGTTCTGATTTTGCGGATTTTCTGAAAGCCCATATATTCAGGATTGACACAAGTGACGAGATACGAAGCTGCAGCTTTTCCGAGGAGGAGTCCACTATTTACAAGTACATGGAAGAATATGACTCTGAGAATTTTGTTGAGATTTCCAAGAAAACAGCCCAGGAGCTTTTCACCATCATGAACCAGAATATTGAGATCCCGCCCGCGGACCTTCTGGTGGCGGAATACCAGGTGGACCGTCATAAATATCTGGCGCTTTTAAAAATGAATTACCGCACATCCTACACCCATATGACAAGTGCGGACCCCTGGGGCAACAACAATGACATTATCATGCAGAAGGCCATCCTGCCGGGAGAGACACAGAAGCTTTCTGAAGCGGCCCTGCTTGACCTGGGAGCACCTAAGTATGTGCGCCTGGTGGAGAAAAAGTATGATGTGAACGGCGTAAAGACCAATTATTTTTCAAAACTGTTTTTAAAATGTCAGGGCTCCCTGTCTGCCAAGACGCGGCTTTCCATTGTGAATAAAGCGGTGACGGATGTGCAGAAAAAGTATTACAATGAGTCCGAGCAGTTTGAGGTGCAGATGGAGACCAAGAGCATCATCAATCAGGAGCTCTCAAGTGAAGGGGCACTGGATGTGCCTGTGGTTATAGAGAAGATCTTTAAGGAGCATCCCCAGATGAAGGAGGAGGTGCAGGAGAAGCTGGAGAAATACAATCTGGCCGAGACCCGGGTGGAACCACAGAATCCCACCACCACCAAAAAGTTCACAAAACAACACCTGCTCACCGACACGGGAATTGAGCTTAAAATCCCCATGGAGGAGTACAATAATAAGGATAAAGTGGAATTTATCACCAATCCGGACGGAACCATATCCGTTCTCATAAAAAACATCGGGAGCATTGAGAGTCGTTAATAAAATTGTGGCGTTTTATCAGACATTGTGATACAATATTTCAGCCGGAGGAGAAAAAATCCGGGATAAAAAAATAATGAGGTTGAGGAAATGGAAAGAGAAAAATTTTCTTCCAGACTGGGCTTTATCCTGATATCTGCAGGTTGTGCCATCGGTCTTGGAAATGTATGGCGTTTTCCCTACATAACGGGAAAGTACGGCGGTGCGGCGTTCGTCCTGATCTATCTGTTCTTTCTGATCGTTCTGGGGCTGCCGATCATGGTCATGGAATTTGCAGTGGGCAGGGCCAGCCAGAAGAGTATTGCCACCTCCTTCAATGTACTGGAGAAGAAGGGCAGTAAATGGCATATCTACCGATATTTCGGTATGGCAGGCAATTATCTGCTGATGATGTTCTACACCACCATCGGCGGCTGGATGCTGGCTTATTTTGTTAAAATGGTGAAAGGCGACTTTACGGGCCTTGACACGGAAGGAGTCAGTGCGGCATTCGGAAGCCTTTCCACGGACATGACCCAGATGATTTTCTGGATGGTCCTGATCGTAGTCATCGGTTTCGCAGTGTGCTCCATGGGTCTGCAGAAGGGTGTGGAAAAGATCACCAAGATCATGATGGTGGTGCTGCTGGCGCTGATGGTGCTTCTGGCTGTGCGCTCCTGTACGCTGGAGGGTGCGTCTGAGGGACTGAAATTCTATCTGCTGCCGGATTTCGGCAAGCTCTCCGAGTATAAAATCCAGGAGGTTATCTTTGCGGCCATGGGACAGGCGTTCTTTACCCTGAGCCTTGGAATCGGCGCCCTGGCTATTTTCGGAAGCTATATAGGCAAGGAACATAAGCTCACCGGGGAGGCTGTCAGCATTACGATCCTGGATACCATGGTGGCGCTCATTGCAGGGCTTATCATTTTCCCGGCATGCTCCGCTTTCAACGTCAATCCGGGAGAGGGCCCGGGTCTTGTGTTCGTGACCCTGCCCAATGTGTTTAATGCCATGAAGGGCGGAAGGTTCTGGGGAGCGCTGTTCTTCCTGTTCATGTCCTTTGCCGCGCTTTCTACCATTATCGCCGTGTTCCAGAATATCATATCCTTTGCGCAGGATCTGTGGAACTGGAGCGTGAAAAAGGCAGCGCTCATAAACGGTATTGCCATATTTCTGCTGTCCCTGCCCTGTATTTTCGGTATGACCATATTAAGTGACTTTACCATTCTGGGCAAGGATATCATGGGATTTGAGGATTTCCTGGTGAGCAACAATCTGCTTCCCCTGGGTTCCCTTGTGTATCTTTTGTTCTGTGTGACAAGATACGGCTGGGGATGGGAAAATTTCCTGAAGGAAGCCAATACGGGGGAAGGCATCTCCTTCCCCAGAAAAATAAAGGTTTATCTCACATTTATCCTGCCTGTCATTGTCCTTTATATTTTCGTGCAGGGATATTGGAGTCTGTTTCAGAGTTTATAGAAAATTCCCTTGAAATCAGTAAATTTTACAGGTATACTAGGGATAGAATGAAAATCTAAGTTACCGTTTATGGCGAAGCGTGTCTGACAGGTAACTGCCGAAGCAGCGGATGCTGTGCCGGGGAAGCATATTTTCCGGTATAAGGAGAATGTATATGGAACATGTAATGCTGACAAAACTGCGTGAAGCGGGGTGTGACATGGACGGCACACTGGAGCGTTTTATGAACAATGAAATGCTGTGCATGAAGTTTTTAAGAAAATTTCCGGAGGATACCACCTTTGGGGAGATGCAGAAGGCCTTTGCGCAGGGAGATGCGGAAGAGTTTTTTAAAGCTGCCCATACCATGAAGGGAGTATCCGGCAATTTGGGGCTTAGCTGCCTTTATGATGAGATGCAGCCTGCGGTGGAGAAGGGCAGAAGAGGTGAACTTCCCTCCCGGGAGGATATGGATGAAATCAAAAAGCAGTATGACCAGATAATAAAGATCATTACAGAAAATGAATAATGAAGAGGAATAACAGATGAAGAGAATTTTACTGAAACTGAGCGGAGAAGCACTGGCAGGTCCAAAGAAGACAGGTTTTGATGAGGCGACAGTCATGGAGGTTGCCCGCCAGGTAAAAGTTCTGGTGGATGAGGGAATCCAGGTGGGTATTGTCATCGGCGGCGGCAATTTCTGGAGAGGCCGTACCAGTGAGAATATTGACAGGACCAAAGCTGACCAGATCGGAATGCTTGCCACAGTCATGAACTGTATCTATGTATCTGAGATCTTCCGCACAGCAGGCATGAGAACCAGCGTCCTGACCCCGTTTGAATGCGGCTCCTTTACAAAATTATTTTCCAAGGACCGTGTCAATAAATATTTCGACCGCGGCATGGTAGTCTTTATGGCAGGCGGCACCGGCCATCCTTATTTCTCAACGGATACGGCAACGGTACTGCGCGCAGTGGAGATTGAAGCGGATATGATTTTCCTGGCAAAAGCAGTGGACGGCGTGTATGACAGTGATCCCAAGAGCAATCCGGATGCCAAGAAGTATGATGAGGTGAGCATCCAGGAAGTCATTGACAAAAAGCTGGCTGTTGTGGATATGACCGCCTCCATCCTCTGTATGGAAAATAAGATGCCCATGCTGGTGTTCGGGCTGAATGAGAAAGACAGTATTGTGAATACCGCGCACGGTAAATTCACGGGAACAAAAGTATTAGTATAATCTGGGAGGAAAACGAGTATGGCAACTGATGAGAGAATTGCAAAATATGAAGACAAGATGAACAAGACCATGGATGCCCTGGTAAAAGAACTGGGAACTATCCGTGCCGGACGTGCAAATCCGCATATTCTGGATAAAATCACCGTAGACTATTATGGAGCACCTACACCTCTGCAGCAGGTGGCAAATGTAACCGTTCCGGAACCCAGAATGATTCAGATCCAGCCATGGGAGGCTTCTCTGATCAAAGACATCCAGAAAGCGATCCTGACATCTGACCTGGGGATCAATCCCAATAATGACGGCAAATCGATTCGTCTGGTGCTGCCTGAGCTCACTGAGGAGCGCAGAAAAGAGCTGGTGAAAGACGTGAAGAAGAAAGGGGAGGCTGCCAAGGTAGCTATCCGTAATATCCGCCGCGATGCCAATGAGGCATTCAAAAAACTGGCAAAACAGGATGTATCTGAGGATGAGATCAAGGAGCTGGAAGATGTGATCCAGAAACTGACAGATAAGTTCGGCAAGAACATTGATAAGACAGTGGAAGAGAAATCCAAAGAAATCTTAACCGTATAATTTATAATCAAGAGGGGCACATACAAGAAAAAGGTATTGTGCCTCTTTTACGCGTAGGAGGAGAAAAACATGGTGATTCCAAATCATGTGGCGATCATTCTGGACGGAAACGGCCGCTGGGCCAAAGCCAAAGGAATGCCGAGGACATACGGGCATGTGAAAGGCTGCGAAAACCTGGAAAAAATATGTTCCATAGCCAAGGAGCTGGGAGTAAAATATCTCACGGTCTATGCCTTTTCCACTGAAAACTGGAAACGTTCCAAAGATGAAGTGGACGGCCTGATGAAGCTGTTCCGCAATTATATGAAAAAATGCCTGAAAATCGCAAGGGACAATAAGATGCGCGTCCGCGTGATCGGGGAGCCATCTGTCTTTGACGAGGACCTGCAGGCAAGGATCAGAGAACTGGAGGAGTATTCCAGCCAGTTTGATGAGCTGCATTTCCAGATCGCGCTGAATTACGGCAGCAGGGATGAGATCAAAAGAGCGGTGCAGGAACTTGCCGGGGATGTGAAAAAAGGCGTGCTGGACCCTGCGCAGATCACAGAGGATACCATATCCGGATATCTGGATACCAAGGGACTTCCGGACCCTGACCTGTTGATCCGTACCAGCGGGGAGGAGCGCCTTTCCAACTTTCTCATGTGGCAGCTTGCCTACACGGAGTTTTATTTTACCGATGTGGCATGGCCGGATTTTAACAAGGCTGAGTTTGAAAAGGCCATTTGGAAATTTAATCAGAGAGACCGCAGATACGGCGGCGTGAAGGAGGAGTAACATGTTCAAGACAAGGCTGTTAAGCGGAATTGTGCTGGTCATCATTGCCCTTGCCACCATTATTCCGGGAGGAATCGTGCTCTTTGCCACGCTGGCTGCCATCTCCCTCATCGGTATGCAGGAACTGTACAAAGCCATGAGAGTACATGAAAATCAGGCCGGCAGCCTGGAGATCATGGGGTATGCGGGGGCCATGGTTTACTACCTGACCCTTCTGCTGGACAGGGAAGAATTTTCCCTTATTGCCATTTTATTTGCATTGGTCCTCATTATGTCCGTGTATGTGTTTACATACCCAAAATACCATGCAGACCAGATCATGGCTGCCATGTTCGGTGTTATTTACGTGGCTGTCATGCTTTCTTATATCTATAAAACCAGGAATCTGGAAGGCGGTGCATGGCTTGTGGGCCTTATCTTTATAAGCTCCTGGGGCAGCGATACCTGTGCCTACTGTGTGGGAATGCTCATCGGCAAGCACAAAATGGCGCCTGTGTTAAGCCCGAAAAAATCCGTGGAAGGCGGTGTGGGCGGCGTTGTGGGGGCCGCGCTTCTGGGCGCCCTGTATGCAGTGGTGATTGCAAAATGGAACCCTGCTTCCGGCCATACGGCCCTTATGTATGCCCTGATCTGCGCGGTGGGTGCATTGATCTCCATGGTTGGAGATCTGGCGGCATCCGCGATCAAGAGAAACAAAGAGATAAAGGATTACGGCAGACTGATCCCGGGCCACGGCGGTATTCTGGACCGTTTTGACAGTGTCATATTTACGGCACCGTTCATCTATTTCCTGGCAAATGTACTGCTGTAAATGAGGTTGTGATGATATGAAGAAAATTGCGATATTAGGTTCCACAGGTTCCATCGGCACACAGACTTTGGATGTGGTGGGGAGAAATGATGACCTGCAGGTGGTGGGAATTGCCGCAGGCAGCAATATCCGGATGCTGGAAGAACAGATTCGGCGCTTTCATCCAAAGCTGGCGGCTGTGGGGGATGAAAAAAAGGCGGCTGAGCTAAGAAAAAGGGTCGCAGATACGGATTGTACGGTGACAGGAGGCATGGAAGGGCTTCTCGCCCTGGCTGCCATGCCGGAGTCGGATATACTGGTCACAGCCATTGTGGGCATGATCGGCATCCGCCCTACTGTGGAGGGTATCCGGGCCGGTAAGGATATTGCTCTTGCCAATAAGGAGACACTGGTGACAGCCGGGCATATTATCATGCCCCTTGCCAAAGAGTACGGTGTGCGTATCCTGCCTGTGGACAGTGAACACAGTGCCATCTTCCAGGCTCTGAACGGGGAGGACCCTTCCAGGATCCACAAACTGCTGATCACAGCTTCCGGCGGGCCTTTCCGGGGAAAGAAGCGGGAGGAGCTTACGAATATCCGTGTGGAGGACGCTCTGAAGCATCCCAACTGGGCCATGGGGCAGAAGATTACCATTGACTCCGCTACCCTGGTGAACAAGGGACTGGAGGTTATGGAGGCAAAGTGGCTGTTCCATATGGATCTGGACCGGATACAGGTTGTGGTGCAGCCTCAGAGTGTCATTCACTCCATGGTGGAGTTTGTGGACGGGGGCATCATTGCCCAGCTTGGAACTCCGGATATGCGGCTTCCCATTCAGTATGCCCTGTATGGGGGCGAGAGACGTTTTCTTCCCGGAGAGCGTCTGGATTTTGCGGCACTTGGATCTATCACTTTTGAGGAGCCGGATATGGACACCTTTAAAGGGCTGCCGCTGGCTATGGAGGCATCCAAAAGGGGTGGTTCCATGCCCACGGTATTCAACGCTGCAAATGAAAAGGCAGTAGGTATGTTTTTGAACAGAAAAATCGGTTTCCTGGATATTTATTCAATAATTGAAGAAGCTATGGAAAGACATAAAGTGATTGAGAATCCGGACGTAGATGAAATTACAGGCATCGAACAGGAGACTTACAGATGGATTGAAGGCAGGTGGTAGATTGAGTTTTTCCGGTATTATAAATATTTTGATTGCAGTTATTATCTTTTCCCTGATCGTTATTTTTCATGAGCTGGGACATTTTCTGCTGGCAAAGAGGAACGGCATTGCGGTGACGGAATTTTCACTGGGTATGGGACCGAGGCTGATTTCCACAGAGAAGGGCGGCACCAGATATTCCCTGAAGCTGTTTCCCATCGGCGGTTCCTGCCTGATGGTAGGTGAGGATGACGATGACGACAGCGCAGGTTCCTTTAACAATGCCTCTGTGTGGGCCAGAATCTCCGTGGTGGCGGCAGGTCCTGTGTTTAACTTTATCATGGCCTTTGTCTGCGCCATGATCATCACCAGCGTGGTGGGGTATGACCCGGCCAGAGTGACCGTTGTGCAGGAAGGGTCCGCGGCGGAAGCGGCGGGACTTAAGGAAGGCGACCTGATCACGGAATTCAACGGAAAGCATATTTCCATAGGCAGGGATTTGAGTCTTTACCAGACACTGCACGGGTATCAGGATAAAACCATTGATATGAAAGTGAAGCGGGAAGGGAAGACAGAGGACATTTCCTTTACTGCTGACAGCATAGAGAAGAAGATGCTGGGATTTACCTACAGCAGTGAAGGGCCTGCGCAGATCATGGAGATCTATATTGACAGTCCCATGATGAAAGCAGGTCTGCAGGCCGGGGATGTGATCACAGGCATTGCGGGCACGAAGATCACAGACGGAAAAGAGCTTCAGGATTATATGGAGGCGCATCCGCTCACCGGGGATGAGATCACTCTGACAGTGGAGCGTAACGGCAAGGAGCGGGAAGTTACGGCAAAACCTCAGATGCGGACTGTGGTCAGCAGCGGGTTTGACTATAACCTGTACAGAGAGAAGACCGGATTTTTAGGCGTGCTCAAATACAGCGCCGTGGAGGTCCGCTACTGGATCACCAGTACGGTTCAGAGCCTGGGACTTCTCATCAAGGGGACATTTTCCGTAAATGACCTGTCCGGCCCGGTGGGGATTGTGGACGCCATCGGAGATTCTGTCCAGGAGGCAAAATCCGAGGGCAGCGTGATATTGAGCATGCAGATGCTCTACTGGGTGATCCTTCTGTCTGCCAATCTGGGCGTTATGAACCTGCTGCCCATTCCGGCACTGGACGGAGGTCGTCTGGTATTCCTCATCATAGAGGCCATACGCGGCAAAGAGGTGAACCGGAATGTGGAGGGTATGATACACTTTGCGGGGTTTGTTCTTTTGATGCTGCTCATGGTGTTTGTCCTGTTTAATGATATCAAGAGGCTGTAAAAGAAAATCCGGGAGGGTTGGGTACAAAGAATCTGTACCCGGCCTTTCCGGATTTTTTGGTGATGGTTATACAAGTTCCGCGATTCTTGTGACGCCCACGTAGATCTCCTGTATTTTGTACCAGGTGGGATAATCCACAATGCCCGTGACAGGCAGGCTGAAGATCCGCTGAAAATCCCGTACAGCCCGCTGTGTGCCCTCCCCGTAGATGCCGTCCACGGTTACGGCCGGCAGTGCGGGATAGCCCTGGCGGATGGCATTTAGCTGTTCCTGTAGCTGCTCCACCTTGTCGCCGGAGCTGCCGATATCCAGATTGCTTCCCGGCCATGAGATGGGGATGCCGGCAATCTCCTCAGCCGTATTGATATACATGTTGTCACCGTAGAAATTCCGGAGGATCTCAATGGCGGTGTAGCCCTGGTCGCCCAGATACTTGGACCCCCACTGTGTCAACCTTATAGTAACAACGTACAAGTAACCGAAACCTTGATTTTACAGGCTTTTAGAGGTAATAATAGAAAACTTCAGCAAGATTTTCCTCTTTATGCCAGATGATTTTTTCTACAACACTTCTTATGGCTTCATTTTTCTGTTGGTCCGAAAACTCGTCAGATGATACGATGCTGTAAGCAGTCTGAATCCGTTCACGCATCTGGTTTGGGATATCTTCTGTGTTGGTGTCCACCTTTGCAGTGAGAGCCTCAATTTCTTTTAGTATATCGGATTTTTCTTTCAAAAGTAATTCCTTATTTTCTTTATATTCTTCCAGTGTGTCAATTCCATTTCGGTAAGCTTCTTTGATTCTGACTTCCTTCTGATCCACACGTTCCAACTGTTTGTTCAGTATTAAAATATCATCCTCGTGAATTATTTCCTCTTTCGATTTAATCTCGAATTGCAGATCACAACTGGACAGAGCATCCTCAATAGCGGACAATATCTCTGGTTCCAGGACTTTTGAGCTGACAGAGGCGGACGTCAGGCATTTGCCTTTTGCATAGCCATAACATGTAAAATAGCAGTAGTGCCGTCCGTACCTCTTATCTTTGACAGCTTTAGCAATCATGGTACGGCCGCAATATGGGCATTTTACGAGGCCGGAGAGCCAATGGCGATAAGTTGCGGAAGGACGGGCTCCCTTAGGCTTATATTCGCTCTCAAAGCGCTTCTGGGCGGCCTCAAAGACTTCCTGACTGATGATAGGCTCATGGTGGCCCTGAGATATTATCCATTCACTCTTATCCCGGATTTCATTGGTTTCATTGCAGGTGCGATACCATCGTATCATGCCATAATATGAGGGATTCTGCAGGATGTATTCTATGCTGCGGCGTTCAAAGCTTTTGCCATGTGATGTTTTGTATCCCCGGGCATTTAAATACTGGGCAATATTAAAAATACCACATGATTCATTGACATATTTTTCAAAGATAAGTTTGACAATCTTTGCCTCTTCCGGGACAATGACAGGCGGTTCTCCGTTCTTTTCGATTCGATATCCAAGAGGTGGGCGGGCCTGATAACCGCCGCGCATGGCCTTTTCTGTCATTCCCCTGGTCACTTCTCCGGATAGCCGGACAGAGTAATATTCATCCATCCACTCTATGATCCGCTCGATCAGGCTGCCGAAGGGACCTTCCACCACTGGTTCAGATACGCTGTATACTTCGATTTTGCATTGCTTACGCAGCAATGATTTATATACAATGGATTCCTCCTGGTTCCTGGCAAAACGGCTGTACTTCCATACTAAGATGATATCAAAGGGGGCCGGCTTCTGTTTGGCTAAGGATATCATGCGCATGAACTCCGGTCGTTTATCTGCCTTTTTTCCGGAGATTCCCTTTTCCATGAAAATATATTCTTCCGATATCAGGATGTTGTTTTGCTTTGCATAGTCCAGGAGCAGTCTTTTCTGTGCATCGGGTGATAGTTCATCCTGCATGTGGGTGGACACTCTTATGTACATGGCGCCCATTCTGGTTTCACTCATTACATCACTCCCTTTAAAAGGTATGAAAAAAGGGTATAAAAAATACACCCTAGTCAAATTAGAGGATGTATGGTAAACTTTACTTGTTGAAGGTAGGTGTTACCGTACATCCTTAGTTGATGGGGTACATCTATGAAAATCGGTCTCTGTTGGAGCAGGGGCCGGTTTTTTTTGTTTTATTGTTTCAGAGTACAGTTAAAGACATAAGGATTAAAGTCTAGATTGAAGTCGTCACTATGACCCTCAAGGTGAAGCTGAAAATCTGTGCTATCATCAAATGGAGGAAATACAATTATCCCAGACGAAGTAACACCTGGAAGGATATCATCAGAAATCCTTGGATAATCACCCTCAAATATAGATTGAGAAGCAGAATCAGTTTCATATTGTTGCGTGCCTTGTGTTACTTTAGCGCTGTAATCATAAATGTAGAATTTGCTATCAGAATTATTGGTTACAGTGATATATATTCTGGTCTCTGTGTCGGCAAATTGAATTTTATCGAGTGAAACAACTACGCCGTTTTGGTCAATAGGGGCATTGTAAGATACTTCATTTTTGGTAGGAACAACAATATCCATATATGTGGATACTTCTACAGTGTCTGCCTCAATTAACGGTACTTCCAAAGAGGCACCCATAAGGTTAGTTCCTTTATATGTACCTTTGATTTTTCCGTCCACAATCACATAATCTCCGTCATTATATGTTGCCGTAGGATTCTCAATCTTGACAATGAAATTCTGTGAATAGTCTGTGGTGTTATGATGAATTTGCAAAGCTGTAACATTGTCCTTTGTTTCTGGTGTTGTAAAGATCTTGCCTGTGAGTTTTACATATTTCCCTTTCAAGTCTTTGGGTGATGAAAAAAGTTGGCTTATCTGGTCTTCACTTATGTATTCTTTACCTGTGGGTTCTTCTTCTTTGGCAATAGTGCCCTCCTTTGTTGTAACCTTTTGAGTATCATTGCCCTTCGGGGAAACAGATGCATTATCACTACCACCTGATACGGCTATAAATACGCCAATTACTATTAAAACACATGCAGCGGCAATGATAGATATTAGAACCTTGTCTCCTTTTCTTAACGGCTTTTTTGCTTTCTTTTCCTGTGGAGCATATACTCGAGGCTCTGGTATAGACGATAGGGTATTTCCATTATTTGTTTCCTTTGCTATAGGGTGTCCACAATTAGGACATGCTGCAGCTTTGTCGGAAACTTCCTTACCACATTCCGGACATTTAATTAATGCCATAATATTTCCCCCTTTTTTATAAAAAATTTTATTAAAACGCCGTAGCGATTTAATCATGCTGCAAAGTTGTAAATCTGTAATGTTGGTTCAAATCGGATAAGATAATTCTTATACTGTATATAAGGATAGTATTTTTGCTTGAAAACCTGCAAAGCTTCTAAAAAGAACTCTTCTGTGACTTCAAGTTCTTCTGCTATTTCATAAGAATTTCGGCACCCCTTGCGATATGCTGCGATTAGTTTGTCCATTGTAATGATACGTTGATATCCCCACACTCTTGCTCTAAATTCCTGTTTTTGCTTTTCAATAGTATCTTGTTTAATGATATTACCATAGGTGGTGTAGTAGTGGCCGAGTTCTTCAGCTAAGACACAGGCCTTTTCAACAGATGTCTTAATATCTTTGTTTATGGCAATCCTATTTTGATGTATGCGCCCGTTGAATCCCGGTATATCTTTTTCTTTCACAATAAGGCCATGTGAGTCTGCTTCCAAGAGTAAATCTTCGTAATTCAAGCATATCACTCCCATTCCTTATCGTCGTTCATGATTTCGTCAGTTTTTTCTATATCTTCAGGTGTGGCGTCAGAACGTTTGCTGGCAGCATTCACAAAAACATTTCCATATACTTTTTCTTTAAATAATTTTTTTGCATTAAATTCCAGGTAATCGGTTGTAGAAGAAATTAGAGCGTTAATTTCAGCGCTATCTATTTCGGTAAAACCAGAGTCCCCAGTGAGATAGTAATGTTGTTTATTAAATGATAAATCGTAACCGAAAGAATTAAGCAATGTTTTTAATGCGAGCTCACTTTGGGTCATGTTAGAATCATCATCTTTTGTAAGTTTATGCTTCATGGCATATCTTACTATTTCCCTGTCTTCTTCTGCAACATATTGAAGTAAATAATCTGGAGTGAACCTTTCCATGGGAACATCTAAGCCCATGAGCCATTGCTCACTCACATCTAAGGCTGTAGCCAGGATAAAAAGTTTATCGGATTTTGGTTTCGTATACCCCGATCTATAATGACTAATTGTTGATTTTGATAATCCGGTTTTTTCTGCTAATTCTGTTGGTTTAATATTTTTTACAGAAAGAGCTTTGTTAAATCTTGTCTTGAAAGTTGCTATAGGCTCATTCATAATACTACTCCCTTCTTTAGATACATAATATCAAAAATGAAACTATATTTCAAGTGTTTTGAACAAAAAAGTTTAAAAATTGAAAATTATATATTGACATTAGGTCTTGGATAGAGTATATTAACAGTAGTTTCAAAATTGAAACAAGGAAGGAGGGATATAAATTGTGTGAAAAAATTATTTTTGATTACAGTAAATTAAAGGGAAGAATAGTTGAGAAATTTAAGACACAAGGTAATTTTGCAAGCATAAATCAACTATCAGACAGGTCAATGTCCTTGAAATTAAATAATGGAATTGGCCTTTCACAGGACGAAATTTTGAAATGGTGTAAATTGCTTGATATAGAGACAGCGGAGATTCCTGTATATTTTTTTAAACAAAAAGTTTCAAAATTGAAACAGAATAAGGAGAAGACATGAACCAGTTAAAGATTTTTGAAAACACAGAGTTTGGGCAAATACGGACAGTAACTATTGATAACGAGCCTTGGCTTGTGGGGAAAGATGTAGCTACAGCATTAGGTTATGAAAGAACGGCTGATGCGATTAGACAGCATGTTGACTCCGAGGATAAAGGGGTCGGTGAAATACAGACCCCTGGTGGGAAGCAAACAATGACAATTATCAATGAATCCGGCCTTTACGCTCTTATATTCGGAAGTAAGCTGGAGTCAGCACAGCGTTTCAAACATTGGGTAACATCAGAAGTGCTTCCTGCCATTAGAAAAACAGGCTCATATGCAATACCACAGGGTAAGGAACTTCTTGCGATGGCTGTCCTGGAAGCTCAGAAAACCATTGAACAGCAAACTGCCCAGATTGAAGAAATGAAGCCCAAAGCTATCTTTGCTGATGCCGTAGCCACATCTAAACAATCTATTCTGATTGGGGAATTGGCGAAGCTCTTAAAGCAGAATGGTTATGATACTGGAGAGAAGAGATTATTTACATATCTCAGAGATAATGGTTATCTTATCCGCAGAAAAGGGACGGACTATAATGCTCCCACGCAGAGGAGCATGGAAATGAGATTGTTCGAGGTTAAAGAGACAGCAATCACTCATTCAGATGGGCACACCACAGTTAATAAAACTACGAAAGTGACAGGAAAAGGACAGCAATATTTTATCAATAAGTTTCTCAACGAGAAAGTCGGATAAGGAACCCAGACAACCTTAATTACATACCATAATCAGGGAGGTGCTGATATGGCCTATCGCAATGTAACCATTATCGACGGTAGAAAAGTAGAACTGAAAGACCTGGAAGATAAAGACCGGGAAAGGCTGGTTGCAGAATTGTGCCGCAGGATGGCAGGCAAATTAGGATATACAGAGGTTAAAACCGCCAAATAAGGCGGTAAGAAAGGAGGGACAAGTTCATGCACTACACCACAGTAAAAGACGCCGCGATCTGTACCGCCCTTGCTGCTTCAAACGGATGGTGGCAGCCACGGGACGCACCGCAGGCAGTTATGTGCTACATAGTTATATTTATGTTGCTGGTTGTTGGTCTGGAGGCGGCACGAGATTGGGAGGAAAGGAGAAAGAGGAAACATGACTTTTCGGGAAAAATTAATGAAAGAGCATCCTGAATGTATCAATGAAAATTTTGATGGGGGATGCAAATACTGCCCAGACTCATTTGGGTATGAGTATTACAGCTATTGCAACGATTGCAACGATAGTGTGGATTGCCGGGAATGCTGGGACCGGGAAATGCCAGAGGAGGAGTAACTATGGATAAATTAAAATCAGATAGCGATATCATGGTATATCTGCGCAACGTGCGCATCGCGCTGCAGAAGATATCGGCGCAGACAGGACTCAATATAGATATCCGGGCTACGCCTGACGGGTATGCATATGTAGAGGCTGGGGACTACATGGCGATACAGTATGACAATGATACTGGATTTGGCGAGACGTATGAGTATCGGTCAAAAACATATTTCAGCACCTGGAGAGATGTGGAGTTGCAACAAATAGTTCTTGGTGGAGAGCCAACTAAAAAAGGTCCTGCGCCGGCAAGCAAACAGGACCACTGATAAAAACTTATCAACTTTATTATAGGGGATGAATGGAGGCTCAGTCAAGAGATGAATAGGGCAAGAAGGAAAAGAATTGACGAGGTCATCGGTAAGCTACAGGACCTACAGGGAGAAATTGAAGATATTACGAGCGAAGAAGAAGAGTACAGGGACAACATGCCAGAAAATCTGGTTAATTCTGAAAAATATGAAACTGCTGAAACTGCTTGTGGGTCGCTGGATTCAGCATATAGTGCCGTCGGGGAAGCTGTGGACATGCTGGAAGAATCAAAGGGATAAGATTGTGAGGTTAAAACAGGATGGAGATTAGATTAAAAAAACTGACGTTGCAGAATTTTATGAATTACCATGAGAAATCCGTTGATTTTGCAGAGATTACAAAAATTATCGGTAAGAATGGTAAAGGAAAAAGTAGTATTCTGACCGGGTATACATGGCTACTTTTTAACTGCGATTATGAATTGAGGGACAATCCGAAAATCCGCAGGGAGATAGATGGTGTAGCTGTAGCTGATATGGATGTTTCTGTAGAGGGAGTATTTGAGTTCAACGGGAAGGAGGTTGTTGTTAAGAAAGTCCAGAAGCGCAAATTTGGAAGAGATGGGGTTTCTTATTCGGATAATAATACATACTTCATCAATGAAGTTCCCAAAACGATGCGGGATTTTAATGATTATTTTGACCTGGATATGGATGTCTTTAAAATATGCTCCAGTATCAATGCTTTCTTAGCCAAAAAACCGAAAGAAATGCGGGATTTCTTATTTGGAACTGTCGACAGTGTGACCAATCTCGACGTATCAGAGAAATTTGGGGATCTGGCTGAATTGGTCCCGCTCCTCCAACAGTATGAGCTGGAAGAGATTGTTGCCATGAATAAGGCCAGTAAGGCTAAGATTTCCAAGGAACTTCCTATCTTGGAAGGGCAGATAAAGGAAAAAGAACGTGATTGTGCGGTGGTTATTGACACTGCTGAACTGGAGCTGCAGGCGAATTATCTCAGAGAGCAGATTGACATTACAGAACGTCAGATGGAAGATACAAGCTCTGCGATCAAAGAATACGATAAGGTATCCACCGAAATCATTCGTGTAAAAGGTAGAATGAGGGAGATTATTGATAAGGCTAATGCTTCTTTACATGAAGAACGAAACTCCATTCAGAAGCGAATCGACGAAGCTACGGAGGGGGTTGAAAAGTCGAGGAATCAGGTTAAGTTATCTGAGATGCGGATTGAACAGTTGAAGAAAACGATTGAACAGAATGAGGCTGAAAAAATCCGCCTACATGAGTTATGGAAGGAAGAGAAAGGGAAAACTTATCCGGAGTATGAAGAAATTCCTGAATTTGATGAAAATGCTCTCATATGTCCAACCTGCGGACAAATGCTTCCAGACGAATTGAAGCAGCACAAGCTTACCGATTATGAGGAACAAAAATGCAAGAGCAGAATAAGCTATGACAATGCAAAGGCAGAATTTGAAAAAGCAAAAAACAGCAGGATTATGGAGATTAACACACAAGGTAAAGCAGTTGTGGATTCTATTGAGAGGGACATAAAGGAGATTGAACAGTTAGAGGAAAAGATTGACCAGATCAAAGAAGATGCGATCCAATTCAGTTCAGAAATAGTGGATGCTATGGAAGAATTGGCTAAATCACCTCAAACTCCCGATTTGTCTGACAATCAGGAATACGAGGTCTTGCAGAAAGAATTGTCTAATCTGGAAGAAGCTGGGCGGAATATGGACATTGGTGCGGGCTATCGCAAACAGCTTAGAACCGAACTTTCTGGTTTACGTGAAGAATTATCGGAAGTGGAGAAGAGGATTGCGTCAGCAGACACAACGGAAGCTGAGGAACGCCTTGAAGAACTTAGGAAGAACCGTATCAATATGGAACAAGCGAAAGCAGATTGTGAGAAGATACTTTTCCTGGTCGATAAACTGGACAAACATAAGAATGAGATGCTTGCAGACAGTATAAATGCACAGTTTAAGTATGTGGATTGGCAGTTGTGGGAGACAAATAAATCAGATAATTATAAAAGTGTGTGTATCCCGACCATTGATAAGAAATCACTGATTGACATTTCTTCAAATAAAGGCAATCGAATCCTCGGGAGATTGGATATCTGTAATTCTATCCAGAAGATTACAGGAATCAACTGTCCGGTATTTCTTGATGATGCAGAAAGTCTGGATAGCGAAAATATGGACAAATCCTTGAAAATGATGGATTGTCAGATGGTTATATTGATGGTATCTGATGATGAAGAGCTGAGAGTGGAGGTGCAAAAGTGAGCTTGAGATTAAAAGAAGGGGTGCCTTTTGAGGCATTGAAAAAATATGGATTCAGAACGGGCAAAGAATGGGCAGATTCCGGTGAGCGTTGTCTGGTTGGTCTAGGTTATGAGTATCAGCATGGTTGGTGGCATAAATTTTCGATGGACGAAGAAGAGCCGGAAAAAGTTGCTTATACGGATGATGAATATGATATTCCGATGGTACAGATATCCATCAGGACGCAAGAAAGCTTCGGGAATGACTTGTATATTGATTGCGCTCCATCTTGTACATATCATATTGGCGGTCATGAGTTAACTGTGTTGACAGACACATTGTTCGACATGATATCAGATGGCGTGCTGGAAAAAGTGGAGGAGAAACCATGAATTTAATCAAAGTAAGATTTTTAAAAGATAACCAGCCCACTGGAAAAGCTTACACGTATGATTCTCCGGTAGCCGTAAAACCCGGTGATATCGTCCAGATTGATTCTTCTGCCACGGGGGTTGTCGTGGAGACGAACGTGTCTGAGGAAGAAGTGGCAGGGTTCCGGGATAAGGTGAAGAGTATTATTGGAATTGTAAAGGACAAATATGGATCTGTTGAAAATGTCACTGTTCTTGAAAATTTCATCGGAAAAACTTTCGTAAAAGTCGAGAACATCAGAAATGAAGAGTTGGTTTTTATACTTCCAGATGGAACACGATATATATTCTACCATGCACAGGATTGTTGTGAGAATGTCTTCATAGAAGATATTTGTGGGAATCTAAGCGATTTGGAAAATAGTCCAATTAAAATGGCAGAGGAAATTTGCCATGAAAATATGGACGATGGATGCTGTGAAAGTATGACGTACACATTCTACAAATTTGCAGCACTTAAAGGATATGTGACTATTCGCTGGTGTGGCACTTCCAATGGGTATTATAGCGAGCGTGTAGATTTTAAAATTGAAGGAGGTGCCCGCCAATGAATAACCCTAATCAATGTTGCGGCACCTATAAATCCCACATCAATCTGTCCGGGGAATGGTGCTGTGACAATGAGGACAGTGAAGGATATGGGCTGTGTACTGCCTATGATGATTTTTGCGAAGAATGCGAAGGGAGGAAATGTTAGATGGCAAAGACAGAAGTATATACTTGCGATATTTGCAAGCAGAGCAAAAGCAGGGATGACTTGGCGAAGATTACAGTTAGGACAGAGGGTATCCATATTAAAAATCATGTAAATTACAGTGGTTTACAAATTGATGTGTGTCCGGATTGTTTAAGAAAAAAAGGATTTGTAGTTGAAGCAAAGACCAAGGAAGAAATAGAGCAGGCAAAGAAACAGAATGAAGTTTCCCTTGAAGATAAGATTTATGATTTCTTGTCTGACATGGGTGTGGTATTCACAGAATAAGGAGGATTGCAGTTATGGCAACAGCAGCAGAAAAGAAACAGGAAGTGGCAAAACAGGGACAACAGCATGCAGGGCTTATCGTAAATAATGCATTTATAGATGGGCTCACAGCGCAATTAAAGCAGAAACAGGAATACGGATTAACGTTTCCGGCAGATTATAATCCAACCAATGCTCTCATGGGTGCATATCTGATATTAAAAGAAACTAACGATAAAAATGGCAAATGCGTTCTGGAAACCTGCTCACAGGCCAGCATAGCAAATTCTCTCATGGATATGGTAACGATGGGGCTTTCCATGCAGAAAAAGCAATGTTATCCGATTGCCTACGGCGGCAAATTGCAGTGTCAGGTGTCCTATCATGGCAATAAAGCTATGGCGCACAGATACGGGGCAAGGGATATTAATGCAGAGGTGATTTATGAAGGCGATACGTTTAAGTACCATATCGAAAATGGAAGAAAAATTTTGGATGAGCATACACAGGATTTTCAGAATATCGACCTTGATAAAATAATCGGTGCCTACTGTGTAGTTACTCTTTCAGACGGAAGTACATATATGGAAGTCATGAACATCAAGCAGATTAAAACTGCATGGAAAAAAGGATTTGGATATAAAGAAAATTCGGGAACGCACAAAGATTTTACAGACATGATGGCAAAGAAAACGGTAACATCCAGGGCTTGCAAGCAGATTGTTCAGCAGTACGGAGATGTATTTGCAGTCGAATCTTATGAAAAAGCGGAGGAATTGGAGTCTGTTGATATCGTAGCAGAGGATGTGGCCTATGAAATTCAGCAGAATGCCAACAGTGAGTTATTTGAGCCGGAGGTTATTGATGCCGTAGAAGAACCTAAAAGTCAAGAACCACAAAAAGTAGATAGAGAAACTGCTGAAGATGCTGATCTGCCGGAATTCATGAAGTAGGAGGAGTACATGGAGAATGTGTCAGTATTAGAATATGTCCGCAAGGGCATGGAAGATAATCTCTACAATTATACAAGAGATGGTAAATGTTCTGGTTGTGGCAATTGTTGCTCTAATATTCTCCCCATGAGCAAAAAGGAAGTGGACGTCATTCATAGATATATCAAAAAGCGTAATATCAAAAAATGTAAGCATATGCTCCCGGTGGTAACGCCGGTACTGGATATGACATGCCCGTTCCTTGACACGGATACGAAAATCGAAAAGTGTAAGATTTATCCGGTCAGGCCGGAAATATGCAAACAATTTATTTGTGACAACGAGCAGAGAGCGAAACATAATAGGAAACTGATAGGGCAGACAAGGACAGTGATTGATGTGAGAAAGGAGTTTTTCAATGAGAGTGATATCACAGAACGGAGAACTTGATTTTCCGTATGAGCTGATTGTTGTTTGGAGAAATGAGAATATTGTGTATGCCAGCCCTGCAGCAGACTGCAAGACAGGATTGATTCTTGGACAATATGAAACGCCGAAAAAGGCTGAAGAGGCTATGAGCGAACTGAAATATGCATTTCTATGTAATGAAAAAATAAAACAGGATGGATCTGGGAATATAGATATTCCTGAAGAATATATAGAATATTTGCATGGAGTGTTTCAATTTCCACAGGATGGCGAGGTGCAGGTATGAGGCTTAAAGTCCTTGGCTCGGGTTCTTCCGGAAACTGCTACATACTTGAAAATGATACAGAAGCATTAATTATCGAAGCAGGAGTGCCCTTTATGGAAGTGAAAAAGGAACTGGATTTCAACATAAAGAAAATTAAAGCTGTAATCATTACGCATATTCATTCAGATCATCATTTTCATTGGTTTAAGTATGTAAGGGCTGGGATACCAGTTTTTGAACCGTTCAGGAATGGCGAACAAGCACTTGAATTTAGCCACTCGGAGTTCAAGATTCAAGCATTTCCAAATCAGGACAAGGACGGGAAATGGCTTCACGGAAATAACGATGGCACAGAATGCCCTTGCTATGGTTTTTATATCCAACATCCTGACATTGGTAGTCTCGTATATGTGACAGACACGGAGTATGTTCGGTGGAGGTTTAGCGAGGTAAATCATATTCTTGTGGAAGCAAATTATTGCGAGGAACTGATAGATAGAAACAGTCCTAAGTATCGCCATGTACTGGAGGGGCACATGAGCATTGACACAGCCTGTAGATTCTTGAAAACAAATAACAATCCGGCCTTAAGGAGCGCTGTCTTGCTTCATTTGAGCGAAAATTCAGCGAATGCGGATATTTTTAAGGCTAGAGTTGAGAATGTGGTTAAGTGCCCCGTCAACGTGGCGAGAAAAGGGTTAGAAATAGAATTGGGTTTACCATTTTAAGGAGGGAAACATGAGTGAAAAAGATTTTGAATTTATGGAGAAAGCAGGAAAGGACTTGAAAAGAGGAAAGTCAAAAGAATTTATCTGCCCTCTTTGCGGAGGAAAGGCATATGCAGCTAGAGCAAGGATTAACGGACATCTCCACGCCGGATGTAAAAAGTGTGGTATTAGAGTAATGCAGTAATCACAATTTGACCGGTCAAATTTATATATAGAAACTCATTAACCACGTTTAAAAGAAAGGATTTTATCATGGCAAAAGTAAATTTGGAAGAATTTGCAGGTGGCGCCCTGCAGGAAAAGTTTGACAGAGCATTTGAGCAGGTGACGGAGAATATGCTCGACGTAAATACTCCGTACAAGAATAAACGTGTGATCACAGTTAAAGTAGCACTTACACAAAATGAGTCAAGAGATGATTCCGTGGCAGAGGTTTCTGTTGAGACGAAACTTGCTCCGGCATCTCCGATTAAGACACAGTTTGCCTTGCAGCGTGACTTAAAGACTGGAAAAGTATTTGCATGTGAATACGGCCCAGGAATCATGGGTCAGATGTCTCTTGATGATTTTCAGGAAAAAGAAACTGTGATTGATAGCAATGTGGTTGATACAGAAACAGGGGAGATCAAAGAGAAAAAGGTAGTTGATTTAAGAACGGCAAAACAGGCATAAGGAGGATTAGAACAATGATAGAAAGTGGATTAAAGGAATTAGTACAGTATGGAAATGAATTGGCAGTGCCAAATTTGGTAGAGCGTGTAGGAGTTACATATTCTGATAAGAAATTATATGCAGTAGATGAAGTGCGCCGGGCAAATGCCTTAGAAATGAGCACACTGACAAGTCTTGTAGAGTATATCAAGTCAAAAACAGATGTATCTACGGACAAGATGATTGTCCAGGTTGTGTCACCAGAAGAAGTGCGATTAATATCTGCTCTGGATGATGATCGCAAGCGAGAAGTTCTGGCTGAAGTAAATGCCCAGATTCCGGGATTTGATTATGGACGCTACATAGGGCACGAGAGCTTTATTATTGCCCTTCAGTCAAAATTTATTCAAAACGATGACTGTGAATTACTGCTTAAATTTGCAGGAACCGTTGAAAATGGAACAGTGGCGCAGTATGGAGATGACGGAGTGACGCAGAAGGCCACGATTAAAACAGGCATTGCCTCAAAAGGAGAGGCTGTTGTTCCAAATCCAGTGAAATTAAGACCATTTCGTACATTCATTGAGGTGGAACAGCCTGAAAGCGCATTTGTGTTCAGGATGCGTCAGGACGAAAGGAACGGCATAGAATGCGCAATATTTGAAGCAGATGGAGGAGCGTGGAAGAATACCGCAATGAAATCAATTAAAGAATATTTGCAGTATGAACTTTCTGAGTATCCCAATTTTACAGTGATATCATAAAAATATAGCCGCCTGCCTTTGGGTGGGCGGCAGACAGGAGAAGGATATGGGAAAGGATTTTACAGTATATGCGGTTGATTTTGATGGGACGCTTTGTGAAAGTGTTTACCCAGGAATAGGAGAACCAAACAAAGCGCTTATACATCATCTTATAAAGCGCCGAGAGCATGGAAACAAGATTATTTTAAATACCTGTCGTGAGGGTGAGTGCCTGCAGGAAGCTATAGATTGGTGTGCAAACTTTGGTTTGGGATTTGATGCAGTAAATGAAAATTTGCCAGAACTAATTGAATTTTTGGGACATGATTGCAGGAAAATAGCTGCAGATGTTTATATTGACGACAAGGCAGTGAATAAACCTAAGTATCATGTGCCATATAGAAAGGATGTACATTATGAATAAAGTGATTTTGATAGGCCGTCTCACCAGAGATCCTGAGGTAAGATACTCCGCGGGAGAAAACTCTATGGCAATTGCCAGATATACAATAGCCGTTGACCGCCGTTTCAAGAGAGATGGGGAAGCTACCGCAGACTTTATAGGATGCGTGGCTTTTGGAAGACAGGCAGAATTTGCAGAAAAATATTTTCGTCAGGGAATCAAGATTGCTATCGGCGGCAGAATCCAGACAGGCAGCTATGTGAACAAAGACGGCGTAAAAGTCTATACCACAGATGTTGTGATCGAGGACCAGGAGTTTGCCGAGAGTAAAAATACGCAGCAGGCTGACAACCAGCAGATGCAGAACCGGCAATTGCCAGGGAGTGAAAGATTTATGAACATCCCTGATGGAATTGATGAGACGCTTCCGTTCAATTAAGGATGGTGGAATATGGCAAGCAGAAAGACTGAAAGAAATCCGTCCGATATAATTCAAGATTTTCTTGAACTGATGAAGACGAGCCAGAAGGAGTACCAGGATTGTGTAACTAAGGTGTGGCAGTATGATAAGAAAAAGCCGGTAGATTATATGCATGATTTTGAATTTATATGTAACTGTAGAGAGCGTAGCAGGCTTTCTACAAAAATTCATAATGAACGCATTGATCGCCGGAAATATAAAGATAGGGCGGAGAGGGCAGAGAAGCTGGCAAAGTTCTATTCCGATAAGCAGAATAAGCAGTTTTTTGACAAGCTGAGCAGTTTGGTAGTGGCACAAAGGGAAGTTGAGGAATATCTGGACGGGGTAAGACATTATAACAGAAGGGCAGGTGATGAAGAGTGATAATACTAGAAGATACACGGCAGCAGGAACGGAAACATGAAAGGAAACACGAATATTTCCGTTCAGTAGGTGTTCACTGGAATCGAACAGCTCTTTATTGTGGTGATTATACACTTCCTGCAAATCAGAGTGTTTGCGTCGATACCAAGAAAAATATTGATGAAATAATAAACGATATCCATGTGAAGAAAATGAAGAAATCTGATATTTACGAAAAAGTAATTTCAGTGTTTGAGGAATATCATCTGAACTTTGATTATGCAGAAAAAGTATACCACACAATTTGCGATGATGATGCGGATCGTTTCGCAGAAAAAGAAATCAATGACATATGTTTTGCAAATCATGTTCCAGAGCGTGTTATAGCTGAATTTCAGACGCTTTACGTGAAAAGGCACGGATTCTTCCACAGGGGGCTTAAAAGAGCGCAAAACAGTGGAATTAAATTAATAGTGTTGATTGAGAATGAAGATGGTGTGAAGTCCATTGATGATTTGTTCCATTGGAACAATCCAAGGCTCCATAGATATAACAAGATTGCCTATATGCACAATTCTGGGAGGTGGTTAAGCACCCCTTTGCCAAAGGCAAAACCAACGACAGGGAGTACACTTGCTAAAGCAATGCTCACGATGCAGAAAAAGTATGGGGTGGAGTTCTTGTTTTGCTCTCCAGAAGATGCAGGCCGGAAAATCATAGAGTTATTGGAGGGATATTATGGCAGACAAGAGAATGTTCAGCAAAAAAATGATAAGCAGTGATGCATTTCTTGAAATGCCATTAACTGCACAAGGACTATTCTTCCATTTGGCAATGCGTGCTGATGATGACGGAATCGTTGATTCTCCAAGAAAGATTATGAGGGAGTGCCAAGCTAAGAAAAGAGATTTAGATATTCTAATTCAGAAGCGTTACGTGCTTACATTTCCGAGTGGTGTGATTTTAATTAAACATTGGCGGATTCACAACACGATCGCTAAGGACAGATACGTTCCTACAACGTATACGGAAGAGTTATCAACAGTAATACTGAAAGATAACAAATCGTATACAGAACGTAAGCAAAATGTTGGCAATATTGAAACAGACTGTATACAAAGTGATTCCAAAACGGAACGTAGTATAGATAAGATAAGAGAAGATAAGAATAGTAAAGACATTAATGTGCATTCTGGCGAAATGCACGACACGGAAAATCCCTCTTTGAATCAGTTTTTTGAATCCATCTGGAAGTTATATCCAATCAAAAAAGGCAAAGGCCAGGTATCCAAAACCAAAAAACAGGTATTACAGAGGATTGGATATGAGCAGATAAAACGCTGTGTAGAGCGCTATGTTACGGAGATCAGGTCCTCTGGAAAAGAAAAATATATGATGCATGGCAGCACGTTCTTTAACAGTGGATACGTGGATTATCTGGATGAAAACTATGTGGACGGGGAGCAGTCAGCCGTGCCGATTAAAAAGAATGAGTCAGAAGAAGACAGGTTTTCCTGTTTGGAACCGGATATACGTGCTCTTCTGGAAAACTGCGGGGTAATTGACGGACAGTCACTTGATCTTGGGAACGCCACGGATGAGCAGATCAAATATCTGCAGGAATGCGGGGTGCTGTAAATGCTCTATGAGTTCAAAGAGGCGGATGCTTATGCTTTTGCCAGGCATGTTGGAATCAGAGCAAAGCAGCGAGGACATAATCTGCATTTTCAGACATGTCCTTACTGCCGATCCGCGAAGGATAAGGACACATTCGCTATTGACCTGGAGACAGGACAGTTTAAGTGTCTGAGGGCAAGCTGCGGGGTATCCGGAAACATGATCCAATTATCCAGAGACTTTGATTTCAGCCTCGGATATACGGTTGATGAGTATTACCGACCAAAGAAAAGATACAGGCGGCTGCCAACGCCAAAAGAGCCAATTATCCCGAAGGATAAGGCAGTGGCATATCTGGAAAGCCGTGGAATATCTGCGGAGGTTGCGAAAAAGTATGAGATAACCGTCCATGCCAGGCATGAAAATACTTTGGTATTTCCGTTCTTTGACGAAAAGGGGATATTGCAGACAATCAAATACCGGGACACGGAATACTTTCCCGGAAAGAAATTTATAGGCAAAGACGGGAAAGAGCGGAAGTCACCAAAGGAGTGGATCGAAGAAGACTGCAGGCCAATCCTGTTTGGTATGAAGCAGTGTAACGACAAATTTGACCGGATTGTGATGACAGAGGGGCAATTGGACAGCCTAAGTGTTGCCACGGCCGGCATAGAAAATGCAGTATCGGTTCCCAATGGTTCACAGGGCATGACCTGGGTCCCATATTGTTTCGACTGGGTATTGAAATTTGAAGAGATTGTTGTTTTCGGGGATTTTGAAAAAGGCCACATGACTTTGCTGGAAGATATCCAGAAACGGTTTCCAAACAAGATCATGCATGTCAGGGAACAGGATTACCGGGGCTGTAAAGATGCCAATGAGTTACTGCAGAAGTATGGCAAAGAAGCTGTCAGACAGGCTGTAGAAAATGCAGTTCCTGCTCCCGTAAACAGAGTTTTATCGCTTGCAGAAGTAGAAAGCGTAAATATCTATGAGTTACCAAAATTAAAGACCGGAATCAGCCAGTTAGACCGAACACTGTACGGCGGGCTGCCGTTTGGCATGGTGTGTATTATCGCAGGCAAGCGTGGAGATGGAAAATCCACATTGGCAAGCCAGATTATGGCAAACGCAGTGGAACAGGATTTGACCACTTTTGCCTATTCAGGGGAGCTGCCAAATTATTTGTACAAAAGTTGGTTTGATTTCCAGGTTGCTGGCAGAAACCACATCATAGAGAACCAGACGGAATATGGGACAGTCAATCGTTTTATTACTAACAAGAACCAAGAGCTTATTAATGTGTGGTATCTAGATAGGGCGTATATCTATGACAACCGTATCATTGACAGTGATGAGAAAGAAGATCTGCTGAAAAGTGTAGAACAGGCCATCATGCAATATGGAATCAAAGTGGTGCTGATAGACAACCTTATGACCGCCATGTACATTGATGAACTGCAGGGCAGTGATAAGTATGACCAGCAGGGACGTTTTGTCCGGGAACTGACAAAGATCGCAATACGGTATGACGTCCTGATCCTTCTTGTGGCGCATCGCAGAAAGAATAATTTTACAAGCGATGCGAACGATGAGATCAGTGGATCCGGAGATATCACAAACCTTGCCGGGATTACTCTGAGTTATGACCGCGGAAGTAAAGATGAGATTGACAAAGGGTTTATGGATGGGAGCCAGCGAAAGCTGATCATTGCGAAAAATAGGCTGTTCGGAAAGATAGACCTAAAAGGCCTTATCCTCAACTACGATGAAAAGTCAAAACGGATTTATGGGAATGGCGATGATGTGAATAGGCAGTTCGGATGGGATAGATCGGATGGATTTATGGATACTGATAATATGGAAATACCATTTGATTAGTGCGGAAAGAGAGACATTATGAGATATGAATTACATATGTTCTTCCGGAAATTATATATGTCTGTTACAGGAAAGAGTTGCGATACATGCAGACATTATGATGGCAGGTTCGGGGATGATGATTGTTTTCAGTGTGAACGAAGTATAAGGGCGGTGGGTTATGACAGAGGAGAATCTGAAAAAATATTTTGATGTCTATACAGACTGCTGGAAACTATTTCGGAAATATTCCGAGCCAAATGATGCAGAAGAATTCTGGAAAAGTTTGTTTGAAGAAACAAATGAGCTTCATAAAAAATATGGAAAATCGAAATTTTCAGAAGAACTTATCTTGGCAACCGCAGGGGAAATAGATAGGATATTCAGAAAGCGAAAGGAGTGAGAGGTTTACCGGCCGGCTATAAAGAGCTCTTTACTCCAAATCAGTATAATGAAAGATTGTGATTATCCAAACTGCCTGAATTGTACACAGAGTGACTGCGTTATGGAAGCACAGGATATAGCAGCGATGTTGAAACGTAGACGATGGAATGCAAACCCAGAAGCATACAGGCAAAAACAACGCGATTACCGTAAACATATAAAGGATAACTTGCCACATTGTGATGAATGTAATGATTGTATTTTGGTCCGTAAAGATAAAGGTGAGGGATACCGTAGATTATGTATTCCAGAAATGCGCCTGGTGGAACAGAAAGTATCTAACAGCCCACAATGGTGCAGGAAAAGAAAGGGGAAAACTGAATATGGTACATTTGATAAAAAATTATTATGCAGTTCCTAATAATATGGGGTTTACGCTTGTCATAGATAAGGGTAGGAAGAACCAGGATGGAACCAAGTCATATGATACGATAGGATACTGTGGGAGCTTCGAGGAAGCGATTTTCCTCCTCAGACGTAAAATTGTAGACCGGAAATTGAAAAGCGGTTTATATGAACTGTCAGAGGCTTTGAACATAATAAGGGAAACCTCAGAAGAGATAAAAACGGCGATAGATGGAAAGGTGGGGGAAGAAAATTCAGATGGAAGTCGATGAACGGTATCATATAATTGCTGACTATTATAATAAAAGAGATGAATTGAGAAAACTGTGGGAGGAGATCGAGGAGCTTGAAAATGAATTGAAATCTGCAACAAATCCTTTTGATCTGCCAGACCTCGTATATCTTACCCCAAATACATACAGTGAAATGGCCGATGTGATAATCGTCTGTATTAATGTGGCAATCCAGCAGGGAAAGCTGAAGGAATTACTGGGGCAGATGGATTATAAATTGAATCGGCAAATACGCCGGATAGCGGAGGAAAAGAATGAAAACGGAAGATAACAATAAGCGGGGTGAAAGAGTCCGCCAGGACATCCTGGAATTCATAAAGCAGTATATCCAGCAGCACGGATATCCACCAAATTATCGGGAGATTGGAGATGGAGTGGGCTTAAAATCTTCAGCCAGCGTCCAGAGCCATATAAGCAGGATGCTGGCAGACGGGATACTGGAAACAGATGCAGACGCCGGAGCAGTCAGAGCGTTAAGAGTGCCTGGGATGAGATATATCAATACAGAGCAGACGATATTGGACCGGTATCTGGAATCAGAGAAGGCCAGGATTGTAGAACAGTTATGCCCATATGATATACCGTGGCTGGTCAGGGCAGTAGGGAAGGAACAGTTTGAGGGTATGCGCTGCCAGCAGGATTGCGAGAAGTGTTGGAGGATAAGACTGGAGGAAAAGTAGACATGATTGAAATTATAGATATCCGGGACGCAACCCCGGAGGAAAGCAAAAGACATGAAGAACAAGCTACGGATCAGGAAGATTGGCGGGAAGCTATGTTGCGAACGTTCCTGGCAGGACATTGAGTTGCTGATGGAAGCTCTGATAATATTGGGGTCTACAACAGCACCCCAGTAAAAAAACAAAGAAAGGAGCCAGCCTCCGGCCGGGGCAAGGGTATACCGGGCTTCTGAAATATATGAGAGATTTGATTATAGATTGCTTCGCTGGTGGTGGCGGGGCAAGCGTAGGGATAGAGATGGCCCTGGGCCGCACCGTAGATATTGCAATTAATCACGATGCGCAGGCCATAAGGATGCATAAAACCAATCATCCAGACACACTGCATCTCACTGAGGATATCTTTAAAGTGGATCTGGAAAAGTACGTTGCTGGCAGGCATGTGGCATTGATGTGGGCATCACCTGATTGCACAAGTCATAGCAAAGCGAAGGGTGGACAACCCAGGAATCAAGGTCTTAGAATCCTGCCGTGGGCTGTGTACAAGCATGCGAAAGCTATTCTCCCGGACGTGATTATCATGGAAAATGTGGAGGAGATCCAACAGTGGGGGCCTCTGGATGACAACGGTCACCCTATACCGGAGCAAAAAGGTGAGGAGTATCAGCGGTTTGTAAGCAAGATGCAGTCTTTGGGATATGATTTCGACAGCCGGGAACTGGTAGCAGCGGATTATGGCGCGCCGACTACGCGTAAACGGTGGTATGCGATATTTCGGCGTGATGGCAGACCGATTGTCTGGCCGGACTCCACACACAGCAAAATGGACGTGGCCGGAAAAGAAAAATGGAAACAATGCGGAGATTTCATTGATTGGTCAGATCTCGGGAAGTCAATATTTGACCGTAAGAAACCACTTGCAGATGCCACCATGAAAAGGATTGCTAATGGATATATTAAATACGTTGTAAAAAACCCGGAACCATACATAGTCAGAAATAAAGATGCTGTTTCATTTCTGATTCAGTATCATGGTGAAACAAAACAGGGAGATTCAAGAGGCCAGCTTCTTACAGAGCCAATTAAGACTATTGATACAAGTAACCGATATGGATTAGTAACAGCATTCATCACAAAATTTTATAAGTCGGGGATTGGGCATGGATGTGATGAACCACTGCATACTATAACAACCTCTCCGGGACATTTTGGGTTAATTTCAGCTTTTTTAATTAAATACTATGGTACCGGGTGCGGGCAGGTGCTAAATAGTCCATTGGGGACGATAACCACAAAGGACCGATTCGGCCTGGTGAATGTTATCACTGAGATTAATGGAGAACAGTATATTTTGGGAGATATTTTCCTCAGAATGTTGAAACCGGAGGAATTGAAACTTATGCAGGGATTTCCACAAGATTACATAATAACCAGGGATGCAAATTGGAAACCATATCCGATAAAGGAGCAGGTAGCGCGTATCGGAAACAGTGTGGTGCCGATTATGGCGGGAACGTTGGTCAAGGCCAATTGCGGATATCTTAAAGTAGGAGAGCGGCAGCCTGCACCGATGGTATATCAACAGCGGAATGGGCAGGTGGCGTTCGGATGAAAATTTCAGATCAGATATCAATGTCAGATTATCTGCAGGACAGGGACAATACACCAATAAAGCATTGCGGACAGTGTGTTTGCCGGAACTGTCTGTACTGGTGGTCTGGACGATGTCCTTACGGAGCATGCTTTGATGACCATCGGGCGGAGACTGACCCGTATGACAAGGCACACCCGGATGAGCCGCCACGGATGGGGTGGAGCCACTGGAACAAGCCGGGAGAGCAGGCGCACTGGTGTAGAGGCGGGATATTTTATCCGGTCCATTACTGCCCAAGGTTTACAAAATATAAAGGCTGCCAGGTAAAAGAGTGCCTAAAGTGCAATGTGGCAGTGTATCAGGACGGGTACATAGCATGTAGTCTGGTGGATACTCTGGGGTGTATGGCGTGTTACCAGGAGTTTGAGGAGCATATGGAGGATTAGCTATGTGCAATGATTTTGAGTGTGTGCATGATCAGTGCGGCATCTGTAGCTATACAGACCAGGACTGTAAGTATGAGGAGTGCGAGATGTGGAGTGACTGCGCGGAGTGTGCTGATGGGGGATTATGTTTCCCAGTGAATGAAAATATTGTGAAAGAAAGTCTATAAAAAAGGAGGGCCGGGTCAGCAGGCCCGGCAGTATGAAAAAGAAAAGTCTATATGAAAAAGGTTATCGCCCTTTGTTGAGTATTACTATACCGGTAAAATGTGATGAAACTGTGGTGAAAAGATAAAAGAATTGTAAAGGGTTTTTGAAAGATTTATGAAAGCAAATGTGAGGTGAGACAATGGATAAGAAGGCACTGAAACAGTACAGATTATTGCTTTAGGAGCAAGCCTTGAATGACAAGCAATAGACAAGCTGAATGGCCGGGCCGCCAAGGTGCAGACTGCCCTGGGCAAGGCGGTAGGTCTGGGACAAAGTGCTAGAGAATTGCAGTGTCTGTGTACAGGCGCTGGGGTGTGTGGCGACCTCCAAAATACATTTTTTGACAATACCCCGTGGAAATACAGGTTATTTTGGTGTATAATAGATAAAAATGTCTTGGAGGATAGTGTAATGGGAGAAAAACAAAAACTATCGGAGATTTCTGAAGAAATTGATAGAAAGTTTAAATCAAAACTAAACATGGATTTTATGGATAGTAGGTTCTATGAGGAAAAAAATAGAGATAGACGAGATGGACAATTTCAGCGTGATTATTCAAGAATTATGTATGCATCATCGTTTCGTAGATTACAAGGGAAAATGCAATTACTTGGAATCAAGCCGGATCAATTCTTTAGGAATAGATTAACACATAGCCTAGAAGTGGCTCAAATTGCAAGATCTATTGCCTGCATATCAAGATACACAAGTTCAGAAACCTACGTTGTTGAAGCAGGTGCGTTAGCTCATGATATTGGAAATCCTCCTTTTGGACATTCAGGGGAGAGGAGACTCAATGAATTGTTTGAGAACATAGGCGGGTTTGAAGGAAATGCACAAACACTTCGAATATTAAAATCAGTTGAACGTAAGAGAGCAGAGTTTCCGGGTCTTAATTTAACGTATCGTACATTATTGAGTGTAGTGAAATATTTTAATAAACATAAAGATGATAATGGAAATATATATAAAAAATTTATATATGATGATGATTATGATTTTTTAAAAGATTTTATAACTAAGCATGATTTAAAAGTTAGAACTTATGATGTTCAAATTGTTGACTTGTCTGATGAGATAGCCTACGCAGCGCATGATTTAGAGGATGGCTTAAGACAAAAATGTTTTACGATGGATGAAATTCTTCATGAATATTATTCTAAATATGGTAAATCATATTCTTTTAAAACATTGGAAAAAATTGTGGGAGAATGTCAAACAAATAGTGGATATGGAAAGAAGAATCTTGATTCATCAGAGTATTCAAAATTGTTTAGACAGGAGTTATCTTCAAGTATTATAAATACATTAATAAACGATTTGGGGATTTGTCTCGTAACTGAAGAATACAAGGATAAGACCGGAACAATGAATGAAAAGGAAATTGGATTTATGAACTTCCAAGAAATGGCGGAAGGACTTAAGGAGATTACCTTTAAATGTATTAATCATAATGATACGGTGTATACTTACGAAAAGAAAGGCGATATTATCATAGAAAATCTGGTGGAAATTTACCGAGCTGATAAAAAACTTTTACCTCCAGAATATCGAGCAGAAAATATACTTGAGCAGTATGGAATGGAAGTAGATGAAGACCTGCTTCAAGAACGTTTGATTTGTGATTTTGTTTCAGGGATGATGGATTCATATGCAATTAATCTTTATGAAAAATTAGTTGGTGTACCATTTGACAAAATAATAATTCCAGGAAAAAAGGAAGAAAAAAAGAAAGAGAAAATAGATTAAAATGAATAAATTAATGGGTTTTTTTGAATTGCAGACTATGTCATTGCCATCTATACCGTGGAAAGAGTACACGGGTAGGGAATACTTGCAAGATGAATTACTATGGACGGTTAGAAGTGCAGTTTTTCACGGTAATGACTTGAATCTTCCAAGATTAGTTGGTGTTAATTCAAAAGAGGCAAAAGAGTTTGCTAATCAGCTTTTGGAAAAACTGGCTGGTGAAGGAATAGTCATTTTTTATCCATATTTTATTGCAAATAAAAGCGGTACGTTAGAAGTTAAACAAGATAAAGTAATTATTGAAGCGGTTAAGGCCGATTTATGGAATATGGTAACTCTATCAGATAGAGATGTGACAATTCAATATGACGATGACAATGAAATTATAAATGGAGATGGATTATTTTTATCAGGGGATGAAAAGAAATGTTTATTAAATAATGTTAAAGAAATAAAAAAAACATTTCGTGATGATTTATTAGAAGGAAAAAGTATTCTTTTGGAATGGAGTTTTGCCCAGAATTGTGATGAAAATAAAGAACCAGTGGGTGACGAATATTTGGTTTTTTATGAAGCAAGGACTGTATAAGGAAGTTTTGCAAAAGACAAAATTAAAAGAGGGACAGCTATGGCTGTCTCTTTTATTATAAGCATATAGCTTAAAAAGGGAACGGAGCCCTTATAAGCCGTGAGCGTTGGTTCGTGTACGGATGCGACTGCATTGTGTATACAAAATGTATCTTTTTCCGATTACAGTGGGTATGATAATGTAAATACTTTGTATAACAGAATGCATGCGTTTTGGTTATTGTTTTGTACACAGAACGGGTACAACATGTATACATTTTGTGTTCCATTGTGAGTACAGTATAAATGTAGGTTTGTATACAAAATGTTTACATTCCGCTACCATCTTGTAATCACAGATAAGATTAGAAAAGAGAAGAAGAGTAGAGATTAGAAAAGAGAAAAGAAAAGGGTATTACATACCCAAAAGAAGTTCGCTCACATGTTCGCTAGTGTTTGTGAAAAATTGCTCTTGACAACCATTGTGTGTGCGTGGTAGAGTAATAACCAAGAAAAATTAAATGATCACCCCGGCAATCTTTCCAGCAATTGAAATAGTCCGGGAAGCCTGTAAAGGTCGGTAGTCGTGAGCCGCTAGAGATTGGATTAAACCCCAGTCTTTAGCGGTTTTTTTGTTATTCTGGAGGTGGTTTATATGCTTTGTGGAGAGTTTAAATGCGTGTATCTGGTGGATGGAGAGTGTGAACCAGTTGGTGGTAGCTGCATCACTGATTTATGCGAAAATTGGGGAGAGTGCATTAACTGTCAGCAAGAAGCCAATAAGGACTGTGACGGGATGCAGAAGGAAAAATCACAGGACAGCAGGCTGTAGGTTCTGATAGGAATGATAAGCATAAAGAAACATAGAGAACGGTATTTGCAGGCTGTTCTGGATGCGATAAAGGCTTCCAGAGGGAAACCGTTGAAACTGGTAGATAACAGCTATATACAGAGCGAAGAGGAGGTATAGAGACATGTCAGTAAGCAATACTGTTAAGACAGATAACGGAATAGAGATATATGAAAATGACATAGCGCTATATCTGGATCAGTATATACAAGAGCGTGATATACAAGATATGTCTAAAGAACCACAGAGTAAATGGAATGCTTGTTTATTATACATCTACAAACATGTATTTAAAGGCAATAGAGATAAATTATTGTATCCTCATAGCAGAGATACCTACAACAGTGAATTGATTAATGACATATGTGATATATACATAGACTTATGCTTTGAATATGACAAGGAAGTATCTATTATGGGATTTAGTAAATTGACTGGAATAGATACAGATACTATCAATACATGGGGGACAGGAGAGTGTAGACTCGGCTCATTAAGTACCGTCATATACAAAAAGTTAATTGCCAACAATGAAGAATCTCTCAGCAACATGCTTATATCTGGTGGTCGAAATCCCATGAAGATTTTGCCAGCACTTAACCGCAGACATAACTGGAACATGGGGCAGCCCAGAGGTGTAGACGGGGCAATACAGCACCGGACACCGGAGCAGATAGCAGCCGATTATGCACCGCAGATAGAGCAAAAGGACGCCAAAACAGAGACGGATTTTTAAGGCAATTGTAGATGTAATTCACAAGCAACACAGGACAAAATGGCAGACACAATTCAATACAATTTAAGTCATGCCGAAAAGCCTTTAAAACAAGGGGTTCTGTTAATTAACTGTTCGCAAAATTGCTATTTAACGAATAGTTAAAGGCAGTTATAAAATAATTGTATGAATAGTTTGCGAGTATTACACAACTGTTTTGCCATGAATTTGTGGACAGAAAGAGCGGGGGTGGGGGTCTGACAGGAGAAGCCGCCCCGGCCCTAAATGAGCCACCCGAACATATAAAAAATAAAAAGACCACTTCTAATTTTCTTCAAAAAAACAAAAAGGAGGCATCCATTATGGCAAATACAGTATCATTTATGGAAGCTATAACCATATTGAGAACGAATATCATGGACAATCAGGACATCTATAACGGATTTATTGCCAGCATTGAATCTGCCATTAATGAAGCCAAGCCTTATACGAAGGAGCATAATCTGGCGGTGGCAATTTTGAACAGAGTAGTTGGCATTGAAAGAGGGGAGCAGAGCTTATGATGGTTTTTAAGTATTTAATGGCAGCAGTAAATTTCTTGTTGTTTTTTATTATGGCATTGATTACTATGGCCGGTGTCAAGAAAGATGATGAAGCTACAAAGTGGTTACTGTTGGTGTTTAGTTTACTACCGGCTGCAAATATGGTGGCTATTATGTTAGGGTGACATGTATGGAATTTGATGAATTTAAAAAAGATGCGTTAGATAAAATTGAAGAGTATTACGATCAGATCCGCCGATGTGATTATTGGAGTCATAGGAAGAGTATACTCGACTCTATAGTTATAACTAATGGATTATATGTGGCCCTTGTCAGGAAAGGTATTTTAACGAAAGAGGAGTTTGACTCTGGAATATCAGAGGCTAAGGATGCTTTTGCTGATACGAGTAATCAGATTCAAGATAATTTAAAACAATGTAAATCCAAAAAAGAATTGATAGAAAAAGAATTATTGAAATACTTTAATAGTGCTGATAACACAGGAAAAAATCAATGCTGATATTTACTTTTGGGATTCTTCACTTCGAGCTTTGCTGGAAGATAATTGATCCAGTAGCAGAAGTGATTGTAATCATAAAGAGAAAATTGTCGTTGCTTACAAAAATAGGCCGGTCTTTTAAATGCGACAATTCAATGCATCCGGAGTGAGTGCGCTATTGTGTGTATTTTGATTGGGCTATCGCCAAGCGGTAAGGCACAGCACTTTGACTGCTGTATTCGCTGGTCCGAATCCAGCTAGCCCAGCTCGGTTTCTAACTTTTAGAACCTCCCCCATCTAGCCTGAAGTGGCTGATTAAAGGCGTCTCAACGGCGCCGGATGGGCTCGGTACTGCAGAGTAATGGCTGTTGTACCGTATTTCCCCTCAAGACCATTACAGCAAACCAGCTAACGGTAGCAGAAATTCTGAGAGATAAGGTCATAAGTGATACGTTATAGATGATAAAACCAATTATGACCAGCAGAATGATCTGCGGAGCAGGTGAACTTACACTGTCCCACCTGCTTCTGGGCTTTTAGCTCAGCAGGTTAGAGCAATCGGCTCATAACCGATCGGCCCCAGGTTCGAGCCCTGGAAAGCCCACGCGGCGTAAGACGATATAGACTATGTCTTTATGGCAACGGTCAACTATTATAAGTAGGTGATGCAGGCTGACGAGCAGTTTATATCGCAGTCGTTTTGGTTTGGAGTGTTCCTTGTGATCTGAAAAGTGCAAAAAAACTCCACGCTTGCCAGAGCGATTAAATTGAGCCTGGTCTTGCATATGCCAAGGGATGGCGCGAGATAGCCATATGCACGGCATTGGTTGGGAGTAGAGTCGTAAATTCCATAGCTCTTGAAGTTGAAAAACTCCATAGTGGCAGGCACGCCACGATAAATATTACTGCTATGGGGCCTGTGCCCCATTTGGATGAATATACCGTAATTGGTAGCGGGCCTGACTGTAAATCAGGTGCCTTCGGGTTCTGGTGGTTCGAGTCCACCTTCGTCCATTGCCAGTCAGATAATTATGTTTGACGAGATATAGTGATTTGGCTGGAAAAAATAACACCGAGGAGAATAGTATGACAGTTGACATGGTGGGCAATGGTATAAGGTCAGTCATACAACCTGCCATAGAGGCCATGCAGCCGGTTTTTGGGTGTTTTCCGGCATCCGGGAAGATAGCTCAGTGGTAGAGCGCGGAGAAGCCGGCGATAATACAACTCCGAAGTCATATGTTCGATTCGTATTCTTCCCACTTACCGGCGGCTTGCATAACTGCTATATGTGGGCTACTGGTGCATACCTTTGTTGTGGCTGATGGCGACGAAGGCCTACGGAAGATTAATCCGCAAAAGAATCACAACAGCGGGCTTCTATTCGCCCGCTCAATGGCATATAGCTCAGTAGTAGAGCGCCTGACTGTTAATCAGGATGTCGCAGGTTCGACCCCTGCTATGCCAGTTTCAGCAGATGCCATTCGCTGTGTTTCCAGCAGAGGTATGCGTGGAGCCAAGCGATTTGTGGTAGAGAGATAAAAATATAAAATTATAATCCAAATTTGACTAGATTTAAATCTGACGACAAGTAGTTTACACCGGCTGATAAGTGACTTCAGTCGCTGCCCTAGAAAAAATGTAGGCAGATGTGCAAGGACACTTCTGCTTTACCGTGGAGGTGTCTTTTTGATCTCAGAACAAAATAAAGCGATTGTAAAAGCAATCCGCAGCACAGGATTAAATTCATATAAAACACTCCATGATTATCTTGACCTGGCAAAATCAATAGCGGAACCTGAAGGGGACGATGATCTTGCGTATTCCCTGCAGATGACAGCAGAGATAAAAGAGATCGTTCCGAAACTGCCACTTACACAGGAGTTCAATGATCTATACTGGCAGGCTATGCTGTTTGAGGCGCCGCATCGGTTTGAGAGTTTTCTGTTTTACATGGAGAAAAACCGTCAGCCAAAGAAGCGGTTTTATCAGCCAAGAGCAAAAACTTTAAAGGTTGTGGTTGATGATCTGCAGGACCTGGAAGAGGGCCAGTTAGATTTTTATGGATTATCGTTGCCTCCTCGCGTGGGGAAGTCTACCCTCTGCATCTTTTTTCTTGCATGGGTCATAGGAAAGCGTCCTGAAAGCCATAATGCAATGTCCGGTCATTCTGGCATATTAGCAGATAGGTTTTACAATGATGTGCAGAAACTGACCGAAAACGAAGAATATACGTTTCAGGAGATATTTCCGAAAGTCCAGCTTTACAAAAAATCAGCAGATAAAAATGAATTGTCTTACGATGAAGTAGAGAGCTTTGCCACACTGACATGCAGGGGAATTGACGGTACTTGGACAGGTGCAGTTGATATTTCCCCAGACGGATATCTGTATGTGGATGACCTGGTCCGTGACAGAACTGAATCATTAAGCCCTGTCAGATTAGAAAATCGGTATCAGGATTATCTAAACGTGCTGGTTGACCGTAAAAATGATGGCGCAAGAGAGCTTATGGTGGGAACCCGGTGGAATGTTTTGGACCCGCTCGGGAGAGTTGAGGAAAAAAACAAGAGTAACCCGCGATATCGTTTCCGAAAAATCCCAGCGCTGAACGAGGAGAGCGAAAGCAATTTTGATTATGATTATGGTAAAGGCTTCTCTACAAAATATTATCAGGATTTGAAAGAGCGTCTTGATCGGAACGAGTGGGAAGCAAAATATCAGCAAAAGCCATTTGTGCGCGAAGGCCTGTTATTCCCCGAAGCAGAGTTGCGTACATACAATGGGGTTCTGCCGGATGGGGATTATTTTACGGCGGCGGCCTGCGATGTGGCCTGGGGCGGCGGGGACAGCCTGTCAATGCCATTTGGAAATGCGTTCGGCGGAATAGGCGGAGATATTTACATAGCTGATTGGATCTTTAACAAAGGTGACAAAGACGTTACTAAACCTATTGTAATTGCGAAAACATTGCAGCATATGCCATGTAAAGAACATTTTGAGGCAAACAATGGTGGGGATGAGTATGCGGATGATATAGATCGCAGATTAAAAGATGAGGGCTATAAAATCAATATCACATACTCTAAAGCGTCGAATCAGACAAGTAAAATGGCAAAGATTATCCAGTTTGCGCCGGATATAAAACGCCGGTTTGTTTTTCTGGCAGAAAAATATAGAAGTGAAGAGTATCAAAATGCAATGGATGAGTTGATGACATTTGTACAGATCGGCAAGAATGAGCATGACGATGCACCCGATGGATTGGTACAGCTTTTACAGTTGATAGATGGCGGCGTGTATGCAAAATGCGAAGCGATGCAAAGACCGTGTTAGGAGGGCGTATGAACAAGAGAGAATTAAATCTTAAAAAATACGGTATTAGCGGGAAACGGTATAAAGAATTATGCGGCTTTTGTGAACAGTATCCGGAATGGATTGATGAACTAAAGAGCAAGACTGATACCATTAAGAGTAAAATGGTTACTGATATGCCATTACCGCCACACGGTACAAGTGATCAGACTGGAGAACTTGCAGTCCGAAGAGTTGAACTGCAGAAAAAATGTGAATTGATAGAACGGACCGCAGTACAGGCAAGTGCGGACTTATACCAATACATAATCAAATCGGTGTGTTATGAGGTTCCGGTTCATTATCTGATCTCTTATGAAGAGATGCCAATAGGCAAGTCTGCATTCTACGAAATGCGCAGGTATTTCTTTTATTTACTGGATATAAATAAGAATTTTTGAAAATGCGGAAAAAAAGGACATACTTTCATGATATTATGGTAGTGTAGATAAATTGGAAAACACCGACTTTGAGAAATCATTGCCGGTGTTTTATTGTGCAAAGAAAGGCGGTGGCAGAGTTTGCTATACGGTCAAAATAGAAAATCGTTTACTTCGGTATGCCACGGTCAGCTTGGCAGGTATGTAATCTACAGTAACGCCAAGGAAATAACAAGGGACAATATTACACAGGAACTGGGCAAGGCATTAGCAATCCACTGGAGTAACCGTAGAGAAATTGAATATCTTGACAGGTACTATCGTGGTGACCAGCCGATTATATACCGGGAAAAGAAAGTGCGGCCGGAGATTAATAACAAGATTGTAGAAAACAGGGCGTTTGAAATTGTAGAATTTTTCACAGCTCAGGATTTTGGGGAACCAATACAGTATGTCAGGCGGGGAACAGATGAAAACGTTTCGACCCTTATTAACCGTCTTAATGACTTCATGTTTTCCGAAGATAAGGGGGCGCACGATATTGAACTTGGCAGGTGGAGAAATATATGTGGTACAGGGTACCGCCTTGTATATAATGATACATTTGCAGATATAGAAATGGATGAGGCTCCATTTGGTCTGGAGACGCTTGATCCACGATTTGTTTTTGTTGTTTATTCATCCGGGGCAGGAAAACGTCCGCTTTATTCCGTGCAGCAGGTCAAGGACGAGTATGATGTGGACAAATATATTATCAAAACACGCAATAAGAAGTTCATTATCCAGAATGGGAAGATAATCAGCGAGAATCCGAACTATCTCGGAATAAATGTGATCGAATATCCGCTGAATGAGCGAAGAATCGGAAGGCTGGAAGTAGTGGTCACCATTCTGGATGCGATCAATAAGACCCAGTCAGATAGATTGAATGGCGTGGAACAATTCATACAGGCATTTATGAAATTCGTAAACTGTGAGATCGATAAAGAGACATTTCTGGAAATGGTTAGTCTGGGCGCTTTGAATGTGAAAACAGTAAATCCGAGTATGCCGGCAGATGTGAGTATGGTTTCCAGCCAGTTAGACCAGTCACAAACGCAGGTCAGCAAAGATGATCTGATCACTGCCATCCGGGATGTCTTAGGAATGCCAAGCCGTGAGGGGAATACCGGTGGCGATACCGGGCAGGCCGTGTATCTTCGCAATGGCTGGGATTTTGCAGAGGGCAGGGCGGAGCTGGATGAACCTATTTTCCAGAAATCAGAGAGAAATTCATTGAGAGTTGTTCTGAAAATCCTGGACGGTAAAACGGATATACGACTGAAATTGAGTGATATTGAGATTAAAGTCACCCGAAGCAAGACGGATAATATGCAGTTGAAATCCCAGGTATTGAATCTTCTACTGACCAGTGGGGTGGAACCTGACAGGGCATTTAAAACATGTAATCTTTGGAGTGATCCGGAGGAGGCGTATGTGGAGAGCAAACCATATCTGGACGCAAAATATAAAACCAAAGATCAGATAGACAGTGAAGCAGCAGTAAATAAACCACCGCCGGAAGGTGACGGTACAGTTGATTGATGTGCACTGCAAAGAGTTTTTATCTTGCACCTATGCGAGAAATAGGAAGATTAGGCAGATACGACCTGCGATAACAAAGTGTGATCATAGGAGGATATATGAGCAGAGAACAGGCAAAGAAAAATTTGATCAGTTTCGGCATTGAAGAGCCTACTGAGGAGCAGATCACAAATTATCTGAACCAGGTAAACGGCGAAACACAGAGAGAAAAAGACAAGGCTGAAAAGCTGAAGGAAAAAGCAGATAAATACGATGAAGCGCAGCGTCTGCTTGAGGAAGAGAAGCAAAAAAATATGACTGCCGAGGAAAAGCTTGCTGAAGCGGAAAGAATTGCCAATGAAAAGGCGTCAGAGTTCGCAAAGAAGGCAAATAGGCTTGATGCAGAGAAAATCCTTCTGGATGCGGGGCTTACCAGTGAAGAGTATGAGGCATTTATTGATGGGATTGTCTCTGAGGACAGTGAACAGACGAAAACTCTGGCTACATCACTTGCAGGGACATTTAAGGCAAAAAATGAAGTAGCTTTGCAGAAGGCGAAACAGGAATTACTTGATGCCGGGGGTGGTAGTGATGAGGGAAATCCTACAGGCGGAACCGGCGGGGATGAGAAAACCGATGATGTGAAATTTGCTGAAGATATCGCAAAAACATTTAGTAGTAACAATGAAACATCAAAAGCGGTATTTGAAAATTATTAGGAGGTATTAGAATGGTAAAAAGTAGAGAATTTGGGCAGCCGATTGAGATTTTGAAGTTCCATGATTTCAAAGGGGAACCTTGTATGGTATCAGACAGCGGAATTACCGCAGACGCAAACGGACTTAAAATCGTAAAGGCGGGAACACCACATCCGGCAAATGACGGAACGTGCAAGGGTATTTTGTTACATGACACAGATGTTACATATGGTCCGGCACCAGGAACCCGTATTTTTGAGGGCTCCGTTGACACAAAAAAACTTACAAAGAATGGTATTACAGTTTCTGCGGAAGCGAAAGCTGTTCTTCCACGTGTGACATTTTTTGATTAAAGAGAGGGAGGTATAGAATTATGCCAGCATTACCATTAAAAGAAGCATTTACCGCAAGAGCCATAAAGGTTATGTGGGATTCGTACAAAGAGACACAGGGTATTGCACCATATCTTGGCAGTGGATTTTTCCCGGCTGAGAAGACGCCAACCATGGATCTAAAGTGGTTCAAGGGTTCCAAAGGGCTCCCTGTATCACTGACGCCATCCAACTATGATGCACAGGCTACTGTACGTGACAGGATTGGATTTAAAGAGATGGAAACCGATATGCCATTTTTCCGTGAATCATATCTAGTGAAGGAGAAAGATGCACAGGAATATGAAAATCTTATGAATGCCTCTGATTCGGCTGTAGCACAGCAGATTTTGAAGCAGATTGCACTTGGCCCTATCGACCTTATTCAGGGTGCAGATGTTGTTCCGGAGCGTATGATCTGGCAGCTTCTTGCTCCGACTGATGGTGCACCGAAGATTTCCATTTCAGCTAATGGTGTAGCGTACGATTATAACTATGATGTAGATGGTTCCTATAAGTCAAAGAACTTCATGGAACTTACCGGAACAGATAAGTGGGATGATCTGGAGAATTCAGACCCTGTCGAGGATTTGCGTACTGCTAAAAAGGCAATGAAAAAGAGAGGAAAAATCATCAAGGCATTTTCTCTTAATGACAATACATGGATGAAAATCTGCAAGAATAAGAAACTGGCAGGATACATTCTGGCAAAGAATCCGACTGCCACCGTGTATATCACAGAAAAGATTGTTCAGGCTTTTATCATGGAAGAGTTGGAAATGGAGCCAATTGTCTATGATAAGCTGTTTATTGATGATGCAGGTTCAGAAAAAACATTTATCCCGGACGGCGTAGTTACCCTGCTTCCTGGCAAGACGGCACTTGGAGTTACAAAATACGGAAAGACACCCGAAGAGAGAAGCGGCGATATGAGCACAGGAAATCTTTCCATCGTGAACACTGGTGTGGCATTGTACACCTTTACAACACCTCATCCTATCGTAACCCAGTGTATTTGTTCGGAGATTGTTCTTCCTACATATGAGCGTATGGATGACACCTATGTCATTAAAGCGTATTAGGGAGACATGATATGAAGTATGACCATACAGTGAAGTATAAAGGCAAATATTACCCGGCGGGTGCGGACGTGCCAGTACAGGGTAATAAGCCTCTTGTAAAGAAGGCTGCAGTAGGAAACAGTGAAAAGCCAGTGCGTGCAAGGAAGGAGTAAGGCTTATGGAATTGCTATTGAATGAAATTTTGACAGATTTAACAACTGAATTAAGTTTGACGGAATCTTCCGATATAGCGATTCTTAAATCAAAAGTCAAGAATTCTATCCGTGAGGTGAAGCGAACCAGGAACTATCTAAGTCACCATACGGAGGAGTTTATCTGGAAAGATATGGAACGATACTATTCCAATATCCGGGAATTGGCTTTGTATGACTATAATCAGATTGGAGCAGAGGGACAGCTCTCTATGAATGAAAATGGTGTGTCCCGAAGCTGGAAAGATAGGAAAGAGTGTTTGATGGGAATCGTACCTTTTGTATCAGGCATATAGAAAGGATGGTGCTCCAAATATCTCCCGGCCGCAGGGTTAAGTGGTGAAGAAGTTAGTGCGTGGAGAAATCCGCAGGGTGGCACTCATTAAGCGGTGGTGGGCAGAGTGTAAAATTCGGTTGGAAAATATATCCTTTTATCGTATAATAATGATGGAAGGAGCGACATCATGAATGATATTTTAGGAAGTATTACAAGACAGGATATATATAATATTGCAGTTCCGGTACTTATTTGCGTTATTGGTTGGTTATTGCCATTAATTAGGAACAATGAACCAAGGTTTGTAAAGAGATGGATGTGCAAGAAAGAGAAAAGTAATCGTGAGAGATATGGATATTTTTTCTTTGGAGTTATTGTAATCGGAATGATTTTTCACGTGATTGGAATTTTAATTGTATTTTCAGTGAACCTCATATTGGGGCAATTTTCAATTCTAATACCTACCGAATATGTGAAAGTCATTTTATCGGTTATTTGTGGTATTTGTATCCTGGTTTTCATGCTTAGTGTTCAAATGGATACTAAGAAAATTGAATTTCAGATGTTGAATAAATTTGCGAAACCAGTAGTAATATTCTTGTATTACACACCTTTTGTTTGTAGTATATGGTTATGGTGTTTGGCTTCTCACATTTCTAGCCCTGTTCTTAACATTATTATATATGTAGTGATTATTACATGTGAGATAATGCAATTTATAGTTTTTGATGATAATAAGACGTATAAATATCTTTGGATGAAAATGCATTTTAATGATGGAAGCGAAAAAGTGTTTCAAGTAGAATGTGTTAAGCAGCGCGGAAATTGGATTGTCGCAGAAGATTTAATACATTCTAGTGAGGTGCGATATAGAAGAGAGGATTTGGTTAAGGTGGAGTATTTTAATATTGGGGATGGTGGTTCAGATGCGAAATCTTCGTAAAAATCAACAGCTTCTACATTATGCAACCTACAGCGAAGAAATCAAAGTATACCAGCGTGACAAAAACGGAGAAATAGTTTACATAGAAATTGATGGGGAAAAAGTTCCGATTGAAATTGGTACGGCGACAGGCTATAACAAGCCTGTCGTTTTTTATGCCAACATTGCTATGTCTAGCGGTGAGGCAGAAGCAAGGGAATATGGCTACGATATTGGCTCATATCAGGCTGTTTTACTCACTTCGGACAAATCCTTGCCGATAACTGAAACAAGCCGAATTTGGCACACTACGGAGCCACAGATGAATGCTGACGGAACAGTGGATGGAGATAGTGCAGATTATTCAGTGTTGGCGGTGAAACCATCATTGAACAGCATTAAATATCTGCTGAAGAAATTACCGAAAGGGGGAAGTAATCATGGATAATTTCAAGAGTATCTATAAAATTCTTCGAGAATTAGAACGGAATATGGGGAATGAACAGTTTGAGATTTATCAAGTTTCTGCAGATAAACTGAAAATTCCTTATGAGAGATGGGAACAACTGCTTATTATGCTATTGGATAATGATTACATATCGGGGATAGTTGTCAGCCAGGATTTAGAAGATAAGTTCCGGCACATAGCAGAACCAATACAGCCGTATATCACGTTGAAAGGCTTAGAATATCTGGCCAACAATACTTTCATGGAAAAAGCGAAGGAAGTGTTAAGGTTGGCCGGGGAAATTCTTTGAGGTGTAGGCATGGCAAAAAAATATCCTTCGGTTTATCCGTCCGAGAAATTCAAAATGCCATTAAAGAGGTCGAGCAGTACCGGGGTGACCTTAACCGCAAAACAGAGGAATTATGCCGGCGGCTGACTGCTGAAGGAATTATCATTGCCAATGCCAATATTGGCAGTAGTGGCTTCGGAAAGTATATTCACTTGGGTTCTGAAATCACTCCACAGCAGGCAGGATGCAAGGCTGTTTTCTACATGGAGAACAGCAGCAAGATTGTGAGTGAGTGGCAGGCGTTGGAGGGTGTGAAGAGTGCGGAGGTATCTCCCTGCCTCATGCTTGAGTTCGGGGCGGGAATGAAAGCCGAGAATCCAGCCAATATACCGGGCGTAGGAACTGGAACATTCTCCGGCGGCACACATGGCAATGAGCCGGGCTGGTACTACATGGACTTACAAGGTGAGTGGCACTATTCAAGCGGTACTGTACCGAAAATGCCAATGTATTTTGCTGGGAAAGAGTTGAGGGATAAGGTTGTGGCGATTGCTAGAGATGTATTTAAGTAGTTTCGCTTGGAAAGTAATTCCTTTTGCTGTATAATAATAGTGAAAGGAGGAAAGTACATGGAAATTAAAAAGAAGCCATCTGGTTGCACATATCAATGGGAGTGTAAGTATTGTGGAAAAACAACTAGAGCGGCTAATAAACCTAGTGGGACTAGTTTCAGTAAATGCGAGAAAAGCCCTGATAAAACACACGAGTTTTTCCTATCGGGCAATTAATAAAAAAGAGAGGTTAACCCCTCTCTTTTTTATACGCAGATTTAGGAGACAGAATATGAAATATAGAAAGAAGCCAGTAGTAATCGAAGCGGTTCAATGGACTGGATTGAATTTGGATGAAATCAAAAAGTTTGTTGGGAAAGATTTGCAATATGACATTATTGATACTGCATGGGAAGTCGGAAAGGGTGCTCCTTATGTCATTATAAAAATTCATACGCTCAAATGTGACCATGAATGCACCAAAGGCGATTATATCATCAAGGGTGTAAATGGAGAGTTCAACACTTGCAAGCCGGATGTGTTTGCAAAAACTTATGAGGCGGTTGAGTAATGGCTGGATTTAACTGGAATGAATTTTACACGGTATTCAAGGTTAAACTGGAAAAAGCGGTCAAGTGCACCGTGGGGCGTTATGTGACACCCAAGGAAAGCCAGTTCCCTTATGTGGATCTGTCCATTGGTGATAATTCCGGCGGAAACTATGATTTGGAAGGAAAAGAGGGTTCGCAGAACCCCATGCTTGTTGTCTCAGTCTATTCCACTGGTTCCCTGGCGGATGCTATTTGCGAGCAGATTAGCCAGGTGGCGAAGAGACTCATGCTGTCTTATGGATTTCAGTGCCACGGGGGACCGATACCAGTCATAAATGCTGTAGACCCCAATATTAAAAGGTGGGTAGGCAGATATCAGCGTATATTTGCTGATGCAGATACAATTTAAATAAGGGAAATCAACGTCCCTAGCATATAGAAACAAAAAATTGAGGGCCTGAGATGGCTCTTATTTTTATGCACCGGCTGCCGATAGATGGCAGTCGCTGACCCCTCAAAGCTATGGGGTAGAAAGGATGGAAAATGGCAATTTCGAGTTATAATGCAAAGTTGATGAAAGGTGCTGGAAGCGGAGATTCAATTACATGGACACCGCTTCTTCCGGTAAAGACTACACCGCAGATTGGCGGTGCCCCGGAACAGTTGGAAACAACAACTCTGGATGATAACATGCAGACGTATATCAATGGAATCCAGGCTTCGGAAGCAATGGAGTTCACTGCAAATTATGACAGTACCCAGTATGATACACTGAAAGAATTAGAAGGTAAAACAACCCCTTATGCTGTATGGTTTGGAAATGACGGCGATGGCGCTGAAGGAAAATATAAATTCGAGGGCCAGTTATCAGTTTATATTAACGAGACAGAGGTCAATGGTGTGGTTGAAATGACTATCAGCATTACACCGGGTACACCCATCACAAAAGATAAAGCATGACACGAAATCTGGGCGGCTCAATGTCGCCCTTTGTTTGATATAAGAAAGGAATCTGAGATATGGTTTTAAAAATTGGTGAAAAAGATTATAAACTGGAATACACATTTGAGGCAGCGCTGAATGAGGAATGTATAGAGAAAACAATCAGTATGTTTGGCGGTATGGCAGATGCCAGCAAAAATATGAATAATAAGGATATGCTGAAGGAAATCGCATCTATGCCCAAAACCGTTGTGTCGTTGTTCTATGCCGGCCTATTAGAACATAATCCGGTGGAAACGGAGAATGATGCTAAAGCACTGCTGAAACAGTATTTTAAAGAAAACTATGAAGCAAAGGATGCTAATTTCTACGGAATGGCAACGGCTATTATCGGCCAGATGGAGGAAGACGGTTTTTTCAAACAGATCGGCCTGGTGAAACCGGAAGAGGAGGAACAGGACGAGGAGGAGCAGAAGATTCCGCAGGATCACAAGAAAAAGACCGCAATGAAAAAAGCTACAGAAGCATAATCTTAGAAGAACATCTTCCGTGGGCATTAACCTATGGTGTTCCTTATGAATTGTTCTGGCATCTGAACCCTGCAAAGGTGAAGCCGTTCAAATTGGCTTATGAGCACCAATTAGAGCGGGATAATCAAAACGCATGGAATCAGGGACGATATATTAAGGCTGCTGTGTGCAGTGTGTTTTTTGGAAAGAAAGCAAAGTACCCGGATAAGCCGTTTGGCACAGCGGAGGAAGCAAAGGAGGCTACCAGAGAATCGGCAGAGATTGCAGCCAAGAAATTTGATGCGTGGACAAAGATTTATAATGAGAGATTTAAAAAAGATGATGCGGAATTATCGCTGAAGTAGTATAATATAAATAAAGGAAGGCGGTGATTCCATGTCATTAATCAAATGTCCCGAATGTGGTAAAGATATATCTGATAAAGCGGAAAGTTGCCCTAACTGTGGCTGTCCGTCAAGTGAGTTTAAGAAACCGAACGCACCGGAAGATACACGGTCTGAATTGGATAGGATTGCGGATGAGATTTTTTGGAATGCGCCTGTCGATATTGTTGGATGTGCTAAACATCTATCAAGAGATACTGGGATACCGGTTCGCGAGGCACGCCAAATGATGATTACACGCAATACAGAATGGAAAAAGGGCAAGAAGAGCGGTAAGTATTCAGATACGGAATATTGTCCGTATTGTGCATCACGGAATATTGAATATTTTCACAAGCCAGGAATTATCATGACGAGGCAGTCTTCTGCATTTAAAAGTATGTTGATTAGTAGCCAAACAGATGGAATTGACATGATGCATTGCCAACGTTGTGGAAGCAAATGGATACCAAAGCATAAAAGAGAAGAAATTAAAACATGAAGGGCGGTAATCCCTAGCATTGTTTACGTGTCATGAGTGTGGGAAATAGTGGAAAATTTAAAGTTTGGTTATTATTTTGATTTACAAGTCACAAACGATAGAAAAGGGCTTTAGACTATGGGTGTCTTATTAGGTGTTTTGGATTTTATATGTTTAATATTAATTTGCGCATCAATTATATGTTTTGTTGTTTCCGTGTTGAAAAAGAAAAGTAAAAAGGTTCCTATTATTACATTTGTAACATCATTTGCGCTTTTGATTGTTTTTACCTTTATAGCGGTGACATTTTTTCCCGTAAGTGATAAGACTACGGAAGTAAAAACATCTGAAGAAGTCAGTGCTAATAATATTACAGAGAAGAAAAAACAAGATAATGTAGAGAATAATGATAAAAATGCACAGAAACAGAGTAAGAACGAAAAGGAGAATGATAAACATAAGCAGGAACCTGCAAAGAAGCAGGAGCCTACAAAAGACACAGCGTTGAATGAACAAGAGAAAAAACATGAGCCTGCGGATGTGCAGCAATCCCCAGTCCAAGAGCCGGAACCACCATCAGAGGACGAAGCTATAGAAACAGAGCCTTCTGTTAATGAAGAAAAAACGCAAGAAAACGAAAAATCACAAGAAGTCGATGTGTCGTCTTTATCAGAAGATGAATACAAAAATATGTGTGAAATATTATGGTATGACGAGATTTTCTTCTCTAAAGATAGTCTGGAAGGGAAGTATGTTAGATTAGATTTATTTGTAGAAGAGTGGAGATTTTTCAATAACAAAGCTGCTTATGATGTGTTTGCCACCGATTTTATAAATAAATACAATTTACAGAGAGAATTCTATAAATGCGGAGTGCAGCGTGAAAATGAGAATTCGTACGTTGGTGGACAGATAACTATGTATTTTACTAATGACAATGGATATTCTGCTTCAGACATGACGGAAGGAGATCACTTAATAGCGTACGGTGAAATAATTGAATATTCCACATTGACTGTTGATGGATATAATTCTTGTAGTTTTTTACCCAAATATATTGAGAATAATGGACAATAGAATCAAAATGAACCCCGCCTGGTTTTCCATGCGGGGCATTTATATTGTGTGAACATCTGTCGCTATGGCAGGTGTTCTTTTTTACTAAAAACCGGTTATCAGATTAGTGATAGCCGCTGACCATGAACAATTATTGGAAGAGGTGAGAAGTTGGGAACCGAAATAGATAGGCTGGAGATACAGGTTGAAGCGCAGGCGGCATCTGCCAATAAGCAGTTAGATGTTTTGATCGCAAAACTGAATAGTGTTTCAAAATCCATGTCAGGGATCAATGGCGGCGGGATGAAACAGTTTGCTGAGGGAATGAACCGCATCACTGCCGCATCTAAAACGCTGGCTTCCGTAAAAGCGTCAGATATCAACAGGGTGGTATCGCATTTACATAAGCTTTCGACTGTTAATTCAGGCAATATGTTCAATGTTGGAAATGCTTTAAAGAATTTTACCTCTGGATTATCGGGTATATCTGGCGTAAATATTTCAAGCATAGCGCAAATGACCAACAGCATCGCCGGATTGTCTAAGTTTGGGAATAAGGGAGTGCAGACGGCTATTACAAGCATGCCGCAGATAGCCAGGGCTATAAATGAAATGGTGGCGGCACTGAATGGGCAGATAGGCAATAATGGGGCCGTGGCACAGCTGACATCCGTAGCAACCGCGGTGAGTATGTTTGGACAGAAGCGAATCCAGGCGGCCATGACTATGATGCCACAATTGGCAACGGCGTTGAAAGCATTCATGGATACGTTGTCAAAAGCACCAAGCGTCTCGAATAATCTGATCCAGATGACCAATGCCCTGACGAACCTAGCTTCCTGTGGAGCAAAGGCAAAATCAGCCACTAGTGCAATCACAAGTATGGTTTCCGCATCCGCGACGGCAAAGACAAAAGTACAAGGGTTATCTACCAGTACTTATGCATTGGCCTTTAATATGGGAGCATCCAAAGTGTCATTGAAAGGTTTTTCAACTACCCTCACTAATGTCTCAACGAAGATTGGGCTGACCGCTGTCAGGACCAAAAGTTTGTCACAGGTTTTTCGTTCTTTTTATGCTACGTTGTACCCGATCATTCGGGGGATAAAGCTTTTCGGGAAAACTGTTGAGAAGTCAATGGACTACATAGAGACGTACAACTACTACTCTGTCATCATGGACAAGATAGGAAGTGAGTTTGGCAGTAATTTCGCTCAGTTTGGTTATGACAGTGCAGATGCTTATGTAAATTCTTTTAGCGGCAGGCTAAATGGATTAACAGAAAAAATGTCTGGGTTTAAAGTTGGAGAGGATGGAATTCTATCATTTGCAGATAATAAGAATTTAGGCCTTGATCCAGAACAGTTGATGCAGTATCAGGCAAATATTTCTGCTGTAACAAACTCTGTAGGGCTGGTAGGAGAGACGAGTATAAATGCAAGCAAGGCATTGTCAATGCTGGCTGCCGACATGTCTTCTTTAAAAAATATTGATATGCAGACAGTTATGACAAACTTTTCATCCGGTCTTATTGGTCAGTCCAGAGCCCTATACAAATACGGTATTGACATTACCAATGCTACGCTGCAGACATATGCGTATAAATACGGGATTGAGACAGCACTGCAGGAGATGACGCAGGCTGACAAGATGCAGTTAAGACTTTTAGCAATACTTGACCAGTCAAAGGTTGCCTGGGGAGATCAGGCAAACACCATCAATTCTGTTGCGAACCAGTATCGTATTTTTAAGCAGCAGATAAGCAATGTCGCACGTGCAATTGGAAATCTGCTCATGCCGGCTTTACAGGTGATATTACCAGTCGTTAATGGTGTACTCATGGCATTCCAAAAGCTTGTTGTATTTGTTGGAAAACTATTTGGTATAGACTATTCAAAAATCATGGATGGCATTAGCGGTGGATACTCTGGTGCGGATGATGTAATTGGCGATTTGGTCGATGATACTGACAGCGTTGCCGATGCCGCAGACGGAGCGGCTGACAATACGGATAACATAGGAGGCTCCATAGACGATGCTAGTGATAAGGCTAAAAAGCTAAAAAATGCCCTCTTGGGAATAGATGAGATCAATAAGTTGCCAGATAATAGTGATCCCGTTGATAGTTCTGATTCTGGTTCCGGTAAAAATACGGGAATTGGAGAAAGCGGAGGGGCAGGTGGGATTGACCTTTCGGGAGCCATTGCAGACGCGCTGGCGAATTATGAGAGTATCTGGGATAAAGCCCTCGAAAATTCCGTAAATAAAGCGCAGGGATACGCCGACAGAATCACTTCAGTATTTAGTAACATGTGGGGAATGATCAAGTCTGGTGACTATGAAGGCCTGGGAGAATATATTGCAAGTGGAGTTGATTCTGTATTCGAGAAGATCAACTCCGTTTTTAATTGGGAAAGATTAGGGCCTGGAATAACTGAATTTGTAAATGGTTACACCAGAACAGTTAATAGTCTAGTTGATAATATTAATTGGACGCAGATTGGAAACACCATTGGCGAGGGAGTAAATATCATAACCAATACGCTATATCTATATTTTTCAGGGATTGATTGGGTAAATATAGGAAACTCGCTTGCTACAGGTCTTAACGGCATAATTGATTCCATTGATTGGGATATTCTCGGTCGGACGATAGGCGTTTGGATCATGAAAATCCCAAAGATAATTTATGGATTTGTGACCACTCTTAACTGGAACAGTCTTGGAACATATATTGGAAGTGCTCTTAATGGTGCATTAAAAGAGGTTGACGGCAAGATGATAGCCGAAGGTATCAACGGTCTGGTAAATGGCATTCTGACAACCATAAAATCGTTTATCAAAGAAGTGAGTTGGGACGATGTAGCAAAGACGATAGGTGATGTACTTGGTAATTTGGACTGGGGGACTTTAGCAAAAGTCGGACTGGCTTTTGGGGCTGCAAAGTTAATCAGTGGATTTGCCGGTTTAATTAAAGAGGGCCTTATAAAGGGATTAACAGATACGATTGGACACGGGGTTGAAGTAGCCGTTGCTAAAATTGGGCTTAAATTGACCACAGGTGTGTTTAAAGTAGTTACAGATGATGGAACGGTTGTTACAGGATTTAAAGCACTTGGATTGAGAATAGCATCGGCTTTTTCTGGTGCAATTGGAAAAATATCTTTTTCCGATATAATAGCAACGCTTGGAACCAAATTAAGCGGAATTACAGGTGTCTTTAAATTATTAGGAACAGATATTGGAGCAGCTTTTTCATCAGGGGGTATATTTTCAGCCATCCAGACAGGTTTTAGCGGATTACTTGGCATAATTAACCCTTGGGGATTGGTAATAGGAGCAGCTATTGCAGGAATTATAGCTATTTTCTGCAACTGGGATAAAGTAAAGGAATTCTTTACTGTGACCTTACCAACGTGGTGGAATGAAACTGTGATTCCATGGATTGAAGGATTGCCAGAGTTCTTCACTGAATTACCGAGTAAGATTTATGAAAAAATCATTACCCTCAAAGAAAAGTTTATTGAATGGGCTGCAACGATTTGGGAAACTGTCTCAACAAAAGTCCAGGAGATCCGGGATGGAATTGTTAATTTCTTTGCTGAATTACCAGGAAAGATAGGGTATGCAATAGGGTTCACATTGGGTAAATTGGCTTCATGGTGGATAGAGATCATTGTGTGGGCCACAGAGAATATCCCAATGATAATTGAAAACATTGTCACATTCTTTGCTGAATTACCCGGGAAAATCTGGGATGCTATTATTTCTGCCAAGGATAAATTCGTAGAATGGGCGGGAAATATATGGAGCTATCTGTCGACAAAGGTTCCAGAGATAATTAATAATGTTGTGGGATTCTTCGCTGCACTGCCAGGTAAAATATGGGATGGCATTAAATCTGCTGTAGGTAAAGTTGGGGAATGGTGCAAGAATCTGTATAACAAGGTAAAAGAAGAAGTGCCCAAAATAACCAATAAAGTTATTGATTTTTTCAAAGTATTACCTGGCAAGATTCTCGATATCGGAAAAAACATTGTATCAGGATTTATTGATGGTATTCAGGAAAAATGGGAATCCGCTAAAAAAGGAGTCGGAGATTTTGTAGATGGTATAGTAAGAGGTTTCAAAGATGGATTTGACGTACACAGTCCAAGTAGAGTTATGTCGGGCATTGGTGAAAACGTTGCGGCAGGCCTTAAAAACGGGATTGACGGTAGTTCTTCAGATGTATTAAAGGTGATGGATAAGCTTGGTGACAATTTAAGAAATTCCATTAGTCAGTCGCTTGGAGATATGGAAGAACGAACGGCCCGCATGATGCAGAATCTCAAAGATGAATTCAGTAGAACTGTGAATGAGGCTGATATAAGTGCCGGAAATATTATTGGAGCGTTTTCGGGGTTGCATATCCCCATACCACATCTTTCTGTTAGTTGGGATAATTGGGATCTCGGACCGGTATCATTTTCCGTGCCTAATTTTGATATTGACTGGTACGCCAACGGCGGCTTCCCTGAATTGGGGGAACTTTTCATAGCCAGAGAATCGGGACCAGAGATGGTAGGCAGCATGGCGGGCAGGCCTGCCGTTGCCAATAATGACCAGATTGTAGAAGGCATTAGTAGCGCCGTGTATCCTGCGGTCAAACAGGCGGTGGCAGAAGCTATCATCATGACATCGAGTACAGCTTCCGGAAATGAGCAGGCTCCAATCATTGAGGTTACTATACAGGAAGATTGTGAAACTACTTATAAGAGAGTATTAAAGGGCGAGAAAAAATATAAGGGACGCTATGAAGCGGTCATAGCGATTTGAGGAGGTGTCTGATGTGATAAAGGTAAACGGTGTCACGATAAAGACACCTTCTAGTATGACATGGGGCCTGCAGGATGTGTCGGATGCGGCGGCAGGACGAACAGATGACGCAGTGATGCATAAGAATCGAATCGCGCAGAAAGTTAAGCTGTCTCTATCGTGGAACAATCCCACCAGAGAGGAGGCAGCCGCTATCCTGCAGACATTTAACCCTGAATACATTATGGTCACTTACCCGGATGCTATGAGCGGCTTAAATGAGACCCGCGAGTTTTATGTTGGTGACCGTTCAGCGCCTGTGAAAATATGGACAATCAGCAATAAACGATACTCACAGATATCGTTCGATATTATAGAGAGGTAGCGGCATGATAAATACAAGCACAGAATTTCAGCAGGCGCACTTGAAAAATAGTGTGTGTATCACAAAGGCCACCATCCTCTTGAAAGACGGCACTCTACTGCAGATAGACAGCCCCCAGATATCCCAGGGTGCCACGAAAATAGATGATGGGGTGACCGGTTCAAATAAATTTGATATTGGCGCGGCAATCACAAATAAACTGACATTGAGCTTAAACAACCGATACGATGAGTTTTCGGATTATGATTTTACGGATGCGGTTGTAACGGTGTGGGTGGGCAAACAGTTGTCTGACCGGATGGAGTGGCTAAAAAAGGGCGTCTACAACACAGATGACCCTACAGCAACTCCGGCTATCTTGATGCTGGAGTGCCTGGACAACATGAGTAAATTTGATGCGGTCTACGACGGCGGCATAGGCTTCCCGTCCAGTCTGCAGTCCATCGTGCAGTATTGTTGTACCCGATGCGGCGTACTGCTGGTCAATGGGCAATTCCCGAACTACAGATATCAGATAAGTCATAACCCATTCACAGACACCACCAACATAACCTATCGCGCCATAATCGCCTACTGTGCCCTGCTGGCCGGATGTTATGCCCGGTGCAATGCGGATGGCAGGCTGGAGCTTAAGTGGTATGATACCAAAGCTTTTGACGAGATAATCGACGGCGGCATATTTGACGATACGACAGCGGCCAGCTATCAGACCGGTGCAGATCTGGATGGTGGTAACTTTACGGATTACTCCAGCGGCGATACCGCAGACGGCGGTACATTTACGGATGTGCTGTCATACCATCATATCTACAGCTTTTCGTCGTTGTCCGTGTCCACTGTGGACGTATTGATTACCGGTATCCGGGTGACCGCAGCCGACAGTGAGGACAGCGCCGGAAAAAAAATAGAAGGCGAGACTTATCTCTGTGGTGCCGAGGGATATGTGCTGGATGTATCCGGTAACCCTCTGATTGAGGCCGGCAAGGCAAAGGATGTTGCTGAGTATCTGGCAGGCCGTGTCGTGGGGATGCGGTTCAGGCCATTTTCGGCGTCTGCGATTGGTGACCCGTCCTGGGAGGCTGGAGATGCTGTAGTAATTACGGACCGCAAGGGAAATAGCTATCACACATATCTCACTAACATCACATACAGCACTGGTGGGTATGCGTCCATCAGTTGTGATGCGGAGCCGGCGGCCAGACATAGCGCGGACCGGTATGCTGAGATCAATAAAATCGTGTCGGATATCAAGAAGGACAGCCAACAAAAGCTCTATGAGTATGCAGACTATGTAAATCAGCTCAATAGCCTTGCAATCAATGCAATGGGGTACTATGAGACATCGGAGACGCAATCTGATGGCAGTGTGATTAATTACATGCATGATAAGCCGGTATTAAGTGAGAGCACCATTGTTTACAAGAAGACAATTGATGGTTTCTTTATCTCACGAGACGGCGGTAAGACTTATGTGGGTGGTATGGATAAGGATGCCAATATTGTTGCAAATGTGATTGCTGCTATAGGGATAAGCTTTGACTGGGCAAGTGGCGGTACGCTGACGCTTGGAGGTTCAAATAACACGCATGGACTACTATCTGTATTAGATGCGGATGGGAATGAATGTGCGAGTTTGAGCAAAGATAATTTTATATCATCAGGGAAAGTGGATTTCCTTGGAAAAACAAAGATTAAGATAGAAGGCGGAAATATAAGGGCATACCAGATTAAAGATAATTTCGAATATGAAATCTGGAAGACAGTATATTCATATGCGGTTTCGGGAAATAATGACCCTTATTCTTATATGATCTTCCAAAACGGAAAAGATTTTCATGCAATTCAATTTGGTGGATATTTATACGCAGAAAGACATGATGGCTCTTATCCAGCGTGTGTTAATACCTTTGAAGGAAGCACTGAAATCAAGGGAAGTTTGTTAGTCACTGGTACTAAATCTCGAATCGCGGAGACTGAGGATTATGATAGACGTCTCCTGTATTGCTATGAGACTCCAACGCCGTATTTTGGGGACATTGGCACTGGTAAGACTGACGAAGACGGCTTGTGTTATGTATCTATAGATGCTATTTTTTCTCAAACCATAAACGCAGAAGTAGAATATTCGGTTTTTCTTCAAAAAGAAGGGGCTGGAGATATTTGGGTAGAGTCGAAGGACTTTACCTTTTTTATCGTGAAGGGAACCCCTAATCTATCATTTTCGTGGGAATTAAAGGCAATCCAAAAGAACTACGAGCATTTGAGAATAGACGATTATGGTTTACAGGAGGCAATGGCTCCGATTGATGATACTGGGGAAATCATGAGTATATTTGAAGAAGAGCTGAAAAGTTATGACAGAGAAATGGAGGAACTGGCATATGAAAATTTTAAGATCATTTCAGGTGATCAATAGTGATAAAGAGAAAACTATATCAAGTATCTATAATGAGGCAGATGAAACAGGAAGCGTCACAAAGAGAAATGCACAGGACAGTTTTTATGCTATTGATCCAGAATTAAAAGCCGCTATAAGTGTAATTGAAAAGTATATTAACGAGAATAGACTGAACAGACTGGCAGGTGAGTGATCATGGCAATAACCAACAGAAATGGTCTGAAAGAGCAGTTTATCCCCTCAAAGTTATTACCTGGTGAACTTGCGATTGCGACCGATACGGGCAACGCCTGGTACTGTTACGGCGGTGGCAAGGTCATGTTGATGGCTACTGCCACGGACATAGAGACCCTGCGGCAGGAGGCCGGCAACTATCAGGAGGCTCAGCAAATCATCATTGACAAGATTCAGCAGGCGGTCAATAAAAATACCGCAGATATCATTGCCGATGAAAAAGCAATCCTGCAAAACCAGGGAGATATAGCCAGCCTGCAGGCAGGGCTAACGGCGGTCCGGCAGGAGATTGTCAAGATGAAAGATGAAGTCCTGGCCCAGATTGACCAGGACCTGGAGGCGGTGGAGAGTAAGGTTAATACCAACACCAAAAATATCGCAGATAGCACCCAGGCACTCAAACAACTTCAGGCCAGCATGTCCAATATATCAGGGGATGTGATTGACACCCAGAACGTAATCCGTAAGCTGCAGGACGACCAGACAGCCATGCAACTGCTTATCGGCGGCAAGATAGACGGTGCCTATGTAGAGGCCGGCTATCTCTACATGACCAGCAACAATGAGGTCGTGGTTGGCCCCCTTGGCCCATTTTCCGGCAGCGGAGGAGGCGGCGGTGGCGGCAGTAACAACGCCGTGCTGACTGTATCCAATACCAGCGGCTGGCTGAGTAAGTCCATTGCCTCCGGTGCGGCCTGTACTGTCAGTCTCACTTGGACATCTTTGGAGGATGAGTTATCAACCGGAAATGGTACGCTCAAGGTTACCATTAACGGCCTGGTCAAGACCACCCAGGATGTGGCCCAGGGTGCTGTGACCGTGGATATCAGTAAGTATCTGTCCACGGGCGCAAATATGGTCAAGGTCAATATAACCGACGTTTACGGCAACGGCAGGACCATCAACTACAGCGTGTCGGTGGTGGATGTCAGCGTGTCATCTACCTTTGATTCCAGCGTGCCTTACACAGGCCCGATTACCTACACCTACACTCCGGTGGGCAATGTCGCCAAGACCATGCATTTTGTGGTGGATGATAAGGAGCTGGGCACGGCCGATGTATCTGCATCCGGCCGGCAGCAATCCTATATTATCCCGGGACAGACACATGGAGCACATAGCCTGCTGGTATATTTTACGGCGACGGTGGATGGAGTTGAGATATCATCCAATGAGCTGTATTACGAGCTTATCTGCACGGTGGCGGGAGAGGACACCCCTATAATCACGAGCAGTTACCGTGGGGACACGGTGGAGCAGTATACATCCATTGTTATCCCGTACATGGCTTGCACTCCAGGGAGTATGCTGTCGACGGTCCATCTGATTGCCAATGGCATACAGGTGGCAGAACTTACCGTGGACCGTACGCAGCAGATTTGGACGTATCGGGCTTATACCGTGGGCGGCCTGACACTGGAGATTGTGTGTGGGACGGGACATAAGACAATTACTCTTACGGTTACGGAGAGCAGCATGGATATCGGGGCGGAGACGCAGGATTTGTCCCTGTACCTCTCCAGCTACGGTAGGAGTAATAACGAGGGGAATCCGGGAACATGGTCTTATGGAGATATCCAGGCTGTGTTTGCCGGATTTAACTTTGCGTCGGACGGCTGGCAGCTTGATCAGGATAATAACACAGTGCTGCGGGTATCCGGGGATGCCCGGTTGACGATACCGTACAAGGCATTTGCACAAGATTTTAGGACCGGTGGCAAGACTATCGAGCTGGAATTTGCGACCCGGGATGTCATGGATTATGACGCTGTGGTGGTGTCATGCATGTCTGGCAACAGAGGCTTTGAGCTGACAGCCCAGAAGGCTCTACTCCGGTCTGAGCAGTCCGAAATCTCCACACAGTACAAGGAGGACGAGCACGTACGAGTCTCCTTTGTCGTCGAAAAACGTGCCGAGAATCGCCTGATCTACTGTTATATCAATGGCGTTATGTCCGGCACTGTCCAGTACCCTACAGATGATGACTTTGCACAGACCATACCGGTGGACATCAGCGTAGGCAGTAATGACTGCACCATCGACCTGTACTGTATAAGGGTATATGACAATGACCTGACCAGACACCAGATGCTCAACAACTGGATCGCGGACACGCAGGACGTGGATACTATGCTGGAGAGATACCAGCACAACAATGTATTTGACGCATACGGCAGCATTGTGATCAGTCAGCTCCCAAAAGATTTACCTTATCTGGTACTGGAGGCACCGGAATTGCCTCAGTATAAGGGCGATAAAAAGACGGTCAGCGGATACTATGTGGACCCCTTGCATCCGGCAAAGGATTTTACATTTACCGGAGCGCAGGCAAACGTCCAAGGTACGTCATCACAGTATTACGCTCGCAAAAATTATAAGATTAACTTTAAAGGCGGGTTTACGCTGGCGGACGGAACAAAGACAGAAAATTATGTCATAAATGCGAGTGCCATACCCACCAACACTTTTACCTTTAAGGCAGATGTAGCCAGTTCTGAGGGCGCCAACAATGTGGAGCTGGTAAGGCTGTACAACGACGCCTGTCCATATAAGACGCCGCCGCAGTTGGCAGACGAGAAGATACGGCAAGGCATTGATGGATTTCCAATTGTCATGTTTTGGTCAAATGGCAACAGCACCATATTTTTAGGCAAATACAACTTTAATAATGACAAAGGGACTCCGGAGGTTTATGGCTTTGCGGCTGGGGACGAGAGCTGGGAAATTCTCAACAATACCAGCTCCAGAGTGCTCTGGAAATCAGCCGACTTTGTGGGTGAGGGCTGGTTGAGTGACTTTGAGGGCCGTTACCCAGATGGCAATACAGACCCGACACAGCTCAGCACCCTGTCAACATGGTTGGTCAGCACTGATCAGGCGGCCGCTACGGGAGCAGCGCTGGAGGCGCCGGTGACTTACGGAGGCGTGGAGTACACTGCAGATACTGCAGCATACAGGTTAGCCAAATTTAAGGCGGAGCTGCCTGATCACATTGAGGTGGACAGCGCCTGCTTTTATTATTTGTTTACCGAGTTATTTTTGATGGTGGACTCCCGGGCCAAGAACATGTTCCCAACAATCTTTGCAGGAGGTGATAGCAATGGGTAAGTGGTGCTTTTTACCATATGATTTCGATACGGCCATAGGCATTAATAATGAGGGTACATTGGCATTTTCCTACGAACTGGAGGACATCGACCAGGTGGCTGGTGCCGATGTGTTTAACGGGCAGCATAGCGTGCTCTGGGTCAATCTCCGGCAGGCTTACCAGGATGAGATTAAGGCAATGTATCAGGAGCTCCGGTCCAAAGGGTTATTATCCTATGAGGACACGGAGCGCAGATTTGAGGAGCACCAGGCGCGCTGGCCGGAAGCAATATTTAATGAGGATGCCTATTTTAAATATTTACAGCCGCTCATCGAGGACAACAGTGCCGCCTATCTCTCCATGCTGCAGGGGAGCAAGGCCGAGCAACGTAAGTGGTGGCTCTACAACCGGTATCGGTATCTGGACAGCAAGTATAACGCTGGGGATGCTCTGTCGGATGTCATCACAGTCAGGGGTTACGCCAAGGCTGATATCACGGTGACGCCGTATGCGGACATCTATGCATCAGTCAAGTATGGCTCATACCTGGTCCAGCAGAGGGCGTTGAGGGGTGCAAGTTATACCCTGGTGTGCCCCTTGGATAATGTAAATGATACCGAAATCTACATCTACAGTGCCAGTCAGCTCAAAGACGTGGGAGACCTGTCCGGTTTAATGGTGGGCTATGCGGAGTTTTCTCTGGCCACGAAGCTGCAGTCCCTGAAATTGGGGGATGCCAGTGCGGATTACAGCAATACCAACCTCACAGACTTGCACCTGGGCAACAACGTCCTCCTCCGAACCCTGGATGTGCGTAACTGCCCTAATCTCACACAGGCCGTG
>NZ_JBANBF010000005.1:0-348898 GCF_037000545.1 Blautia sp. JLR.GB0024 | reverse complement strand
GATTCTGGGTCTTTTTCGACGGGGAAAAGCTCTCCCTGTACAGGAAAGAGTAGGGGACATCGTGTTCGATCTCCAGTCCCTTCTTTTCTATTTTGTTGACCAGCAGTTCCACTGCCCGGTATCCCATTTCATAGGAATGTACATAGGTAGTGGTCAGTTTTGGAGAGAATTCTTCTCCTCCCCGTGAGTAGTGGCTGGTTGCCACCACAGCCACGTCTTCAGGGATGCGCAGCCCCATGGCTTTTATAATACTATAGGCCTGGCTGCAGGTGGGGAATTGATCCAGATAGATTGCCTCCACAGGGTTTTTCTGAGTCAGTAGTTCTTCCAGCGCATACTGGAAGCTTTTGGGATTGTAATAATCATACATGATAAAGCGGCACTGCTCCTGAGTAAGCCCCTTCTTCAGCCGGAAATCCTCCACAATCTGCCGGCTGATCTCCACCATCTGCAGTTCCTGTGCCTGCATGTAGCTGGTGAACAGCGCTGTGTTGCGGTAGCCTTTCTGATAACAGATTTCCAGGAAATCCTGTTTGTATATTTCATGTCCGCCGTAGACATTGTTGCCGTTCCTGTCAAAGGGGAGCTGCACTCCGGTGTAAATGGTTGGGAAGTCAGCAGCGATGAGTTCTGCCATGAAGTGCTGATAACTGTTTCCCACTGACGCAAAGATAAAGCCATCAACCCTCCGGCGTTTTATGATCTGGCTGGTAGAGGCTGACGGAACAAAAGAGCGGTTGTCCAGCAGAAGGTCGTATTTCAGGTGATTGGCTGCAATCGTGGCGCCGCTCAGAAACTGAATGGTAAAGTCATCATTTGGTTGCTGTATGCTCCAAAACGGCAGAACCAGTCCGATGGTATGTGTCTGGTTGGAGGCCAGGCTCTGCGCGCTGGCGCTGGGGGTATAGCCTAATTCCTCCATGGCCTTGATAACCCTGGACTCCGTCTCTGCCGAATAACGGCCCTTTTTATTAATGATCCTGGAAATGGTAGCGATAGACAGATTCGTTGCCTGTGCTATATCATATATCGTTATGTTTTTTTGAGATTCCATATTTTTATCCTTTTCCTTTTGATGCCCCGCCCGCGGCACGGGCAGTTAAATCTTGTTAGTATTACTTTAAATGAGAAAGCCTTATTTGTCAATAAAATTGTGTAAACGGTTACGCAAAAGAATCAAAACATTATTAACAAAAAACAATATCTGTATTTGTGCATAAATTATAAAAAAATAAAATATAAAAAGAATATATTGACTAATTGTCTAAATTGATGTATGGTAACACCATGAGAAAGCGCTTAACCTAAAGCGAAGACAGTGTTCTTTACAACGATTCGTGGATAAAAGGAATAAATTGCCACATGAAACAGGGGAAATCTTGTGAAGTTGCTGCCATATATAAAAATATTAATAAAATTTAAATGAGAAAGCGCTTAACCAAATAATGGTAAATGGAGAGGAAATTAGTATGAAGAAAAAAAGTTTGATCGCATTGGGAATGGCTGCCATGATGCTGTGTACCGGATGTCAGGGGGGTTCTGACAAAGCAAAAACCGAAGGTGGGAAAGAGACAGAAAAAACAGTCATGAATATCTGGATTGCAGGCAGTGGTGATGCCGATGCAGACAAGGCATACAAAACAGTTCTGGATGCATACTGTGAGGAGAACGCAGATGTGGACTATCAGCTCACTTACATACCATGGAGCGATTACTTTACAAAGCTGAATACAGGCCTTGCAGGCGCCAGCGGTCCTGATATTTTTATGCTGGGATACGGACAGATCGGTTCTGTACAGAGAGCGGGAAACCTTCTGAACCTGAGTGAATATCTTCCGGAGGACTGGGACGGATACGACGATTTTTATGAAAATATCCTGGAGATCTGTCAGCGCGACGGTGATTACTATGCTTTATTCAAACCGTCCAACAGAACCGTTTTCTACAGAAAAGATATCGCTGAGCAGAACGGTGTTACAGAGGAGGAGCTTAATATTAAGAGTCCCGAAGATTTTGAAAAACTGGTTGAAAAGATGACAGTCAGGGATGACAGCGGCAATGTTGTGACCTATGGTTTGGAGATTGACCCGGATGAAGTACAGGAGCTCTTTACCTATATGGGAATGTTTACAGATGAACCGGCGCTGTGGGATGATGATTATCTGGCAGTTTATGACCAGGATGCGGGCATACAGGCAATGGAGTATATGAACAAACTTTATGAGTCGGGAAATGTATGCTTCCAGGACGCCGCGGCAGGTACGACAGGTGTGGCATCAGGTGTGGCAGCCATGGCGATTGATGCTAACCAGGGATATGTGACAGACGACAGTGCTTTCCCGGGACAGATAGGCTGTATAAAGAATGAAATGCCTACACTGCTGATCGGAGATTATCTGGCAGCAAATGCGAACTCCAAAAACCCCGATGTGGCGGCAGACATGCTCCTTCATATGTTCTCAAAGGAATCCCTGAAACAGTTTGCTGAGATTGCAGGCCACTATTCAGGAAGAAAGTCCTTAAATGAGGATTATATTAAGATTAATCCGGACTATGAGAATATTGTATATTCATATGATAAATCATTTTCTTACGGAAAACCCATGCATCCCAATTTCGGTGAGGCGCAGTCTAACATAGGTCCGGCAATGGAATCCGTGTTTAACGGTACAGATGCGGCGGCAGCTTTGAAGGACAGTGCAGCGCAGTGGAACGCAGTTGTGGAGGCCGGTAAATAGGAGGCTATGATTATGAAGAGGATCGGAAAGAAGAGGGGAAAGCTGGAACAGCAGAATGCGGCGTATCTGCTGATCGCTCCCAGTTATCTCATATACCTGTTTTTTGTTCTGATTCCAGTTATCTGGACCATTGCCATGTCTTTTACAGACTATAACCTAAGCAAAGCCCATTTTGTAGGAATCAGCAATTATATTCAGCTTACAAAAGACCCTATTTTTATAAAAAGTGTTGGAAATACCCTGTTTTACTGTTTGCTTGCGATTGTCCCGGCTATGCTGCTGGGACTTGCGCTGGCAATGTTCCTGAACCAGAAATTAAAAGGAAAAGGATTTCTGCGGACGCTTTTCTATCTGCCCAATATCTTTTCCATGGTAGCGGTATCCATGGCCTGGCTGTATCTGTACGATACCACCTCAGGTATTCTCAATAAGGTACTGAAAGACCTTGGAATGCAGGCTGTGCCGTGGATCAGCAGTGCTTCCATGGCAATGATCTCCATAGCCATTATGAGTATTTGGAGCACCACCGGATACAACATGATCCTGTTCCTGTCCGGGCTGCAGGGCATACCGGATTACCTGTATGAAGCTGCCAGCATTGACGGGGCCACTGCATGGGAAAAGTTTATTCATGTGACAATTCCCATGTTAAAGCCCACGACCTTTTTTGTGTTCGTCATGGCGTGCATCAACTCTTTCCAGGTCTTTGGACAGGTGTTGATCGTGACAAACGGAGGCCCTATGAACTCCACAACGACAATTGCACATCAGATATACAGAAACGGTTTTGAATACTATAAAATGGGTTATGCCTCCGCGCAGGCTGTGGTGCTTATGGTGATAATCTTTGCGATCACTCTGATTAATATGAGATTTGGTGGAGGTGACGAGAATGACCTTGGCTGATATGGGAAAAAAGAAAAAGGAAAATCTGGTGAAAGGAATCAGCTATGCTGTTTTGATCATTTGGGTTCTCATCACGCTGGTGCCTATTATTTTTACAGTGCTGACAGCATTTAAGACAGATCCTGAGATTTCCATGGCAAGCTTCAAATGGCTTCCCGAGAGTTTCGGCAATATTGAAAGCTTCCGGCAGGCATTTGCCATGGGGGACTGGTTCCAGTATTTCAAGAACAGCCTGTTCATAACCGCGGTTACTGTGGTGGGAAGTCTGATCTTTAACTCAATGGCAGGGTATGCGTTTGCAAGGCTGAAGTTTAAGGGCAGGGAATTCTTGTTTATGAGTGTTCTGCTGGGAATGATGGTCTCTCCCCAGTCCATTATCATACCTCAGTATGTCATGATGCGCTCCGCTCCGCTTTTCGGAGGCAATAACATTCTGGGTCAGGGCGGGACAGGTCTTCTTGATACTTATGGTTCCCTGATCGTGCCGTTTTTGGCAGGGGCATTCGGTATTTTTCTGTGCAGACAGTTTTACTCTACATTCCCCACATCTCTGGACGATGCGGCCAGGATAGACGGATGCGGTGTGATAAAGACATATTTTGTTATTTACCTGCCTCTTTCCAAGACTATACTGGCAACACTGACGATCCTGAAGTCTGTTGCCACATGGAATGATTTTTTCTATCCGCTTATTATGACCCAGTCTGAGAAGATGAAGACTGTGCAGCTTGGGCTGCAGATGTTCCGGGGCAGTTCCATGACCCATTACAACTACCTGATGGCAGCTACCATTATCACAGTAATACCTATGGTGATCGTATATGCCTGCGCGCAGAAATACTTTGTGCAGGGAATCGTATCATCCGGAATGAAGAACTGAGAGGAGACTGAATTATGAAAGCAATTATGGTGATGTACGATTCTCTGAACCGTCATTTCCTTCCCAATTACGGCAATGAACTGACGAAGATGCCTAATTTCCGCCGCCTTGGGGAAAAGTGTGTGACATTTGACAATTCCTATGTGGGCAGCCTGCCGTGTATGCCGGCCAGACGGGAACTGCATACAGGCAGACTGAATTTTCTTCACAGAGGATGGTGTCCTCTGGAACCCTTTGATGATTCTATGCCGGAGATACTGAAGAAAAACGGTATCTATACCCACCTGGTATCAGACCATCAGCACTACTGGGAGGATGGCGGTGCTACTTACCACACACGTTATAATTCCTGGGAGTGCTCAAGAGGCCAGGAGGGAGATCCATGGAAAGCTGACTTGAAAGTGCGGGCAGAGGATCACCCGGGGTCTTTCGGGCCGTTTCCAAGAGATCCCATTGGAAATAACATGAGGCGTCAGGACTGTGCAAACCGCAGACATATAAAGGAAGAAAAGGATTTCCCGCAGGCGAAGACCTTCTCAAACGGCCTTGCATTTATCAGGGAGAATCAGGATTGTGACAACTGGTTTCTGCAGATTGAAACCTTTGACCCGCATGAACCTTTCTTCTCGCCCGAAGAGTATCAGGAACTTTACAGGATGGAGGGGGAGGAGCTGTGTCCTCTTGACTGGCCACCCTACGGTCCTGTCACAGAAAGTAAAGAGGTGGTATCCGGTGTACGCAATAAATATCGGGCGCTTCTGAGTATGTGTGACCATTATCTGGGCCTGGTCCTTGATCTGATGGATGAATATGAGATGTGGGATGACACCATGCTGATCGTGAATACAGACCATGGGTTTATGTTGGGCGAACATCTTTGGTGGGCAAAGGGGGTTATGCCTCTATACAATGAGATGGCCAGGACGCCTCTTTTCATATGGGACCCAAGAAGCGGTGTGAAAGGAGAACGCAGGCAGTCTCTTGTGCAGAATATTGATCTGGCCCCAACACTTCTGGATTATTTCCAAACCGATATTCCAAAGGATATGCAGGGCTCTGCATTAAGAGATGTGATCAAAACGGATAAACCTGTAAGGAAATACGGAATATTCGGCCTCTTTGGGTCAATGATCAACATCACTGACGGCAGGTATATTTACATGAGGGGGCCGGCAAAAAAGGAAAATCAGCCGTTGGCGGAATACACACTTATGCCCACTGTCATGCGTTCCAGAATGGCACCGGAGAAACTGCAGGGTATGAAGCTGAGACAGCCATTCTCCTTTACAAAAGGCTGTCCGGTTCTGGAGATTCCGTCCTCTGAGGAATGGGGAGCGGTGGCATCCTGCTTCCGGTACGGAGACCTTTTGTTTGATCTGGAAAATGATCCCGAACAGAAGCATCCTCTGGATGACCCGGATAAAGAGGCAGAGCTGATAAATGCGATGATACGGCTTATGAAGGAGAATGATGCACCGAAGGAACAGTTTTGCCGCATGGGATTTCCGGTTGAGGAGTGTGTCACCGCAGAGATGGTCCTTGAGATGAGAAAAGAGAAGGAAACCTACGACCCCGTGAGCGGGCTGGAGGAGTATCAGTGGGAAGAACCTGCAAAATGGCAGTTCTCGGCTTTGAAAAATGTAGCCTCACCTTATATGAAGGAAGAGGAACTGGTAAAACAGTTCAAAGAATTCTGCAGTGCAGGAGGTATCCGCTCCATTGACAGAAATGTGATAGAACGTTTTATAGATACTGTAATCCCTGAAACAGACAGGGAAAGCGCCCGCTTCACCATGGAGATGGCGTACCGTTTAAATTAAGAGTGAATGCGAGGGAAAAGAAAAGTGCCTGCGTTAAATGTGATGATAAAGCCTGCGTCAGGTTTGTGTAACATGAGATGTACCTACTGCTTCTATACGGATGAAGTAAATCACAGGGAGAAAGGGAATCTGGGGCTCATGTCCCCAGAGACCCTGGAAAATGTGATCAGAAAATCACTGGAATTCGCGGAAGGGCAATGTACCTTTGCCTTTCAGGGCGGAGAACCGACGCTTGCCGGTCTTGGATTTTTTGAAAATGTGATAAGGCTTGAGAAAAAATATAACAGGCATTCTTTGGTGATTCAGAACGCGCTGCAGACCAACGGATATGTTCTGGATGAATCCTGGTGCCGTTTCCTCCATGAAAACCATTTTCTTGTAGGGCTTTCCATAGACGGAATCCGATGCACACATGATTCCTGCAGAAGGGATAAAGACGGAAACGGTACATTTTCAAAAGTATTTGAGGCAGCGCAGATGCTGAAGGCATATCATGTGGAGTTTAATGTCCTGACTGTAGTCAACAAAAAAACAGCGCCCAGAATCTCCAGGATTTATGAGCAGTACAGGAAATGGGGCTTTTCTTACCAGCAGTATATCGCATGTCTGGACTCCCTGGAAAATGACGGACGAGGCGGTGAATTTGGACTGGAACCTGAAGTGTACGGCAGGTTTCTGATAGATTTATTTGAGCTGTGGTATATGGATTACCGAAAGGGAAGACAACCGTATATACGTCAGTTTGAAAACTATATTGCTATATTAATGGGAAGCTATCCTGATGCATGTGAACAGAACGGCGTCTGTGGTCTGCAGAATGTGGTGGAGGCGGACGGCAGCGTATATCCCTGTGATTTTTATGTACTGGATGGATACGGCATTGGAAATCTCAATCAAAATTCCTTTGCGGAAATATACGAAAAAAGAGCAGTATCCGGGTTTGTGGAGAATTCCCGCAATCAAACTGCACGGTGTAAAAACTGCCGGTACTATTTTGTGTGCCGGGGCGGCTGCCGCAGAAACCGTGTGGAGGAGGAACAGGGACAGGCTGTGAACTGCTTTTGCAAATCTTATCAGATGTTTTTTGACAGATGTTATGACAGACTGTGCAGAATCGCAGAGGAACTGTCATTCGGAAATTAAGGAGACGGAAAATGAAATTTACGGACGGATACTGGTGTGTAAAAAAAGGAATCACGCCGCTTTACGCGGCAGAATATTCCTCACATAAAGTAAAGAATGGGGAACTGGTCATCTATGCTCCGGGCAGACACATTGCTGACAGAGGTGACTGTCTGAATCAGGGGCTTCTCACCATTCGTCTGACAAGCCCTGCAGAGAATATCATAAAAGTTTCGGTTACTCACTTTGAGGGGACGGTCTCAAGAGGGCCATCTGCTGAAACTGTCCAGTGTGCTCCTCGTGTAGTGATAGAGGAAGATGAGAATATCATAAGTTTTCAAAGCGGCAGGACCAGGGCTGTTGTAGACAAAAGGCCGAAATCCTGGGGAATCCGTTTTCTGGACGGTGACAGGGAGCTGACGAATACAGGATTCAGAAATATGGCATACATGAAGAATGAAAACAACGGCAGAGTATATATGGTTGAACAGCTTGCCCTTGATGTAGATGAATATATTTACGGATTGGGAGAACGATTTACGCCGTTTGTAAAAAACGGGCAGAGTGTAGAGATGTGGAATGAGGACGGCGGAACAGCCAGTGAGATCACCTATAAGAATATCCCTTTTTATCTGTCGAATAAGGGGTATGGAGTACTTCTTGACGAGGAGGGGGATGCCTCGTATGAAATTGCAAGTGAAAAGGTGGAGAGAGTACAATTTTCCGTGGAAGGCGAGCGGCTTGCTTATTACATCGTGAACGGGCATACCCCCAAAGGAACGGTGGTACTGTACACGAAACTGACGGGAAGACCTGCACTTCCTCCGGCCTGGTCTTTTGGCCTCTGGCTTACCACCTCTTTTACAACAGATTATGATGAGGGGACAACCGGCAGTTTTATACAGGGAATGGCTGACAGGGATATTCCCCTTCATGTGTTCCATTTTGACTGTTACTGGATGGAGGCTTATGAATGGTGTAATTTCACCTGGGATCCGGCTGCATTTCCGGACCCGGAGGGTATGCTTAAGCGGTACCATGAGAGAGGGCTCAGAATATGTGTCTGGATCAACCCCTATATCGGCCAGAAATCCCCCCTGTTTGAGGAGGCTATGAAGGAGGGATATCTTCTGAAAAAGAAGAACGGTGATGTATGGCAGACGGATATGTGGCAGGCAGGTATGGGAATTGTGGATTTTACCAATCCGGACGCAGCGGCTTGGTATCAGGGCAAACTGAAGAAACTGCTGGACATGGGAGTGGATTGTTTTAAGACGGATTTTGGTGAGCGCATACCGGTCAGGGATATTGTATACCATGACGGCTCAGATCCCGTAAAAATGCATAATTATTATACTTATTTATATAACAGGGCAGTATTTGAGCTGCTGGTAAGGGAAAGAGGAGAGGGCGAGGCCGTTCTTTTTGCCCGTTCAGCTACAGTGGGAGGCCAGAAATTCCCTGTACACTGGGGCGGTGACTGTTCCGCGTCATATCCGTCCATGGCAGAGACCATCCGCAGCGGCCTTTCCCTTGCGTGTGCCGGTTTTGGATTCTGGAGCCACGATATAAGCGGATTTGAAAACACAGCTTCCGCTGATATATACAAGCGCTGGTGCCAGTTTGGACTCTTGAGCACACACAGCCGTCTGCACGGTTCCTCCTCATACCGGGTTCCCTGGGTGTTTGACCAGGAGGCGTGTGATGTGCTGCGCAGATTTGTTAAGTTAAAATGTGCGCTGATGCCCTACCTTTACAGTCAGGCGGTAAAAACCCATGAGGAAGGAATCCCTTTGATGAGGCCGATGTTCCTGGAATTTCCGGAGGACCGCTGCTGTGAAACACTGGATAAGCAGTATATGCTGGGCGACTCGCTTCTTGTTGCACCTGTGTTCAGGGAATCCGGGGAAGTTGAATATTATCTTCCGAAAGGGAATTGGATAAATATACTGACAGGGAAGACTCTGACAGGCGGCGGCTGGCAGAAAGAAAGCCATGATTACTTTACCCTTCCCCTTCTTGTACGTCCCGGCAGTATTATTCCGGCGGGTGGAAACTGTGACAGGCCGGATTACGACTATGCAGACGGTGTAAACCTGCTTCTGTACTTTCCGGATGAGGGAAGTAAGGCGGAGGCCTCTGTTACAGATGTTAGAGGATGTACAGTCATGGAAGTAAGAGCGGAGAGGACAGGCGCTGCCATTAAACTCAGAGTGGAAGGAAGAAATGAGAACTTTACCTGGGAAGTCCTTGGAGATGATGAACTGACGGTTATCGTTGAGTGACTGAAGCAGGCGGCCTGTGAAATAATGGCCGTCTGCTTCTTTTAAATGGGCAGTATGATGGAGACCTGAAAGACATGCCCCTCCCTAGCAAACTCCACAGTCCCCTGGTACTGCTGTACTACTTTCTTTACCGATTCTGTTCCGATTCCCGGTCCGTTATGTTTTGTTGAATAAAACTTTCCATTCGTTTCCTTTAGCGGATTAGAAAATGTATTTTCAAAACGTACAAGGAATCCGTTCTCCCCGTATTTTCCCCTTATTTTTATAAACGGATGTTCGCCCTGGTACTCCTGGCAGGATTCGTAGGCGTTTTCCAGAAGGTTGCCAAAGAGAATTGAGATATCAATATCCTCAATGGGAAGGTCCTGGGGCATTTCCAGGGTGACCAGAAAGGCAATGTGATTTTGGCTGCACATGTTTTTATAATACTGCAGCAGGGCATCGGCAATGGGATTTTTGCAGTAGGTTACCCTGTTTGCTGCTGCCTGGTTGATATCGCAGCCTGCCAGATAATGCATGGCCTGTTCCGCCTCGCCTTTTTCCAGAAACTGATACAGAGTGAGCATATGGTGGCGCATATCATGTCTCTGCCTGGCAGATTCCTCTATCTTTTCGGTCAGTTCACCGTAGTGTGCCTTCTGCACTGCCACCTGTGTTGACAGGCGCTTTCTTTCTTCTTCGTAAAAATGATTCAGCCTGTAAGCGTCTGCGAGCTGTGACCACAGGAAAAAGGCGCCGGCTGTGACGGCAGCCAGACTGCAGTATTCCGGAAAGAATCCTCCGTATTTTGGCTCATACAGAGGGAAAATGCGGTCAGCCCAGAGGGAGACGCATACGATTCCGGTCAGGGCAGGGACAAAGAAAGAGAAATTCTCCCCACAGACTGCGGCATACACTACATTAGCTGCCAGATAGAGAGATACAAGAATCTTTACAGCAGTTACAGCATAGGGGAAAGCAGCATGTACGGCAGGCAATGCGCTTCCAAATGTGCCGTATAGAAAGGCTGTTGCGCTGAACAGCAGCAGAAACACAGAGAAAATCCGATATCCCCTTGCCTGGCAGTTTAAAAAAGTATTCTGCAGATAGACATATAAAAAATATATGGCATATGTAGTGAACAGCTCCAGCCCGTACCACACAGTATTGCCCGGGCTGAAAAATGTATAGAAGACCGGGTAGGAAATGTAAACGGTCACCAACAGAGCCATCAGAGAGAAAGTCCCTGCTCTCTTGTCCCGCAGTTTCAGGAAGAAATACGCAGAAAACAGGCACAGCAGAAAGACAAGAATTATAACTACGTTGTGCAGGAACAGCCGGGTATACTGATATCGCCATATATTCTTTTCCAGTCCGAAAATGGGCGGGTATGTCATACCGCTGTAGTAGTGGCTGAAATTGGCAGCCTGAATCAGTATTTCAACAGAACCCCGGGCAGAAAAGGAGACGGATTGTATTCCTGTTTTTCTGTCTTTTGAATCCGGGTTTCCCATGGAAGTAAGCAATGTACCGTTGACATACAGCCGATAGGAGGAAAAGATTTCCGGCAGATACAGGGAGTATACCCTGCTTTTCTGAGGAAGCTCCACTGACATCCGGTATGTGGCTCTCCCGTATGGTGACCTGTCCCTGTCTCCCAGAGAAAAATCATTGTATTTTCCTATTGTGATAAATTCCATCGGCATATCAGGCAATCCCTGCTTAAAGTCCCGGGGTGTCAGGCTCGCGTCAGGATAAAACTGCCACTGATTTGTGAGATAAAAGATGTCTTTTTCCAGGGATTCCTCATCTGGACAGAGTATGCCGCTGATTGGCTGCAGACAACTGTCTGTATATTTATTGTCCTTTTCATAGAGAAAGAAAAGGAACAGAAAGAAACAAATGACACTGAGGGAAAAGGCTGAAATAGTACGTATTAGATTTTTGCGCAGCTTCATATTCTGTTTTTCACCTGCTTTCTTTTGGAATGCAGAAAATAAACGGATAGTATAACTATGGCGGATACCAGCAGTATGACGGCGGGAACTGCCTTTCTTTTTTTAGGACACTTTAATGAGGGATCGTCCTGATATTTTAACTCGTAGAAACCGGAGGTCTGTATTTCAAAAGATGCGTAACCGTTTACTTCCGTTATCTCAATATCGGTTTCTTTTCCCTCAAAAAACAGGGTATCAGGCATCTGACTGCTGCCGATCCGTACGGTAACCTTCATGTCGGTATGGGGAAATACTTCCCTGCTGTTTACCAGTATACGCAGTCGAAAGGACAGGTCATCCGATTTTTGGATGTCTACGGTAAGGATATCAGAGTCCTTCATATCTAATCCCTTTAAAAATGAGGAAGGGATTTTTACTGTTATATTTTGGGCTGAAAATGGAATGTAATCCCCGTATTCCTGATACAGATAGGACAATCTTGTCCCTGAGATCCCGGTTATGCCTTTTCCCGCTTTTTCTGAAGGGGAGTCAGAGCCTGTGTTTTGTTGGGTGCTCTTCGATTCGGCCATTCTGTCTGCAGGGGCCGTTTTGTCTTTGACCGGCTGTACTTTGCTGCCATTTGATGAGGAATCATCCGGTTCTGTTCCATCCTCACTGCCGCTGGTATCTGTCTGCCTGTCCGGAATGGGAATGTCCGTATCCGGCTGTGGAGGAGTGCCCGTATCCGGCTGTGGCTGAGGAGGAGTGTCTGTATCCGGCTGTGGCTGAGGAGTGCCGTCCGTATCCGGCTGTGACTGAGGGGGAATGTCCGTATCCGGCTGTGACTGAGGGAGATTCTCTGTATCGGGTGGGTCAGGCACAGGCTGATTAATTTCAGGGGTATCCGGCCTCTCTGCAGAGTCGCCGCCGTCCCGGTTGCCTTCCATAGTAGAGAATACCTGATTCGTTCCGTTATCCAGAATGCATATAACATTGCTGTATTCCCCTTCTGCCTTAAAGAAAAAATAATAATATGTATTCAGATCAATCTGGCTGCGTTTAAAAGAGATATAGCCCGGAGTTAACCTTATAAATTCGGGGGTGTCACAGAGTGAAAACTCACTGTAACGGACAGCGTTTTTATCAAGCGGTTTCTCGCTTTGGAGGCAGTAGACTTCCAGGTCATACCATACAGCCGGGGTTCTGGAAAGTTCGGCGGAAAAAAATTCAGGACTGATTATGGTAACATAAAAATTCCAGCTTTCTGCATCAGATACATATATAGTCTTGGTATAGCAGGCATTTTCGTCCGCGATATAAAACCTGTTTTCAAATTCCTCATTGATGGATAAGGTCAGACGGGCTTCGTAAGTTCCTTCATGGCTGATATCCACTGAACTGAAATCCCAGTTTATATCCAGAAGGGCAAACTGCGATAAATCAGATGTAGTGCCAATCCAATCACTGTAAAACGAAGAAGAGAGATCATCCATATAATTTTCGTTATCCTTATATACAATTTCCGGATGCAGTATCTCGGTGAGGTTGGATGATATGTTCAGATTGGTGATCTCCTTCTTTTCCTCTTCAGCCAGAACGTTGATGTAAACCCGGACCGTGGGCGGCTGTAAGTCTTCCGCAAGCCGGAAACCACGGGGAATGATAACTTTCCCTGTTATTTCATACCTGCCGGGTGTGCTGCTTAGTGTAAAGTGGATATTATCATATTCTGTGTCTGTCTGTGCCTGTCCTTCTATAGACCAGTCTGCCTGCAGATAATATACAGTATCCGGAGAAGCAGAGAATGGATTTTTTGTACAGGCATTTACTTTGAGATTTGAGAGTTCTTCCGTTATGTAGGACATATCTTCGCCTGCATAGCAGGAATATTCCATGAAGCAGTCATAATCGTCCTGAGGGTCAAAAGAATACAGTACAATATCAGCGGGTTCAGCCTGTACCGGGTTAATGAAAACGACGGTCAGAAACAAAATATATGTGAGAAGAGAGAAATATTTTTTTTTCATAGGTATCTCCTATATATGTTCAAAGGCTACCTGGAGATATGCGGATTTTGTATCTCTGATTTTGTTTCTGCTCACAGGTATCTGCTCTCCGTTCATAAGGATGAGGGTATCTTTGTCCATACTTTTTATTTTTGAAAGATTGACCAGAATCCCCCTGTTGCAGCAAAAGAAACGATAGTCTTTCAGCAGCGGCTCCGTGAGCTCGGAAAATGAGGTTCTGGATGAGACTGTGATCTGAATATCATTCAGATGAATGATCGTGTTTCTGCATGAAGTGATAATATAATAAATTTTGGAATAGGGAATGTCCAGCTCCTGTCTGTCTGATTTTACGTGAAGGTAGCGCCGGGAAAGCACAACTTGTTCTATGCATGGTTCCAGTATTTTTCTGACGGCATCCTTGTGCAGGGGTTTTACAATATATCTCCATGCCCTCACATCATATCCTTCAGCCATGTAGTCAGGACTGGTTGTGAGGAAAATGATAAAACAGTTAGGATCTTTGCGGGCGATGAATCTGGCTGCAGTCATTCCATCCATTCCCTTCAGGTAAATGTCCATAAAACATATGTCAAATTCATCCTTCTCAAAATCTGCCAGGAACGCTTCGGCACTTTCGTACTCGCACAATTCTGTTTCAAAATCTAATGTATGTAAATAGGGAATCAGAGTTTCCGTTAACTCCTCCCGGTCCTTTTTTTGGTCATCTACAATTGCAATTTTCAAGTGCTACACCTCCAGACATAAATTTCCACTATTATTATACCATGTAATCATCTCGCTGCGTTTACCATTTCAACAACAAATATCGAATTCGTGCGCCATTTGGAGAAAAATTAAATGTATATATATACCAGATGTTCGGTACAATAACAGGTGACAGATATTGACGCAAGGTTTGGAATGTGACAGAAAGGTTGGTAAATCATGGAGTATGGAAATGTACCGGGTATGTTGAGGCTGGATAAAACAGGTCTTGTGAGGGACTATGAGAATTATCTGGTGGAAGAAGAGAGAAGCAGAAATACCATCACAAAGTATATGCGTGACCTGAAATCCTACTTTATTTTTCTTCAGGGGGAAGCGGTGACAAAGGAGAGCCTGGTGTGCTGGAAAGAAAAGCTGACACAGACGTATCTTCCTGCCAGTGTAAATTCCATGCTGGCGGCAGTGAATGGGTTCCTGGAATGGGCCGGTTATCCCCAGTACAGAGTAAAACCGCTGAAAATACAGAGGGAGATATTTACGAAACCGGAGAAAGAGCTGTCAAAGGAGGAGTACATCCGTCTGGTAAAAGCAGCCGAGGAAAAGCAGAACTGCCGTCTGGCCCTTATTCTGCAGACAATCTGTGCCACGGGCATCCGTGTTTCGGAGCTGCAGTTTATCACGCTGGAAACAGCCAGGACCGGGCGGACTGTGGTGGACTGCAAAGGAAAGAAACGTACGGTTTTTCTGCCCGGTGCATTAAGCCGCGCCCTGCAGGAATACTGCCGGGAACATGAGATCAAAGAGGGGATTGTGTTCTGTACAAAAAACAGAAAGCCTTTGGACCGTTCCAATATCTGGAGAGACATGAAAAGGCTGTGCTGCAGTGCCGGTGTAAAGCCGGAGAAGGTATTTCCCCATAACCTGCGGCACTTGTTTGCAAGAACCTATTACCGCATGGAAAAGGATCTGTCCAGGCTTGCGGACCTTTTGGGGCATTCCAGTGTGACAACCACCCGTATTTATACAATGGAAAGCGGGGTAGAACATGCGAAACAGGTGGACAGGATGGGGCTTGTAGTGCTTAGAATATAGAAAACCACATAATGGTGGTTATGTGGTCAAATGAACTTATGATTTCAACTTGAATACATAGCAATTTTATCATGCTTCCGTTTAAAATACAATATTTTATACGGGGTAAGATGAGAAAAGACACAGCGAATAAACCGGAGGCATCTCTGCGACAGCGCCGGTTTATTTCCTGTGTCTTTTTTCATGATTGTTATCTTTAGCGGGAGGCACAGAAGTCTGGATTTCAGATTTGTGACCACATAACCACCATTATGTGGTTTTTATGAAGAAAGACAGAGGAGGTGCGGGGCGTGAAGGAGAATTTACTGGACAGACTGGCAAGGGAAAGCGGAACAGCAATGCTGTCGGATCTGCACGGCTATATCAGCAGGGGGAAGATCTATGATGCCGTATGCGGAATATCTTCAGAAGAATACTCACTGAAAGAGTGGGAGGAGGCTGCCGGATATATTCTGGGGGGAAAAACACCGTACTTCCAATCTGCCCAGGCGGCCCGCCGGTATCTCTGCAATTGTTTAAGCCGGGTTTGACAGCGAGAATTCCGTGCAGAGAAGCAGCCAGTTTTGACGGAACGGACGCATGAGCTGCCAGTAATCCACTCTGGGAAATCCGAACTCCTTTACCAGTTGGAATTTGGCGAGGATGCTGCGCGCGTCCTCGAACCATACAATATGGGATATGCCCTGGGCCTCATATTCAAAAAACGGTGCCTGCGAGACTTCGTCGTACTGTATGACCGTGTTGTTGGCGGCAGCAATAGCCACGGCTTCCTGGTTGCCAATGCTCACGGCGGCTGTCTCGCCCCGGACAAAGGGCAGAGGCCAGTCATATCCGTAATTTGGTATGCCCATAGATATCTTCTCCGGAGGGATCTCTGTCACCGCGTATTCAAGGACACGTCTCACAGATGGAATAGGAGCTACGGCCATAGGCGGCCCGTAGGTGTATCCCCATTCATACGTCATAAGCAGTACCGAGTTGGCAGCTTCCCCCAGAAGCCTGTAATCCACTCCTTCATATAGCAGCCCCGGCTGATCTGCGGATACTTTCGGGGCCAGGGCCACGGAGACGGTAATGCCGATGGCGTTCATTCTCTGTGTCAGTCTGCGGACAAATTCCACATGGGCAAGGCGGTCCTCTGCCCTTATATATTCAAAATCCACATCTACTTCTGAATATCCCTTACTCTGTACGGTTCTCTGTATATTATCTATAAGATTTTCCTGAACCTCCATATTTTGAGCAGCGACCGTGACAAGATTGCTGTTAAAAGTCCCTGCCTCCGAAAAAGGCGTCAGCACAAATACACTTTTTGTTCCGTATACCCTTGCGGCCTCAAGAAGAGGCTCATCATCAATGGGGATCAGTTCCCCGGATTCAGTAAAACCGTAGGAGAAAATCGACAGATATCCCAGGTAGGGCAGCGTCTCCCCCAGAAGCCTCTTATTGATAAAAGGATAAGCATATCCGTCAGCCGTCAGAGGTCTGTCAGACTGTCCCCGGTAAAGGATGACCAGATATTGTCCTTGTCTGAGAAAAGGCTGGCTGGTGAGGAAGGGGTTGTTCCGCACAATCTGCAGGGGATGGACACCATACCGGGCTGCAATAGAGGGAATGGTTTCTCCCCGGGCGGTCTCGTGGATCACATCAGGCTGAAGTACAAGCAGAGCCTGGCCTGCCACCAGATGGTCCTGCTCGCTTAACTGGTTGTCAAAGGAAAGACGGTTTGGGGATACGCCGTATTCTGCGGCGATGTCGGCGATGGTTTCGCCTTGGGAAACAACATGTATACTCATAAAAATGGCCTTTTCTTTTAGTTTATGTGTACGGTCGTAAAAGTTTAACTCTAATAAAAGAAGGATTGGATAAAATTTTAGTAAAGATGGTTGAATTTGTTAAAAATATGGTTGAATTTGAAAAAAACAGATACATCCCTTGTGATACTATATAAAAAATGGGATAAATTTCCCCATTAGCAGTGCAAATGACGGTAAAAAAATGCAGAGGAGGGATGCGTACTTTAAGAAGTGAATAAACAAAAACTCAAATTGAAGGAGGAAAAGGTCAAAATGATGAAAAAATGGAAATCAGGAGTTTCCATTCTGATGGCAGCAGCTATGATTATGGGGAATATAACAATAGCTGTGCCGGTCAAAGCAGAACCTGCAGCAGGCCTGCTTGTAAATGGAGGATTTGAAGAAGAAGATTTAAACGGATGGATAAGAAATGGCTGGTGCCAGGACGGAGGGGCCAGCATGGAGCGGGTTGGCAGCGATGTTATCCAGCCTGCGGAGGGCAGCTTCTGTCTGAGAGAAAATGCAAAGGGCAACGGCTCACAGGTGACACAGGATATTGCACTGACACCGGGAAAGGATTACTGGCTTACAGCACAGATTTACCAGACTGTTCCGGGTTCTTATTCTATAGGATTTCATGAGGATGAGGGAAAAGGCAGTGACCCGCAGTTTGCCGTACAGTCACAGAGTGAAGTGAACCAATGGGTTAAAGTTGCTGTGCGTTTTACCATGTGGGAAGGCGCCCGGAAACCAAATGTGTATACCTGGCTGAACGCAAACGCGGGCGATGCTTTTGCAGATGATGTAAAACTGTATGAAGCACCGAATCTGTCTGACCTGAATGCAGCAGTCACCGATGCGGAAGAGAAGCTGGGACAGACAGATATCTATACACCGGAATCTCTTGCAGCGCTTCAGAGCAAGACAGACGAGGCAAAGACATTTTTAGATGCCAATTCCTATGAAGCAGCCCAGAAAGGCCAGGATGAAGTGGACGCCATTACAGCAGAGCTGGTGAACACTGTCAGCAGCCTGGAGAAACAGCAGGGGTCACAGGAGGAGACCAATCTTCTGACAAACGGTGACTTCTCAGATGGGTTAAACGGCTGGGGAAAATGGCCGAATACTGCAGTGATCACCATTGGGCAGGAGGATGGCGTTAACTACAGTGCATTTGATGCCGGCAAAGAAGCCAATGGTATTAACCGGGATGTAAACGGCCTGGAACCGGGAGCCTGGTATGAATTGAGCGGAGAGGTGTATGCGGACACTGCAAATGCCATTTCCATAGCCCAGAAGAAACCAGGGACAGACAAGACAGATAAGTCTTTTGCGGAAAATACAAAGACAAATGAGTGGGAGGCCATTTCTGTTAAATTCCAGATGCCGGCAGGGGAAACTTCAAAGAATATCAGTGTCTGGCTGGATAAAGGAACTGCCAAGGCCAGAAATATCAGGCTCGTAAAGACGGACAATCCTGACACTCCTGATATCCCGGACGAGGATACCCCGATCATAAGCAGCGATTCCTTCTATATTGATGCGGCTGGCGGGGATGACTCCAATACCGGAACCTCACCGGAGCAGGCATGGAAGACCTTTGCAAACGTAAAGAGACTCCGTCTCCAGGCAGGGGGAAAACTCCTTTTAAAAGCAGGCTGCACATGGAACGGTGAGCAGCTTAAACTGCAGGAGGCAGCAGGAACCCCGGAGAACCCCGTATATGTGGACAGATACGGCGAGGGTGCAGATCCGGTCATCAACGGCAGCGGTAATCCGTGGCAGACCAATAAGAACGCACCGAAGCAGGATGTGGCAGCAGTCCACATTTACAATTCCAGTTACATCACAGTCCAGAACCTGGAAGTGACCAACTGGGAGACGGATGAGGCAGACCTGGTAAAAGACAATGCCAATAAGAAACAGAGCCGGTATCTGCTCACTGGTATCCTTGTGGAAAACCACGATGCAGGGGATCTGCCGGGTGTTGTTGTGAAAAATAACTATGTACATGATGTCAACGGCTACATGCAGGGCGGTGCCCAGAAAGGCTCAGGCGGCGTGATTGCCCTGGTGACCGGAGATGTGGTTGAATCCAGTTTTACAGACCTGACTATCGTTGGCAATAAGGTGGAAAATGTCTGCCATGAGGCTATTTATATGGAAAGCTCCTGGGCATCCAGAGTATTAGTCGGCGGCAGCGGTTCACAGGAAGCCGGAAAAGGAAGATGGGTCGGATGGCCAAATGTATATGTGGCAGAGAACTATGTCTATGATGTAGCCGGTGACGGCATCGTCCTGATCAATGCAGACGGCGGCATTGCAGAGAAGAACCTGATCGTGAAAAGCGCCAGCGAGGACTGGGATTACAGCAGAAACCCTGCGCATGCGGCTATTTGGATGTGGGACTGCAATAATGTGACCATGCAGTACAATGAGGCGGCCCATACGGAGAGTTATCAGGATGGCATGGCATTTGATTTTGACTACGGCAACCAGAATGTTATGTATCAGTACAATTACAGCCATGACAACAAAGGCGGCTTCTGGATGTCCTGTCCGGGACCGAACTACACGGTCAATGCAGTTGCAAGATACAATGTCAGTGTAAACGACGGCCTGTTTAACGGCGCCCGCATTCTGCGTATCGGTGAATACGGAAGTATCGGCAACCAGTTCTACAACAATACCATGTACTGGAACCATGGGTACAAGATAAATGCAGTAGAGCAGGCATCATGGGGAACTCCTCCGTCCAGCGGAACCGATATTTACAACAATATCTTCTGCGGCGACAGTGATGAATTCGTAAATAACGACGGTGTCACCTATGCCAATAACTGTGTATACGGAAGTATTGCGGATATATATCCGGTAGATGAGGACCAGGGTGCTGTCATCGCAGATCCTCAGTTTACAGATCCGACAAACTATACAGAAGGAAGTTTTTCCGACAATACGGTGACCCTGGGAAGTCCGGATGGATTCAAGCTTAAATCCACCTCACCCTGTATTGATGCAGGTATGGATTATATGCCGGTTCCCCAGGAATCTATGCCGAAAGTAGCGGATGAACTGGTACCGACACAGATCACCATTGAAAATAAGGACTATGAAGGCAATCCCGCTCCTTATACGGGAGAAAGCGGAACAGCAGTTTTGGATATGGGTGCATTTGAATACCAGGGTGAAAGCGAAGCAGAGCGGCCGGAAGTGGACAAGACATATCTGGAAGCCCTGACAGCCATGGCAGAAGCATACCGGGAAGCTGATTTTGAATCCGGCAGTTTTACCGCAATGCAGAAGGCTCTGGAAGCTGCGAAAACGGCACTTGCCCGCCCTGTTGTGACACAGGATATGATCGACAGCTATGCAGCAAGGCTGGAAAATGCGGTAAAAGACTTGATGAAGAAGGATGACATAAAGGAAAATACTCCGGATTCAGCAGACAATATCCTGAAAGAGTATAATCCTGATAATGATAATGCAGGCTTTGAGAAAAAAGAATCCGACTGGGGAGAATGGCAGAGCCGTGTAGGAGTCACAAAAGAGGATGCCCACAGTGGTGAACAGAGTCTTAAAGTGGAGAAGACCGGTGAAGGGACAGCGTACTCGGAGATCGGCAAGGTTCCGGTTAAGGCTAATACAGAATATATATGTGAAGCCTGGATAAAATGCAATGATTCCGATGTTGACAAAGTTGCTATTGAAGCAAAACATCATAACAATGTTACTCATACAGGTGACATCAAGCTTGGAAATGCCAAACCCGAGTCAGAAGCTTCCGATAAAGGATGGAGAAAGGTAAAACTTGCATTTACCACAAAGGAATACAATAAGATAAGCCTCAGCGTCAACAGTGACGCGGCGTCTGTCCTGCTGGATGATGTTTCCCTGTACGAGAGATATACAATAGCAAAAGAAGAGCTGGATACAACCGCCATTGATACAGCTCTGGCCCTTACTCCTGCAGAGGAAGAGTCCTATTACACAGAAGCCTCCTGGAAGGCATACCGGAATGCGGTTCTGGCTGCCAGACTGGAGAAAGTAAATGCAAATGCCACAAAAGATTCCATCAAGGCAGCAGCAGATACATTGACAGAGGCGTTTCATGCATTGGAGAAATACGAACCGGCTCCGGCTGTAGACAAAAAAGAACTGCAGAAAGTATATGATGCCTACAAGGATAAAAAGCAGGGCAATTATACGGACGCAAGCTGGAAGGTGTTTACAGACGCGCTGAAAACAGCCGAGGAAGCTTTAAACAGTGATGTGGACCAGGAAGCAGTAAATGATGCTAAGAAAGCGCTGGAAGATGCATTTGCAGCTCTTGAGGAAAATCCGGAGGTCAAAGTCGATAAAACGGCGCTGGAAAAACTCTATAAAGCCCACAAGGATGACAAGCAGGGCAATTATACGGACGCAAGCTGGAAGGCATTTACAGACGCGCTGAAAGATGCAAAGAATGCTCTGGACAATGATGTGGACCAGGATACAGTGAACGATGCAGAGAAAGCCCTGAAATCTGCGATCGCGGCACTTGAGGAAAATCCGGAGATCAAAGCCGACAAAACCGCTCTGGAAAAACTCTATAAAGCCCACAAGGATGACAAGCAGGGCAATTATACGGATGAGTCCTGGAAAACATTTACCGCTGCCCTGAAAAAGGCGGATAAGGTCCTGAAAGATGATTCTGCAACCCAGAAAGAGATCAATGAGGCAGCCGCATCTCTTGAAAGCGCAGTGAAGGGACTGAAGGAGAAGACGGATTCCAAAAAGGCTGATAAGACAGAACTGCAGAAACTCTATGATAAGCATAAAGATGACAAGCAGGGAAGTTATACAAGCACAAGCTGGAAGAACTTCCAAAAGGCACTGGAGGCAGCGAAGACGGTATTGGAGGATGAGGATGCAACACAGTCTCAGGTAGACAAGGCGCAGGCGGCTTTGGAGAAGGCAGTCAGGAACCTGAAGAAAACCAGCACTCCCGGCACCAAAAAGAAGAATACCACCACAACAAACGGAAATAAAAAATCTTCCGGTGCCAAGACAGGCGATGAAACACCGCTTGCACTTATGGCCGGACTTCTGGTATTATCAGGAGGAGCAGTGGTGATTTTCGGAAAGAAACGGAAATACAGAAACTAAGATACAGAATTTAAAAGACATGTATGGGGGCTGTTTCGGCAGCTCCCATTTTCAGGAGCGACAGATGCGGAAAAAATATATTGTGAATGCTGTTTTCGGAGTGGTTCTATTGCTGCTGGCAGGTCTGATCATCTATATCAGATTTCAGAAGCCGGAAGAGATGCGTACCGTGATGGAAGTAAACGGTCAGGACGTTGTACGGGAAGAGTACCAGCTCGTACTGCAGAGACTCCGGGCACAGGTGAAAAGCGGGTATTCCACAGAGGAGGCAAACAGGAAGGACTTCTGGACCGGCAGGATAGATGGCAGTACACCTTTAGAAGAGATCATGGGTCTTGCGGAGGAGGAACTGATACGGGACAAGGTGATCGCATCCATGGCAGAGACCCGGGGAATCCGTGCAGATGCAGATTACGAATCGCTGAAGGATTCCATGGAGCAGGAGAATGCGTCCCGCAGCCGGAAGGAAGCTTCCGGTGAGGTGAACTATGGACTTATCACCTATACGGAAGAAGCTTATTATCAGTATTTCTATACAGAACTGGAATCAGAACTGACGGAGGCGCTGAAAAAAGAGCATACTATCACAGATAAGGAACTGGAATCCGCATACAAAGAGAACCTGGAAAGCTATCGGTATGAAAATAAAGTGAATGTGCTGGCAGCAGAGACAAAGGCAGAGAACACAGAAATACTCCGGCATGCGGCCGAAGCTATGGAGAGCGGCATGGAGAAGGAAGAGCTGGCAGAAACATTCCCTGATATCAGCTTTTATGAGCTGGAGATGAATTCCCTTGATACCCAGGAGGGAAAAAGCGGCGTGTACGGTCTGCGCTGGATGCTGGCAGCCGGCATGCAGGCAGGTGAGATAAGCGAGCCTTTTGCAGCCGGGCAGAATATGCTGGTCATGAAATGCCTTGAGAGGGAAGAGGACGGATATCTGCCGCTGAAGGATGTAAAAGGTGTACTGGAGAGCCAGATCAAAACAGAAGCGGCAAAACAGGAAATCCGGACAGAAGTACAAAAAGCAGAGGTAAAGAAAAAAGACAGCAAATTGAAAGCGGCAGCAAAAGAAGTTCTCATGGAGCAGGATACATGAGGACACAGATGAAAAAAGTTGAAAAAATGCTTGACAATACTTGTCCTGCATGGTATTTTAATACAGGAATAGCTGCCGAAGACAGCAGGTGCCGTTAGGCATAAGGACAAAACGCCTGCCGAGGAAAGATTCATTCTTGCAATTATTAGGATTGATGAAGCCTCTCTGTCTATGCAGAGAGGTTTTTTTCGTACTAATCGTTGAAGTACCTTTCGATATATGAGCAGCGCAGCCTAAAAAAATAAGGAGGTGCACTAATTCATGGCAAAAGTAGAACTCAAAAAACCGGTCGTAGACGAGATTGCCAGCAGTATTAAAGATGCCGCATCTGTAGTGTTAGTAAGCTACAAAGGTATCACTGTTGAGCAGGATACAAAAATGCGTAAGGAATTAAGAGAAGCTGGTGTTACTTACAAAGTATACAAAAACACAATGATGAACTTTGCTTTCAAAGGAACTCCTTGTGAAGAATTATGCCAGCATTTAGAGGGAACAAACGCTTTGGCAGTATGTATGGAAGATGCAACTGCTCCGGCAAGAATCCTTGCAAAATACGCAAAGGATGTTCCGACTCTGGAATTAGTAGCAGGTGTTGTTGAAGACGCTTACTACGACAAGGCAGGAATCGAGGCACTTTCCAAAGTTCCTTCAAGAGAAGAACTGCTTGGAAAACTGCTTGGAAGTATCCAGTCTCCTATCACAAACTTTGCTCGTGTGCTTAACCAGATTGCTGAACAGCAGGGTGGAGCAGCAGCAGAGTAATTTAATACGCTGACAAAGTCAGACGTACAATCAAACGAAAATAAAACAAAAAATTGGAGGTAAATAAAAATGGCAAAATTAACAACAGCTGAGTTTATTGAAGCTATCAAAGAGTTATCTGTATTAGAGTTAAATGAATTAGTAAAAGCTTGCGAAGAAGAATTCGGTGTATCCGCAGCAGCAGGCGTTGTAGTTGCAGCAGCAGGTGATGGTGCAGCAGCAGCAGAAGAGAAAGATGAGTTTGACGTAGAACTGACAGAGGTTGGTCCTAACAAAGTTAAAGTTATCAAAGTTGTTCGTGAAGTTACCGGCTTAGGCTTAAAAGAAGCTAAAGAAGTTGTTGACGGTGCTCCGAAAGTTCTTAAAGAGGCTGCTTCCAAAGCTGAGGCTGAGGAGATCAAAACTAAACTTGAGGGCGAAGGCGCTAAAGTTACACTTAAATAATTTAAGCGTAGAAAAGCTTGTAAAAATGAATCATTTAAGTCCTGGTATCCATATGGTACCAGGGCTTTTTTGCGTATAGGGTAACCTTGGCAGAGGGATTTGTTTGTCGTCGACAAGAAAAATCATCTGTGATATGATAGAGGCAGATATATTTGTTTCACAGGAGGAGCAGAAATCATGGAGAAACTCTTGACGGTGACTGAAGTGGCAGCGTATCTGAGGACCACTACGACTACGATATACAGATGGCTGAAGCAGGGGAGGCTGTCTGCTGTTAAGATTGGAAAAGAATGGAGAATCAGTGAGGAACAGTTAAAATCTGTCATGAGCAGCGGCAGCAAGATATCCAATTCTCTGTGGGATAAACTGAATAAAAAGGAACACCTGCTTCTTATTACAGAGAAAGATTCTGAAATTACAGAATTTGAAGTCTCATTTTTCCGCCGGGCTCTCAGTGAGGGGGCCGGTATCATGAAAGGATGTTGGTGGCAGGAGACGGATAAGGTCTGTGAGCAGTATGAGAGAAACGGGCTGGATGTGAAGACGCTGGAAAAAGAAGGTCTGCTTAATGTGATTGATTTTCAGTCTTTGTATCGCAAGGAGGGAGTAGAAGGACCACTCCGGGCCTGGAGCGCCGGCATTGAAAGTGCCGTTGCAAAGGGGCATACCCGGCTGTGGGCATCCGGTTCTCCTGCAATGGACTGCATAGGCGGTAATGCGGAAGCCCTGCTTTCTTTTGAGGCCAGGCTGAACCAGGCAATACAGGATATGCCGGTTATCGGGATATGTCCATATTCCCTTGAAAATCCTGGTAACTATAAGAATTTTAGTAAATTGATATCCCTCATGGACTGCCATAGTGGTGTGGTATTTTACGGGAAAAATCAGTGTAAATTGTTGAGACAATGAATATAATAGAAGGAGTCCTCAAATGACAGTTTTGCCATTTGGGGACTCCTTTTATAATGGGGCTGATACTTATGCGGGCGTTGGTTTTGCATATTAACAGTCGGGTTTTTTGCGGCCGGTCATGCCTTTTCTGTAGGCATTGGTAAACCTGCGGCACAGACGGTCCTTTCCCAGCAGCGCATCCATGACAAGTCTGGATGTATACAGCTCTCGGCTGCATGGGTCCAGAATTGCTGAATCCAGCCCCAGAAAAGCGGCAACTGCGTAGAAATGCTGGTTGATCACCTGCCTGAGCGGCATACCAAAGGAAAGGTTGCTGATGGCTGCAGTTATCTTAAGCTTCGGAGATAGTTTTCTTATACCCCGGACGGCCTCTGTAAAAACCACCATGGACTGGTTATTCGCAGAGATTGCAGTGAGCAGAGGATCTATATGTATTTGTTCCGGTTTCACGCTGTACCTGGCTGCTTTATCAAGTATGGCATCTGCAATTTTGATCCGGTTTTCTGCATCTTCGGGAACCCCGTCATCATCCGTTGTCTGTACGATGATCTGCCACTGTGTGTCTGATATCAGGGGAAACAGCAGGTCACATTTTCCCTTTTCCAGAGCTGCTGAATTGAGCAGCCCGGGTTTCTTTGTAAGGGTAAGCATTTTTTCCAGAACCTCTGCGTCCGGACTGTCAATGCACAGAGGAGTATCCACGGCATCCTGTACTTGGGCAATCAGCCATTTCAGAGTTCCGGCTTCATGGGCAGCGGCAGTCCCTGCACAGATATCCAGATAATCCGCACCTGCTTCGGTCTGTCTGATTGCCAGTTCCCTGATGCGCCGGTTGTTTTGAGTGGTGATATATTGTTTGATGCCGGGGATGGAACCATTTATTTTTTCACCGATAATTATCATATGATTTCACTCCTGGTGCTGACCGACCCAGCCAAGACATACGTTCACAGTCTCTGCGGCGTTGGTGGACCAGGCATCAGCGCCTGAGACCTGCATGGCTTCATAGCTTGCACATGCGCCTCCGATCGTGATTTTGATATGTTCTCTCAGTCCGGCTTCTTTTACAAGGTCAACAGTTTTTTTCATAGATTCGACAGCCATGGTGAGGACACCGCTGAGACCCAGAATATCGGGCTGCACTTCTTTTATCTTGTCAAGAAAGGCTTCCGGCGATACGTTGATACCCAGGTCATATACAGTGAATCCGGCTGCTTCCGCCATGCTCTTGAAAATATTTTTGCCAATGTTATGCAGATCGCCCTGGACAGTTCCCAATACAATTTTGCCGACCTTTTGTCTTGCGGCAGAGCCGATTATTGGTTTTAAGACTTCCATTGCCTCTGTGAGGAGTTCTCCGGCAAATATCAGATCTCCTACGAAATATTCTCCTGTTTCAAAACGCTGGCCGACTTTCTCCATGCCTTTCTGACATGCAGTGATGGCCTGGGCTGCTTCCTCTGTCTCAGGAGCACCTGCAACAAATTCCTGCAGCATGGACATAACCTTTTTTTCATCAAGTTCGCCGACTGCACTTGTGAGTGATGTTAAATCAATCATAATGGACCTCCTTTCACGGTTGGGTATAACCGCCATATCTGTGTACTGCCTCTGTCATTGCCAGTACATTTTCAATTTTCGCCGGACCTATGGCATTAAACGGCAGAGTAAATATAAAGCCGGCGGCTTTTTTCATCTCGGTCAGCAGTTTCTTGACCTGCAGGTCAATTTCCTGAACGCTGCCCCCGATCAGCAGTGAGGGCGAGATTCCTCCCGCGATGCACATGTGGTCTCCTATGATGTCTCTGGCTTTGACCGGGTCTGTCCTGTCGAACCAGGCAATCGCTTTACCTGCGGGAAGCTCCAGAAGTGTTTCCAGCAGATGATCATATGTACCCTGTAAGGACAGGAGGGGTGTGTACCCGGCTTTGATCAGTTCTTCGCAGAGGTATTTGAGATAGGGCCAGTGAAATTCTCTGTATTGTTTTTCCGACAGAAAACTGTTATACCAGACAGGGAAAAATACTCTTCTGGATCCGGTGAGCTGATAAGATATTTCACCTGTGGCTTTTCCTACGGCCAGAAGAATGGGAAGCAGAGCCTCACAGGCTTTGTGGACTTTGTCCGGTACCCGGTGGATATCCAGAATGACTTTATCAAAATCTCGCAGAAATGCCCCCAGCACGTCCAGGGGATTGGGGCAGATGGCCATATACCATGGCGGACAGTCCGCTGTTTTCATTTCCTGTGTAAATACCTGCAGGTCGTCAAGCGCTGTTCCGAGTTTCATGCCAAACTTCATGAGCGCACATATAGACTGAGAGCTGCCGGGCTCTTCAAGAGCACCATATACCCTGGGAACCACTTTGCGGTTCAGAAAACCGAGGGGGTCGTCAATAAACTCATCATACTCTTCGGAGGTCATGACCGGATTTTTGATTTTAAACTGGGATTCTGTGTCTGAGGGAATTTCTCTTCCTGGATGTGATGAATAATTGTCTTTTAGAATATCGTGTGCGAATCCGCCTCCTAGAACAGAGGCTACTGCTGTGTTTACTGCGTTTTGCGGATCAGTCCCTGCCAGGGATAAGCCAAGTGTGACTGTTTCAAAAGTTCTGAGCATACATGCTGCGTCCCAGTTGAAATCTTTTGCAAATCTGACAGAAGCATTTTTGTATTTTTCCTGGTCGTAATACATGTCTTCGTAGGAAATATGCGAGTATTTTGCGGGGAAATACAAGGTGGCCGCGCCGATGGGCACCCGGTCAACCTTCTTTAGACCGGCGCATCTGTCGAGCCTGTCCAGTTTGTCGTTGTAACTGCTGCCTTCCATGTTCTTCATCAGATCCCCTCCTTATCTCAGTGATCAGAAGATTACTTGACAATAGTGCACCTATTCAGTCAACTGAATACGTACACAATAGTTACATAAATACTATCTTCATCATATAACATATTTAAATATATGTCAATGTATATATATGTATAAGAAAGTACAATAAAATTGTCTATTTATACCAGTGAATGGAATGGGATGCAGAAAATGTTCTTGTTAAATTAAAGACCGATGATAACAGGATAAAAGAACCTGACATCGCCGGTTTTTTGTCGGTTATGTCAAAAAAACTGTGAGAATTTAAAAAAAATTGTGTAAGTGTTGGCGCGGAAACAGGTATTGTTTTCCAGGTGTGTTATACTTTTAACTATCTAAAGGAAACGGGGGTGGCGGCATGGAAACAGAAAAACCAAAACTGGTTTTTTGGGGGACACAGGCATTTGCCATGATGCCCTTTGTGCTGTACATACTGATAGGCGGAATATTTTCGGTGGGGTTACATTATTATTCAATGAAAGGGCTGATTTTTGCTGCAGTGATTTCTCTTCTGACAGGGTTTTTCCTGTGCAGGAACAAAGGGAAATACTGGGATTCTGTTGTGCATGGATTGGCGCAGTACGGAAATTCAAGGCTTATTTTTATTTTCCTGGTCATAGGGATTTTTTCCAAGCTTATGATGACGGGAAATATAGGGGGCGGATTTATCTGGCTGAGCCTTCAGCTTGGAATTACAAAAAGCGGGTTTGTGGTCTTTGCATTCCTGGCTTCAGCAGTGATTTCTATGGGAGCAGGTGCTCCGATCGCGGCATTGTTTGCGGTGATTCCCATTTTTTATCCTCCGGGAATACTTTTGGGGGCCAGTCCCTCTATGCTGAGCGGAGCGCTGATCAGCGGAATCTTTTTCGGGGATGCGCTGTCTCCCAGTTCACAGGTGATCAACACCACAGTAATGATACAACATGAACGGGGAACGGGAAGACCGGCCAAGCTTCTGACTGTTTTGAAACAGAGAACTCCTTATATTTTGGCTGCGGGAGCAGTCACAACGGTTCTGTACTTAATATTCGGTGCCGGGGAGGGCAGTGTGGGAGACATGACACAGCTTTCCCAGTTCTCAGATGCAAGAGGACTTTGGATGCTGGTACCTGTTGTGGTCCTTCTGTGTATCTGCTTTAAGACAGGAAACTTATTTGAAGGAGTTTCTTTTGCAATTATTACGGGCTTTGTATTAGGGCTGATCACCGGTCTGTTCACATTTTCCGATATTGTGAGCATTGATTATGAAACGGCAGGGCTGAACGGAATTATATTTGAAGGTATTTATGGGATTATTGACGTGACAGTGTCCACCATCCTGCTTTACGGACTGATCGCAGTGGCAGTGGACGGAGGAATGCTGGAAAGATGCTGCAGCATTATCCTGTCAGGGAAATTTACAAAGACAAAACGGGGCGCTGAGACAGTTCTGGCTTTAGGAATAGTTATAGTTAACATTCTTCTTGCCGGCTGTGTGCTGCCGTCAATCCTGCTGTTCGGTGACATAGCGGACAGGATCGGACAGGAGAGCAGTATTTCTCCGGAACGACGGAGTATCCTGCTGACAGCCAATGCGACGAACTTCAGCTCCATCATTCCCATTAACAGCGCATTCGTTATGGGAAGTGTGACGATCATTAATGAGATGGTGCAGAAACACAGTTATCTGCCCACTGTGTCACCGTTTCAGATTTTCTGTTCTTCCTTTTACTGCCTGATCCTCACAGGAGTCTGCATCTTCTGGGTGGTCACGGGCGTGGGAAGAGAGGGTTCTTTAAAAACGGTTAAAGTGAAAGAAAAATTAGAATAGGAGATGAAAATTATGGAATCAATTTATGATCTGATTATCGTGGGCGGCGGGCCTGCCGGTCTTGCGGCTGCTATTTACGCAGGCAGGTCGGAGCGGAAAACGCTTCTTCTGGAAAAAGGAAGCTATGGCGGACGTATCAACGATACCTATGAAGTCCGGAATTATCCCGGCACGATCGTGGACAGCGGCCAGCACCTGATGGAGCGGTTCCGGGAGCACGCATCCAGCCATCCCACAGTGGAGCTGAAACGGACCACAGCGACGGCGATCAGCAAAGAAGACAATCTTTTCATTGTCAGCACAAAGAGAAGAGGAGATTTCAAGGCACGCAGTGTGATCCTGGATCTGGGCACCCGTCCAAGGGAACTGGGGATTCCCGGAGAGAAAGAATTTGTGGGCCATGGTGTTGCCTACTGCGCCACCTGTGATGCGGAATTTTTCAAAGGCAAGGAGATCTACGTGCTGGGCGCAGGAGACCAGGCTGTTGAGGAAGCGGATTATCTGACCGGGTTTGCCTCTAAAGTCACGATCATTGTGCTCCATGAGAAAGGCCACCTTGACTGCAACGAGGTGTCCGCAGAACATGCCTATAAAAATCCTAAAATTGATTTCTGCTGGAGCTCCACTGTCCAGGAGATCAAAGGAAAAGACCATGTGGAAGCTCTTGTGCTGAAAAACGTTGAGACCGGTGAGGTCAGAGAAGTTAAAGCGGACGGACTGTTTTTCTTTGTGGGTATGGTGCCTCAGACAGAGCCCGTGCGCCATATGGTCACTTGTGACAGAAGCGGGTACATCAAGGTCAATGACAAGATGGAAACCAGCATCCCGGGGCTTTATGCAGTGGGCGACTGCAGGCAGACATTTTTGCGCCAGGTTGTCACCTCCGCGGCAGACGGCGCAGTGGCTGCGGTGGCTTCTGAGCGTTACGTGAAGGAGCTTGAGCAGATTGAGGGCATTTTAAGCCCGGATTCAGGGAAAATTGCCTTTGTGTTCTACAATCCATACAGCAATGAAGAGATTCAGGCAGTATCAGACCTGGAACAGCAGCTCAGGGGAGAGTGGAAGGTTTACCGTCAGGACATTACACGCCAGAACCTTCTCTATCAGAATCTGAAGATAGAGCACACGGTATCCACTGCGTTTTATGAAAACGGAAAATTATTGGAAGTAAAGTAAGTATTATCAACAGACAGGAACCTATTTAAAAAATATAATGATTAACTTCAGGAGGTAATTGATTATGGGTCAGCCACTTGTTTTTCCACACGGAGTCACTGCTTACAATCCGGAGAAATGCTGGAGCGGATATACGATCGTTCCGCTTATCAACGACGGCGTTCTGCTGTTCGACATGAACGGAAATGAGATCAGACGCTGGAATATGCATGCCATGCCGCCGAAACTTCTTCCGGGCGGGTATGTGATGGGTCTGTCAGGATACCGTCATCCTGATTACGGTATGCAGGACGGTGTCAACCTGATCGAGATCGACTATGACGGAAATATTGTCTGGGAATTTGACCACTTTGAGAACATTGATGACCCGGGCAGGGACCATCGCTGGATGGCGCGTCAGCACCATGACTATCAGAGGGAGGGAAATCCCGTCGGATACTATGTTCCGGGTATGGATGCAAAGCCCCTGGAAGGCAACACACTGATCCTGGTACACCAGACGATCAGAAACCCGAAGATATCCGATAAAAAGCTTCTGGATGATGCCATGATCGAAGTGGACTGGGAGGGCAACATCCTCTGGAAATGGTCCATCAGTGAACACTTTGACGAACTGGGATTTGACGAGGCCGCCAAAAACGCACTGTTCAGAGATCCGAACATGCGCTCCTCAGACGGCGGTGTAGGCGACTATCTTCATGTAAACTGCATGAGCTACCTTGGCCCGAACAAATGGTATGACCAGGGTGATATGCGGTTCAAACCGGAAAATATTATTTTTGACTGCAGGGAGGCCAATATTCTGGCTATCCTTGATAAAGAGACAGGAAAGATTGTATGGCGCATCGGACCTGACTTCAATGCCACCCCGGAACTGAAAAAGCTGGGCTGGATCATCGGCCAGCATCATTTTCATATGATTCCGAAAGGGCTGCCGGGTGAAGGCAATCTGATGGTATTTGACAACGGCGGCTGGGGCGGCTACGGGGTTCCCAATCCATCTGCTCCTATCGGTGTTAAGAACGCTCTGCGCGATTACAGCCGTGTGCTGGAGTTTAACCCGGTAACCCTGGAGGTTGTCTGGAAGCTGACACCAAAGGAACTGGGCCATGCGGTTCCCACCGACGCCAGCAAATTCTACAGCCCCTATGTCAGCAGCGCACAGCGCCTGCCAAATGGAAATACCATGGTTACGGAAGGCTCAGACGGCCGTGTCATTGAAGTGACACCGGATCATGAGATCGTGTGGGAATGGATTTCACCGTATTATACACACAATGAAAAAGGACCGAAGAACAATATGATCTACCGCGCGTACCGTTATCCGTACAGCTATGTGCCGCAGGAGCCGGTTCCCACGGAGGTTCCCATCGCACCCATTGACAATGTGACATACCGGGTACCGGGTGCCGGAGCGTTTGGGGCAAAAAAAGTCATTGATATTGAAGGAACTTTGCCGTATTATCAAGATGTGGCACTTTGTGTGGCCACAGACGACGAAGAAGATGTGACACAGAGGGAGAAAGTCTTTGAGGTGAACAAAGATTTCTTCAAACCGGTGACCATGTCGAGCTGGAATGACGATGTCCTTAAAGTAGAAGGAAAACCCGTGCTTGTGCTCTTCGGTGCAGAGCGCTGTGTACACTGCAAGGCACTTCATCCTGTTCTGGAGGAAGCCCTCACAGAAGAGTATGAGGGAATGTACGAGGTGCGCTATGTGGATGTGGATTCCAACCAGGATCTGCTGGATGCGTGCCATATCGGAGGAATTCCCGTCGTTGTGATCTACAAAAACGGGGAAGAGGTCCAGAGATTTAATGGCGAGAAGGATTATGATGATTTGTGTGATATTTTGGACAGACCATTGGAATAAGCAGAATAAGACGCAGGGAGGAGCTGTTTTGACAGCCCCTCTTTGCGTTTCTTTTTTTGCGGGGAATGTTGGGAGGGGTATAAATGCATAGTTTTTTTGAAGATCCGAAGATAAGCTGTCCGGTACCCTTTGCAGATCTCTGTGTGGGAAGCTGCATTTACCGGCCGTATATGAACCGTAAGACATATCAGAGGTCAGAGATCATATATCCTCAGGGCAGTAAGATCAACTCTTTTGGGATTGTGCTGGACGGCATTCTGAAGGCAGTAAGCCATACTGTCAATGGGGATGAGCTCTGCAACGCTTACTTTGAAAAGAATGATATTTTCCCGGAGCTTCTCTACTTTTCCGGTAAAAGGTATTACACCTATACCCTGGTGGCTGCCAAAAAATCCACGGTGGCCTGGATTCCCGTGGAGATTCTGGAGGAGATGCTGGAGCGTGATAATTTGCTGATGTATTCCCTTTTACTCTATATATCACAGCGGGGGCTGAAAGACCAGCTTTATCTCAACTGTCTCAATTACCAGACAATCCGTGAGAGAATTGCCTACTGGATCGTGGGAATGAATGATATTGTGGCGGGGGCGGCCATTCCCATGCCGGTTTCTCAGTCTGTAATGGCTAATATGCTCCATGTGAGCCGGTCGTCACTGAACCAGGAATTAAAACTGATGGAAAAAGAGGGATTTTTCAGCATACAGGGTCAGGAAATGCATATCAAAGATGTGGAAAGGCTGCAGGAAATGCTGTGAAATTCGACAGAATATATAAGACAATTGTTCCCCAAAAGCGGGAAAATATTTTAACAAAAAATGGTTGACAGGCTTGACAGGGTGTGTTATAGTGAGAAATGCACTATTATGGCAAGTTATGCCTGTCGTTCTATTTATGATTGAAATTAACCTTATTAAAGGAAACTTTCGGTCAGGGGGCTCAGGTATAAGCATAATAAAATTAAAACATACAAGGGGTGAAACGTCAATGGAGAAAAATAGAATCCGTCCCATTACAACCGGTAAGAGCATGAGAATGACCTACCAGCGCCAGAAAGAGGTACTGGAAATGCCGAACCTCATTGAAGTACAGAAAGACTCTTACCAGTGGTTTCTGGACGAAGGTCTAAAAGAAGTTTTTGAAGATATCTCTCCAATCGCCGACTACAGCGGTAAATTGAGCTTGGAATTTGTTGACTTTACTTTGTGTGAAGATGAGGTAAAATACTCCATCGAAGAATGCAAGGAGAGGGATGCTACTTTTGCAGCTCCTCTGAAAGTAAGGGTAAAATTATACAACAGAGAGAATGACGAAATCAGTGAACATGAAATATTCATGGGTGATCTGCCGTTAATGACTGCAACCGGTACCTTCGTAATCAACGGCGCTGAACGAGTTATTGTCAGCCAGCTTGTACGTTCTCCGGGTATTTACTACGCTATCGCTCACGACAAACTGGGCAAAACCCTTTATTCCTGTACCGTTATCCCGAACAGGGGTGCATGGCTGGAATATGAGACCGACTCCAATGACGTATTCTATGTACGTGTAGACAGAACTAGAAAAGTCCCTATTACAGTTTTGATTCGTGCTTTAGGTATCGGCACGAATGCAGAAATTATAGAGTTATTCGGTGAAGAACCGAAGATTTTAGCCAGCTTTACAAAAGACACTGCTGAGAGTTATCAGGAAGGTCTGCTGGAGTTATACAAGAAAATCCGTCCGGGTGAGCCGCTGGCTGTGGAAAGCGCAGAGAGCCTGATCACCAGCATGTTCTTTGACCCAAGACGCTACGACCTGGCAAAAGTAGGCCGTTACAAATTCAACAAAAAGTTACTGCTGAGAAACCGTATCTCAGGCCATATGCTGGCTGAGGAGGTTGTGGACACCACAACAGGTGAGATCATCGCAGAGGCCGGCACAGTTGTAACAAAAGAACTGGCTGACCAGATCCAGAACGCGGCAGTTCCTTATGTATGGATTCAGGGTGAGGAGCGCAACATCAAAGTCCTTTCAAGCATGATGGTGGATATCACCAACTATGTGGACATTGATCCTTCTTCTGTGGGAGTGACAGAACTTGTTTACTATCCAGTTCTGGCTAAGATTCTGGAAGAGAATGAGGATATTGAGGATATCAAGGACGCAATCCGCCGTGAGATCCATGAGCTGATTCCAAAGCACATTACAAAAGAAGATATCCTTGCTTCTATTAACTATAACATGCATCTGGAGTATGGTCTGGGCAATGATGACGATATCGACCATCTGGGCAACAGACGTATCCGTGCAGTGGGTGAATTGCTGCAGAACCAGTACAGGATCGGTCTTTCCAGACTGGAGCGTGTGGTTCGCGAGAGAATGACAACACAGGATATGGAAGGTATCTCTCCCCAGTCCCTGATCAATATCAAACCGGTTACAGCAGCCGTGAAGGAATTCTTCGGTTCCTCCCAGCTGTCACAGTTCATGGACCAGAACAACCCGCTGGGTGAGCTGACCCATAAGAGACGTCTTTCCGCACTGGGCCCCGGCGGTCTGTCACGAGACCGTGCAGGTTTCGAGGTTCGAGATGTACATTATTCCCACTACGGAAGAATGTGCCCCATCGAGACTCCTGAGGGTCCTAACATCGGTCTGATCAACTCCCTGGCATCCTATGCCAGGATCAACCAGTACGGTTTTGTGGAAGCGCCGTACCGTAAGATTGACAAATCAGATCCGAAGAATCCGCGGGTTACAGATGAAGTTGTCTATATGACAGCAGATGAAGAGGATAATTATCATGTGGCACAGGCCAATGAGCCGCTGGACGAGGAAGGGCACTTTATCCATAAAAACGTTTCCGGACGTTATCTGGATGAAACACAGGAGTATGAACGTAATATGTTTGACTACATGGACGTGTCTCCTAAGATGGTGTTCTCTGTAGCTACGGCCCTGATTCCCTTCCTGCAGAATGACGATGCCAACCGTGCGCTGATGGGATCCAACATGCAGCGTCAGGCTGTGCCTCTTCTCACCACGGAGGCTCCTGTTGTAGGAACCGGTATGGAAGTGAAGGCAGCCGTTGACTCCGGCGTCTGCGTAGTGGCGAAAAAAGCCGGTACCATAGAGTGCGCAGCGTCAAAAGAGATCGTTATGCGCAATGATGACGGTACAAAAGATACTTACCGCCTGACCAAGTTCATGAGAAGTAACCAGAGCAACTGCTACAACCAGAGGCCTATCGTGACCAAAGGCGAGCATGTGGAAGCAGGCCAGGTGATCGCTGACGGTCCGTCCACCTCAAACGGTGAGCTGGCGCTGGGCAAGAACCCGCTGATCGGCTTCATGACCTGGGAAGGCTACAATTACGAGGATGCCGTCCTGTTAAGTGAAAGACTGGTACAGGATGATGTCTATACTTCTGTCCATATTGAAGAATATGAGGCGGAAGCCAGAGATACAAAGTTAGGGCCGGAAGAGATCACACGTGATGTTCCGGGTGTTGGTGATGATGCGTTAAAAGACCTGGACGAGCGCGGTATTATCCGTATCGGTGCTGAAGTCCGCGCAGGTGATATCCTGGTCGGCAAAGTAACTCCCAAGGGAGAGACGGAGCTGACTGCAGAGGAGAGACTGCTCCGTGCTATTTTCGGTGAGAAGGCCCGTGAAGTGCGTGACACTTCCCTGAAGGTTCCTCACGGTGAGTACGGTATCGTTGTGGACGCAAAAGTATTTACGAGAGAGAACGGCGATGAGCTGTCTCCGGGCGTAAATCAGGCAGTCCGTATCTATATTGCCCAGAAGAGAAAAATCTCTGTTGGTGACAAGATGGCCGGCCGTCATGGTAACAAGGGTGTTGTTTCCCGTGTGCTTCCTGTTGAGGATATGCCGTTCCTTCCGAACGGACGTGCACTGGACATCGTACTGAACCCTCTGGGCGTGCCTTCCCGTATGAATATTGGACAGGTGCTGGAGATTCATCTGAGTCTTGCGGCAAAAGCCCTTGGATTCAACATTGCCACACCGGTATTTGACGGTGCCAACGAGAATGATATCCAGGATACTCTGGATCTTGCAAATGATTATGTGAACATGGAATGGGAAGACTTTGAGGCGAAGCATAAAGATACGCTGCGTCCGGAAGTTTTACAGTTCCTTTACGATAACAGAGCTCACAGAGAACTGTGGAAAGGCGTGCCGATCTCCCGTGACGGTAAAGTAAGGCTCCGTGACGGACGTACAGGTGAATATTTTGACAGCCCTGTAACCATCGGACACATGCACTACCTGAAGCTGCATCATCTGGTAGATGATAAGATCCACGCACGTTCCACAGGCCCATACTCCCTGGTAACACAGCAGCCTCTGGGTGGTAAAGCTCAGTTCGGCGGCCAGCGTTTCGGAGAGATGGAGGTTTGGGCACTGGAGGCATATGGTGCTTCCTACACACTGCAGGAGATCCTGACAGTGAAATCCGATGATGTGATCGGACGTGTAAAAACTTATGAAGCGATTATCAAGGGCGACAATATTCCGGAGCCTGGTATTCCGGAGTCCTTCAAGGTGCTTTTGAAGGAGCTGCAGTCCTTGGGTCTGGATGTCAGAGTCCTCAGAGAAGACATGACAGAAGTGGAAATCATGGAGAATATCGACTATGGCGAGACAGATATGCGCTCCATCATTGAAGGTGATTCCAAACACCGCGGCGAAGAAGATTACGGAGACTACGGATTCTCAAAACAGGAATTCGAGGGTGAAGAATTAGTAGACGTGGAGGATGAGCCGGAAGAGGATGAAGAAGCATTCTTGAGCTTAGATGATGATACTCTTGTCGAGGAGTAAGGAAAGGAGTCCACAATGCCAGAAACAGCAAATAAAGAGGCATATCAGCCAATGACCTTTGATGCCATCAAAATCGGATTGGCGTCCCCGGAGAAAATCCGGGACTGGTCCAGAGGCGAGGTTAAAAAACCGGAAACCATTAACTATAGAACCCTGAAACCGGAAAAAGACGGCCTGTTCTGCGAGAGGATTTTCGGACCGAGCAAGGACTGGGAATGTCACTGCGGTAAATACAAGAAGATCCGTTATAAAGGCGTTGTCTGCGACCGATGCGGCGTTGAAGTAACAAAAGCCAGTGTCCGCAGGGAGCGTATGGGCCATATTGAACTGGCAGCACCGGTCTCCCACATCTGGTACTTCAAGGGTATCCCGTCCAGAATGGGACTGATCCTGGATCTTTCCCCAAGGTCCCTGGAGAAAGTTCTGTACTTTGCCAACTATATTGTTCTGGATGCAGGCACCACGGAGCTGCAGTACAAACAGGTACTGACAGAGAAAGAGTTCCAGGATGCCAGAGAAAAATACGGCGACGGCGCGTTCCGCGTAGGAATGGGCGCGGAGTCCATTATGGAACTGCTGGAAGCCATTGACCTGGAAAGAGAATCCAAGGAGCTGAAAGCCGGCCTCAAGGATTCCACAGGACAGAAGCGTGCTCGTATTGTAAAACGTCTTGAGGTTGTGGAAGCCTTCCGTGAATCCGGAAACCGTCCGGAGTGGATGATCATGACAGTGGTACCTGTCATTCCGCCGGACCTTCGTCCTATGGTTCAGTTAGACGGCGGACGTTTCGCAACATCTGACTTAAATGATTTATATAGAAGGATCATCAACAGAAATAACCGTCTGAAGAGACTGCTTGAACTGGGCGCTCCTGATATCATTGTCCGCAATGAAAAGAGAATGCTTCAGGAAGCTGTCGATGCCCTGATCGACAACGGACGCCGCGGCCGTCCGGTCACAGGACCGGGTAACCGTGCACTGAAATCCCTTTCCGATATGCTGAAAGGTAAATCAGGACGTTTCCGTCAGAACCTTCTGGGTAAACGAGTTGACTACTCAGGCCGTTCCGTTATCGTGGTTGGACCTGAACTGAAGATTTTCCAGTGCGGTCTGCCGAAAGAGATGGCAATTGAGCTGTTCAAGCCCTTCGTTATGAAAGAGCTGGTAAGCAACGGTACTGCTCACAACATTAAGAATGCCAAGAAGATGGTGGAGAAGCTGGAACCGGAAGTATGGGATGTACTGGAAGATGTCATCAAAGAGCATCCGGTCATGTTAAACCGTGCTCCTACCCTGCATCGTCTGGGTATCCAGGCATTTGAGCCTATTCTGGTTGAGGGTAAAGCGATCAAGCTGCATCCCCTTGTATGTACCGCGTTCAACGCCGACTTCGATGGTGACCAGATGGCGGTTCATCTTCCTCTGTCCGTTGAGGCGCAGGCAGAGTGCCGTTTCCTGCTTCTGTCTCCGAACAACCTGCTGAAACCGTCTGACGGTGGTCCGGTGGCTGTTCCTTCACAGGATATGGTTCTCGGTATCTACTATCTGACACAGGAGAGACCGGGCGTTAAGGGTGAAGGCAAGTATTTCAAGAGTGTAAACGAAGCCATTCTGGCTTATGAGAACGGATATATCACACTGCAGACCAGAATCCATGTACTCTGCAGCAAGACTCAGCCGGATGGCACAGTATTGGAAGACATTGTGGATTCCACACTGGGACGTTTCCTGTTCAATGAGATCATTCCGCAGGATTTAGGTTTTGTGGACCGTTCCGTTCCGGGCAATGAGCTGAAGCTGGAGGTTGACTTCCTGGTAGGCAAGAAACAGCTCAAACAGATTCTGGAGAAAGTAATCAATACCCATGGCGCTACCAGAACCGCAGAGGTGCTGGATAAGATCAAAGCCACAGGATACAAATACTCAACCAGAGCTGCCATGACCGTATCTATCTCCGACATGACTGTGCCGCCTCAGAAACCTGAGATGATCCAGAAGGCACAGGATACGGTTGACCTTATCACCAAGAACTTCAAACGTGGTCTTATCACGGAAGAAGAGAGATATAAAGAAGTCGTTGAGACATGGAAGAAGACTGACGATGAGCTTACCAAAGCCCTGCTGACAGGACTTGATAAGTACAACAACATCTTCATGATGGCTGACTCCGGTGCCCGTGGTTCCGATAAGCAGATCAAACAGCTTGCCGGTATGCGTGGTCTGATGGCCGATACAACAGGTCACACCATCGAGCTGCCCATCAAGTCCAATTTCCGTGAAGGTCTGGACGTACTGGAATACTTCATGTCCGCCCATGGTGCTCGTAAAGGTCTGTCCGATACAGCTCTGCGTACCGCTGACTCCGGTTACCTGACAAGACGTCTGGTTGACGTTTCCCAGGATCTGATCGTCCGTCAGGTGGACTGCTGTGAAGACAAAGGCGAGATTCCGGGTATGTGGGTGAAAGCCTTCATGGACGGAAGGGAAGAGATTGAAAGCCTTCAGGAGCGTATTACAGGACGTTTCTCCTGCGAGACCATCAAGAACGCCAAAGGCGAAGTGATCGTCAAAGCAAACCATATGATTACTCCGAAACGTGCCGCACGTGTGGTAAAAGAAGGGGTAAAAGAGAATGGGAAACCATATGATTCCGTTAAGATCCGTACGATCCTCACATGTAAATGCCACATCGGTGTCTGCGCCAAGTGTTATGGTGCCAACATGGCAACCGGTGAACCGGTACAGGTGGGTGAGTCCGTAGGTATCATTGCAGCCCAGTCTATCGGTGAACCAGGTACACAGCTTACCATGCGTACCTTCCATACTGGTGGTGTTGCCGGCGGCGATATCACACAGGGTCTTCCCCGTGTGGAGGAGCTTTTTGAGGCAAGGAAGCCGAAAGGTCTTGCCATCATCACAGAGATCAAAGGTGTCGCCACACTGAAGGATACAAAGAAGAAACGTGAGATCATCGTCACAGACAATGAGGACGGCAACTCCAAGACTTACCTGATCCCTTACGGTTCCCGTATCAAGGTTCAGGACGGACAGTATCTGGAGGCCGGTGATGAGCTGACAGAAGGTAGTGTCAATCCTCATGACATTCTGAAGATCAAGGGCGTCCGCGCTGTTCAGGATTATATGATCCAGGAAGTACAGCGTGTATACCGTCTGCAGGGTGTTGAGATCAACGATAAGCATATTGAAGTTATTGTCCGCCAGATGCTGAAGAAGATCCGCATCGAGGACAACGGAGATACAGAATTCCTGCCGGGAACCCTGGTTGACGTTCTGGACTATGAGGAAGAGAACGAGAGACTGATCAAAGAGGGCAAAGAGCCGGCAGATGGAAAACAGGTTATGCTTGGTATCACCAAGGCATCCCTGGCGACCAACTCCTTCCTGTCCGCAGCTTCCTTCCAGGAGACCACAAAGGTTCTGACAGAAGCTGCCATCAAGGGCAAGATCGACCCGCTGATCGGTCTGAAGGAGAACGTAATCATCGGTAAACTGATTCCTGCAGGAACAGGCATGAAGTGCTACTCCAACATTAAGCTGGATACAGATCTGGCTGAGGATGAAGAGGAGTACGAGGATGAACTTGAACTTGCTGAAGCCCTGGAAGAACTTCCGGCGGAGGATGAAGAGGAAGCTGTTCAGCTGACAGATGAGGTTGATGAGGTGGAACTTTCCGAGGAGGAAGAGGAAGCCGAACTGACAGAAGAATAATGCTATAACATACAAAAGACCGCTTTTCCGGAAAATGACCGGAGGAGCGGTTTTGTATATTCAGGTTATGCAGTCTTTTAAAGGAGGACAAGTATGAACAAAAAAAGAAAGTCACCTTTATGGATGCTGGTTCCCATGGGAGTCATCATCGTCGTTTTATCCATTGTCTTGATCGTCATTACCTTAAAGTCAGGAAACCAGAGAACAGAGACAGCATCTGCCTCCCATACCCAAAGCGGGGAAAAGGAGGAAGAGCCTGTAAACGCGGCAGATACGGTACAGGAGAACCCCAAAGAGACGGATACAGGGCCGTCCCAGGTCTATGTATCACCTGATATTTCCCGTGAGGTTAAGGATAAAGTGAAGAGCATGAGCCTTGAGGAGAAGGCAGCGCAGCTTTTCTTTGTCACACCTGAGGACATCACCCAGGTGGATGCGGCTACCGTTGCCGGTGAGGATACAAAGAAAGCCTATGAGCAGTACCCTGTGGGCGGGATCGTATATTTTTCCCGTAATATCCAGGGACCGGATCAGTTGAAGGAAATGCTGTCAAAGACCCAGAGCTACGCGGAGGAGATTGCGGGGGTTCCGGTATTTCTGGGGGTGGATGAGGAGGGCGGAGAAGTGTCCCGGGTAGCGGGAAACAAAAATTTCTCTGTCACCAGATATGAGAGTATGCGGGCCATAGGGGACAGTAAGGATACTTCCCGGGCCTATGATGTGGGAAAAAACTTAGCATCCTATTTGAAAGAATTAGGATTTAATATAGATTTTGCTCCTGATGCGGATGTAATTACCAATTCTGGCAATACTGTTATAGGGAACCGTTCCTTTGGGGAAGACCCCCGTCTGGTTGGTGCTATGGCGTCACAGGTGGTTAAGGGGCTGCAGGACAATGGAGTCTCCGCCTGCCTGAAGCATTTTCCGGGGCATGGGGGCACTGTGGAGGACAGCCATGAAGGGCGGGCTTACACGGACAAGACCCTGGAGGAGATGGAGGCAGAAGAACTGGTTCCTTTTCAGGAAGGAATCAAGGCAGAGCCTGATTTCATCATGGCAGGGCATATCTCCATACCGAAATCCCTGGGGGATGATACGCCCGCGTCACTCTCAGAGCAGGTTCTGACAGGACTTCTCAGGGACAAGTACGGATATGACGGCCTTATTATCACGGATGCCCTGAATATGAAGGCGGTATCCGGGGTGTACAGTCCGGCTGAAGCTTCTGTGAAAGCGCTTCTGGCCGGTGCGGACATGCTTCTGATGCCGGATGATTTCAGGGCCGCCTACCATGGTGTGCTGGATGCCGTGGAGGAGGGAGATTTGAGCGAAGCGAGAATCGACGCCTCTGTGGAGCGCATTCTGCGTTTGAAAATGAAGAAATACCCGTAAAATTGTATTTTTTTGAAAAATTTCCTTGACAGCACGATTTTCCATGGATATAATGAGAGAGCGTGCATGGAGACGCAGTTTTTTTGCGCGTAAAATCATTTATTCATGATAATGAATAACTGGCAGCCACTCATTTCTTCTATAATAATATAGAAGAGAAATAATACAGGAGGTGAAATGGAATGCCAACATTCAATCAGTTAGTAAGAAAAGGACGTCAGACTTCCGTAAAGAAGTCCACAGCTCCGGCGCTTCAGAAGAGTTTTAACTCTTTACAGAAGAAGACCACAGATATGTCTTCTCCGCAGAAGAGGGGTGTGTGTACAGCGGTTAAAACTGCTACACCGAAAAAGCCTAACTCTGCTCTTAGAAAAATCGCCAGAGTTCGTCTTTCCAACGGAATCGAGGTAACAAGCTACATTCCAGGTGAAGGACATAACCTTCAGGAACATAGTGTTGTTCTTATCCGTGGCGGCAGGGTAAAAGACTTACCAGGTACAAGATACCACATCATCCGTGGTACACTTGATACAGCAGGCGTTGCTAACAGACGTCAGGCCCGTTCTAAATACGGCGCTAAGAGACCGAAAAAATAATTAATTAGAATCATTTGAAGTCACAGATATAACTATTAAGACTGATTTTGTACCGGGATTCCATAGACCCAGGTTGTGGCTGCGGGTTTCTATATAGGATTTACCGAGTACGGACATACAAAATAGTTGTGTGAGTACCGATGATCTAATCGTTAAGGGCAATGACCGTTGTCCGAATTTTGATAATGATTAAGGAGGGAAGTAACGTGCCACGTAAAGGACATACTCAAAAAAGAGACGTTTTAGCAGATCCGTTATACGGAAATAAAGTGGTTACCAAACTTGTCAATAACATTATGTTAGATGGTAAGAAGGGTGTAGCTCAGAAGATCGTATACGGTGCGTTCGCTAAAATGGAGGAAAAGGCCGGCAAACCGGCAATCGAAGTTTTTGAAGAAGCAATGAACAACATCATGCCGGTTCTGGAAGTAAAAGCCAGACGTATCGGTGGTGCTACCTATCAGGTGCCGATCGAGGTTAGACCGGAAAGACGTCAGGCATTAGCTCTTCGTTGGTTAACTCTGTATTCTCGTAAAAGAGGAGAGAAGACAATGGAGGACAGACTGGCTAATGAGTTATTAGATGCTATGAATAACACAGGTGCATCTGTTAAGAAGAAAGAAGACATGCATAAGATGGCTGAGGCAAATAAAGCATTTGCTCACTATCGATTCTAGAGGAGGAAAATCCATTGGCTGGAAGAGAATATCCGTTAGATAGAACCAGAAACATTGGTATTATGGCTCACATCGATGCCGGTAAGACCACTCTTACAGAGCGTATCTTATACTATACTGGTGTTAATTATAAAATTGGTGATACTCACGAAGGAACTGCTACCATGGACTGGATGGAGCAGGAACAGGAGAGAGGTATCACAATTACTTCCGCCGCTACCACCTGTCACTGGACTTTACAGGAAAACTGTAAAAGCAAACCGGGCGCACTGGAACATCGTATCAATATCATCGATACCCCAGGTCACGTTGACTTTACCGTAGAGGTAGAGCGTTCCTTACGTGTACTTGACGGTGCTGTTGGTGTATTCTGTGCAAAAGGCGGCGTTGAGCCTCAGTCTGAAAATGTATGGCGTCAGGCAGATACCTACAATGTACCACGTATGGCATTCATCAATAAGATGGATATCCTGGGTGCAGATTTCTATGGTGCCGTAGAACAGATTAAGACTCGTTTAGGTAAAAATGCAATTTGTCTTCAGCTCCCAATCGGTAAAGAGGATGAATTCAAAGGAATCATCGACCTGTTTGAAATGAAAGCCTACATCTACAATGATGAAAAAGGCGAGGACATTTCCATCACAGATATCCCGGAGGATATGGCTGATGACGCAGAACTGTATCACACAGAGTTAGTTGAGAAGATCTGCGAGTTAGATGATGACTTAATGATGGAATATTTGGAAGGTGAAGAACCTTCTGTTGAAGCTCTGAAAGCAGCCCTGAGAAAAGGAACCTGCGAATGTGCAGCCATTCCTGTATGCTGTGGTACTGCTTACAGAAACAAAGGTGTTCAGAAATTACTGGATGCCATTCTGGAATATATGCCTGCTCCTACAGATATCCCGGCTATCAAAGGTCAGGATATGGACGGAAACGAAGTTGAGAAGCATTCTTCTGACGACGAACCGTTCGCAGCACTGGCATTCAAGATCATGACTGACCCGTTCGTTGGTAAGCTGGCATTCTTCAGAGTTTACTCCGGTACCATGAACTCCGGTTCTTATGTGCTGAATGCAACAAAAGGCAAAAAAGAGCGTGTTGGACGTATCCTGCAGATGCATGCTAACAAGAGACAGGAACTGGATAAGGTTTACGCCGGCGATATCGCTGCTGCCATCGGATTCAAATTCACCACAACAGGTGATACAATCTGTGATGACCAGCATCCGGTAATCCTGGAATCCATGGAGTTCCCGGAACCTGTTATCGAGCTGGCTATTGAGCCTAAGACAAAAGCAGGACAGGGCAAACTGGGTGAGGCTCTGGCAAAACTTGCCGAAGAAGACCCGACCTTCCGTGCGCATACAGATAAAGAAACAGGTCAGACAATCATCGCCGGTATGGGTGAGCTGCATCTGGAGATCATCGTTGACCGTCTGCTTCGTGAATTCAAGGTAGAAGCTAACGTTGGTGCTCCTCAGGTTGCTTACAAAGAGACCTTTACCAAGAACGCTGATGTTGACAGCAAGTACGCAAAACAGTCCGGTGGTCGTGGACAGTACGGTCACTGTAAAGTTAAATTCGAGCCTATGGATGCCAACGGTGAAGAACTGTTCAAGTTTGAATCCACAGTTGTTGGTGGCGCTATTCCTAAGGAATACATCCCGGCTGTCGGCGAAGGTATCGAGGAAGCTATGAAGGCTGGTATCCTGGGAGGATTCCCGGTTGTTGGTATCCACGCAAACGTATATGATGGTTCTTACCATGAGGTCGACTCCTCCGAGATGGCATTCCACATTGCAGGTTCTCTTGCATTCAAGGAAGCTATGGCGAAGGCAGCACCGGTTCTCCTGGAGCCTATCATGCGTGTAGAGGTTACTACTCCGGAAGACTACATGGGTGATGTTATCGGTGATATCAACTCCCGTCGTGGACGTATCGAGGGTATGGATGATATCGGCGGAGGCAAGATGATCCGCGGATTCGTTCCTCTGGCTGAGATGTTCGGTTACGCAACAGACCTGCGTTCCAGAACACAGGGCCGTGGTAACTACTCCATGTTCTTCGAGAAATACGAGCCGGTTCCGAAATCCGTACAGGAAAAAGTACTTTCAGTAAAAACAGGAAAATAATAATTAAAAACTTGCAAATATCCTTGATTTGCAATATAATCAAGGATAGCAGGTTGAATATATTGATATTCCAACCGCCTCGTTATGAGGCAACAAAAAAATAATAAAATTGCCCAGACGGGGCGCATGTGAATAAGGAGGAAATTCAAAATGGCAAAAGCTAAATTTGAAAGAAGCAAACCGCATTGTAACATTGGTACCATCGGACACGTTGACCATGGTAAAACAACTCTGACAGCTGCTATCACAAAAACTCTTTCTGAGAGAGTTGCAGGTAACGCAGCAGTAGATTTCGCTAATATCGATAAAGCTCCGGAGGAGAGAGAACGTGGTATCACAATCTCTACTGCTCACGTTGAATATGAAACAGAAAACAGACATTACGCACACGTTGACTGCCCAGGCCATGCTGACTACGTTAAAAACATGATCACTGGTGCTGCTCAGATGGATGGCGCTATCCTGGTTGTTGCTGCAACTGATGGTGTTATGGCTCAGACAAAAGAGCATATCCTTCTGTCCCGTCAGGTAGGCGTTCCTTACATCGTTGTATTCATGAACAAATGTGATATGGTTGACGATGAAGAGCTGCTTGAGCTGGTTGACATGGAGATCCGTGAGCTGTTAAGCGAGTATGACTTCCCGGGCGATGACACACCGATCATCCAGGGTTCTGCTCTGAAAGCTCTGGAAGATCCCAGCAGCGAGTGGGGCGACAAGATCATGGAACTGATGGCTGCAGTTGACAGCTGGATTCCGGATCCTCAGCGTGACACAGACAAACCGTTCATCATGCCTGTAGAGGACGTATTCTCTATCACAGGTCGTGGTACAGTTGCTACCGGTAGAGTAGAGGCTGGTGTTCTTCACGTATCTGAAGAAGTTGAGATCGTTGGTCTGAAAGAAGAGACACGTAAAGTAGTTGTAACAGGTATCGAGATGTTCCGTAAACTGTTAGACGAGGCTCAGGCTGGTGATAACATCGGTGCACTGCTTCGTGGTGTTCAGAGAAACGAGATCGAAAGAGGACAGGTTCTGGCTAAACCAGGTTCCATCACCTGCCATACAAAATTCACAGCTCAGGTTTACGTTCTGACAAAAGACGAGGGTGGCCGTCATACACCGTTCTTCAACAACTATCGTCCGCAGTTCTACTTCAGAACAACAGACGTTACAGGTGTCTGCAACTTACCGGAAGGCACAGAGATGTGCATGCCTGGTGATAACGTAGAGATGACAATCGAGCTGATCCACCCGATCGCTATGAGCCAGGGTCTTACTTTCGCTATCCGTGAAGGTGGACGTACTGTTGGTTCAGGCCGTGTTGCTACAATCATCGAGTAATTAAATCTAAATATAGATTTGTACCGTAGGTACATTGTGTCCAAGCATAAGATGCCCCGGAACCGTAAGGTTTCCGGGGTTTTTCTGTTGTGTAAAAGAATAAAAGATTCGGCACTCAGTGTTTGCAGCAGAGCAGTGTGTGGGCGACAGAACGTAAGGCGTGGTTCTGTTTTGGTTCTATTTTTGATAGCTGATGTGGATTCAGCATGTTTTAATGGCAAATTGTTATTGTTGGACAAGCGGCATTAGTAAGATGATCATATATTCTTGTATACAAAGGAAATTGGATGGGATATAATAAAAATGAAAGGAGGATGTGATATGCCAGATGATGTAAGGAATGTAGTATATAAGTTTTCTTTGCAGTTGAGAAAGCTGTTGGGCAGCAGCTTATCGAAGGTGATTCTTTACGGTTCCTATGCTCGGGGGGATAATCATGATTTTTCCGATGTGGATTTAATGATATTGGTTAAAATGAGTGATTCGGAAATTAAGCGGATTGAAAATGATGTGTATGATATAGCCTTTGAAATAGAAATCGAGACGGGCATAGATATTTCTCCGATAATAAAGAATGAAGCACAGTATGAATATTGGGTGGACACTTTGCCTTTCTACAGAAATGTAAGAGATGAAGGGGTAGTGATAAATGGATAGCAAAGCGGAAGATTTATGCATATACAGGTATCGGACCGCGTTGGAGACTTTAGAAACAGCAAAATTGTGTATGGAAAACCGACATTATAAGGATGCTATTAATCGGGGCTATTATGCTGCATTTTATGCAATAAAGGCAGTATTAGCTTTGGGGGAGGTTGATTTTAAAAGACACAAAGATGCGGTTGCATATTTTAATCAGTATTTTGTGGCTACAGATATTTTTCCTAGAGAGATTGGGAGAAAGCTGGGGCGCCTAAAACGGAAAAGAGAAGCCAGCGATTATGATGATTTCTACATTGCTTCATTAGATGAGACTGCGGAGCAATTACATTCTGCTGAGGACATTGTGGTTAGTGTAAGGATTTATCTGGAGCAGAACAGAGGTATAGTGATATAAGCCGTGGTTCTAATATGGTTCTAAAAAAATTGCGGTGGCACATTATAATTCGTAAAAATAGCGGTAATAGCAGCGATTAGGATAAAAACTGTCCTTAAAGGTCCGCGTTTTGGGTCAGATTAAAATGTGAAGGCGGACGTACTGTTGGTTCAGGCCGTGTTGCTGCAATCATCGAGTAATATAATCTAAATATAGATTCGTATCTATGGTACATTGTGTCCAAGCATAAGATGCCCCGGAACCGTAAGGTTTCCGGGGTTTTTCTGTTGTGTAAAAATATAATATAAGGTTGTAACAAAATAGGAGAATTTGGTACTAACGAGTAGAAGGAGGGGAGGGTAAACGTGCAGTCGATAGAAGAAATATACGAGATGTATTCAAAAAAAGTATTTTTGTTTTTATTGAGTAAGACAAATAATGAACATCTTGCAGAAGAGCTTACGCAGGAGACTTTTTTTCAAGCTGTTCAATGTATTGACCGGTTTAAGGGGAATAGCTCCATATTGACATGGTTGTGTGGAATCGCTAAAAATGTTTGGCTGAAATATGTAAGAAAACATCAGGAGGTTTTATCCATAGAGGATGATATCCTGGAAATAGAAGATAAAAAAGATATAAATGTTCAATGGGAACAAAAAGAGATTTTACAGTTGATACATGATTTGAATGAGCCGGTGCGTGAAGTCATGTATCTGAGGTTGATCAGTAATTTATCTTTTGCTGAAATCGGTGAGATTATCGGCAAAACAGAAAACTGGACAAGGGTCACTTTCTTTAGGGGAAAACAAAAAATTGTAAAGGAGATTTTGAAAGATGAATAAAGAGCTTCCATGTTATATTATTTCGGATCTATTACCGCTGTATCAGGATGATATATTATCGGAACAAACGAAAAAGGATATTGATAGACATTTAAGCCAATGCAAAGATTGTAAAAAAAAGATGGATGATATGAAAATGCAGATAGATGTTCAAACTTCTGATGTTGAATTAAAAAATAATCCTTTAAAAAAAGTTAGATTTTATCAAAAAGCGCTGACGGCTTTGGGGGCAATTATAGCTTTTATTTTGGGTGCATGTTTTCCAATTGCTGTATTAGGGCTTACGGTTCTCGAACGGGGAGAGATAGCCAATTATCAAATTCAAAGAGTAAAAAGTCTTTGGTATGTATTGGCGTCATGGAGTTGTGTTGCGGGGATTATAGTATGTGCAGTTTATTTTTTGCTCATACTGCTTATCAGAAAGATGATCAGAAAGAATACCGCAAAAAAAATGTTTTAAAAGTATCTGCTGATATTTTATCACATAGAGGATCGTATGGTACATTGTGTCCAAGCATAAGATGCCCGTAGAACTTAGGTTCTGCGGGTTTTTCTGTTGAGACTGCAGTAAAAAGACAGTATTTCGTGGAGTACACACTTCATGGATACTATCTTTTTACTTTATAGAAAAAGTACAAATATCAGAAAAAAATCCTAAATTCGTAGAAGCATCGTAAAATATTAAAAAAATCAAATTAATATATTCCTAAAGGGTTTTCAGAAGGACGTGTTAGAATATCAATAGAAATTAAGTAATACGAAGAGGAGAGACAGAAATGAAAGTAAAAAAAGTATTTGCCGTTATGCTTGCCGCATCAATGGCTATGGGAATAACAGCATGTGGAGGCAGCGATAAAACAGAAACTAAAACTGAGACAAAAACAGAAGCAGATTCTGATAAAAAAGAGGATGCGCTGACTATATGGGCATGGGATGAGGCATTTAATATCAAAGCTGCACAGGATGCAAAAGAAATGTATCTAAAAACCAATCCGGATGTGGAAATAGATATTGTAACAATGGCACAGGATGATATTGTAGCAAAGTTAAATACAAGCCTTTCATCATCTTCTTATGAGGGACTTCCTGATATCGTTCTGATAGAAGACTATAAAGCACAGGGATATCTGACATCTTACCAAGATGAATTTGCCGATTTATCTGATATTGTAAATCCGGAGGATTTCGCCAGTTATAAAACGGCTGTAAACCAGGTAGATGGTAAAACTTACGGAGTACCTTTTGACAGTGGTGTGGCTGCAACTTTTTACCGTACAGACTATATTGAACAGGCCGGATATACACAGGAAGATATGCAGAACCTGACATGGGAAAAATACATGGAGATTGGTAAAGCTGTAAAAGAAAAATGCGGGGTTGATATGTGTACACTGGATCCAAGTGATATCGGTCAGATCCGCATGATGATGCAGAGCGCAGGAGCATGGTACACAGGAGAAGACGGAAAGGTGACAATTGCCGGCAATGATGCCCTGAAAGATGCCATTAGCGTATACAAAGCATTAGTTGATTCAGGTTGTACAAAACAGGTTTCTGACTGGGATCAGTTTGTAGGTGCATTTAATAACGGAGATGTTGCCTCTGTTATAACAGGATGCTGGATTGCTCCATCTATCCAGAAAGCAGAGGACCAGAGCGGAAAATGGGCTGTGGCTCAGTTCCCGAAAATGGAAGCCAATGACAAATCTGTGAATGCATCATCTATCGGCGGTGGCGGATGGTATGTACTGAAAAATGTGGGTCATGAGGATGTGGCAAAAGATTTTCTTAAGAATACATTTGCAGGCAGTGCAGAACTGATGAATACACTGGCATCTGACATTACATTGGTAAGTACAATGAACAAGGCGGTTGAGGGTGAAAATTATAAAGCAGGCAGTGAGTTCTTCGGCGGACAGAAAATCTTCGGGGACTTTGCCGAGTGGACAGGAAATGTGCCTTCAGTAAATTATGGTTTAAATACATATGCGATTGAAGACTTAATGACAGAAGCAGTACAGGCCATTGTCGGCGGAGCTGATATAGACAGTACCTTGAAGGATTATCAGGCTCAGGCAGAAGCTGCCACAGCACAATAAAGCAAAAGTAAGAGGGGTGCTGCAGGAAATGCGGTACCCCTATTTTTAGGAGCATACTATGAAAAAAACTAACGTGTATAGTAAATTAGACAGACGAGCATGGCTTTTCATTATACCGAGTTTAGTCTTAATTTGCACATTTGTATTTTACCCAATGGTACAGGCTTTTCTTACTTCCTTCCAGACAGGGGTTGCCAATAATCTGGAGTTTGGGGGAATTGCCAACTATAAACGTCTGCTGACGGATTCTACATTTAAGAAAGCATTATTTAACACCGTTTTATTTCTGATCGTACAGGTTCCGTTGATGATTCTCATGGCTCTTGGTATATCCTCCATGCTAAATAACAAAAAGCTGAAATGCAGAGGATTTTTCAGAACAGCTATTTTCCTGCCGTGTGTGACATCACTGGTTGCTTATTCTATTATTTTTAAGAGTCTTTTTGCAAATGACGGATTTATCAATGGTCTGCTTATGAATCTGCATCTGATAGCAGAGCCGATCAACTGGCTGACCAATAATATTTTTGCGAGAGTTTTGATCATCTTTGCCATTACCTGGAGGTGGACAGGATACAATATGATTTTTTACCTCTCAGGTCTTCAGAGTATTGATGATTCTGTGTATGAGGCAGCTTCTATTGACGGAGCCAATGGTTTCCAGAAATTCCGTTACATGACACTTCCTCTGCTGAAACCGATCATCTTATTTACTACAATCAATTCAACGATCGGAACACTTCAGTTGTTTGATGAACCTATGAACATAACGCAGGGAGGTCCGGCGAATGCCACCATTACGATTTCACAGTATATATACAACCTGCTTTTCAAATATCAGCCTAATTTTGGATATGCTGCGGCAGTTTCCTATGTAATAGTAGTATTAATTGTATTATTATCATTTATTCAGATGAAAGTGGGTGACAAGGATGAGTAAGAAAACAAAAGCCATGAATGTGGTTCAGTACATAATATTGATAATCCTTACCGTAGTATCCATATTTCCATTTTTCTGGATGGTAATTGCGGCAACCAACAAATCAGTAGATGTTACGAAGGGAACACTGCTTCCGGGAACCTATCTCATGGAGAATCTGAAACATCTCATGGAGTCAGATCTGCAGTATATGACTGCATTTAAGAATTCACTGATCATAGCTGTGGTTACCACCACATTGGCCATGGTCATATCATCTGCTGCTGGTTATGCATTTGAAGTTTATAAGTCAAAAGTAAGAGACAGGGTATTCAGCATTGTGCTTCTGTCTATGATGGTGCCTTTCGCGGCATTGATGGTCCCCTTGTTTCGCCTGTTCAGTAAATTCAACAAGATTCCGGTTCTTAGCTGGATTGGGTTAAATTCTTCCGGAGCTGTTATTATTGTGGCTGTTGCAACCGCTTTCTTGATCTTTTTCTTTCGGCAGAATACCAAGACATTTCCGAAAGAGCTGATTGAAGCATCCAGAATTGATGGATTGGGAGAGTTCGGTATTTTTACAAGGATATATATGCCGACCATGAAATCTACTTATGCAGCAGCAGTTGTAGTTACTTTTATGACAAGCTGGAATAATTATTTGTGGCCGTTGATCGCACTGCAGTCAGAGCAGAAGAGAACCCTGCCGCTGATCATATCAGCTATGGGATCTTCTTATACACCGGACTACGGCATGATGATGACTGCCGTTGTTCTTGCTACTTTGCCTACCGCACTGATATTCTTCTTAATGCAGAAGCAGTTTGTGGCAGGTATGACAGGTTCTGTAAAAGGATAATCATATCCCGGTAAAGGAAGGAGAAGGAAGATGAAAAAAGGGATGATAGCAGCAGTGGGACTTCTTTCGTTAATGCTGATACCACGTCCGGTATCCATTCATGCAGCGGAAAATCCAAAGGTTTTTATGGAAATTCAGGATTACAAGAAAGAAGATAAATCCCTTCAGGTAAGCTGTATGATGGAAAATGGGGATGATGTGACAAACGGAAAACTTCGGGTGTTTTACGAGGCTGAAAAAATAACACTTGTATCAAGCGAATCCGGAGAAGCACTCTCGGGTGGCATGGTGGAGGTAAACGACTGCCTCACTGGCAACAAAGAGGAGGGGGAGATGGTCCTGGCATTTGCCTCGGCCCAGGCAGTTGCCGCAGATGGAAGCCTTCTGGACATTGCGTTTGAACTGAAAGATGATGTAAAGGAAGGCGATAAGATCACCTTTCAGATAGAGGCCGAGAAACTGGCAGGTGACCGGGGTAATCATGAGGCATCCACTCCTAAAATCATTTATACGGTAGGGGGAGAACAGGAAGAAGAAGGTCAGAACAAGGACGACAATAAAGACAACAACAAGGATAACAAAGATGATGGCAAAAGCACACCTTCCGGCAATGACAAAAAGGGAGGCAGCAGCAAAAAAGGTGGTGGCGTCAAAACAGGTGACGAATCACCGGTAGGTTTTTACCTGGCGCTGGGTGCAGGAGCCATAGCGGTTATTCTGGGAAGTAAAGTTGTGCTGAATAAGAAAAGGAAAGATAAAGAATCCAAATAATCAGAAGATGGAGGTTTCTATGAAAAGCAAAAGATGTTTTAAGAAGACAGTCACTGGAATGTCAGTGCTTGCCATGAGTGCATCCGTGATAGCTCCGGCTGCGCCTGTTATGGCGGCGGAACAGCAGGAGATGCCCATGCAGCAGGAGAGCAGCGTTGAATTGACTTATGATGAAATCAAAGCAAATGATAATGTGCTCTATACTGTAAACTGCGGTACCCCGGACCCTTCTGTCGTACCTAATCAGGAGTCAGAGCGTATGGGGCTTATGCAGTCCTCTGTTGACCAGGAGTATGGGACAGATCCCGGTACCAGCACTATATGGGGGCGTGATGCTGAAAATGAATATTCCCAGGCAGTCAACAGCGGCGATGATGCAACAGATATTGGAAACAGCTTTATTTATATGTCAGATACAGTTCAGTTTGATAAGTATAAAAGTGCTCTGGGGTATTCTTTTGAGGTCCCCACGAGTCCCATTGAAGGACTGGAGGAGGACACCTATGAGGTAACGGTTGCCTTCAAACATTACTGGGATAACCGTATGGTCAATGTCATGATGGAAGATCAGACCGTGGCTACAGATGTAGAATTAAAATACGGTGAATGGGTAAGCAGAACTTTTAAAGTAAAAGTCACAGATGGGGAATTGAACTTACAGGTAAAATCACCCAGAAGGACGGGCACCAATCAGGACCCTATTCTGAATTATGTGAAGGTAAGGGCAGTGGATGAGGAGAACAAAGAGGCTCCAAATTACACTTCTTTTACAGGTGTGGCAGGTGAGCCTATGTATGACACCAACGGAAACCAGATTCAGGCACATGGCGGACAGATACAGCAGCTCACTATAGATGGGGTTACAAAATGGTACTGGATCGGTGAAGACAAAACCAATGATTACCGGCCTGTAGGCGGTATTCATATGTACAGCTCTGAGGATCTGTATAACTGGACCGATGAGGGCGTGGTTCTGCGTACCATGGAAAATCCGGAGCAGTTTGAGACAGACGAATATTTCAGCAGCCTGTATGGTGACTGTACGGAAGAAGAAAAAGAACAGATTTTTATTGATCTGGATAAAAACAGCGGAGTAATGGAACGCCCTAAAATGCTTTATAACGAAAAGACAGGAAAATATGTCATCTGGTTCCATGCAGATGGGCGTTATCCGGGAAGTGATGCAGACTATGGAAAGGCAAAAGCAGGCGTAGCCATCAGCGACAGTCCTACAGGTCCGTTCAAACTTCTGGGAAGCTATAAATTGAATTACCACAATGATCCGAATGCAGATCACGGTTATGACGGATGGGAAGGCCGCGGCTCTGTCCGTGATATGAACCTGTTCAAAGACGATGACGGAACTGCATACGTGATTTATTCTTCTGAGGGAAACAAAACTACATTTATCTCTAAGTTAAGCGAAGATTATACACAGCTGGCAGTTGACCGTGATGAGGCGGAAGAAGGCGTTGATTTTACCCGTAACTTTATAGGCTGGTCCAGAGAAGCTCCGGCTATGTTCAAATACCGTGATAAATACTATATGGTAAATTCAGGATGTACCGGATGGAGTCCGAACCCTGCAAAATATGCGGTCGCAGATCATCCAATGGGCCCCTGGACAGATATGGGAGACCCATGTACAGATTGGGAAAGTGATACCACATATCATACACAGAGTACCTGCGTATTCCCTGTTGATGCAGAAAACGGAAAATATATCTACATGGGTGACAGATGGAATGCAGGAGATTTAAGTGAATCCAGATATGTATGGCTCCCGGTAGAGTTCCAGCCGGATAACAGAATTGCTCTTAGGAGATATGAAAACTGGGACTTAAGCGCTTTGGACGGCAAAGGAAACTTTGAGATAAAGACTGAGCTTCCGGCTGCAGTTTCTTCCTCTGCATCTATTATGGAGCAGCTTCCGGCGGAAATCACCATTACCTACGGAACAGAGGAAGAGACCACACCGGTAACATGGGAAGTACCGGAATATGATGAAAACAAAATGGGGACTGTCACTGTAACAGGAACCATGACAGAAAAAGGAAGAACCTTTACACATGATATTCATGTGATCAACCAGAACACGCTGTATTTCTTCGACAGCGGTGCAGAGACATCAGAATATTTTGACGCAGTGAAGAAAGAACTGGGGAGCAAGGTAAAGAACGAAACTGCAGACCCCAAATACACAGAAGAAAATAAAGCCGGATTTGCAGGTACAACAGATGCAGAATCCCCTGACAGCTATGATGTGGGATACCACGACGGAAACAATTGTCTTGAAAACGGCTGGTGGGCAGAGAGCGGCAGAAATATTGAATACGCATTTGAACTTCAGCCCGGAACCTATACACTTTCAGCCGGCTTCCAGGAATGGTGGAATACCAACAGAGATATGAAACTGACGATCAGCATGGGAGAAAAGGTGCTGGCAGAACAGGACTTTTCACTGGCATCCAGTGACAAGGATCTGCAGATCGATCAGGCATTTGAGGTAACTGAAGCAGGTAAGGTTATGGCAAGTATCAGTAAAAGAGGCGGCGGAGATCCGGTACTTAGCTGGATGGGAATTGCAGGCACTGAGAAGGAAGAACCTTCTGATGAAGTGAATCGCAAAAGCCTGGAACTGGCAGTAGCCATGGCAGAAAAACTGGAGCAGGAACAGAAGGAAAACCAGTGTTATACTGCAGCAAGCTGGGAGAATGTACAGAAAGCCCTGGACAGCGCAAGAACACTGATGGAAAATACGGAAGCTACACAGGAACAGGTTGACAGCGCATTCATTGAATTGATGACAGCATGTAATCTTCTGGAAAACGGTGTGCAGAAGGTAGGTCTGAAGGCTGCCATTGAAGGAACAAAAGCCGTTCTGGCGGATGAGGCTTCTTTAGAGCAGTATACACCAGAAAGTGTACAGGCAGTAAGAGATGCACTTGCGGAGGCAGAGCGTGTATTTGCAGAAGACAGCGCAGACCAGGAAACAGTGAACCGGGCATCCAGGAGCCTAATGGATGCAGTCACCGGAATGCTTGTAGATGAAGAAAGCTCAAGACTGGATATTTTGATCCAGAAAGCAGAAAGCCTTCTTAAAGACAAGGATAAATATACAGCATCCAGTATTCAGATATTAGAGGACGCTTTGAACGCAGCAAAGACAATAAATGATAATCCACAGGCAACAGAAGCAGAGATCAATGAAGCTTACAACAAACTGGCAGAGGCTATGACCACACTTGTAAGAAAAGGTAATAAAGAAGAATTGAAAAATGCACTGGATAAAGCCAATGAGATTCTGAATGAGTCTGAAAAATATCTGGAGGAAAGCATTGCCGGACTGAAAACCGTGACAACAGAAGCTCAGGCTGTATATGACAGTGAGGATGCAGATGGGGAAGCTGTTGGTGAGGTCCTGAAAAAACTGATTGACGAGATCCTGAAAGCACGTCTCATGGGTGATGTGAATATGGATGGAGCTGTTGATACGGAAGATTCAGCAGAAGTGCTGAAAGCCGTTGCAGAACTGGGAGAGCTTACAGATGAGCAGAATCAGGTAGCTGATGTAAATCAAGACGGAATGGCAGACAGCAATGATGCAGCATCCATTCTTCAATACGCGGCAGAAAAAATAACTGTATTTTAATGTATGATAAAGGGCAGAAATTATAAGGCGGAAAGCTTAATGGTTTCTGCCCCTTTTCAGGAAAAAGGAGACATAAAATGAAACCAATGTTAGAGTGGCTGGAGAATCCGGAAGTGTTTCAGGTAAATCGATGTGAGGCCCATTCAGATCACACATTTTATCTGAACCGGGAAGAGATGGAACAGGGAGAGTCAGCTCTTATCCAGAGCCTGAACGGCAGATGGAAGTTTTCTTATGCAGAGAATCCGTCAAAGAGGGCCGTGGATTTTTATAAAATGGAAAATTCCTGCCGGGAGTTTTCGGATATTGAGGTACCCGGACACATACAGCTTCAGGGGTATGACAGATGCCAGTACATTAACACCATGTATCCATGGGATGGCCAGGAAGAATTAAGGCCTCCATACATATCAAAAGTATATAACCCCACGGCATCTTATGTGAAATATTTCCGTCTGGAAGAGGCACTGAAGGGAAAACGTATATTTTTGAACTTCCAGGGGGTCGAGACTGCATTCTATGTATGGCTGAATGGTGAATTTGTGGGATATGGTGAGGATTCCTTTACTCCTTCGGAATTTGAAGTGACGGATTTTGTGCATGAGGGTGACAATAAGCTGGCTGTGGAAGTGTATAAAAGAAGCAGTGCCAGCTGGCTGGAAGACCAGGATTTCTGGCGTTTTTCGGGGATTTTCAGGGATGTGTTCCTGTATGCAGTACCCTCTGTGCATGTAAGAGATATATTCATTCATGGAGGCCTTGAAAACGATTACACAGATGGAATCCTGGATGCAGAACTTCAGATCATGGGAGAGTCCCGGGGAGTGGTACGGGCAGTGTTATGGGACAGGGACCACTGTTGTATGGGAGAGTCTGTACTGCCGGTAAAGGAAAATATGCGGATCACCATGAAACCGGGAAAGGTCCATGCATGGTCTGCAGAGGACCCTTATCTGTATACACTTGAAATTACCATCAGTGATATAGAGGAAAAGACTGTGGAGATAGTCTGCCAGAACGTGGGATTCCGGAATTTTGAGATGATAGACAACGTTATGTGTATAAATGGAAAGCGCATTGTATTCCATGGGGTCAACCGGCATGAATTCAATGCCCACAGAGGCCGTTCCATTACTGAGGAGGACATGATGTGGGATATTCGTTTTCTGAAAGAAAACAATATCAATGCAGTGAGAACCTCACATTATCCAAACCAAAGCCTGTGGTATGAACTCTGCGACAGATACGGGATCTATCTTATTGACGAAGCGAATCTTGAGAGCCACGGTTCCTGGCAGAAATTAAGTGTATGTGAACCATCCTGGAATGTACCTGGTTCTCTTCCGGAGTGGAAAGAAGCTGTTCTTGACAGGGCAAAATCCATGCTGGAGAGGGATAAGAACCACCCTTCCATAGTAATATGGTCCTGCGGAAATGAATCCTATGCAGGGGAAGATATTCTTGCCATGAGCCGTTATTTTCATGAGAGGGACAATTCCCGGCTGGTCCATTATGAGGGGGTATTCTGGAGAAGAGAATATGAACATATCAGCGATATGGAGAGCAGAATGTATGCGAAGCCGCAGGAAATCGCGGAATATCTCAGAACTCCGGGAGCAAAGCCCTATATAAGCTGCGAATATATGCACGCTATGGGCAACTCACTGGGAGGGATGGAGTTATATACAGAATTGGAAGATATGTTCCCGGGATATCAGGGTGGTTTTATTTGGGATTATATTGACCAGGCTGTCTTTAAAAAAGAAGAGAATGGGGAAGAGAGACTTGTGTACGGCGGAGACTTTGATGAGCGTGCCACAGATTACTGCTTCTGCACCAATGGCATCGTATATGCTGACAGAACTGTTTCCCCTAAAGTCCAGGAGGTAAAACAGCTTTTTTCCAATATTCGTATTACAGTGAGCCGGAAAGAGGTGACAGTGGAGAACAGGAATTTGTTCACGGATCTGAGCAGGTATGGATTCCTTTTAAAAGCCGAAAAGGAAGGGGTATGCCTGACTAAGAAAGTTCTTGAGATCCAGGCAGCACCGGGTGAAATGGTTTCTGTACCGATTGCAGAATATCTTCCCTCTATACAGGATGAATATGTGGTCACGGTCACTGCGGTGTTAAAGAAAGGGGAGACTCTGCTTTTGGCCGGACATGAGGTGGCATTTGGACAGACAGTTATAGGAAAATGGAAACCTGAGGAGAGAAAAATCGCAGAAGAGGAAACACAGCAGTTCAAAGTGGTATATGGAGATGTGAATATAGGGGTAAAAGGAAAGGGATTTTCCTGTATGTTCTCCAAAGGAGAAGGTGGGATCATTTCCCTTGTATATAATGAGGAAGAGTATATTACCAGAACTCCCCGACCCTCTTTTTACAGGGCTTCTACAGACAATGACAAAGGCATGCAGTCTCTTTACAGGGACAGCGGATGGATTGCCGCTTCTATGGGGATTCAGTATATATCTGATAGTTTTCGTGTAAAAGAGAGCAAAAATACAGTTAAGATATCTACAGAGTATAAAGCCAGATTTCCCGAGGAATTCCGGTGCAGGGTGGAATATACTATAACTGCCGGAGGGGAACTGGAAGTGTCCCTTTATTATCCGGGGATTCATGCTGAAGAGTATATTCCTGTATTCGGAATAGATTTTAAACTAAAAAAAGAAAAGAACTGCTTCTCCTATTATGGATATGGACCCGAGGAAAATTATCCGGACAGAAGGTGCGGAGCAAAACTGGGCATTCACCGGAGTACAGCAGAACAGAATATGGCAAAATACCTGATTCCCCAGGAGTGCGGCAGCAGAGAAGGAGTACGGTATATAGACATTACGGACAGAAATGGGAAAGGTATCCGCGTACAGGCAGCGGAGGAACCATTTACGGCAAGTGTGCTTCCCTACAGCTGCTGGGAACTGGAGAATGCCATGCACAGGGAAGAACTTCCGCAGGTACATTATACCTGGCTGCGGCTGCTGGCAGTCCAGACTGGCGTAGGCGGCGATGACAGTTGGGGAGCCCCGGTGCATGAGCCCTTCAAGGTAAAGGCAGACCAGCCCATATCCCTGCACTTCTGTATCCGTCCTGTTTGATACATGAAAAAATAATGCCGGAAAATAAAGGAGAGACATATGAGGAAAAAGCAAAGACTCAGAAGAACTACAGCCGGGATATCGGCACTTGTTATGGGAACGTCCATGATTCTTTCAGGTACATCGCCTGTGCTGGCAGGTATAGATGAGACAAAAGCGGGCAGCATCACCGCAGACCCGGATATTCACCACCAGACTTTAGAAGGCTGGGGGACCTCACTTTGCTGGTGGGGCAACGTGATTGGCTCATGGGGAGATGCGGACTGGAATGGCGACGGCAGACCGGACCGGGAAGAAATTGCAGAACTGGCATTTTCACCGGAATATTTAAATCTTAACATTGTCCGTTACAACGTGGGCGGCGGTGACCGGGAAAATTCCAGTATGAAAAGGTGTGAAGGTCTGGTACCCGGGTGGACAGAAGATATGACAGGAACGGCGGACGGTACGGCGGCTTTTGACCCGGAGCTCTTTTACGGTAAGACCACAGAGGAGATGAGCGATGCGGGGCAGCTTTGGATGCTGGAGCAGGCGAACCAATATCGAAAGGCCTATGCAGAAGAACTCGGCAGGGAGAATGATGTTATCAATAAAGTATTTTCTAACTCTCCGCCTTATTATATGACAAAGTCAGGGACATCCACCGGAGGAAGCTGGGGGAATCCCAACAACCTGAAAGACGACTGCTATGACGATTTTGCCATGTATATGGCAAGAGCCACAAAATGGGTGGATGAGAACCTGGAGAGTAAATTTGGTGTGGGGGTGTCTTATGTGGAACCATTGAACGAACCCGACACCAGTTACTGGTATGAAGGCAGTACAAAGCAGGAGGGATGTATTTTCAACAACGGTGAAGTACAGTCAAAGGCCTATAGAGAGATGCAGAATGCAATGGATGCAGATGAGTTCCAGGGCACTCTTGATGATGTGATGATCACGGGTACAGACGAAACCAGTCTGTGGAGTGCAATCAACTCCTTCAACCGGCTGGATGATGATGTGAAGGCCAATATGGAGACCATAAGTGCCCATACCTACAGCGGCAATGACAGTGAAAGAAAAGAACTGCACAGAATAGCAAAGTCAAATGATAAAGGCTTGTGGATGTCAGAAGTGACAAAGGGCGGCGGAAGCCATTATGAGGGGTGCCATGAATCCATGGACGCGGTTAATACCCGCTCCCAGAGCGAGGGTATCATGGCAGACCTTAAGTATATGCAGCCCTCCGCATGGATCGCATGGCTTGTGGCAGACAGCGAATATGAATATCTCCAGACAAATTCCAACTGGGGTCTGCTCCATGCGGTGTTTGAAAAAGACGGACAGCCTGTGCCTGACTATCATACCAATTTGGTAGATGCAGACGGAAACAGGAAAGAAGGGGTTCCCGGTGAGGGATACTGGGCTGTGACAAAACAGTTCTACACCATGATGCAGTACAGTAAGTATCTGAAGGCGGGATATATTATGATTGATATAGATGATGCTGATATGTGTGCAGCCATTTCTCCGGAAGGAGATGAACTGGTGGTTGTTGCCCAGAACTTCGGCGGTGACCGGCAGGAGACTTTGGATCTGGGGGCTTTTCATGGAGCTGATACAGCAGAATTATACAGAACATCGGATACAGAAAGCTGTGAGCTGGCAGAAACCCAGGATGTGACAGACGGTATGCTTGATATAATGCTTCCCGCAAACTCTGTCTCTACTTATGTGGTAAGGAACTCTGACGGTGCAGCTATCTGCGATCCGGGTAATTATGGTGAGATAATAGAAGCAGATATTGAAAACCCTGAAAAACCATGGGCTTCAGAGAGCAATAAGTTCTCATACGAGGGCAGCTGGGGAGAATCATCAGAGGAGTATGGCGGAGGTAAATACAGCAATGAAGAGAATGCCTCTGTTACATTTACCTTCGATGGAACGCAGGCTATGATCTATGGAAGTAAAGCGCCGGAAGGGGCATCGGTCCTTATATCTGTCGACGGTAAAGAACCGGTGGAAGTCTCTCTGGAGGCAGAGGATAAGGACGGGGAGGCACTGCTTTACTATACAGGACAGCTCGATCAGGGAACCCACACAGTTGCCATCACAAAAAAAGAAGGACAGGAAGGCAGACTGCTGGAGATTAATTATGCCAAGATCATCCATGGAACCCTGGAAGAAAAGATTGAAAAAATTCAGGAGTTAGGGCCGGTATATACGGTGAACGGTGTGATTCCTGTGCTTCCTGATACTGTATTTGCACAGACTAATATGGGAAATATCGTGGAAAAGGCAGTGACCTGGGAACTGGAAGGCACGGATTTCACAGAGGATGTGGTACTGAATGGATATGTGGAGGGGACTTCTGTAGCAGCATCCGCAGAAGTACAGGTAGTTCCGGAAAATATCAGGTATTTTATTGACTGTAATAATCCGGAATCTCCGGTATACAGTGAAACAGACAGCTATGCAGGACTCATAAATGAAACCCCTGATCAGAAATATACAGAGGGAACCTGGGGCTATCTGGACGACTATGGCGCATATAACGGAAATAAAGAAGACAGCTACGATATGGGATGGTATGCAGAAGCAGGACAGGAAATCAGATATACAGTTCCTCTTGATGCAGGTACCTATAGAATGAATCTGGGATTCAAGGAATGGTGGAACCAGGACCGGCCTATGAAAGTATCACTTATGACGGAGGAAGGGACCACAGAGCTTGGAAAGGCAAATACATGGAATAACGGCAATCCGTGGAATGAGGAGTCTTATGAATTTACAATAAGTAAAGAAGAAAATGTGACGGTAACAGTGGCTTCCGACGGAGGTCCCGATCCGGTATTGTCTTATATCAGAATTCAGGGGATTTTGGAAACACAGCCCTTAAAAGATGCCATTTTACAGGCAGAGGCACTCGACAGAAGTCAGTATGGGGAAGACGTGCTGGCTGCTCTGGATGAACTTGTACTGAATGCAAAACCTCTTTTCTATCAGGCAACTACTGTTCAGGAGGATTTTGATTGTGCGGCAGAAGATATTACAGCCAAACTGGAAGAGATGAATGGGGAAGTACAGACAGAAGCCGATATGACCAGCCTGAACCTGGCAATTCTAATGGCTGAAAAGATGGAAGCACAACAGGCGGAGAACCAGTGTTATACAGAGGAAAGCTGGGCAGCAGCAGCAGAGGCTCTTGAGGAAGCCAGAACTGTCAGAGAGAATCCACAGGCCCTGCAGGAAGAGGTGGATACTGCTTTTCTGAATCTGGTCACTGTCTGCAATATGGTGGAAACCGGAGTGCAGAAGGTGGGATTAAAGGCAGTGATCCAGGGAACAGAATCGATTCTCAGGGATGAAGAGGCGCTGAAGGAATATACAGAAGAAAGCGTTCAGGCCGTTAGAGAGGCACTTTCTCATGCACAGTCTGTGTTTGAAAAGGATGTGGACCAGGAAACCGTAAACCAGGCGGCCAGAACACTTATGGATGCGGTAACGGGTATGCTGGTAAAAGAGGAGGCTGACAGATTGGATATTCTCATCCAAAAGGCAGAAGAACTGCTGGCCGGAGGAGATCAGTATACACCATCCAGTGTGGAACGTCTCAAGAACGCCATTGAGTATGCAAAAACTGCTCAAAATGCAGATGAGGCATATGCTCAGCTTGCAGAAGCTATGACATCACTTGTGAGAAAGGCGAATAAAGATGAGCTTATAAATGCCATCCATATGGCAGAAGAAATACTGGCACAGCCGGAGAAATATGTTCCTTCCAGTATTGCGGGACTTCAGATATTGACAGATGAAGCACAATTAGTTTATGATGATAGCGAAGCAGATAAAGAGCGTGTGGGAGAGACACTGAAAAAGCTCATAGACGAGATTTTGAAGGCTCGTTTGATGGGAGACGTGAATCTTAACGGTACAGTAGATACTGAAGATACTGCTGTCCTGCTGCAATATAATGCGGAACTTACAGAGTTGTCAGATGAACAGTTAAAAGCAGCAGATACAGACAGGAACGGAGCGGCGGACTCCGGTGATGCAGCTATTATACTGCAGTATGCTGCTGAGAAGATCGTATCTTTCTAAAAATGAAGGATACAGAATCCGGGTGTGTCTAAAATCAGATATGCCCGGATTTTTAAATGTAATGAAACTTGGGGGCTTTTATTTTTAAGGAACGAGGATGGGAAAAAGACTATGGAAAATACATGCAGGATAATGGTGATAGATGATGAATTCATTATGCGCCAGGGAATACGTTTTATGATGAGATGGGAAGAAGAGGGATACGAGATCGCAGGGGAAGCGTCCAATGGGAAAGAGGCCCTTGCTTTGATCCCTCAGATAAATCCTCATATTATTCTATGTGATATCGCAATGCCTGTCATGAACGGTCTTGATTTCATTAAGATAGTCAACAGGGAATACCCGGATATAAAAATAGTTGTTCTCAGCAGCTATGATAATTTTGAGTATGTCAGGGAGGCATTGGTAAACGGCGCAGTAGACTATGTGCTGAAACCTACACTCAATCCGGAAGAACTGCTGAAGATACTGAGCCGGACAGCTGAGAAGATTCCGGGACTCCAGCTTGGGAGAAAAAAGTCTTCCAGTATTGAGAAAAAGATGGAAGATTTTTTCACGGAAGGAAAGGGCAGCGGAAAGGATTTCAGGGATACCTTCCCTTACAGCTGTTTCAGACTTTTTGTTTTGCCGCTGAGTTACAGGAACCAGAGCGGAGTAGTTGTTTCACCGGTTCTGTATGAGAAAACAGAAGCATTTTTAAAAAAACTGGGCTGCTGCAGATATCTGAAGTTCTTGTATCGTCAGGAAACCATGTGTGTGGTACTCAATTATGGAAGAAAAGATGAGGATGAAATTACAGAGGCTCTGGAAAACTTTCTGGAGGAGGCATCCCTTTTGTCTGACCGTGTGCTGGGAATTCTGGGGGAGCGCCACATACACCTGGAGGAATTGAGGCAGGAATTCCGAAGGCCGGGATTTCTTGAGCATGATGCATTTTATAATAAAGGAATTCATCTGTACAAAGAGCTGAATTTATATTCTGAAAAACAGCCTATGGGAAAGTTTGATTTCAGGAAGTTCACCTCAGCCATAGCCGTTAGGAAATATTCTGAGGCTATGGCTTTATTCAGTGAATACATTTATAAAGCTGTCAAAAACCAGATGCAGGAATTCAAACTTAAGAATCAGACTAAGAATCTTTTATATAATATTGTCGGAAGTTCTGAGGAACATGTGGAAGAGCTTGAAGACTTAAGAAGAGAATACTTCCGAAAGATGGAGGAGGCTTCATATTGTGATGATTTCCTGAAAGTATATGAAGAAATGCTGGGAAAATTGGGGAGGATTTTGGATAATACAGGCGAAAACCTTTACCTGGGAAAAATGCTGGATTATATTCAGCAGCATTCAGCAGAGGATCTGAATCTGCAGGAACTTGCGGAAGAGTTTAATTTTAGCTATTCTTATCTGTCAGCGTATTTTAACCAGCATGTAAGTGAAGGATTCAGTGAATATCTGAATAATATCCGTATCCAGAAAGCATGTGAGTTACTTGTGAAATCCAGAATGTCTATTTCCCAGATCAGTTCCGCTGTGGGATATGCGGATCAAAGTTATTTCTGCAGAGTGTTTAAAAGAATTACAGGGAAAACCCCCAGTACATACAGAAGGGAAAACTGGTGACAGAGATGAAAGGCAAAATATATGCGAACAGTATGGTTATTAAGATTCTTACAGTGGTGAGCCTGGGGATTCTGGGAGCTGTATTGATGGTGACATCGGTGATCGTAAGCCTTTCCAAAAATACATTTGTGAAAACATACGGGCTTTCTCAGGAGCAGGTATTTTTACGTATTGAGGATGAACTGAACTCCTACCATGAAGATCTGATGAAGCTGTACAGTGAAATGAATAGCAGCTGGAATCTGAAACTTTATCTTCAGCAGGAGGCCCCTAATCCTCAGATCGCTTTTAAAAATGCTTACAACGCGGACTATGATATGAAAAAAGCCATACCATCCAGTATGGACGATATTAATGTGCTGGCTGTAAGCAAAAATGGGGGAAGTTATCTGGATCGTGAGGAGACGATAACCACGCCGGTGGAGGAAATCATAGAATCAGAGGAAGCTAAATACGCTATGGAGAACCCTGAGTCTGTGCAGTATGTATTTAAAGAGAACGGCTATACTGCTACCACCAGAAATACGTCGGTTGTCATGGCGGTAAAAGCTTTGAAGTCCCCGGGAAGTGAGGTACCTTACGGGGTGGCTTATGTAACCATGAAAGAGAAAGATTTCATGGGATTCTATGATTATTTTGCCTCAGAGTACGCAAATTTTTATCTGGTAGATGAACATGGGATTGTTGTCTCTTCCTCCGATAAAGAGTCTGTAAGAACGCAGATGGTAACTGAGTTTTCCAGTACTAATACGCTTCTTAACATAAATCTGCCCTACTATAAGTGTACGGCATTCGGAATTATTAATAACGAAAAAGCCCTGGAACAAATATATGATACCCCAACTATTCTCATAATTTGCGTAATTATTATGATGATATCCTGTGTGGTTGTCTTCTATTTTGTACATCAGACAGCAAGTCCGCTTTCCAATCTGGTGGAAAAGATGTCCAATGCCAGAAAGATGAAATACAATGAACACATTAACCTTACAGGATCCAGGGAAATAGAAGAATTATCTTCTACATATAACGCCATGCTGGATGAGATGAACGGGTATATTGAAGAGGTGATGCAGATACAGAAGGAGAAGAGAAAAGCGGAAATTTCAGCTCTTCAGATGCAGATTAATCCGCATTACATTTACAACACTCTTGCCAGCATTAAATGGCTGATATTCCAGGGAGATGTGGAAAAGTCTACAAAAACATTGGATGCTTTCATAGCCCTTTTAAGGAACACTATCAGCAATATGGATGAATACATAACTATAGATAAAGAGATTCAGAACCTGAAAAATTATGTATTCATTAACAATACCAGGTATGGTGATAAAGTGCAGGTGGAATATTTTGTTACATATGGGTGTGAGGATTACACGCTGCCTAAAATGATACTGCAGCCTTTTTTGGAAAATGCCTTTTTCCATGCGTTTCCAGGGGAAACAAAGGGGAATATTAAGGTTATGGTCCGTACGCTGGGGGGAAAACTACAGATTCAGATTGCAGATGACGGGGTGGGTATGACAGGAGAGCGTCTGCAGGAGCTGACTTCCAGAACGGCGAAGACAGAACACTACAGCGGAATCGGAATCAATAATGTGGATGACAGGCTGAAGCTGATGTATGGTAATGCTTACGGGATTCAGATCGACAGTCGGGAAAATGAAGGGACTACAGTAACCGTATCCCTGCCGGCTATAAAAAATACAAAAAACAGAAAATAATTCTAATGCAAATAAAACAAAGTAATAATTTAAAAAATGTCATATAGAAAATCTTTTGGAAGTTGATAAGTATCAGGGAATTAAAAACAGAATGTTGATTAAGAAGAGTATGGAGATTTGGCCATACTCTTTTTTTATAATAAATTTCATAACTGTTTAGTACCATCGCAGACCTGCTGAATAGTTACTAAAGTTCCAAATAAATTACCAAATTCTTAAAAATTTTAAAAAGTGGAAAATGACATATTAAAATAGTAAAAAATAGAAGGAAATAAATACTAAAAGGTTTGAATCTTGCCATGATATAATAATTTAAACACTATTTCTGATCAAAGATAATAGGGACTCCAGGAGTGAGCCAGGCAAAAATTCCATCGCCAAAGGTGATTCTGCACGGGTTTTGCTCGTAACTGTGAGGGTACTGAATAGGAGGGAATTATGGCAAAAAAGAAGAGAGGAAAAAAAATGTGTGCTTTGGCGTTGACCGCAGCAGTGGCAGGCAGTGTTTTGCCGGCAGGTCAGACTACGGAGGCACGGGCAGAAGGATTGGAAGTAAATTCATATGAACCAAGCTGGGATTCCGTGGAGCAGGTTACTGCGGCACCGGAATGGTTTCAGGATGCAAAATTCGGAATCTATTTTCATTGGGGAGCATTTACAACTCCGGAACATGTGGATGAATGGTACGGACAGCATATGTATAACGGATCCGGAGCGGGCTATGATTATCATGTAAACACTTATGGGTGGCCGACAGAATGGCCATACCATAACTTTATCGTGGGAGCAGAGGACAAGGCCGGAAACTGGGTGCAGTTTGCGCCAAAATTGACAGCAGATTATGCCCAGGGAAGTGAGGACGGTAAGTTTGATCCCAATGCATGGGCAAAATTATTTAAGGAAGCAGGAGCTAAGTTCGCAGGACCGGTTATGGAGCATCATGACGGATACTCTATGTGGGACAGTGATGTAAATCCCTGGAATTCTGTAGATCTTGGTCCAAAGCTGGATTTGGCGGAGCTTTTTGTTGAGGCGATCCGTGGTGAGGATATGAAGGTCTTATCTGCTATGCATCATGCCTATAATGTTACCGGAGGATTTTACAGTTCTGCCTGGGATGAAAAACCATGGGAAACCCCTGTGGAGGGAATGACTGTGGATGATATGAAAAAATTATATGGTCAGTTCTCAACCGAGGAAGAGAGAGATGAATACTGGCTGGCAAAATTGAAGGAGGTAATTGATAAATATGATCCTGATATTATCTGGCAGGATTTTCAGGTTGGATTGCTGAGTGAAGAAGCCAGGCTCGAATTTCTTTCATACTTTTACAATAAGGATGTGGAAGAGAATGGGGATGGTGTTGTAGCTACATACAAATATAATCACGAAATAAATGATGGATTTACAGAGCAAAGTGCAGTGCCGGATTATGAACGAGGCGGCCCGGGTGGAATGAGAGATTTTTATTGGCTGACAGACGATTCCGTAAGTCAGGGCACCTGGAGTTATACAGACGGAATGCAATATTACAGTGCAAAAACACTGATCAATGCTCTGGCAGACAAGATCAGTAAGAACGGAAATTTACTGCTTAATATTTCGCCCAGAGCGGATGGTTCTATTCCGCAGGGACAGCAGGATATTCTGCTGGAAATTGGTGATTGGCTGGAAAGATATGGGGAGGCTGTATACAGTACACGGGCATGGTCCGTTTATGGTGAAGGCCCAACCGTGATGGGCGGAGGTGTTTGGCAGACTCCTATGTCAGGAACCAGTGATGATATCCGGTTTACGCGGAGCAAGGATAATACCACCCTGTATGCGATCGCCCTTGGAAATCCGGAAAATGGGATCATGGATATAAAAACTTTAAAAAGTGATGTGTTAGATGGTTCGACTGTTGCAGGTGTATATATGGCGGATGGAACAGAAATGCCTCTTACGTATACTCAGGATGAAGAGGGACTTCATATCACATTACCGGAAGCACTGGATGCTGTTGATGAAAATGGAAGAGCTGTAAAAATTGTTTTTAATGAAATGATACCGGATATTCAGGGAGTTACCTTTTGGTCAGACAATGATTTTAAAGGAACAGCAGCAACACTTATGCCGGGAGTATACAGTGCTGCTGATTTACAGGCAGCAGGTATCACCGCTGACGCGACGTCTTCCATTCAGGTTCCGGAAGGCTATACAGTCTATGTTTATGATGAAGGAGAGACAACAGGCGCGTATGGCGTTTTTGACGGGGATGCCGCTTCTATGGGGGCGTGGAACGATAAAGTTGCTGCGGTGAAAATCATAAAAAATACAGAGATTCCGGAAGCAATTGAACCAGAGGAAGGAAAGACCTATCAAATACAGTTGAGAAACAATCCGGACTATGTATTAGCATATGCCCAGGGGGCAGAAAATAATGCGAATGTACAGATTGCGTCCAAAGATGATACAGCAGAAAATCAGCAGTGGATCTTCACACCTGTAGGAGATAGTTATAAGATCAGTCCCGCAGCCAATCCGGACGTTTGTATTGATATTGACGGCGGGAGATATGAGAATGGTACGAATCTTTTGCTGTGGGAATATGGAAACGGGGCAGATAACCGCCACTGGATACTGGAACCTACAGGGGGAGGATATTATTCTATTCATTCCAAAGGAAACAGCAGTTTCTGTATGGATGAAGCAGCAGCCTCTCCGGCAGATGATGCAAATGTACAGTTATGGAATTATGAATATGGAGACAGACAGCAGTGGATATTAAAGGAAATTACACAGGAAACAGAAGGCGTTGATACTGCAAGCCTGGAACTCGCAGTTGCCATGGCGGAAAAGATGGCAGAGGAGCAGGCAGGTAAGGGAAGCTATACTCAGGAGAGCTGGGCAGTCGTGCAGGAAGCTTTAGATGCTGCAAAAGCATTGCTGTCATCAGATTTGACACAGGAACAGGCAGACGAAGCTTTTATTTCCCTGATCACCGCGTGCAGCATGCTGGAGAACAGTACACAGAAAGTAGGGCTGGAGGCTGCAATAAAGGGAACGGAAGCAATTTTGGCTGATACGGAGAACCTGGAAAAATATACGGCTGAGAGCGCAGAAGCAGTGAGAGCAGCTCTTGCAGAGGCCAGACTGGTGTATGAAAACAGTGCCGCAGACCAGGGAACAGTTAATGCAGCCACAACAAATCTTCTGACCGCCGTAACATGTCTTCTGGCAGAACAGGACAGCACAAGACTGGATATTCTGATTCAGACAGCCGAAAAGCTGCTGGAAAACGAAGATCAATATACGTCATCCAGTGTACAGATCTTAAAAGAAGCATTAGAAAGTGCAAAAGCAGTTCGTGATAACGCACAGGCAGGTGAACAGGAAATCAGTGATGCTTATAACCGCCTTGCAGAGTCTATGACCGGACTTGTGAGAAAGGCAAATAAAGAAGAGCTGAAGAATGCACTGGATAAGGCAGAAGAAATCCTTGCGGAGTCCGCAAAATATGTGGAAAGCACCATAAGCGGACTGGAAGGTGTAAAAACAGATGCGCAGGCTGTATATGAAGACGAGGAAGCAGATGCCGATACTACAGGAGAAGCGCTGAAGAAGCTGATCGCAGAGATATTAAAAGCACGTCTTCTTGGTGATGTGGACCTGAATGGAAGCGTTGATACTCAGGATGCAGCAGAGCTGCTGGAATACAATGCGGAGTTAAAGGAATTAACTCAGGAACAGGCAGAAGCAGGAGATGTGAACCGGGATAGTGTATCTGACACTGGTGATGCATCGATGATCCTTGAATTTTCAGCAGAAAAAATAAGCGGGTTTTAAGTGCACAATATAGAAAGCTATATCTGGAGTGGATTCTGAAATGCACTCCAGATATGCTTCAGTGAAAGAGGAAGACAAAATGAAAAAGAAGGCAAAAAAACCGGTAGGGAAAATGGTACATAGTCCGGCATTTTCCGGCCTGTGTATGGGATTGGTGGGAATCCTGCTCTGTACAACGCCGCTCTCCGTGGCGGCAGATACCCGTCTTTCGTCAAAAACAAAGGAAGATGCAGTAAGCAGTGCAAAAAAAGTAGTGTCTGATACTTATAAAGACCCTCAGAAAGGCACTCTTAACTGGCGGGAGGCAATGGTAAGCGGCAATGGGGAAAACGGGGTCATGGTATCCTGTCATCCGGTAAACGATACTTTTATATTTCAGAATACAAAGTTCAATATGCCCACCAATGACTACCGTGATACAAGAGATATGTCAGGGGAACTTGAGGATGCCCGGCAGGCAGTAATGAACAACTGGCAGTGGCAGAGCAGTGCCCAGCCATGGCTGGAATATGACTACACCCTGCATCCGGGGCATCAGCTCAGAGTAAAAATGGACGATTTGGATGAAGGGGCCGTAGAGGATTATCAGAGGTGGACAGATTATGAAACCGCTGAGGTGGGAGTACAGTTTACTGCAAAGGGTGAGATGTGGACCAGGTCCACCTTCACTTCCAGAGAAGACAACGTGACAGTTACATGTCTGAACAGTTCCGATGGCGGGAGCAGAATCAATACCACCATATCTATAGATGATTTGTCGGATATGGCCATTGACCAGAACAGGGAAATTGATTCCGGGCTTCAATATAAGAAACTGGCGGACGAAAAGGGTGAGTACCTGGGATTGGCGGCACATTACCCGGTTTATGAAAACAGCGAACTGAAAAACGGCGGATTTGCCGGGATCACAAGAGTCATTGCCATAGGAGGAAGCCAGGAAAGAGTAAATTTGGGTACCATTGATGATTATCTCAATGCAGGCGAAAATGAGAATTACGGTATCCGGGTTAAGGATGCCAAGACACTGATTCTCATTACAAAGTCTGACCGGGATATAGAAATGGGGACAAAAGAAGCCTTTGCACAACAGACAGAATATGCTCTGGTGGATACCTTAGTGGAAGATACACGCAAAGTGGCGGAAAAAAAGGCATATCAGACAGAGGGTGCCTTTGACTATGAGAAGGCTCTGGAACCGCATAAGGAACTGCACAGCAGGGAATTTAATAAAGTTACCTTTGACCTGGCAGGGAATGAGGAAGACAATGGGCTGACAAACGAAGCGCTGATCAGTAAACAGCGAAGTTCCGGCACATTAAACCATGCTATGCTGGAGCGGGCTTTTTATGCGGGAAGATATGCCCAGATATGCGCTTCTGGTTATAGTACATCCAGATTAAGCGGAATGTGGATGGGCGCCTGGAATGGATACTGGCAGGCTGATTATACTACAGATGCCAATGTGAATCTGCAGATCTCAGGCGTTAATATCGGAAATCTGCAGAATGCTTCAGAGGGTTATATGAATTTCCTTCTGCGGATTCTGCCTGATTTTGAGGATAATGCGGCAAAGGTATATGGGATGAGCGATGCCATTATGGCACCTCCCAGGACTGACGGAGACAGGGGAAATCTGGTGCATTTTGACAAGAATTACCCCTTTAATTACTGGAACGCAGGGGCAAGCTGGCTGCTGCTGCCCATTTATGAATACTGGCAGTGTTATGGAAATCAGCAGATACCTTTGGGAGAAGATATCGATCTGGACGCACTCCGCTCTGTACTGAGTGTGACAGACGAAGATCTGAGCGACGCAGAGATTCAGGAAATAAAGGACAGAGGGTATTTTGACCTGGAGCAGGACTTGCTTCTGCCATTGCTCACCAAACAGGCCAATTTCTGGGAACAGATAGTAGACCCCAGATATTATGTGGGATCAGATGGATATAAACATTTCGATGCGGGAAAAACGGCTTTGGAAGAAGGAGAGAGATATCTGATCCTGCCCGGGTATTCACCGGAGAACACCCCGGGCAATACCTGGATCGCCACATCAGCCAACTCCACTATGGATATTGCGGCAGCCAGAAGCGGTCTGGAGATGACCATTGCCCTGGAAGAAAAGGTAAAGAGACCGGGGTACGAGGAGGCAGTCCTGAAATGGGAAATGCTGAAGGAGCAGCTTCCGGAATATATGTATGACTCAGACGGCGCACTGAAAGAGTGGGCGTTGAGAGATTACTGGGAGCAGAATAACCACAGGCATGTAAGCCATATGTACGGTGTATGGCCTGCCCATGATACAGAAGATGAAAAGTTGGTGAAAGGGGCAGAAAAAGCTCTGGAAAACCGTAAAAACGGCAATACAGGAGATGACAATGCCAGCCACGGATGGCTTCATCAGGGACTGACAGAAGCCAGGCTGAAAAATGGTGAGGGCGTTGAGGTATGCCTGAACAAGCTGCTCACAGGAAGTCATTTGTACTATTCTTCTATGATGACCAACCATGACAGAAATCGTGACAGTGCTTATTGTACAGATGCATTGATCACCATACCTGCTATGATTCTGGAATCTCTGGCTTACTCCGATACAGGAGAGATTGAGCTTCTTCCCGCACTTCCAAAGGAGTGGAACAGCGGAAGTATCCAGGGTATGTTATCCAGAAGCCTGGCAGAGATCAACAGCCTTGAGTGGAACCTGGAAGCGGGAACCGTAAAGGCAGTCATTACATCCGATGCAGATCAGACTCTGGATGTAAGCTGCGGAATTCATGTATCCGATGTTGAAATTCTATCAGGAAACGGAGAGATACGCAGGGAGGAGTCTGTGGTCAGTCTGGAACTGAAGGAAAATGAAAGTGCGGAAATTGTATTTTACACAGAGGACTTCAGGGATGGTACATACGAGATCAAAAATGGAGCAGACAGTTTGGATATTGTATCCATGCAGGAAAATACGGAGGTTGTAATAAGTACATCATCCGATAAGAGAGTTTCACAGAAATGGAATGTTGAAAATGCAGGAATGGGACTTTTCAGGCTCACAAATGTAAAGAGCGGTAAAGAACTGGCCTGTGTGGACAATAAACTGGTTCATGCTATGGAGGGGAACCAGTGGCAGATCCGGTCTGTGGAGGAAGGATGTAATATTCTGACAAAGGACGGCACTTTGGGTGTGGGAATCCAGGATGCAAAGCTTTGCCTTACCAATGCAGAGACCGCAGCAGTGTTCCTTTTTGACAAGAAAGATGACACAGAGGCTCAGACTGCAGTAGGAACGATTCAGATTACCGGCGGAGAATCTGTGCGCAGCGGTGAAACTCTTCAGTTAAACGCTTCCGTGGAAACAGAATTCGGCGTGCGCGACGATATGGAAATGTCATGGAGCGTTAAGAACAAAGACGGTGAAGCCGTGATCACAGAAGACGGCAGACTGACCGGAGAGAAAGCAGGCAGTGTCGTTGTACAGGTATTCCCAAAAGAACTGCCCGATAATGTACAGGAACAGGAAATTGTCGTCGAGGAAGGCATGATGGAGCAGGACCTTCTGACAGGTGAAGTCATCGGACGCACACAGGGCCAGTGGGAAACACAGAATCCTCCGTCCAATGCATTTGACCAGAATACAGACACCATATATGATGGAGAAGGCGGCGGCTATACAGGAATACAGCTTTCCGGGCCTTTTATCCTGGAAGGTTTCCGTTTTGTGACCAGAGCCGGCTATGATGACCGAATCATCGGCACCGAAATACAGGGTTCCAATGACCAGGAAAACTGGGAAACGATTTATAAAATTGAGGAGATGTACACCAATCCAATCTACAATGGTGTTTATTTAGGCAATTCAGATCAGGCTTATACTTTCTATAGACTCAGCAGCGGTTCGTCAGATTACTGTAACGTGGCTGAAGTTGAGTTTTACGGACAGGCAGTTAATCCTGCAGATGGTTTGGACAATATTCTGCGGGCAGCAGAGAAGGTAGATAAAAAAGCATACGAAGAGGCAGGTGTAAAACGCCTGGAGGCGGCTGTGGAAGCAGCGGAGGAGATAACAGAAGCTTCATCGGAAACAGAAATCCAGAAAGCAAAAGACGCAGTATCTGATGCTTTGAAAAGCCTGAGAAAGCCATACCTTATCTATAATTACGACACTTCTGTACAGACAGAAGGAGGATGGGAAAAATGGGAGGATGACAGGCAGTATTCTAAAGTGGAGATGTATTCAGAGGAGGCAGGCGCAGCCTTTTCCTTTGGGTTTGAAGGAACAGGATTTGAGATGTTCAGCAACAAGAATCCGGGACTGGGGTATATTCAGATTGCGGTGGACGGTGAAGTTGTCGCCGATGGAGAAGAGGTAAGCCTCTATGACTCTTACGGGGACGGAAGACAGCAGCAGAGTATTATCAAATGCACGGATCTGGAGTATGGCGGACATACAGTGGAAATCACACTTTTGGACAAAAAGAATCCGGAAGGAAACGGACCAAAGGTATCTCTGGATGCATTCCGCATATTCCGTGATTATGACCGCGGTGAAGAGCCGGGGCCAGAACCAGAACCTGAACCGGAACCTTCAGATATTGATTTATCTGCTTTGAAACTGGCGGTATCCATGGCTGAAAAGATGGAAAAAGAGCAGTCAGAAAAAGGAAGCTACACAGAGGAAAGCTGGCAGCCAGTACAGGAATCCCTGGATACGGCAAGGTCAGTCCTTGAGAATCCCGATGCTGTACAGGAAGATGCAGACAATGCTTTTCTTGACCTTATCACCGCATGTAACCGGGTGGAAAACTGCAGTCAGAAAGTGGGATTAAAGGCAGCTATTGATGGGGCTCAGGCAGTTCTGTCAGATACGGACAGCCTGTCCGGATATACGCCGGAAAGTGTGGATGCTGTAAGGACAGCTCTTCTGGAAGCCCAGGCAGTCTATAACAATACTGCAGCAGACCAGGGAACTATCAACAATGCTACCACAAAACTGCTGACAGCTGTTACCAGTCTTCTTACGGCGGACAGCAATACCAGACTGGATATTCTCATTCAGACAGCAGAAGCCATGCTTACCAGGGAGGAGGAGTATACGCCGTCCAGTGTGGAAAAATTAAGAATTGCTCTGACGGCAGCCCAGGCCGTTGCCGATGACAGTAATGCTTCAGAAACAGAACAGAATGAAGCCTATAACAGCCTGGCAGAGGCCATGACCTCCCTTGTAAGAAAGGCGGACAAAGAGGAGCTGAAGAATGCATTAGAAAAGGCAGAGGAAATCCTGACGGAATCTATGAAGTATGTGGAAAGCAGCATTGCAGGTCTGGAAGCTGTAGTGATAGAGGCCAGAGCTGTGTATGAGAATCAGGAAGCAAACCGGGATAATATAGGAGAAGCCCTGAAGAACCTGGTGGCAGAAGTTCTGAAAGCGCGGCTTCTTGGGGATGTAAACCATGATGGAACAGTGGATACCCAGGATGCGTCTGAAGTTCTTGCCTACAGCGCGGAGATTTATGAGCTGACAGAAGAGCAGCTGCAGGCAGGGGATGTGAACCGGGATGCGGTTTCAGACAGTAGTGATGCAGTAGTGATTCTTCAATTTGCCGCAGAAATGGTTAATGAATTTTAGAAAATAATAGATTGATTCTATTTGGGCGGTACATAGCGCCCAAGTATAAGATGCCCCGGAACCGTTTGGTTTCCGGGGTTTTTCTGTTGCGTAAAAATTTCCTTCCCCCTGTTCCGTACCTATTCAGAGTGCAGTGCATAAACATGAGCCGGGTAAAGTGGTCAAATAAAAACAGAACCTCAAAATAAATTATATATAATAAATATAAAAGAAATGAAAACACAGGCAATGAGGCCGGGAGGTTGCAATATGAGAAGAAAAATAGAATCCGCAGTAAGAAACCCAGCATTTAGCAGAATAATGCTGTCCTTGTTAGGCGCAGAAACGGTAACGGTTTTTTTTGTGAAAGCAAGAGGAGGAAGCCTGGAGCATTATCTGGCGTTGTTTCTGCCTATGCTGGCAGTGACAGCTCTTGCCCTTATATTTTCATTTTATCATAAAACAAGTTTCAAATTTCCTGTTTTCTGCATTTTACTGCTGTATATGGGAATTGCCATGCAGTGTATCATCCAGAATGAATCTTCATCTTATGCGGTAAAAGAACAGATTATATTTCTTGCATCAGTGGCGGCAGCAGGAATTATGATATTTACCCATTACAAATGGCTCAGTATCTGGAAACCTGAAAAAATACTTGTGTCTGCTGTGCTTGCCACAGTGATGATTTATCTTGTACTGCTGATTTTGGGAACAGATGCCCAGGGAACGCGGGCATGGATTACATTTGGAGCGTTTTCCATCCAGCCAACAGAATTTATAAAAATACTGTTTGTGTATGTGAATACAATGATTTTCTGTTGTATGGAGTGGAAAGACTGGATGAAACTGCTGGTCTCCGGAGGATATCTGGGCATCAATTTATTATTTTCCGTAGGTATCAGCGAGATGGGATCTTTTCTTCTCATGCTTCTGGTTTATGGTGTTTATTGCATTTTGTTTTTAAAATCGTGGCGTTTTTTATTGGGTCTTTTGGTTTCTTTTGCAGGTGTGGGAATTACAGGAGCAGGTATTGGAGCAGGGATTCTCTGGTATGCCAATGGCAGGGCAGATATCTCTGCGTTTTTACAAAAGTGCTGTAGCGTGGTCATAAAAGTCCAGTCCAGAATTACTATATGGCTGCATCCGGAGAATGATCCTCTGGGGACCGGATACCAGGGAATGAAAGCCAGAGAAGCCATGGCTCTGGGCGGTTGGTTTGGCAGTGACTATCCGGTTAAGATACCTGTGGAGGATTCTGATTACATTTTTACATCCATATTGCTGCATATGGGACTGGCAGTTGGAATTCTTATGGTTTTGTTGTTTTTGGCATTGTTGGTGGAAGGTATTAAACTTTATCTGGGGGCAGAATCAGGGAAAAATACCGGTATTGTGGTTGGATGTGTCTATTATTTGTTTGCAGAATCTATGCTCATGATTCTGGGCTCCACAGGTTTCTTCCTGATGACAGGAGTTCCGATTGCATTTGTCAGTAATGGGGGAACAGCACTTATGGCCGCATTTATGATGGCAGCGCTGATTTTGTACCTGGGGTGTGGCAGTACAGACCACAGAAACTTTGGAAGAAAAGCAAATGGAAAAGAGGAGAGGGAAAGATATGGAGAAGAAAAAGTTATTAGAGAGAACTAAAGTATTGCTGGCAGTTATCCTGGCCTTGGTGGTGGTATTCTGCTATTTTCTTATGGGAAGAACCTCTGCAGTTAAAGGGCTCAACACCGGCACAGATGAACTAAAGAAGAGTACATTAAAAAATATGTATCGTCAGGAGACCATAGAAGGTGCGATTTGGGATAGCAGCAAAACTATTCTTTCCCAGGGAACAGAGCCGGGGAAAAGCGGTACTTTGTTTTATCCGGAATCTTACTCCTGGCTTCTTGGGTATAATGACCCGGTTTATGGCAAATATGGGCTGCGGGGAAGATATGAGAGCTATCTTTATATGCAGGGAGAAAATAAAAAGGGAGCAGATATAACACTTACCTTAAACCATCAGATTCAGGAAAAGGCATACAGCCTGATTGAAGGGATGGAAGGTTCTATGATAGTTCTGGATATCCGTACCGGCAGAATACTTGCTTTAGCTTCCTCAAAAACAGTAGAATTTAATGCGAATCAGATTGCTGACCACATGGAGGAGTGGAATCAGACGGAGGGGTTTTTCCTCCCAAATGGGTTTAAGGATGCAGCAGAACCGGGGAGTACGTTTAAAATGGTTACCGCTGCTGCCCTTTTAGAGCAAGGGCTTGAAAAAGATATCATAGAAGATAAGGGAAATACTGTCCTTGGAGGTCATGTGGTGAAAAACAGTGGAAATGCGGCTTTTGGTACCATTGCATTGCAGGAAGCTTTAGGTAATTCCTCAAATGTATATTTCGGTACTATGGCTCTCAGGATTGGGGGAAGCACTTTGGAGAGGAAAGCGTCTCAGTATCTGATCGGGCAGGATATAGAACTGGATTTTACTACACTGGAATCACATCTGGATATGGGGGATTACAGTGAGGCCCTGATCGCAGATACCGGTTACGGTCAGGGAAAAACTCTGGTGACGCCTCTTCATCTGGCAATGATAGCCCAGAGTATTGGAAACGGAGGCGTCATGCTGCGCCCCTACCTGGTTGACGAGATTACTCTGGACGGAAAGACACTGTATAAGGGAAAGGAAGAAGAACTGGCGATTCCCCTTCGTAAAGAAAACGCTGAAACATTAAAAAATCTTATGCAGGTAACAGCAGGTCAGTATTACGGAATGACAGAATACGGAATTTGTGCAAAGAGCGGGACGGCAGAAGTGGTCGGTGATAAAAACAAGTGCTATCTGGTCACATTCAATGAGGATTATGTAGTGGCTGCCTGTAAACTGGAGGAGAGCGGATACGGAATCCAATTAAAAGGGGCAGTCATGAATATGTATAATAAATTGTATAGCAGATAATAGAAATATATGGAACAGGCGTGAAAAATATAGTATGATTAAAAAAAGTTTTAGATGTACCATAGAACATTGCACGTTGAGACAGTGTGAGGGGGAAAAAGTGTTGGATGAAGCTATACTGGGAAGATTGCCATTGGGAACCGTTGTGAATGAAAAATATGAGATTCAGAAAGTGATCGGTTCCGGTGGTTTTGGGACTACATATCTGGCGCAGGATTTGGTTCTGAAGATGCCGGTAGCAGTCAAAGAATATAAAAAGCAGAGTTATGTTTCGGAAAAAGAGAAACAGAGATTTTTGGAGGAAGCCAGAACCATGGCCAGGCTTGCCGGTAATCCGGGTATTGTAAATGTAAGGGATTATTTTGAAGCCAATCAGACAGTCTATATTGTCATGGAGTATCTGGATGGTATTACCTTAGAAAAATATATAGAAAAGTACGGAAGGCTGCCCGTTTTTCTGGCTCTTGATTACATGAAACCGGTAATGCGGGTTTTGGAGAAGATTCACAAAAAAGGGTTGATACACAGGGATATCAGTCCGGACAATATTATGGTGCTGGAAGGAAATGAGATAAAACTGCTGGACTTTGGGGCGGCCAGGGATGTGGAAAATGCAGAGGGGACACTCAGTATCATTTATAAACCGGGTTATGCTCCGGAAGAGCAGTGCAGAGGTGGTCACGATCAGGGACCATGGACCGATGTATATGCAATGTGTGCCACAATCTATAAATGCATAACCGGGGTTACCCCCCAATACAGCCTGCAGCGCTTGCACGAGGACCGGATTTCCAGGCCTTCTGACCTTGGCGTGGAGATTGCTCCCGCACTGGAAGAGGTGCTGATGAAAGGAATGGCAGTCCGCAGGGAGGACCGTATACAGTCCATGGAGGAACTGCTTGACAAAATACAAATTGCTTTGGGGGAACAGGAAAGAACTGCCGGGGAAAGAGGAGCGGAGAAATTTTCAGAAGACCTGGCTACAGTAGGGGGAGAGGGATGGGAGAATGAGAAAGAAAAGAGTGCAGAAGCAGAGGTCATAGAAGCAAAAAACGAAGAGAGCTCAGAAGCGGATACTAAAGTATACGAAGTAAAAAGAAAGGAAAAAAGAGAGAAAACAGGAATATTTAGAAATAAGAAATTTCTTTTAATGGGAACAGCAGGGCTTATACTATTTATAATACTGATCAGTATTATCACTGCGTGGAGAGCCAATCCTTATAAGTATACAGATATGTCATCTCTTATACGGGATATGACAGTAACACCGGAGATACTGAAACAAGTGGGAAAAGACAAGAAAAGGACATCTCTGTATCTTGAATCCTGCAGGCTGGATGATCAGGCAATCCAAGGGATGGCTGCTATGGAGAATCTGGAGCAGATCAGAATCAGAGACTGTATCGGATTTACTTCGCTGAAACCCCTGGAGAAGCTGGAGAATCTGAAATATCTGGAGATAATCGGAGACCGGGAAAATTTTCAGAGTCTTAACGGGCAGATATTTGCGGACGGCAGTTATCCTCAGATTGAAAAATTGAGGATAAATTATGCTGATTTATCGGAGGTTGGTGCTTCTCTTGCGGGATTTACCGGCCTGGATACATTGGTTTTGTCCGATACAAAGGGGATTCGTACCCTGGAATTTTTGAAAGGGATGGGAAATCTTCGCACTCTGGAGCTGGACAATACATTTATACAGGGGTGTGACTGGTCCTTCATAGGATATTGTACGAATCTTACCAGGTTTAGCGGAGAAAACTCAGGCATAGATGATCTGTCAGCATTGGAGGCATGTGGAAAATTAAAAGAATTAAATGTAAGCCGGACAGAAGAAACAGGCCAGGCCGGAATTACAGACATTACCCCTTTGACGTTCTGTCAGGACCTCAGCTCAGTGCGGCTTAGAGGCAATCAGGTCTCGGATATGTCACCATTGAACGGATGCAGGGAATTGCGGCTGCTGGATTTAGGGGAAAACCAGATTCAGGATGTTTCCGTCCTTTCGGAAATGACAAGACTTGTGAACCTGGAACTTGACAGGAACCGGATTACGGATATCAGCCCGATCAGAAGCTGCAGTAAGTTAGAACATTTGAATCTGGAAAAAAACCGGATTGCGGATATCTCCGCCTTAGATAATTCCTTTACTGAGCTTATGACCCTGAGAATTTCGGATAATCAGATTACGGCTTTGGAACCTTTGGCAGAATGTCAGAAGCTGTCCGAAATAAGGGCAGATAACAATCAGCTTTCGTCCCTTGCAGGGCTTGAGAAGAAATGGAATCTGAAGATACTGTCTGTCCGGGGAAATCAGATAGAAGATATCACAGCGGTGAAGGACAGCAAGGAACTGTCTTATATGGATTTGGGAGGAAATCGGATACAGGATATTACGGTTTTGAGCGCACTTGGAACAGACGTGGAGGGGCTTCTGCTGGATCAGAACCGGATAACGGATATTTCCGGACTTCCTGCAGGCATCGAGTATAAAGTGCTTGCCCTTCAGGGCAATCCAATAGCTGACTATACTCCCCTCACCAGTCTTCAAAAGGTGAATAGCAGTCAGGACAGAGTAATTATCAGTTATACAGAGGATCTGGATTACTCAGCGATCATGGAATCCTCTTATACAAAGGGGCTTTGGTTTGTGGGAGTGCCTGTGGAGCAGCAGGCAAATTACTCCAAAGCATTTGAAGAGAAACACAAAGAGGCTTCTTATATGCAGCTTCCCTTTTGGAGCGAAGAGGAAATGAAGGAAAAGATGGAGGAAATCAGGGAGTTAAATAAAAAAAATTAAGGAACAATCACGGAAAAGAGGCTGCCGGGGGGCGCCTCTTTTTTTAGGTGGTTATTTATAAATAAAGTCCTGTAATCAAAAGAGATATAATGAGGACAGTTAAAAAATAATCCACACAGGAGGTAAGGAGCATGTCAAGTTTATTAGGTCAGATAACCGTTATTTTAATATTGGGAGTGATTATTTTTGTGATCACCCGGGTATGCGGTGGGCTGGGAAAAATTCCGCCGGAGATGGGAGAGCTCGGGGAGGAGTTTCAGGAAGTAAAAGACAGAATGATGGAGACACACATTATGGGGTTCTGGAAAATAGAAGTGTTGGATTCGAAGGGAAATGTGGTAAAGCGAAAGGAAATCGGTGATGTGGGAACGAAAGGGTTCTATATAGGAAGGGGGAGGATGTGTGACCTGAGAATCAGGAGTTCCTATGTGTCAGAAAAGCATGCGGTTATTGCCAGTGATGAAAAAGGTTTTTTTCTAAAAGACTGCGGTTCCAGGAATGGTGTATATTATAAGAATAAGAAAGTATATCAGATAGATTTGGAAGACAGGATGACACTTTATCTTGGAAATGTAGCCTGCAGGATATCCAGGGCAAATATCATGGATGATTTTTCCCAAAACGATGAAGGCCACACACGAGTATGGGGAAGTGGTACGCAGGTAAAAGGCGGTAAGTCTGAAATAAAAAGAGATTGAATCAGAAGAATCCATAGAAACAGTCAGTGATAAGAAAGGACAGGCAGGAATTATGAAGATGAAAAAACAATGCGGAGTATTGGCGGCTGTAAGAACAGATATAGGAAAAGTAAGAACAGAAAACCAGGACAGGATTCTTTGTTCCCCGGCGGCAGAATTCTTTGCGGTGGCGGATGGAATGGGAGGCGTTTTGTATGGGACGCTTACAGCAGAATTAGCAGTTAAGACAATGCTTGTGGTGGCAAAAGAGGTACGGAAAAACTATATAGAACATCAGGATGTGAACCGGGCAGCAGAAGAACTCAGACAGGGATTGGAGGAGGTCAGCAATAAAATTTATGAAAAGGGGAATTGCCATGGAGCTATCCAGTACGGTGCCACTTTTACAGGTGTCATGCTTCTGGGCGGGAAGGCCATCTGGATTCACATGGGTGACAGCAGGGGATATAGAATTGTCCGCTATGATACGAAAATGCGTCAGGTTACAGTAGACCATAATTTTGCACAGGCTGCCCGGGAGCATGGAGATATGTCTGAAACAGAGATAAAAAGAGAGCATTTCTCTTCCATGCTTACACGATATGTGGGGATGCAGAGTCCGGCCACAGCAGACGTAACTGTTACGGATACCAAACCGGGAGAGACCATTCTACTCTGCAGTGACGGCCTTCATGGGCTTGTGAAGGACTCCCGGATGCTTAAAATAATCAGAAACAGAAAGAAGCCGGAAAAAATATGTACAGGTTTGATTCAGGCAGCAAATTCTGCCGGAGGAAGAGATAATATTTCCGTGATCTGCCTGAAAGTAATGATATGAGTAAATTTGTATATGGTACAATAATAGTTACTATTCAGCAGCAGTAAAAATTCCATCGCCAAAGGCGGGAGTACGGAACAGTTACCAGTAAGATAACAAACAGATATGGAGGAGGAAGAATCATGAGTGATATGGTAACCATCAAATGTATAGAAGGAAGTCTGAAGGGACAGACATGGACATTTCATTGCGTAGATACAGCAATCATCGGAAGAACGGCAAAAGAAGACAGAACCATTGTAAATAAAATAAATGTAACAGGTAATGACAGGATTTCCAGGTTTAATACATTTTTCAAAATTGACCCTCCATATGTCGTTGTCAGAGATATGGGAAGCCTTAACGGAACCTATGTAAACGGCAGGATCATCGGAAAAAGAGAGGACGGCATGTCAGCGGAGGAGGGAAGAAGAGGCTCCTACCGTGAGGTCAGGCTTAAGGACAGTGACGTGATAGGTATGGGAACTGCAGGTTACAGGGAACAGTTCATCGTGAATATCGAAGAAGAGAAGCCGGACGGAAAAATGCAGATTTCCGATATAGTCAATGAAGCCATTAAAAAACAGGAAGAGGCAGAACGGGAGTATGCCAATGCAGTTGTGGGTCTCAGAATATTGAAAACGCTGGGGCATGGAGGGTTTGCCAGTGTACAGTTAGTGGAGGATGTAAAGACCCATAAACAGATGGCATTAAAGCTCATGCATCCCGCTGCGCAGACGAATCCCCAGAAACGCTTCTGGTTCATGCGGGAAGCATCTGTTATGATGCAGCTGAAGCATCCAAACATTGTAACAACCCATCAGCTGCTTTTCAGCGGCAGGGATTTTCACATTCTTATGGAATACTGCAAAGGGGGCAGCCTGGAGGATCTGTGTGCAAACAATGGAGGCAAATTGGGGCTGCGTCTTGCAACGGAAATCATATGCCAGATATTAGATGCCCTGGATTATGCTCATAATGCGCAGATTATCATGGAATCAAAGGGAGGTAAAAGGCAGGTAAGAGGTGTGGTGCACAGAGACATTAAACCTCAGAATATACTGCTGGCAGAGGACGGCACGGTTAAACTTTCTGACTTTGGTCTTGCCAAAGCCTTTGAACTTGCAGGACAGACTGCAGGGGGATTACCTACATTGTCAGGACAGTACTGCGGCTCCGCCTTATTCTGCTCCAGAAAGCAGCTTAATCACTATCGGGACGCAAAGCCTGAGGTGGATGTATGGTCAGCAGCAGCTACATATTATTATCTTCTTACAGGAAGGTATGTGCGCGACCAAAACGGCTGTAAAGATATTTATGAATATATCTATAAAAATGATGTTCAGCCTATCCTGACCAGAAACCCCGGAATCCCGGTCAGACTGGCAAAGGTAATTGATAAAGTGCTCAAAGAGGAAGAGAAAGAGAGCAGTACCTATACAACAGCCAGAGAATTTAAAAATCAGATTCTGGAGGCTTTGAAATAAAATTAAGGGGGAATATTATGAAATATTCAAAAGTTTTTCTTTATGCCATCAAAATGGCGGAAAATCATAAAAGAGAAAATGCCGGGTTCAGTGGAGAGGACCGGATCCTTCTGGAAATTATTAAAGCTGCAGGAATGCCTGTAGAGCTTATGGCCGGATATCTGCATTTGGCACCGGATGATGCGATGCTGCAGGAAGTTTTTGATTTGAACAGTGTATTGAAGGAAGTACCGGCTGAGGATATTATTCGCTATATCAGGCATCACGGAAACCAGGAGACAGCAGATGACAAAAGGGCAGAGGAGAGCTGCAAGCTTTTTCTGGCCCTGTGTATTGCAGGTGCGGAACGGTGTGGGGAGAGAGTGCTGACTTCGGTGAGAGTGCTGAAAACATATATAAACCATACAACCCCCCTGAGTGAGGTGGAAATACACAGGAAAGAGCAGATACAACACCTTGTGGATAAAGTAGGCAGACTCAGGGAAACACTTCTTGCACGGGTACATGGGCAGGAACATGCGGTAAATGCTTTTGCAGACGGAATCTGGAACGCCGGCATAACAGAGGCTGTCAACCCGGAGCGGAGAAAACCCAGCGGTATTTTCCTATTCGCAGGTCCTCCGGGGGTCGGTAAGACATTCCTTGCAGAGGAAGCGGCAAAAGAAATGGAACTGCCATTTTTACGTCTGGATATGAGTGGTTATTCACACAAGGATTCCGAATGCGATTTGGCAGGATTTGCAAAAACGTACAACAATGCGAAAAAAGGTATTCTGACCGAATTCGTAGAAAAAAATCCCAGGTGTGTTTTGCTCTTTGATGAAGTGGAAAAGGCTTCCAGGGGAGTTATTCATCTTTTTCTTCAAATTCTGGATGCAGGAAGTCTGACAGATTTATATGAAGGAAATAAGATCTCCTTCAAAGACACTATCATTATCTTTACCACGAATGCGGGCAGGACCATATATGAGGCGGAGGATGCTCCGGATGCGGCAGATTTATCACCAAAGAAAATACTGGATGCTTTGGGCGCAGATGTGGATCCGGCAACCGGTATTCCCTACTTTCCTCAGGCAGTCTGTTCCAGAATGAGTACAGGGTATGTACTGATGTTCCGTCATTTGCAGGCAAAAGACCTGGAAAATATATGCGAACAATCCTTTGTCAAAGCTGCCAAGCAGTTTGAAGATACATATCAGATAAAAGTTGTGGGAGAAAAGAGCATTTTTACAAGTCTTCTTTTTGCCCAGGGAGGTCAGCCGGATGCCAGGAACCTGTCCGCAAAAGCAGGAAACTTTCTGCGGGATGAGCTGCGCAAAGTGTTTGAATTGTTTACAAAAGAAAATATAGAGAAGTCCCTTTCCGCGCTTCAGACCGTGAAATTTGTCACCGAGATTCCGGAAGATAAGAAAGAGATTCGGCGGCTTTACAAGAATCCCGGACAGACGGACATGCTGCTTCTGGGCACAGGGGAAAAGGATCTGGAAAAGGAACTGAAAGAGCTGCGTATCCATACAGCGAAAGATGAAGAGGAAGCTGCAGGTATCGTAGAGGCGCAGAATATACAGTTTGCTGTGCTGCAGATGAAGCCTCTTTGCAGAAGCGGCCGGGATGCAGATATGTCCAAAACAATATGCTGTTTTGACCATGTACCATTGGGTGCTTCCGATTTGGCAGAAATAAGGGGATGGATCCGGATGCTCCACAGACAGATACCGGAACTTCCCATTTATTTGATGGAAGGAGAAGTGGAAGGAGCCGGGCAGAAAGCTGTCATAGATAAAGAGCTGGAGCGCAGGCTTGCAGCAGAAGGCGTGTGCGGGGTGATACGCGGAGGACAGAAAAGCGGGGATGGTGCAGCAGAACAGATACGCAGAATAGCGAAAGCCACATATATGCAGAGAATGGCCAGGCAGCTGAAGGAACAGGCTAAAATTCTTACTTTTGACACGGCGCCGATTATTGAGGAAGGCGGAAAAACCATAAAAATCCGGCTTCGGGATTTTGCCCTGGAGCAGGTACTGTCAGCCGGAGATGAGAAGCATGTGATGACTGATGCGGAAAGACCAAAAGTCCGTTTTGAGGATGTGATTGGGGCAGATGCGGCGAAAGAAGAGCTGAAGTTTTTTGTACAGTATCTGAAGGAACCCGGAAGATTCTTGGCAGAAGGGCTGACTGCCCCAAAAGGTGTATTGCTGTACGGTCCTCCGGGTACAGGAAAGACACTTTTGGCAAAAGCTATGGCGGGAGAATCAGGAGTGACTTTTCTGGCAGCGGAGGCCAGCAGTTTTGTTAAACAGTATACGGGTACCGGTCCGGCAGCCATACGGGAACTGTTTGGAAAAGCCAGAAAATATGCGCCTTCTGTAGTTTTTATTGATGAAATAGACACGATTGGGCGGCAGCGCACCGGTGGAGAGTCCGGAAGAGCAGAGGAGGCAACACTGAATGCCCTGCTTGCAGAAATGGATGGCATAAAGACAGATCCCCGGCGCCCCATATTCGTACTGGCAGCCACAAATTATGAGGTAGACCGTTCGGCAGAGGGAATCGGTGTGATTGACCAGGCCCTGTCCCGCAGATTTGACAGGAAGATACGCGTAGGACTGCCGGACGAGGCTGCCAGATACCGGTATCTGAAACTGCAGACAGGGAAATGTCAGGCAGCGATATCAGAAGATATTTTAAAACAGATTGCGGAACGTTCTGTGGGAATGAGTCTGGCGAATCTGGAATCTGTGGTGGAGCTGGCAAAAAGAAATGCTCATAAAATGCGAACGGCTGTCACAGACAGGATTCTGGATGAAGCTTTTGAACTCACGATGCACGGAGAAAAGAAAGACTGGGGAAGGGAATATCTGGAACGTGTAGCCAGGCACGAAGCCGGCCATGCACTTCTGAGCTGGAAGAACGGGGAACTGCCCTGTTATCTGACTATTGCAGCCAGAGGCGGACATGGGGGTTATATGCAGAAGTCTTCCGGTGAAAGGCCTATCCGTACCTATGAGGAGATGCTGGGCATGATTCGCACGGCACTGGGAGGAAAAGCGGCAGAAATCGTTTATTACGGGAAAAAAGACGGTAATTCCACCGGAGCATCAGGTGATCTGCGCCAGGCTACCGGCATTGCCAGGAGTATTATCTGCAGTTACGGAATGGATGAGGAATTCGGATTGGCCGTGTATTCAGAGAAAGAAATGCAGCATGGAACACTGGGCGATGAAGTAAGGCAGAAAGTTAATGAGATGCTGAAACAGGAGCTTACAAAGGCCATCGAGATTGTCAAAGAGTCCCGGAATACCATCGACCTTCTTGTCAGGCAGCTCCTGGCTAAGAATCAGTTGGGGAAAGAAGAGCTAAAAGCTATTTTGGAACAATAAGAAGCAATGACAAGTGTGATAAAGAATGGGGAGACTATGAAGACTATTAACAGTGTTAAAATATCAGCCAGTTCCAGAGTGGGAGGCAGGTCGGAAAATCAGGATGATTTTCTGATTGATACAGAGAAAATAAGCGATCAGAGCAGAGAATTCTGCTATAAAGGGACATCAGAATTAACAAAACAGCAGATCTACATAGTCTGTGACGGGATGGGGGGAGAACAGTATGGGCAGGATGCGTCCCGTAAGGCAGTAGAATATTTTGAAGGACTTTTACGGGAGGCAAAGAGGCCCTTTACGCCAATGGATATTGCCGGAGAGATACGCAGGCTAAACCAGGAAATCGTGGATTATTACAGGTGCAGACAGGCCAGAGGCGGAACGACCATTGCTCTGGTGATGCTGAACCCGGACGGAACTATAGAGGCATTTAATATAGGGGACAGCCCCATATTTCTGGTGAGAAACGGTAAAATTACCATGCTGAGTGAGGAGCAGTCCATGGCGGGAATAAAACTAAAAAAAGGGACAATATCCCGGGAAGAATACAGAGAAAGCCGTGAGAGAAACCTTCTTCTCGGTTACCTGGGAGATGACTCCGGAGTGTCTGTGGACCATTTGTTTTACAGCAGAAATAAATATCAGGCAGGTGATAAACTCTTATTGTCATCAGATGGTCTTTTGGATAAGACAGAGCCGGAGGAGATTTTAGGGCTTCTGCAGCAGGATTGTGGGGCGGATGTGCTGACGGAAGAGGCAGTCAAGAAAGGGGCCGGGGATAATGTCACGGCAGTGCTGCTGGAAATTCAATAGAAATGGAATTTCTAGTATAATACAAGGAGGATTTTATGGAAGAACTTAGGACTATGGCATTCAGAGATATTCTGGAACGCTGCGAAGATAACGAGAACTTTTTGAAATTGATGGAGGAACATCAGGATGCGATGACCGTGTGGGCAGATGTATTTGCTTATTGGATGGAAGAAAAAAACGGTACGATCGCTGCACTTGCGGCTTACTGCAAAGTTACCCGCAATACTGCCAGACAGTGGAAACAGAAAATTCCCACAAAACGGGAACAGGTTGTGGGAATCGGCATGTATTGGGGATTTCAGCTGGAGCAGATTAACCGGCTGCTTACCAGAAATGCAAAATATCCCGCACTATATGTTAAGAACCCTGAAGATGCCATCTTTATTTACCTGATTCACAATAAAAAGGATTATTCCATGTATGAATTTTATATGGAGGAATACAGGAAAATGCAGGAGGAAAAGGAGCCGGAACAGAAGCATTTGGATGGGACGGAAGAGAAAACCTTTGAGCTCAATGCAGCGCTTCTTGAAGTAATGGGAGATCAGGAGTTTAAGAAGTTTTTGGAAGAACATATGGAAGTATTTGAAGGGAGAAACCGTAAGCTTTATAAGTTCCTGGAAGAGTACTTTAAACTGGAGGAGCGCAATATAAACAGTCTGGTGGATGATGAAAAGCTGAAAAATGCATATAACAATGCTTTTTCACACTTAAAGCGAAAAGGTATTGTCCCCAGAAGAAATCTTCTGATTGCCATGGGCATTCATCTGACCATGCCGGTGGAGGATATTAACCGCATGTTAGAGCTTGCCGGGATGGAAGCCCTGTGTCCAAAGGACAGGATAGAATCAGCGGTGATTTTTGTCCTGGAAGATTTGTATCTGAATGATTCTGTTCTGTTCAGTGATGCCGGCAGAAAGCTTACTGCCGGCCTGGAAGAGCTGATCGATCGGTGCTGTCCGGATATTGTATGGAATGAAGAAGCGTGCAGTTTCCAGAATATTGAAGATGTGCTGGTGCAGAAAAAGAAATCCGGTGCCCCTGATATAGAAAAGTTTTATGAAGAGGGGGAGTTAGAATCCGTAGCGGATTATGTAAAGAGAAGAATCCGTGAGTTGGAACTGAGGGAACCGGAGGAAGATTTGGAGCTGTTTCTGCAGCTGCTGTAGATGCAGCGGTTATGGTGGAAATGATTAAGGAGAATTTATGGATATTGCAATGAGAGATATGAGGGCCATGCTTTATCAGGAAGGTGTGCTGAAAGAAAATGAGAAAATGATCAGACAGATTGGATGCGGACAGTCTGCCGAGGTTTATCTTGTGCTTTCAGAAGACGGGGACATCTATGCTCTGAAAATCATGAAATTAGAAGAACATCAGATATACCAAAAGCATCTGCGGGAGGAAGCTGAGTACATGAAACTTCTGGCAGAAAATTCTCATGTGGTCAAAATATATGATTACCGGGAATTTGCCGGAAAGGAAAGCGCTTATCTGGCACTGAAAATGGAATATCTTAAAACGTTTCCCTGCTGGCTGAAGGAGGAAATCATAGGTAAAGGATACATATCCTTGAGAGATTTATGGAAGCTGGCTTCTGATATGTGTGCTGTTCTGGGCGCTATGGAAAAACTCCATGTAATCCACCGGGATATTAAGCCGGAAAATATCTTTGTGACCGGATGGGAAGAACCCGAATTCAAGTTGGGAGACTTTGGAATCGCAAGGGAGCTGACCCATGCGACGGTAGTAACACAGCTTGGGAGCCTTGGCACCTGTGCCCCGGAAGTGGCTTTGGGAGGAGAATCGGATTTTACCTGTGATATATATTCTGTGGGCGCGGTGCTATACTATGTCCTGAATGGGATGCGGTATCCCTATTCCGGTCTGAAGGCTCTGATGGAGAAAAAACAGCCGGCGCCTCCTGTTTTGGGGACTGCCGGGTGGAAAGAAATGGTGCTTAAGATGATATCCGCAGATCCAAAGAAAAGATTTCAAAATGCGGAAGAATATAGAGAAGCACTGCAGGAAGTAAAGAGAACCCAGGAACAGGCTGTAAAGAAGGAGGAGTATGGGTTTTCCTGTTATCAAAAGGCAAAAGGTTTCTTTTTTCAGGAAAACTATGAAAAAGCGGAGGAGTCAGCCATGGAGGGATATGCATGCGGCAGTATTCCCTGTGCAAGACTCGCAGGCTGTATCTGCAGTATAAAAAACAGAACCGAGGAGGCATATGATTATCTGGAGGAGGCGGCTCAAAAGGGGGATCCGGTATCAGCCTGTTATCTGTCACGACTTTTGTTCAGAGATGCCGGAAACCGGATGGATCTGAAGGAGGCAGCGGGTTATTTGGAGCAGGCGCAGAAAGCGGGGCTTTATATGGCTGATTATGATTATGGATTGTATTGTTACTATGGAAAATATCAATTTGAGCAGGACAGGGAAAAAGGACTTTTGCTGATTGAGAAGAGCGCAGAGGAAAATTACAGAGATGCCATAGAATTTTTAATTGAGCATTCGCAGGACAGGGAAAGCTGGAAATTTCGTAAAAGGGAACACATTTTGATACGTGATATTATATAAGAGATATCAGTGAAAATTTGCAGGCATGATTGCCTGTTTCAAAAATCAGATACCCGGGTGGACAAAATCCCCGCCTCGCCCATCTAATAAGTGTACAAAGCGAACAGGAGCTCCGGACTCCACAAAGGGGGATGAGTATGAACATATTACTGATCAAAAGGGCCAAGAAGCACGACAAAGCCGCGTTCCAGAAACTTATGGAGCAGCAGGGGCCTGCTTTATATAAGGCGGCCAAAGCCATTTTGAAAAATGACGAGGATGTGGCAGATGCCATGCAGGAGACAGCCCTTACATGCTGGGAGAAGATAGATACTCTGAAAAAGGATGAGTATTTTGCAACCTGGCTGACACGAATTCTGATCAATCACTGCAATTCCATTTACCGGCAGAGGAAGAGACTGGTCTCAGAGGAATCCCTGCCGGAGGCGTGGGCGCAGGATGAAAGCTATGCAAATGTGGAGTGGAGGGATTTCCTGAACAGTCTTGATGAGAAATACCGGATTGTAGTCATTTTATACTATGTGCAGGGATTCAAGACGAGGGAGATCGCGGAAATCCTCCAGATAAACCAGAGCACAGTGAGAGGCAGACTGGCGAAAGCCAGGGAAAAGCTGGAACAGCAGTACAACATGAGCGGGGAGCCACCCCGTAGTATGCCGGATGTTCAGAAAAAAGCAGTACACTGCGGATTGGAAAGGGGTATCTGATATGAAAAATTTTGATAATATGATCGAAGGTCTCAGGGAAGACACAAAGGTTCCGGAAGAGGTATGGAAGAGATATACAGCGACACTTGCAAACCTTCCCGAGAAAGAGGGAAAACGGGAACCCGGCAAAAGAAATTGGATAAAATATACAGCGGCAGCAGCAGCGGCGGCCGTTACCGTGACAACAGTCTGTTTTGCAAATCCTGCATTTGCGGCCAGAATACCGATCCTCGGTGAAATTTTTAAACAGGTTCAGCATCAGTCCACGTTTTCGGGAGATTACAGTGATAAGGCCGAAGTCCTGTCCAGGGAGGAGGCTGACGGCACAATTCCCGCTGATTCCGGTTATACGGTTCAGGATGCAGGTGTGACAATCACCGCATCGGAGATTTACTGTGACGGGCTTTCCGTATTTGTGACGGCAGAGGTGGATGTGGAGCAGGGAGGACTGAACAACATCCCCGGAAATATCCTGTATCTGGAGGGAGACTGGAAGCTCTCTGACAGTGCGGAAGAAATCAGGCTGATGAACAATAACCTGGAAGGAAATATTGTGGATGACAATACCTTCGTGGGCATGCTGAAGCTGGATCTGGAGGAACAGGACCTGCAGGCAGGTACTCTTGAACTTCAGCTTTCCATGGTCGGATATGATGATATCAATGAAACAGATGCGGAGGACATATCAGCTTTCCATAAGATTCAGGGTGCGTGGAGCCTGGAACTGCCGTTTGAAGTGGACACGGAGGCAGTAAAGGAGATACCTGTAAACAAAGAGGAAAACGGATACAGCCTGAATAAAGTATTTGTATCGCCGTATCAGGTGATCACATATACAGACGCGCCCTATACGGAGAGAGAGATCACCAGGGAAGAGTACGAATCTGTTATGAGGGAAAAGACAGGAGGTTCGGATGATTTCGGCATTACATATGAAGAATTTGCTGAGCAGATGGGCCGGACATACGAGCAGTGTCAAACCATCATATTTAATCAGGACGGGGAGAGACTGACACCCACGGCGGAATTTTACGGGAAATCTGTGAATGCTGTCCGGGGAATGGATATATCGGAACTTAAAATTTATGTTTTCGATGACATGGATCTGTGGGTACAGGCAGCAGAAGAGGGCGCAGACAGTGAAGCGTTGAATCAGGCGGTTTTATCAGCGGATATTGATGTAGAATCCCTTCGGTAAACTAACAAAAATTTCTCCATTTCTTTAGTTCTTTTTTCTATTGACGATTGTCAGCATTTGGTATATAAAGGGTGAAAGATGCATGATGATCGGAAGGATAAGGATGAGATGAAACGGATAAAGAGTGTGCAGGTGCGTCATCAATATACACTGCTTCAGTGTTTTTACTGGGTATCAAGCTGCGCGATCATGGGATTTGCAGCGGTGTTTCTGCAGTATAAGGGATTGTCCAACACGCTTGTGGGAATGTCCGTGGGCGGTGCGGCGTTTATCAGCATATGGATGCAGCCGTTTCTGGCCGGAGTGGTGGAAAAGGTCCGGGGGCTGAGCTTAAAGAAAATGATCCTGCTGATCATACTGGCAGTGACGGCGGGGTATCTTGTCCTGGGGACGGTACCCCTGCCGAAAATGGCCATTGTAGGGCTGTATCTTGTGCTGAACACCCTGTACAACTCAATTACGCCGCTGATCACGGCAATGGGAATGGAATACATGAACCAGGGATACGAGGTGAATTTCTGCATTTCCAGAGGGCTTGGCTCAGTCAGCTATGCTGTCAGCGCCGTGATCCTGGGGCAGCTTGTGGAACATTTTTATCCGGGGATTCTCACCTTTGCCTTTGCAGGTATGGAATTTCTGCTTTTTGTGGTGGTGCTCTCCATGCAGGACCCCAAATCTTCCGTGGTCAGGGAAGAACAGGAGCTGTCCAGCAGTGTGATGGAGATCCTCAGGGGAAACAGGCCTCTGCTGCTGTTTGTAGCCGGGTTCGGAATCTGCTATATGACAAGCTCCATCCTCGGTACCTATATGATCAATATCGTGCGTGAGCTTGGGGGAACGGACGGTACTTTCGGGATCGCAGCGTTCTTCTGTGCAGCCAGTGAGATGCCCGCCATGTTTTTGTGCAATTATCTCATCCGTAAGGTATCCTGTAAGAAACTGCTGAAGCTGAGCAGCGTGTTCTTTGTTCTTCGCCCGCTGGTGATCTTTCTGGCGCCGAATCTGGCGGTGGCATTTCTGGGATTTGCGCTGCAGTCACTGTCCTTTGGTATCTTTACGCCGGTCTCCGTGTTCTTCATCAACCAGGAATTGAAGGAGAAGGACAGGATCGTGGGACAGACCATCTTTGGTATGGTGACAGTCGGAGTGGGAAGCTGTGTGGGGAATCTGGCGGGCGGGTTTCTCATGGACAGGATCGGACTGAGACCCACGCTGGGGCTTTGCGTTGTGTTTGCCGCTGTGGGATTTTTGATCACCCAGAGGGTAAAGGTGGAGGATACAGGTCCAAGGCGGAGAATTCTTCAGGTGGAAACAGCAGGGCCGGGAAAAGAGAGAGGCAGGAGATAGCAGAGGGAGTATTTCGGCAGATAAGAGTCAGAATACGCTTCGGTAGGATATTTCATAGAAAGGGAGAAAAATGAACGATAAAATCTGGAAAAAATGTGTGGAATTTCATGGTCATGAGTGCGGCGGCCTTACCATTGGCTATAAGGCAGCTCTTTACGCCATGGAACTTTTGGACATTAAGATGGGGAAAGACTGCTGTGTCTCCCGGGATGAACAGCTTGTGTGTATTTCAGAAAATGACGCCTGCGGCGTGGATGCCATTCAGGTAATACTGGGATGCAGTGTGGGAAAGGGGAATCTGCTCTTTCATATGTGCGGAAAGCAGGCATTTTCCTTCTATAACAGAGATACCGGCAAATCCGTACGCCTGGTTCTGAAACCACGCCCGGAAGGCCTGAGCAAAGGGGAATCCTTCCGGTATTATCAGGCGTGCAGTTTCGAGGAAATGTTTGATGTAAAGGAGACAAAGATCGCACTGCCGGAAAATGCAAGGATCTTCAAATCCATCTGCTGTTCCCGCTGCGGGGAGACTGCATCGGAAAATATGATGCATCTGCAGGGGGATGAGATTCTCTGCAGGGACTGTTATCGTGAATATAACAGATTTCAGGTTTGACAAAGCCGCGTCCGGCGGTTATAATGCAGGAAGAACCGTAACGATTCAGCAGGTCTGCCCGTAACTGTAAGGCCGCTGAACAGTTACAGTAAATAAATATCAATTTAGAAATGAGGTGTCTTTGTGCTGAGGGTTTCCGTAGTGGAGATTACAGAATAATCGAATAATCTGTAGGGATAGTATATCATTTTTTCTGATACCCTATCCTTGTATCAGTGTACCCTGATGGCTGATACATTCGCTTACGAACCCTTATCATACACTTCAAATATATTGGAATGATGGAGAGAATACAGTGCTTGGCTGCTTTGAAGGCGGCTTGTTTTTGCGCTGCTGTATGGATTTTTCTCATGGAAGACCACAGAAGTCGTATACCCGTTCGGGGCGATGTATCTGTGGTCTTTTTGTAATAGTTCAGACGGGTCTGTGTTCAGCTTGTCGGAACGGTTACGTCTTTTTTAGAGAGGAAAAAACATGAGCAGAAAATCATTGGAAACAATCGGATATTATCATATATTAGAAAAATTAAAAGAATGCGCCGCCACAGAGAATGCGGGAAACAGAATCATGGAAATGGTTCCCATCCTGTCAGAGACGGAATTGAGAAAGCAGCAGCGGGATACCACCCAGGCGAGAGCTATGATAGAGCTGGCGGGAACTCCGCCCATACCGGCCATGGAGCATGTGGAGGAATATCTGCAGAAGGCGGTCAGAGGTGATATGCTCCTGCCGGAACAGCTTGAGGAGACCGGCATGTTCCTGAGTGCCGTGCGGCGGCTGAAATCCTATCTGCTAAGAGGTGAGGAGGGACGGATCAGCCTTGCCTATTATAACCAAAACCTGGCCTTTCCTGAGGAACTGCAGGAAGAGATAGAGCGCTGTATCAGAGGCGGAAGAGTGGATGACTATGCCTCCGCCTATTTAAAAGATATCAAAAAACAGATTCAGATCCTGGAGGAAAAAGTAAGTGAGAGGGCAGAGAGGGCACTGAAAACCAACAGACAGTATCTGAACGACTCCTTTGTAGTCACCAGAAACGGAAGATTCTGTATCCCTGTGAAGAAAGAGTGCAGGTCCATGGTTCCGGGCAGCGTTGTGGAGCAGTCTTCCACAGGCGCCACACTGTTCATAGAACCGGAGGCAGTGGCAAACCTTCGGGAGGAGCTGGAAATATACAGGATCGAGGAGGACGCGGAGGAACGGAAAATCCTGTACACTCTCACCAATATGACTGCTGAGAGGGAAGCAGAGCTGATGGAGGACATCCGGGTCATCCAAAAGCTGGACTTCATGTTTGCCAAGGGAAAACTGAGCCTGGAAATGGATGCCGTGGAACCGAAGATCAACCTGGAACAGTATATGGAGCTGAAAGGCGCCAGACATCCCATGCTGGAGAAGGAGAGCTGTGTACCGCTGGACTTTCAGATCGGCAGGGGAATCCGCGGCGTGATCATTACGGGACCGAATACCGGAGGTAAGACGGTGGCTATCAAGACAGTGGCGCTGATGAGTGCAATGGCCTGCTCGGGCCTGCACGTTCCCTGCAGGGAAGCCGATATATGTATGCAGAACCAGATCCTGTGTGATATCGGTGACGGGCAGAATATTTCGGATAATCTGTCAACCTTCTCAGCCCACATTAAAAATGTGCTGGACATTTTAAAACGGGTAAGACCGGACAGCCTTGTGATCATGGACGAACTGGGTTCCGGAACAGATCCTCAGGAGGGAATGGGAATCGCCATTTCCATACTGGAGGAACTGCGCAGGAGCGGTGCCCTCTTTCTGGTCACTACCCACTATCCTGAGGTGAAAGAATACGCGGACAGGTACGGGGACGTGCAGAATGCCAGAATGGAGTTTGACAGAGACAGCCTGAAGCCTTTATATCGGCTGAAAGTCGGTGAGGCGGGGGAGAGCTGTGCCCTGTATATTGCAAAGAGACTGGGATTTCCGGACAAAATGCTGGCTGCTGCAGCCAGGGAGGCATATGGGGAGAGAAGTGAGGCTCTGATTCAAAATATGCACCTGCACGGCGGCAGCAGCAGGCTGGAAAAGCTTCACGCGCCGCGTATTGAAAAAGCAGCCGTGGTCAGGGACAGCATGGACGCTGTGCGTAAATTTACCAGAGGCGACAGTGTGACCATACTGCCGGATGAAAAGATCGGAATTGTGGTGAAACCGGCAGATAAGAACGGAAATGTCCTGGTACAGCTCAGAAATGAAAAGATGCTCATCAGCCATAAACGGCTTAGGCTGAAGGTGGCGGCTGCGGAACTCTATCCTGAGGACTATGATTTCTCCATTATATTTGACACTGTGGAGGTCAGAAAGGCTCGTCACAAGATGGGAAAACACCACATGGAGGGCCTGGAAATAGAAGTGGAGGAATAGGGAATAGGCTGCAAACCTGAGGGAAGTTTCTTTGATGTTTACTGAGGAATCTGTTATAATCCTTGATAAAGTATAAAGTACCAGGAGATTTTTATGCAGAGAATACTAGTGATAGAGGATGACACGGATATAAACAGGCTGCTGTGCCGGATTCTTGCGAAGGCGGGATATGAGACAACGGCTGCGTATTCGGGAACAGAGGCACAGCTGAGGCTTGAGAGGGAAACGCCGGACATGATCATGCTGGACCTGATGCTTCCTGGAATCAGCGGGGAGGAGATTATCAAAATGGCGCGTACGGAGATGGGACTGCAGATTCCAATCCTTGTCCTGTCTGCCAGGACTGCCCTTAAGAACAAGGTGGAGACCATCACGCTTGGGGCAGATGATTATATCACAAAGCCCTTTGAGCCGGAGGAGGTGCTGGTACGCGTCATGGCTGCTTTCCGGCGTTGCGGCAGTCTGGGTGCCGGAACGGAATCTGAACGATACACGTATAAAGACCTGATACTGGATCAGGCATCCAGAACCGTCACGGTAAAGCAGAGGGAGATTTCCCTGACCAGATACGAATATGAGATTCTGTGCATTCTGATACAGCAGCCCCGGAAGGTATTTTCCAGGGAAAGCCTCTATGAACAGGTATGGAAAAACGGGTATTACGGGGAGGATAACACCGTCAATGTCCATGTGAGTAATATCAGGAAAAAGATAGCAGCCATAGACCCGGAGGCGGAGTATATCCGTACAGTCTGGGGCATCGGATTTAAAATGGCGTGAATCCGTCTTTACGATTTCTTTAAAGTTTCTTGAAGACTTATTAAAAAGCGGCCGATTATAATATAGCCACATGAAGAGATAAGTTCAGGAAAGGATGAAAAAGATATGACAGCATATGCAGCGGAAGCGAGAAAAGTCACCAAGCGGTACGGCAGTTTTACTGCACTGGATAAGGTTGACATAACTGTAAAAAGAGGAGCCGTTTACGGATTGGTAGGGGACAACGGGGCAGGAAAAACTACATTTCTGAAACTGTTGTCAGGCCATATTTATGCGGATGAAGGGGAGCTTACCTTATTCGGCTGCCACAGCCGGAAGGATATGGAGGAACAGAGGAGAAGGACCGGAGCTGTCATAGAGGCGCCGGGATTCTATCCCCAGATTTCCGTGGAGAAGAATCTGGAGTATTACCGGATATTAAAAGGGGTTCCGGGCAAAAGGGCAGTGGATGAAGTCCTGGAGCTGGTGGGGCTTGCAGACCGGAAAAAGAAGCGGTGCAGGGATTTATCCCTGGGCATGAAGCAGCGGCTTGGCCTTGCCATTGCCCTGATCGGTGAACCGGAGCTGCTGATCCTGGATGAACCGATCAACGGCCTGGACCCAAGCGGGATCATAGAGATCAGGAATCTGCTGCAGCGGCTCAGCCGGGAGAAGAATATTACCATTATCCTGTCCAGCCACATACTCACAGAGCTGGAGCAGCTTGCCACAGTCTATGGGTTCCTTACGGACGGAAAACTGGCTGAGCAGATCACCGCGGAGGAGATAAAAGAAAAGTGTTCGGACTACATTGAGATCAATGTGTCAGAACCGGAGCGGTATACTGCTGTTTTGGAAAAGAAATTTCACACGGAAAGCTACAAGGTCCTTCCGGACAAGACCATTCATATTGTCAATCCCATGATGGATATCGGCGCGTACAGCCGCCTTGCCAGCGAGAACCGGATGGATATCTCAAGGCTGGAGAGAAGACAGGTGACGCTGGAGGAGTATTATATGGATTTGAAGAACGGAGGGCGGAAATATGCTTAATTATATAAAAGGTGAGGGATACCGCATTACACACAGCAGGGGAATGTACGTGGCAGCAGGAATCGCATCAGGGCTGCTGGTGCTGATGAATCTGGTGCTGTATATAAGCAATCAGAATATTACAAATTTTCCATACGGCCTTATGAGCTTTTCACTGAATAATCTGATCGCTAATCTGCAGATTCTGTTTATATCGGGTTTTGTCGTAGCGGCGCTGCTGTTTGGTGATGAGAGAAAAAACGGTACTTTGAAGAACGTGGTGGCTTATGGGATTCCAAGGATACATATTTTTATCGGAAAATGTGTTGTCAGTATCGCCACAGCTCTCTGCTGTATGGCAGTTATCCTGGTCTTTTACGTGGGAAGTGCCTATCTGCTGCTGGGTGGTCCCGCGGCCGAGCCTTTGGGAAAGATGGCAGGGGGAATCGGAGCGGCAATGCCCAGTGCCTTTGCGGCTGTGATTCTGGGGGTGGCTTTACTCACCCTTTTTGAGAAGGATGTGGTGGCAGCGATCGTCTGGTTTGCGGTTATGAATGTGATTCCTGTCATCTGTTATTATGCGGGGTTTAAGGTGGAAATTCTGCGTAAGATCGCCGGATGGATGCCCTGGAACATCTTCCGCTTTGAGGTGAGTGCCAATATGTCGGGGTACCACTGTCTGTGGGATACTCCCTCCGGACTGGCAAAATGCATCATAGCAGGGGCTGCCGGGATTCTTATCTTTGGCGCAGCGGGTATTTTAGTAAGCAGGAAAAAGGAAATCGGATAGAGTTTGTCCGAACCGTGTGAAGGAAAGGGGTGTGGAAAGTTTGCTGTATTTCGTGTTGGGTCTGCTGAGCCTGACTTCTCTGTATTTTTTCCTGCGATGCAGAACCATGGCAGGAGCAGTCAGACGGACCAATCGTGCGCTGAAGGAAATCAGCGGCGAACTGGAGGCCAACCGGGTGCTGAAACTGCCTGCGCCTGACCGAGAGATGGAGGAGCTTCTTGTAACCATCAATGAGGCGCTCAGGAAGATACGGGAGCAGCACCTGGAATATGCCAAAAGAGAGCAGGAATTCCAGAGACAGATTGAAAATATCAGCCATGACCTGCGCACGCCTCTTACCTCCATGATCGGATATCTGGATATTATGGACAAAACAGCTCTGGACCCGGAGGACCGGGAGGCACTGGAGGTGGTAAAACGAAAAGCCCGCTTTCTGCAGCAGCTTGTGGGCCAGTTCTATGAGTTATCCAGGTTCTCCGGGGAAGACTACACCCCCAGGGTGGAACATGTGGATATTGCACGTCTTCTCAGAGAGACCATTGTGGATTACTATCCGGAATTGACTGCCAGGAATCTTCTGGTTGACATAAATATTATGGAGGGGCCGGTGAATGTCCGGGCAGACAAGGACGGGTTAGAGCGCGTGTTCCAGAATCTTCTGCAGAATGTATGCAGATATGCCGGAAGAGAGCTGTCCGTCCGCCTGGATAGAGAGGGCGGCAGGGCAGTCATATCTTTTACGAACGATGCGGAGGGAATGTCAGAGGAGACAGCGGGAAGGCTGTTTGAGCGTTTTTACACTGCGGACAGTTCCAGAAACCAGGGAAGCACAGGGCTGGGACTCACCATCGCCAAATGTCTGACAGAGAAAATGGGAGGTACGCTGACGGCTGCAAAAGAAGGAAAGTATTTAAAATTTATATTGACGTTATAAAGGTATGCGATTCTTTCGTGTACCTTTTTGGCGGCTGAGACAGCAGACATTCTGCCATAAGAAAGGAGAGAAAAAACTTGAAATATATTCTCATACTGGAAGACGACGCAGATCTGGCAGCGGGGATGGAGATGGCACTCATGAGTGATGACTTTTCCTTTACGATCTGCAGTACCATAAAAGAGGCAGAGGAAAAGTTCCGTCAGCAGACATTTGATCTGCTCATACTGGATGTGAACCTGCCGGACGGCAGCGGCTTTGAACTGTGCCGGAAGATAAGGAAGAGCAGCAAGGTATCCATTATCCTCCTCACTGCCAGGGATATGGAGCTGGATATTGTGCGGGGGCTGGAATGCGGCGCGGATGACTATATCACAAAACCATTTTCAACCATGGTCCTGCGGGCAAGGATACGGGCGCTTCTTCGGAGGACGGCCCCGGAACAGGAGACGGATTATGCACAGGGACCATTCCGTTTTCAGTTTGCAACCATGGAGTTTTTAAAGAACGGGATACCCGTAGATTTGAGCAGGACAGAACAGCGCATTTTATATCTGCTGGTCTTTCATCCGGGACAGATTCTGACCCGGGAACGTCTGATGGAGTGGGTGTGGCCGGACGGCACGGAGTATGTGGAGGACAATGCTCTTTCTGTCGGGATCCGCCGCCTCAGGGATAAGCTGGAGGATAATCCCTCCAAACCGGAGCATATCAAGACCGTATATGGAAAAGGATATCAGTGGGAGAACTCCTTATGAGCGGGGCGCTGATATCTGCCGTCGTCCTTGCCTGCGCTGCATTTGCGGGGGCTGCCGGTTATACTTTCCGGTACCGGAGGCGTATCAGAAGGCAGATGGACACAGTGTTGGAGCAGCTTGACCGGGCAATCGGCGGAACCATCCAGGAGTGCAGTTATGATGAATCTATGGATTCTGCTGTCATACAGCGGCTGAACCAGCTTGTGGAGATGTCACGGATGAACTGTGAACAGGCGGACAGGGAACGGAATCTGGTAAAGGCACTGATCTCAGACATTTCCCATCAGGTACGTACGCCTCTGACGAATATTATGCTCTATGCAGGTCTTCTGGAGGAACAGGAGCTTCCGGAACAGGCGGGGAAAATGGCTTCCCAGATTCACAGACAGGCCGATAAGCTGGACTTTTTTATGAAGGAACTGGTGCGTTCCTCCTATCTGGAAACAGAGATGATCGCCGTACATGTGGAGAAATCTTCCGTGGATGAGCTGATCGCCAGGGCATGTCAGGCTGTGGAGATGCAGGCACTGAAAAAGGGGATTGTCATAGAGGCGGAGTCTTCCCCGGAAAGCGCATTCTTTGATATGAAATGGACTGTGGAGGCACTGGTCAACCTTCTGGACAATGCGGTGAAGTATTCACCGGCCCAGTCTGTGATCCGTGTCCTGTCGGTTCCCTATGAATCCTTTTTGTGTGTTCGTGTGAAGGATGAGGGAATCGGCATCCGTGAGGAAGAACAGGGACTGATTTTCCAGAGGTTCTACCGATCCCCGGAAGTATCCGGGGAAAAAGGCCTTGGAATCGGTCTGTATCTTGTGCGGGAAATCATAAAAAAGCAGGGAGGTTACATCAAGGTAAAATCAGAACCGGGCAGCGGAGCGGAATTTTCTGTTTATCTGAGAAGGAATTGAGAATATTACAATCTTGTCATATTTGAGAAAGGATGTGGAAAGCTTTCTCTGTTATATTGTAGGAGAACCAAGAACGAGGAGGACTTTTCATATGGAAATACTGGTTACGGAAAATCTGAGGAAATATTATCAGTTGGGAGATGCAACGGTCAGGGCATTGGACGGAATCAGCCTTACTGTGGAAAAAGGTGAATTTATAGCCATTGTAGGCAGATCCGGGAGCGGAAAATCTACTTTACTCCACATGCTGGGCGGTCTGGATGTGCCCACATCCGGAACGGTGATCGTGGACGGCAGGGACATATCCGGTATGACAAAGGATGAGCTGACCATATTCAGGCGCAGGAAGATCGGGTTTGTATTTCAGAACTACAATCTGCTCCCGCTTATGAATGTATACGAGAATATCATACTTCCCATCCAGCTTGACGGCATCAAGCCCGACAGGAAATTTGTGGAGAATATTCTGGAGATGCTGGGTCTGGGAGAGAAAAAGTTTGCCATGCCGAATCAGCTCTCCGGCGGGCAGCAGCAGAGGGTAGCCCTTGCCAGGGCGCTGGCAGCAAAGCCGGCCATTATCCTGGCTGACGAACCAACCGGCAACCTGGACAGCAGCACCAGCCAGGACGTCCTGGGACTCATTAAGGTATCCGGCGAGCAGTTGGGCCAGACGGTGGTCATGATCACCCACAACGAGGAAATCGCCCAGATGGCAGGCAGGATCATACGTCTGGAGGATGGAAGAATCTGCGGAGGTGATGCTGTATGATGAAGGTGAACAATAGGAAAATCATCGCCTCTGTGGCAATGAGGACTTACAGGGCAAATAAGAAACGGAATGCGCTCACTGTTTTTGCGGTTATCCTCACTACATTTCTGATAACGGCAGTGCTGGGAATCGGTATCAGTTACTGGGATGCCGTATCCCAGCGCGCTATCCGCATGAACGGAATGGATTTTGACATGGAACTGACGGAACCCCGCGCAGACCAGGTGGAGCTGGTAAGGGATATGGAATCCGTAAAGTATGCGGGAGTCGCTGTCAAATGTGCCATTGCTGAGACATACCGGGATGTATCCCTTGATAAAACAAGGCTTTACTGGGTGGACGACACCTGCTGGGAAAAGCAGTGCATTCCGGCATACGAGTTTTTTAAAGGGAGTTATCCGAAAAAAGAGGAGGAACTGGTACTTTCCACTGCGGCTCTGGAGGACATGGGAATCAAGGAGCCGGAGATCGGAATGGAATTACCCCTCACCTACTATTCTTTAGCCGAGGACCCCGAGAGACAGGAGCTGGAAGATTCGGTGTCTGCACAGCAAAATATCAGCAAAACGTTTATTTTAAGCGGATATTACAGGGACTATTCCGGAAAGCAGTATGGCTATGTGTCACAGTCGTTTTATGAGACGACAGGTGTGAAGCAGACAGATTTTACCCAGGGAGCGCTGAAGATCACCTTAAAGAAATCTCTTTATTCCGCGAAAGATATTATGAACATACAGAAACCCCTGGATTTGCAGGACAGGCAGATGCTCATAGCAGATGACCATATTATGCAGAATTTTATCAGGATGGCAGTGGGCGTTGGGGGACTGCTTGTGATGATTCTTATAAGCGGCTATCTCTTTGTCTATAATACGCTTTATATCTCTGTCTCAAAGGACATTCGGTATTACGGGCAGCTTAAGACTCTGGGCATGACCTCTGTGCAGTTAAAACGTCTGGTCTATCTTCAGGCGCTTTGGAATTCCTGTATGGGCATACCGGTGGGGATGGCGCTTGGAGCAGCGGTTTCGGCCGGACTCATCCCTACGGCGCTCAGATTGATAGACCCTGAAATGTCAGGAATGAAGATTGTCACGGTACATCCTCTTATTTACGTGGGAGCCGCCCTGTTTTCGTCAGCTACAGTCATTGCCGGCTGCCGAAAACCGGCTGTTATCACAGGGGAGTGTTCCCCCATTGAAGCTGTCAGCTACACGGGGCTTACAAAAGGCAGGGAGAAGCAGAAGGAGCGGGAGAGAGGTCTGAAGGACATGGCCCGCAGGAATATGTTCCGGGACAGGAAGCAGGCCGCTGTGATCCTGGGCTCTTTTTTCGTAGTTCTGACTGTATTTCTCTGTGTCAATGCAGTGATCAGGGGAAATGACGCGAAAAATATCCTGAATCAGATCCGTTCGTGTGATATTACGGTTAATAATCAGACAACCCTGGAAGAAAAACTGCCTCTTATTACGGAAGAGAGACTGGATGAGATCCGCGCCATAGAGGGCGTGAAGGAGATAAGGCCGGTGACTACGGCACAGATGATTGTCCCATATCAGGAGGAGTTATTAGGTCCGTATTATAAAAGACTATATCAGAGCAGATACTCACCGGGGGACTATGAAAAAGATATAGAGGAATACAAAAAAGATCCGCGTGCGTTAAACTGCATATTCGACGGGCGTTTCGTGGGAATCAGTCCCGAGGAATTCCGGAAGATAAATGATACTCTGGGAGGGAATTTAGACGAGGAAGCCTTTGAAAAGGGAGAGACTGCCATCGCAGTGCCATTCTGGGCATCTGCAGAGGAGGCAGTAGGAAAAAAATTTCGTTTTTTCCTTCCGGATGGTCAGGAGCCGGAGAAAGAGCATGAGATAACTGTTGCAGCAACTGGAGAAAGCAGTATGGACGGAGGAAATGTAATAGATGACCCGTCTGAATATTCCGGAGGCTATTGCCCGAATCTGCTGGTCAGCAATACTTTGGCGAAGGAACTTATGGGGGATAATATTTTAACTGAAGTGGTACGGATAGAGTATGAGAAGCCGTATGACAAAGAGACGGAGAAAGCAGTAAAAAGTGTCTTCCGGGATGAAAAACAAATTTCTTTTGATTCAAAATTGACCCGGTACCAGGAGATGAAGTCATCGGAGCAGCAGGTGAAAGTCCTGGGCGGCGGACTGGGCATAATCCTGGCAGTGCTCGCCATTCTGAATTATATCAACATGATGGCAGCCGGTGTCCAGAACCGGGCAAAGGAGTTTGCCACTCTGGAGAGCCTGGGCATGACGCCGGGGCAGATAAGGAAGGTATTGGTCCAGGAGGGACTTGGTTACGGAATACTGTCTATCCTGCTCTCTATGGCCGTGGGACTGCCCCTTAGTTATATAGTCTTCCAGAGTGTAAAGGTGTACAATATGGGGTACTCTCTGCCTGTCCTCTATAACCTGATTTTATTTGCGGTCATCATCGCGGTATGTGTTATGGTTCCGCCTCTTATTTATCAGATGACACAGAAGGAAAGCGTGATTGAGAGGCTGCGGGCGGATGTGGATTAGCTACAGAGCGTTTCCGATGAGTATGACCACGGTAAAAGAGGTATCATCATAGGAAATGTGCAGTGTTCCATTGTATTTTTCCACAGTCCTCTGTACATTGGAGAGACCCAGGCCGTGTTCGGATTTGTTTTTCTTATCCGAGATATAGTTTCCTTTATCCATGAGGACTTTATTTCTCTTTTCATTTTTGATCTCATAGCTGAAGAATCCGTTGTCCGCTATTCTGGCCTTGACGGAAATGCTGCGCTTTTCCGGTTCAGGTATTTTCCGTGAGGCCTCAATGGCGTTGTCCAGTGTGTTGGCGAATATGGAACACAGGCTGACCTGGTCAATGGCTGTGACTTCCGGCAGATCAATGTGGAAAAAGCAGTCAATGCCGCTGTCTTCAGCCTGGCTGTATTTTGCGTTCAGTACGGCATTCAGAACGCTGTTTTTACAGAAGCACCGGTTTTTGGGCGTTATCTGGGATTCCAGTTCCCGAAAATAGGCATGGGCGGCCTCCCTGTCTTCCCGGTCAAACAAATCCCGGATGACCAGCAGGTGGTGGTTCATATCATGGCGGAATCTGCGTATTTCTGTCTGGTTTCTCTCCAGTTCTTCATAATAAACACGCTGAAGTTTCAAGTTGTCCTGCTCCATTTCCTGCTGAATGGTATTCACAAAATACCCTGCCAGATAGAGGCTGCCTATATTGGTTGCCATGCAGGCAATGGCGCAGGGCCATATTTTATAGGTCTCCTCCGGGGGATAATAAATATACCCTGTGATGCTCACAAGGGAGGCAAGGCAGATGATTCCCAGAAGAATCCAGGTATTGCGGCTGTACAGTCGGCTGGCCTGCCGGACTCTGCTGACAAAGGTTCTGTAGATCAGATACCAGAAGAGAATATGAATACAGCCGTCCAGGATAGTGACTGCCAGATCTACCGGCAAACTCTTCCCGCTGGCAAGCCAGATGCTCAGGGAAATGTCGGATACCAGGAAGTTCAGGGCAATGATCAGAGGATAGATGACAGCCGTCACAGAGAACTTGGAGACTACAGAGCCTTTAAAGCAAAAAAGCGTCAGAAGCAGCAGCCAGACCAGATCCAGTGTGACATTGAACATGTCCTCAGGGTCAATGACCATGCCGGGAATGAAAATGCCGGATATAAAAATGAGAATATCATAGAAACGTCCCTCTTTTTGAGGGAGGATACAACAGAGCATACGGCAGAAGAAAAACGACGTGACCACATACAGCCCCATGCTTATGAGCCGCCCTGCGCTTTCCATGATGATTTGACTGTCCATACTTTTTCCCTCCCTGTTTTATTTCAGCATTGCCCTGGCAAAGGCCGTTTCCAGTTCCTGCCGGAAGGCCCTGCTGACCGGAAAGGAACGGCTGCCCAGTATGCACCGGTCCCTCTCCAGCGTAGTCACATAATTCAGATTTACGATATACCGGTTATGGATCCGTATAAAGCAGGAGGGAAGTTCCCGGTATACTTCATCTATCCTGCCGTAAAAGGCAACAAAGTCTTCCTCCAAAAGGGCCTCCACCTTCCTGCGGTCGCTCTGAAAAGCAATGGTCTGACTGAGAGGGATGCGGATGACTCTTGCTTTCTGTTCTATTACGAAATACTGTTCCTTTGACAGATCCAGCTCATGCAGGGCCTGTCTGAGAACCTCTTCTATTTTTTCTTTCCGGTAAGGTTTCAGAATGTAATGAAAGGCATGGACTTCATAGCCCTGGAAGACAAAATCCGGGTAAGCGGTTACGAATATGATAATGCCTTTCATCCCCTTTCTGCGCAGCAGTTTGGCTGTCTCTATGCCGTCCAGGCTCCTCATTTCAATATCCAGAAAGAGAATATCAATATCAAGACAGGAGATTCCGGCAGTGAGTTCCTCACCGGATTCCGATTCAGAGATCAGATATTCCACGCCCTGAAGCTGTAAGACCTGTTCCAGTATTTGGCGGAGAGGTTTTCTCATCTCCGGTTCATCATCACAGATTCCTATTTTTACCATAGCAAGTCACTCCTTTATAATCCTGTTATCTGCATTTTACAGGAAGTCCGGGCGGTTGTCGATTCTTTCCCGGAACTTTACAAAATCAGTGTCAAACTTTACAATGGGCCGAATGCGGGTTTTTCCTTTCTGTATTACCATTTAAAGTGTAGACAGACAGCAGGTTTTTTATCAGTGAAAGGAGAATATTATGCTGCAGGTGGAACATTTGTCAAAGAGCTACAGGATTGGTAACCAGGTATACCCGGTTCTGAAGGATATATCCATAGAGGTGGAGAAGGGGGAATTTGTGGCTGTTATGGGGCCTTCCGGCAGCGGAAAGACCACCCTTTTAAACTGCATTTCCAGGTTCATTCCTTATGATGAGGGGGCAGTTCTTCTGGGAGGGGAGGATATATCCAGACTGAAGGAGGATGAACTGGCTAAGGTGAGAAACAGGAAGATGGGGTTTGTCTTCCAGGATTTTATGCTGCTGGACGGCCTCACTGTCTTTGAAAATATCTGTCTTCCCCAGATCATTGATGAGCGCCCGGCTGCCCAGATGGAGTCAAAGGCGGAGAATATCTGCCGGGTATTCGGGATTGATAAGATCATGCAGAAGTATCCGGCTGAGATATCCGGAGGGGAGAAGCAGAGGACCGCTGTGGCAAGGGCGCTTATGAACCACCCGCTGGTGATTCTGGCGGATGAGCCAACGGGAAATCTGGACAGCAAATCCTGCAGGGCAGTGATAGATGCGTTTCTCAAAGCAAGGGATACCATGCAGGCAACCGTATTTATGGTGACCCACGACAGCTTCGCGGCTTCCTTCTGCGACAGGGTCATTATCCTGAAGGACGGACAGGTCAGCGGAATACGGGAGAACAGAGGAGACAGAAAAGCGTTTATGGATGAGCTTTTGGATACGATACGTGTATTGGGAGGGGACTTTGATGACAATGAATAAAATTATGGGGAAACTGCGGCGGCACAATAAGAATCAGTATACCCTGCTGGGAATATGCGTGTTTCTCTCCGTGCTGCTGGTGACTTCCTTTACACTTATGTATTTTTCCCCCACCGTGCAGGGGCTGCTGCCGGAGGGAGGAGATACCAGAAAGCTGTCATGGCTTATGATGGGAGTCACATTTGTGGGGTGTACGGTTTTTACGGTCTACGGTGCAAATCTGTTTTTCCGGCATAAGAGCAGAGAAATCGGAGTGCTTTTAGCCTTGGGCGAGAGAAAAAGAAAATTGGGAAAATGCCTTGCCGTGGAAGTGGGGATAGTGACGGCCCGGTACGCGCTCGGGGGGCTTGTGCTGGCGGTTCCCCTCTCTTTTCTTATATGGAAGGGATTTGAGGCACTGATCCTCACACAAGCAGGGATGAAATACCGGGTGGGGGCCGGAGGACTGGTTATCGGCATTGTATTCGCGCTTTTTCTGGTCCTGTGCATTTTCCTGCTGGGTCTGCGTTTTATTCGGCGGGTCAATCTTATAGATATATTAAATGAACAGAGGAAGACAGAGATGGTGAGAGAGATAAAGCCATGGACGGGCAGGGCCGGCATCTTTCTCATCCTTGTAGGGCTTGTGCTGGCAATGGCAGTGCCTGCAGTCTGCATGAGAGGGTTTCTGTTTGTCATGCCCTCTTTCTGGAATGTCACTTACTGTATCAGCGCGGCCGGATTGTATCTCTTTATGCTGAGTGCGATAGGGCGCACAGGCAAGGGCAGGAACCCGGAAAAATACTATAAGAATATTGTGTCTGCCAATCTGATGCGTTTTACGGCAAGACAGACGACAAAAAATATGTGTGTGATCACACTTCTGGTGTTTGTCCTGCTCTTGTCCGCGTTTTGGGGAGCCATGTATTACCGTTCTGCCTATGCCGGGGGAGAGGACGCGCCGTATGACTATTCCATGCATTATCCCGCAGAAGAAAAGCAGATCACCAGGGATGATATTTTCGGGCTGGCGAAAAAGTATAACGTGGATATAGAGACATATGAGGAGGCAGAAGCAGTGGTGCTGTATGTGGATTACCGGATGCGGGATCTGACAGACAGCGGGAAATATGTGGATCTGAATTCCGGGAAACTGGCCTCGTTTGTCCGGGCATCTGATTTTTCCAGGATTGCCGGGCGCGGGACAGAGCTTAAACCCGGGGAATACAAGACCATCGTTCCCAGCGGATACCACCCGTCCATATGGGTGAAACCGGACTGTCTGCTGTCTGTAGAGAACAGGGAACTGTCCTATCAGGGGACGGAGGAGTTCGATAATTTGACAAATACCAGTGAACCTTTTACTTTTATCCTTTCCGATGAGGATTACCGGCGCTTTGCGGAAGCGGGTAAAACCGACAGGGAGAAGCTGGTCTTCTTCCGTGTGAAGGATGTATACAGCACATATGAGTTTGCCGTGGAACTGAAAAAGGAATACATTGCCCATGCGGGAGCACTGTCGGACCATCTGGCGCTGTACGATGCCTATGAGGAAAAATGCGCCGAACAGGAGGGACAGGAATACTTTTACAGCGGAGAAGCCGGTCTTTCCGTGGATAATCCGGAGCTTATGAGTGACTGGAAATACGCACCCTTTTTTAAAGTTTTGATAAAGGCTGACGCCATGCAGATGGTTGCTGTTTTTGTGCTGCTGAGTGTGTATATTGCGGTGATCTCCCTGGCAGCCGTGGGTGTTATGACCTATGTGAGAAGCGTGACTATCGCAATGGACAACAGGCAGCTCTTCAGCGATCTGGGAAGACTTGGAGCGGACAGGAATTATATAGAAAGGGTGATTCGCCGACAACTGCGGAAGATCTTCACATATCCGACAGCTGCCGGGAGCACGATTGTTCTTGTGTTTTCCATGCTGCTGATTTATTTTAATGATATGCACCTGGATGCAGCGGAGGTACAGTTGTTTGTGATGGAACTGGGGCTGATTTTTGGAGTGGCACTGTTTATGTATGTGATGTACAGGGTGTCACTGCGGAGGATGGAGAGGATTGTATTGTGACGGACTGTTCCGTATTGACCGGAGATGAACAGAAATATATAATGTACTTGTAGGTATATTGCCATGTCATAACAGGGAAGGCGGTACAGGGAGTGTCAAAGGAAAAGAAATGGCAGTTTGAACTGGAAAATTATATTCGGCAGGGAGAACCTGATAAGGCAGAGAAAAGTGAGTCCTGGCAGACTGCTATTGGTCTTCAGGATGTAGACGGACTTAAGATATCGGAATATTTGTTGGAAACAGCAAAAGAACATATTGAGGGAAAAATAAATATTGATGCAGCGCAAAAGAGAATTCAAAGCTACTATGAAGAGCGGGACGAACGCAGAGACTTAGAAGATGATACAAAAGAGGCGGATATTGTTTCAACACGGATCACAAGAATTTTGGGCGAGCATACTTTTCAGTTTTCACCTGCTGAATGGCTGACGATACATCGACGTCTATTTGAAGGTGTATTTGATCATGCCGGGAAAATCCGACCATATAATATTACAAAAAAAGAATGGGTGCTAAAAGGAGAGACGGTATTTTATGCATCATGTGACAGTATAAAAGATACATTGGACTATGATTTTAATATGGAAAAACGGTTTTCTTATGAGGGAATGACTGTATCAGATGCAGTGAAACATGTTGCAAAGTTTACATCTGATATTTGGCAGATTCATCCCTTCTGCGAGGGAAATACCCGGGCAACAGCAGTATTTATTATAAAGTATCTAAAGACTCTGGGATTTGAGGTAAGTAATGAAGCATTTGCTGAACACTCATGGTATTTCCGCAATGCTTTAGTGCGGGCTAATTATAATGATTTAAAAAATGATATCCATGCAACAACGAAGTATTTGGAATTGTTTTTTGAGAATTTTCTGATGGACAGGCATCATCAATTAAAAAATCGTTATCTTCATGTAGATTATTCAGATGAAAAGGAAATTAAAAGTGCAGCAGAAGAGATTTCAAAGTGCAAAAATTGCACTTTGGATTGCACTTTGGATGAATTTGAAATTCTTAAAAACATTTCTAAGAATCCTGTTATAACGCAGAAGCAGTTAGCTGAAAAGCTTGGAAAGTCAGAACGAACCGTGAAGAACAGGACAAAAGTGCTGCAGGAAAAGGGTTATATCAAACGGCTGGGCGGAAAGCGGAATGGCAGATGGGAATTGCTGGTGGAACTGCAAAGATAAATATCCTGCAGCTTGTCAGTATGAATTTTCAAACACGCTCTTGTACATTGAAGCACTTTGTATCAAAAGATACAGAGTGCTTTTTAGTGCGCCCGGCGGGCGCGCGTTCTATAGGGTGAAAGTCTCGAAATCCGCCCGGTAGTGGGAAGGATGCAGTTGAACACCAAGGGCGTCGTGGGTAACTGCGAGTCTGAAGGAAGGTGTAGACGAATCTCCGGTTTGACGAACAGAATAATAGCCCAGCTGGGATATATCTCCATGTAGGACTATTATCTGAAAGTCTGTGAAAACTAGAGAACCCCCTTGGTACCGAACGGGATGCCATTAATGGTATATGGTATAATCAAAAAGAAAAAATTTCACGTTTTCTGTAACGAAAACTCTATTTCCCGGATATATGAGTAAAGAGAGGTGAGGAAGAGATGTTAGACATGGATGTCATTTACAGGGAATACGCAGATTCGGTGTTCCGTTTCCTGATGACCCTGTGCCGCGAGGAGTGTACCGCGGAGGAGCTGACCCAGGAGACATTTTACCGGGCAGTGCGCTCAGCCCATAAATATGACGGAACCTGTAAGGTGTCTACCTGGCTCTGCCAGATCGCCAAGCATTTATGGTATCAGGAGCTGGACAAACGAAAGAGAAAGGGTACATCCATGCTGGAGGAAAGTATGGTCTCCGACAAGGCCGGACCGGAGGATGAGCTCTGTATCAGAGAAGAGAAGATGGATGTGTTTAAAAAGGTGCATATATTGGACGAGACTGCAAAGGAAGTGGTGCTTCTGCGCATAACAGGTGCATTTTCTTTTAAGGAAATAGGGGAGATATTCGGTAAAAATGAAAACTGGGCCCGCGTGACTTTTTACAGGGCAAAGCAGAAAATTGTGAAAGGAAGGTAAGACTATGAAGTGCGAAATTATCAGGGATTTGCTTCCCAGCTATGTGGACGGGCTGACCAGCAGAGAGAGTGACAGGGCGATTGAGGAGCATTTGAAGGACTGCAGGGAATGCAGGGCGTATCTGGACGAGATGAAACAGGAAGTGCAGAAACCGGAAATGACAGAAGCGAATAGGAAGGCGATTCGGCCGTTTAAGAAGGTAAAAAGGATAATCTGGAAGGCCGTCGGACTGACGGTTCTCATATGCGCGCTGATATTCGGCGGACTCAGTTACTATTACGGAAAGAGCTGGAATGTAAAGTCCGGGGACGTGAACCTTTCAAAAGAGTATGTTGGAAAAATTGTGACGATCAAGTTTGCGCCAAAGGATAAAAATATATGTCTTTATGCGGAGACAGAACCGGGAGATACCAATGTGATAACCGTCAGGGCTTCCCGAATAAACCCACTGAATAAATCCAATCACAGAAATGCATACTGCGGTTATACCTTTATAGATGAGGAGACAGTTCTTACACCGGAGGGAAAGGCAGAACAGATTTCAGAGGATGATGTTCTGCGGATAGAGTATGGGGATAAAACAGAAGAACTCAGCCTGAAAGAAATGGCAGAGGAGGCGTGCAGGGAGAAGCTGGCATCTTCTGAAGACGTGGAAATGACATACAATAAGATGGAGAATGGCATGGTGTCCATTGACTTCCGGCCAAAACTAATGGGGCTTACCCTGACAGCAGAAAAGAAAGGGGAATATGAAATAGAGATCATAGAGCACTATGATGACACCGGAAATCTTCCGGATAACAGAGGCGTATCCTGCGGCTATACATTTACGGATGGAAATACGATTCTGGGAGCAGACGGTGAGGAAATAAAGCTGACCGGACAGGAAGTGATCACAGTGAAATACAGAGATAAGACAGAGGAGATTTCCATTAAGAAACTGGCAGAGGAAAATGCGCAGTAACATTCAGTGAACTGCAACTCAGGTGCTGCGGCTGTATAATTATATTTACACAACATCCATTGATATTCTGAGAAATGTTGGGTATAATATAGATGGGTGAAAAGAATGAATTTAATTATAAGTACATTGCTGCAGGAAAAGCAGCGGATTGATTATATGCTTGCAAAATACCAGGAGGCTCTTGCGGAATTGCCAAAGGGCACAATTTCTGAAAAGCAGGTCAAAGGTAATACTTACTACTACCTGAAATACCGGGATGGAAAAAAGATTATTTCCAAGTACGTTGGGAAGAAGGAAATTGAAACACTTAAACAGCAGATTGACAGGCGTCATCATATTGAGGCAATGATTAAATCACTGCTGGAAGAACAAAAACTTGCAGCAAAGGTATTGGAGGGGAATTTATGATTTTGTATCATGGAAGTAATGTGGTCGTTTCCGAACCGAAGCTGATTCAGCAGAACCGGTTTCTGGATTTTGGTTTTGGTTTCTATACCACCACAAACAAAAAGCAGGCCATAGGCTTTGCGGACAAGGTTTACAGGCGCAGAAAAAATGGACGCAGGATTGTCAATATCTATGAGATTGATGAACAGAAAGCCTTTGCAGAATGTTCCATTTTACGGTTTGATACTGCTGATGAGGTATGGCTTGATTTCGTATCGGATAACAGATCAGGCAGCTATGAGGGCGAAACATTTGAATTTATCTTTGGTCCTGTTGCTAATGATGATGTTTATACCACATTTACCCTTTATACTGCGGGAGTATTAACTAAGGAGCAGACATTGGAGGCTCTTAAAATCAAAAAGTTATATAACCAGTTAGTGCTTACCTCAGAAAAGGCGTTAAACTACTTAAAGTTTATCGGCACAGTGCCGGAGGGGGAATTTTAATGGAAAAGCAGAAATTTGAAGCTATGCTTATGCTTCTTGTACCGCAGGTGATTCACTTGATCACTGAGAATTATCCGTATGATGAAGTGTCTGCCACTAAAGAATTTTATGATTCTGAGGTATATTCCTTTCTGGAGCAGGAAGATACGAAGCTGTGGCATTTGAGCGCTCTAACCCTGTTTAATATGTTTGATGAAGAAAAAAAGACAGGTACATTTATATTTCCGGAGGAGGCATGATTATGAGTAAAGAAGGTAATTTTTTAATCTATTGTACCGAGCAGTATAAATCAGCAAAAGGCCTGACCGGAAGACAGATTTCTGAACTATTCACAAAATACCGAGTATGGGATTATATCTTTTCCTGTTTTGAAGCTCTGCATACAACCGGAGAAAAGTATATTGTGGAAGATATTGACCTGTATATCGAGGCAAGACAATCGACCATGATTTAATTGCCGGCGGAACTGCATTATTAGTAACCGGCAGAGAAAAATGCGCAGTAACATTCAGCAGGACAGAGAATATCACCGGTGGGATTTTGGCCGGTGATATTTTGCTGTTTAGAATCTGTAAATCTTTACATCAGATACAGCAAAATGTGATAGAATACTTGTAACAGAATATGAATGAGGAGGGGCAGCATGAACGATAACAGGATCACATTTGAGGAGGAGCAGACAGAACTTCTCAGAAAACAGTTGTTTGTATCAAGGATGATCGCTGTACTGCTTGGAATCATAGCAGTGGTGTTGATCACAGTGGGCGTGGTACTGGTCATCAATATATCGGGGCTGGTGACGGATCTGCGGCAGACCTTGAAGACCTTTAATGACTCTGTAGTACCCGCTCTGGAAAACCTGGATATAGACAGCCTGAACCAGGCAATCGAGAATCTGGGAGAGGCTTTGAAACCACTTTCCGGGCTGTTTGGAAGATAGGTGAGAAATATTGATTGATACGCACGTACATTACGATCATAAGAGGTTCGACTGCGGGAGATACAGTCTGCTGGAGGAAATAGTTTCTTCAGGGGTGGAAAAGGTTGTAAATCCTGCTATAACATTTGATTCCAATCATATGATGCGGAAATTCTTTGATGACTTCCCTTGGATCTATTATGCCGTGGGAATCCATCCCAACTGTCTCGGTGAAGAAAATGCAGAGCAGGATACAAAATGGGAAATGGAACTCAGGAAACTGGCAGGAGATAGTAAGACAGTTGCCATTGGTGAAACCGGGCTGGATTATTATCGCGTTCAGGACACAGAAATGAGAGCCAGGCAGAGGGTCTGGTTTCATAAACAGCTTGAAATTGCCCAGGACATAAAACTTCCGGTGATTCTTCATATCAGAGATGCGGATGACGAGGCTGTTCAGATATTAAAGGAACATCCTCTGCAGCATTCAGGCGTGGTACACTGCTTTGGCGGCGACACTGCCAGAGCGGCGGAATATATGGATATGGGACTTTTTCTCGGAATCGGAGGCAGAATTACATATCCGCAGGAGGAAGCAGTAAGAAATGCAGTCAGGCAGATACCTATGGAGGCCATTTTGCTTGAAACGGATTCCCCCTACGTAAAACCCAAAGAAGCCCCCGGGAGCAGAAATACTTCCCTGAATCTTATGGAAGTCGTAAAAGCAATTTCAGATTTGAAACAGTTAACTTATGAGGAAGTTATAACTATTACAACCGGGAATGCAGAAAGACTGTTTGATTTTCAAGATTAGCCCTCAAAATGCCGCAGGAGCAGATGGGGAAAAAGGGAGAGCGGAACAGATACAGAATAAAAAGCACATATAAGGAGAAGGCATGAGCGAGAGATGTGATTGGTGTAAGGACAATGGGATTTTACAAAAATACCATGACGAGGAGTGGGGAATTCCCCTCCACGATGACAGGAAACAGTTTGAGTTTCTGATGATGGAGGTCATGCAGTGCGGGTTGAACTGGAATATGATGCTGAAAAAACGCCATATATTCCGCCAGTGTTTTGATGACTTCGATTACAGGAAGATTGCTGTGTATGATGAGGGAAAAATACAGGAAATCATGGAGACACCCGGAATGATCCGTTCCCTCCGTAAAATTCAGGCAGTCATTAATAATGCGTGCAGGTTCCTGCAGATAATCGAAGAGTTTGGCAGCTTTGACACCTATCTGTGGTCCTGGACAGGGGGAAAGACACTTGTTTACAGAAGCCATCAGACTGAGGGTGCCGCGAAAAATGAACTATCCGACGCAGTGAGTGCTGATCTGAAGAAGAGGGGCTTTAAATATCTGGGTTCTATTACCGTGTACTCCCATCTGCAGGCATGCGGGATGATAAATGACCATGATGAGAATTGCTTTTTGTATGATGAGATATGTAGGAGATATCCGGTGGAATACAGGGAGTAAAATATTCACCATAGGGGAAATAGATACACATATTTCTATGCGATTAAGTGCATATGATAATTAAAAATTTGCAATAACAAAGAAAAAATAGAGATTAGTCTCTTGACATAAAAACTGCATTTGTATATAATAATAGTTAGAAGAAAAGCGTGCTTTTCTAGTGGGCTAACACTTAAATCTGAAATATTTGTCAATCATGTTCATATGATTGGCCGTTGGCGGACAACACTAAAATCCGATATGTTTACCAGTCTTTTACTGGTCGTTGGCAGACAACACTAAAATTAGCCATGAAAAGAGGGTATGTAACACAGTGGTGTTATTACTCTCTTTTTAAATTTATGGAAATGTAGGATTAATATATGAAATATACAAAAGAGGAAGCTAAAAAAATGGTTCTGAACTGTGCAAAACAGTACAGGAAGAGATTATCAAATAAAAAATTTTTGATTATTTATCGTGAGAGGCAGGATAATTGCATACGAAGCATAGAGGTGGCCTTCTATGAGAGAAATTACCAACATCTTACTGGAATAGAGTTAATTGAAAGAGATGGTCGAGTATTACATAATCAGTCGGTAAACTTCTATAGAAAGTGTATAGAAAATAAATTAAGTGTAAATGAGTTTCAATTTAAAAAGGATGGAACTACATATTTAAAATTGGCAGCCCTGCCTTCGATAATGAATATTACAAAAATAACAAAGATTACCGGGGATTATAATAATGTGCGTCCTTATCTCTTTGTTGATAAAGTGGTGGGCAATGTGAATTTCTGTCTGGGTTTAAGCAGGGAGGGTAATCACTATGTACCTTCATCGGCGTTGCTTGAAGACATTAAGAAACTGACAGCGTTTCCATCTCAGGTTCTGGCTATATTGGAAAAAGATATGGACACAGAAATATATAGTGTGATTAAGCATGTGGCAAAAGGCCTGAATTTTAATCATATTATTCTGCCGGATAAGATAAAGGCGAAAATATGCCTTAATGATTATATTTATAAAGGTAATGAATTATAACGCAATCGATTCAAGCGGATCGGAAACGTTTCTGCAGTCACCTTTCTTCATTCTATAAAGAAACTTTATATTCTTCACTCATATCGACATATCCCCCCATAAATGTTAAAATAAATATAAATGGTTCAGTGTCCTCACAGTTACAAATAAATACAGATTAAAAAGCAGTCCAAAGGCGGGGTGAAAAGGTATATGAAAAAGGGAGTCCGAGTCCTGGCAGTTATGGGACTGGCCATGGTTTTATCAGGCTGTGCGCAGAGCAGGCAGGCTCACACAGAAAGCGCAGCAGCTTTTGACGAGCCGCAGTATGACTGGGGCAGCATCAGCGGCGAAAAGCTGGTGATCTGGGGAATCTACCCGGAGATGGAGCGCAGCTACATAACAAAAGCCTTTGACCGCTATCAGGAATTCACGGACAATGAGCTGGAAATTGTCCAGATACCAAAGGAAGAATTTGAACAGCAGGTTCTGGCAAGCGTGGCGGGGGAGATTGAGAAGCCGGATATTCTTTTGAGTTACGGCGGAACCAATATTGAAGCCTTTCAGCCGGATGAGAACTTTTACGACTTTTCCGATGCCGTCTGGGTGGATGACCTGACCGATACATCCATTAACCAGACAGTATACAACGGGAAGATCATCGGTCTTCCCCACTGGGAGGCGTCGGTTTCCGGCACCTTATACAATAAAGAAATCTTTGAAAAATATAACCTGGAAGTTCCCGGTACGCAGGAAGCGTTCCTGCAGGTCTGCGAGACCCTTATGCAGAACGGGATTACCCCTCTGTATATGCCCGGAAAAGAGATTTCCATGCTTCTCTACCAATTTCCTATGGATTGTCTGGTGGAGGATACGGACATACTGAATGGCCTGAACGACGGCACTCTGGGCTATGACGATCTGCCTCAGATGAGAGAGGTGGCAGACTGGTACAAAACCATGGCGCAGAAGGGTTATCTGGGAGAGACTTACCGGACAGATGACTGGAACGGAATGAGCGAAGCCATGGACAGCGGAAAATACGCCATGATGCTGTGCTGGGATACCTGGCTGTATACGGATTTTACAGGGGATGCCTCCCAATTCGGAATCATGCCTGCTTTTGTAGGGATACCGGAGGAGGGAACCTTTGAGGGACCGAATCTTGGCCTTTTTATTGTAAATAAGAACAGTGAACGGCTGGATGCCGCATTGGATTTTATCACATTTCTTGCGGACCCTTATAATTACAATGCTGTATTCGAGGGAATATACACAGCGCCTGTGTTCAAAAATCAGGTAGCCAGTATTTCCACGCCGCAGTATTTGGAGGCGGAGCGCCTGATCGAGCGGCATTACCGGGATTCAACCGCATGGCTGCGCATACGCGGGTTCTCCCAGATGGATGCCTCCTGTATTCTGGAATATATGGATGCGGATGGGAAGGAAACCGCGGAGGAATGCCTGGCAAAGATGGAGGCGCTTAGGCAGGAACGGCTGAAATGTAAATGAAGTGAGGGGGAAATCCCGTGGGAAAGAAAAAGACAGAGGCCCGGAAACGGATGCCGTTTGTGGCTGTATTGGCAGCTTTGCTGGCAGTGATTCTGCTGTTTGCAGCATTTGCCGCAAGCTATATCAGAAAATTTGACAGTACCATCAAAGAAGAGAACCGGGCACATCTGGCAGAGACGGCGGACCACATTGTCTCCTACATACAAAACGTGGTGCAGGATACTCAGGTTTCCCTGGAGACCGCCGGGAACGCACTGCCTGCCATACCGGAGGAAAAACGGCTCCCCTATCTGCAGGATATTGCCAGGAGACATAAGTTTGCCTATGTGGGGTACGCGGAGGCAGACGGTATGCTGAAGGCCACGGAATCTTCCAGGGATGGGGACGTATCCGGAGAAGCCTATTTTCAGGCAGCCATGGAAGGGGAGAGCCAGATCAGCGGTCTTGTCAGGCATATCCTAACGAACCGGGCTGTATCCGGTATTATAATGAGTGTTCCTTTGAAGGACGAAGCAGGAAAACCGGCAGGCGTTCTGGCCGCCATGCTGGAGGCCTCAAAGCTTCAGGAAGTGCTGGGCATAGAGAGCTACGGCGGGGAAGGCTATTCCTACATCATAGACACGGACGGCAGTCTGGTTCTGCATAATAAGAGCATGGATTACAATAACTTCTTCCGGGTCCTGCAGAATGCGGAGATCAGGGAGGGCGCAGACCTCTCCCGGACGGAAGCAGATATAAAGGCAGGAAAATCCGGCATGATCCTCTATGAACAGTTTGGAAGCAGTCGGTATGCATATTACTGTCCCCTGGGAATACATGACTGGACGGTTGTGAATATTGTCTCCAAAGAGGCTATCACCGCCAAGACAGATCTTTTGACAAAGGAGCTTGCCACGATCAGCATCACGGCGGGAGTGGTCTTTCTGGCGCTTCTGGCTGCTGCGGCTGTGCTGTGGGCGCTCTCCCAGAGCCAGAGACATGCGGCGCAGGCCAAGTCAGAATTTCTTGCCAACATCAGCCATGAGATACGGACTCCCATGAATGCCATTGTGGGAATGGGGGAACTTCTGATGCGCACTGCCCTGGACAGCAAGCAGAGGGAGTATGTGCGCAGTATCCTGAACTCCGGTAAAGGTCTGCTGGCGATCATCAACGATGTACTGGATTTTTCAAAAATAGAGTCCGGAAAATTTATAATCCGGAATGAGGAATATGAGCTGGAGGATATTCTTTACGACCTGATCTATATGGCTGCCATTAAAATAGATGAAAAGCCTGTCCGCTTTTTTGTGGATGTGGATGAATCCGTTCCGGCCCGTCTGACCGGTGATGCCGCACGTGTCCGGCAGATCCTGGTGAACCTTGTGGGAAATGCCGTGAAATTTACGGAAGAGGGACATATCCGCCTGACTCTTTGCTGCCGGCAGGAGGGAGAGAATGCGTTCCTGACCATGCGTGTGGAGGATACCGGTGTGGGTATCAGAAAACAGGATATGGACAAACTGTTTGTGAGTTTCAGCCAGGTGGACAGCAAATACAGTCATAATGGGGAAGGAACCGGATTGGGTCTTGTCATAACCAGTGCTCTGTGCAGAATGATGGACGGTCATATTTCTGTGGAGAGTGAATATGGAAAAGGTTCCGTGTTCACAGCCTGCATTACGCAGAGGGCAGAGAAGAAGGGGACCTCCCTTCTGGAACCGGGGTTTCCCCAAAAGAGAAGTGTGCTGATAATGGAACCGGACTCCCTGATGAGGGAGTATTATGAAGAATGCCTGAAACGTATGAATATGTCTTACAGAATCTGCACAGATCATGAAACGTTTGTGCAGGAGCTGCGGGCGGGGGAATACAGATATGCCATGGCAGACAGAGAGACCATACAAAATCTGGACCGAAAGGAAGTGCCGGCCCAGGTGTCCCTGATCACTTTGCTGAAAATGAAGGAACATACCCTGATGTCAGTACAGGCACAGGATTTGACCATATTTGTGCCTCTTTTCAGTATACAGGCTGCAGCTCTGCTGAAAAAACTGGAAGCATCCGGTCCCGCAGCCGGAACCGCATTATCCACGGAGACGGCCCCGGACTATGCGTATACCAGGGTGCTGCTGGTGGATGACAATGATTTAAATCTGCAGATCGCAGAGGAGCTTATGAAACCTTACGGCATGCAGGTGGACTGTGTACACTCCGGTCAGGAGGCAGTGGATGCGGTCAAAAAGGAAAGGTATGATCTGGTCTTCATGGACCACATGATGCCCGGAATGGATGGTATGGAGGCGCTGAAAAAGATACGCGCGCTGCCGGACAAGAACTGCTGCAGCATTCCCGTAGTAGTGCTTACAGCAAACGCGTCCGGCAGTGCACAGGCCATGTTTCTGGCAGAAGGATTCAGCGACTTTCTGGCAAAACCCATTATGCTCCAGAAGCTGAGTGAGATTTTGAAAAAATGGCTGGCACCTGTGGACGAGAAGAGAAGGAGAGAATATAGAAACCGCCGGAACCAGAAAGCAGATGGAGGACAGGATGAGAAACCGGGGAAGTGAAACGAAACGTAAACCGCGTGCTTTAAAGTCATATATTCTTATGGCAGGGCTGGGATGTCTGGCAGGAATCCTGACCAGACTTACGGATTTTTTTCCGTATGACAGTTTATGGAGCCTGAGTTCCATCGCAACGTTGTTTGGCTTCTGGATGGTAACGGTTACCCTTGTGGTGCTTTTCAGCCGTTCCAATCGGAATGCCGCGGTGAATGTGATGCTGTACCTCACGGCTATGAATATCAGCTTCTATTTACTGAAATATATACTGGGTCTGTTTCTTCCCATGTTTGACAACGAGGGATTCCATTGGAATCTGCTGGCACTTTATACGGCGCTGGCGTGCCTCTGCAGTATAGGGGGATTTGTACTGTACTTCTGGAATAAAGGGGGAAGCCCCGGCAGTTTTCTGTACGGCCTGCCCATTGGAGGGCTTGGAGCTGAGACTGTAGCGGTGGCAATATATCTGTTCCATAATAAGACATTTCTTTTTCAGTTCCTTTTTGATCTGGCCGGGATGGCTGCTATCGGGTATGTATTTTGGAAAAGGGCGGAAAACAAAATTCTTTATACAGGAACTGCAGTTGTTGTGGCTGCAGCGGGTTATTTTTGTTTTTACAGGCTTTTCCTATGAGAGGAAGTTGAAACGATGCACAGAAAACGGGAACCAGAGCGTTAAGAGCTGCTGGTTCCCGTTTTCGTCAATTCTATTCGGAAACAGGCACCGCCTCCCGGGGTGTCCAGGACCGTAAGGCGGCATTTTAGCTGGCGGGCCAGTTCACTGGCAATGGACAGGCCCAGTCCGAAATGTTCCTTTTTGCTTCGGGAGGGGTCCCCCCTGTAAAATCGGCGGAATACGGCCTCCTTTTTTTCATCCGGAATGCCCGGTCCGTGGTCAGTGACGGACAGGGTGATATGCCGTCCGGACTGATGAGCAGACAGTTCTATCACGGGCTTTTCCCCGGAAGGCGGTATGCCGTAGGTTATGGCATTCTCCAGCAGAATGGACAAGAGCTGGTACAGATACGCCGGGTCTGAGAGGACCGGCGGCAGAATATCATCCGGCATATGGAGTTTGAGGGAGATATCCTTCTGTCTGCAGACTGTCTCATAAGATTCAAACAGGCGGAGAAGCAGGGCGTCTGCCTCCACCTCCTCCAGTTTCCTGGAGAGCGTACCCGAATCTGAGGAGGCCAGAAGCAGCAGGTCACGGATAAGCTTCCCGGAACGGCTGCATTCCTGTCGGATGATTTGGGACATGGCTGCTGCCTGTCCCGGGTCGTCCTCTATGACAGAAGCGCTGGTCTGGATGACGGTGAGCGGGGAGCGCAGTTCATGGGAGGCAGCGGAAATAAAGTCAGTCTGTCTCTGCTGATATTCCGCGATCGGCTGCATGGCACGCCCAAGAATCAGGCGGGCCGCCAGAAAAAGCGCGGCAAATCCGGCCAGATCCAGCAGCAGAAAGAAAATACCCAGGGAAAGCTTTCGCTGCCTCATCTCTGTAATATCCCGCAGAAGTATTAGGGCCTTTGAGGTACTGCCTGAGGGCATCAGGAGGGCGGCCGCCTGGTAGATATCCCCCTTTTCCCCCTCAATCTGCATGACAGAAGTCTTCCTCATGGAGGTAGTGAGGGGAGGGCGGCTGATATCCACCTGCTCATCTAAGGCTTTTTTTCTGGCCTTTTCAATCAATTCGCTGCGGCCGGAGGCCGGTTCCCAGGAGCCGGGGAAAAACAGAGGAACGCGGTTCTCTTCTATATGAATGATCAGGCGGTTCTCCGCCTCCATCAAGGCGAGCCAGTTATCTGAAAAATGTATATCAGCTTCCAGCTTAGTGGAAAGTTCCAGAAGATAATTCTGAAACAGATTTTCCTGCTGTGCCTGGTACAGGTGGTTCTGGTATACCCAGACAATGAGGAATATGACAGTCAGGATCAGGCTGGTGGTCCCGGCAAAAAGCAGGGTCAGCCGTCTTCGGAAGGTTGTCAGCATGGCGGGCACTCCAATCGATAGCCGATTCCGTGTGCGGTGGTGACCTGGACACGGCTTTTCAGCTTTTTGAGAATTTTGCGGAGATAATAAATATAGGTATCCAGATTTCCGTCCTCCACCTCCCCGTCAGGCCCCCATACCCGGGAATACAGCATCTGTCTGGAAATGGTCTGGTCCGGATTCTGCAGAAAATACTCCATAAGCATGGATTCCCTGCGGGAAAGCTGCTGTGTCTGCGCTCCGCAGGTGAGTTTTAAGGTGGCAGTGTGGTAGGTCAGATCCCCGTATTCCATATTTTGGTGGTCCTCCATGGGTTTCGGTCGTCTGATAAGCGCCCGGATACGTGCCATGAGTTCCTCTATATCATAAGGTTTTACAATATAATCGTCAGCACCGCAGTCCAGGCCTGCGATCCGTTCCGGTACGGCATCAATGGCGGTTGCCAGAATAACAGGGGTGGCAATATCACTGCTCCTGATCAATTTTAAGAGGGAAAGCCCGTCCATGCCGGGAAGCATACGGTCTAAAATGATCAGATTGTAAACCGGCTGCAGGGCATAATACAGCGCATCGGTTCCGGTCAGGCAGATATCCGTCTGATATCCGGCCTTCTCTAAAGAAATCTTCAGCACATGGCAGAGTTCCTGGTCATCCTCTATCAATAAAATTCGCATGGGTAATCATTCCTTTCCTTTTTAAGTACGTTTCTTTTCTCTCAAATATTATACCATTCATTTCTCAAAAAAATCTTTAAAAATTCTCACAGGCTTTAAATGTCTTTTTGAGATTTATCTGATATCCTAAATGATGAAGGGGCCGGGTAATCAGACAGAATCACCGGCAGAGAGGAGTTTTTAATATGAAGTGGAGAAAAATATTGGCCGCAGGAATGGGCCTTGTGATGGCAGCAGGCCTGATGTCAGGATGCGGCGGACAGACAAAGGAAGCGGACAACAATAAAAAGGACAGCCAGGAGAAGGCCATGGGGCGCTATGTGGAGGAGGATTTAAAGCCGCCTGTACAGGATGGGGAAACGCCTGTGGGGGCATATGAAAAGGATGGAACCCTCTGGCTGTATACTTCCAGCGGAAATGCGGAAACAGGTATGAAGTATTATTTCTATCAGTATCAGGATGGAAAATGGTCTGAAGCCCAGGAGGAAACAGGGCTGACATCTGCAGAGATGTATGTAAACCATATTGAGTATGGACAGGACGGAAACCTGTATGCAATGGGAACCCCCACGAATACATCTGAGGATGTTCCCTATGGCTGGCATGTATTAAAAAATAATTCGGATGGGGATACATGGGAAGATATTACCCCTGAAAATCTGCTGAAAGCAGATGAGAGCGGGTATACAGCCATGCTGGTAGATATAGATGCGCTGGCAGACGGAAGTCTGTGTGTGGGAAATGGCAGTTCAGGGCAGGCTGAGATTTACAAAGACGGTGAAAAAGTTTTTTCGGCTGATATGGAACCCATGATGTCAAATTATCAGAATACGATCTGTGCATCACAGAACAGACTGGCCGTGACGGCAAAGGATGGAAAGAGTGTTGATTTCTATGACACAGAGGATTATTCAGCGGTGGGAAATGTACCGCTTGAAGAGAAAGGGGAGTCTTATAATATTGCCGCCGGATCTGACGGGACATGGTACTCACTGACCGAGAAAGGGCTTATCCGTTTTCAGGAAACAGGCGATCTGATAGAGACACTGCTTGATGGGTCTTACGGGAAAATGGGGGCATCAGAGGTTGGTGTTTCGTCATTTTTCTGCGGGGAGGAAGATGATTTTTACGCTCTGTACAACGAGTATGACAAGGGCAGACTGTATATGGCACATTACACCTACAACAAGGAAATGCCTGTTTCAGCGGAAAACACACTGACCGTTTACAGCCTGAAAGAGAACAAAACCGTAGAGCAGGCCATAAGCCTGTTCCAGACCCAGAACCCGGATATAAGAGTGGACTACAGCTACGCGGTCGGACAGTATGAAAAGCCAAATTCGGATGATATCCGCAGCCTGAACACAGAACTTCTAAACGGTGAGGGTGCTGACGTGCTGATCTTAGACAGACTTCCGGTGGACTCCTACATAGAAAAGGGAGTCCTGATGGATATAAGCGGTCTCAGGGACGAGCTGGTAAAAGACAGCGGTATGCTGGAGAATATCGGAAAAGCGCTTGACAGAGACGGGAAGGTCTACGGCATTCCGGCCCGTGTGGGACTTCCGATTATGGCCGCCAAGGATGACAGCGGCAAAGCTCTGGAGAGTCTGGAATCCCTGACTTCTTATCTGAATGAGAATCCGGATGCCCAGGTTTTGGGAGATTCGATACACACCCCTGCTGCGGAGTCACTGCTTTCTATCATGTATCAGGACCTCGTAAAAGAAGATGGGGGCATTGATGAGGAGAAAATGACACAGTTTTTAGATGACTGCTTAAAGATTTTTGAAAATATGGATACGAAAATGCTGGAGGAAGCTTACGGATATGATCCGGAGGAGAACGAAGACAAGAATGTGTATTTTTCAGCGGGTTATTTCAGCGCATTAAAGGATGGAAGGGTATCATTATATGAATTACAGGGTTACAGCAGTATGATGTATCCTGCCTACAGCATCAAGAAAGCAGGGATTGAACCACAGACTATCAATAACTGTTATGTGCCGTACACCATTGCGGGAATCAACGCATCGTCCAAGCAGCAGGAGGCAGCAGAGTTATTTATAAAAGCGCTTCTGGCGGATGATGTGCAGGGCAGCGAGACAATGGACGGCTATCCCGTTACAGAGAGCGCATTTAAGAATATGCTGGCATACGCAGATACAGAAGCTGCGCAGCAGGACGTTGTAAGCAGTTCCTTCAAAGATCCCAAGACAGGGGAGGAAGTCATGGAGGAATACGGGAATGCCGATAGTCAGACCCTTCAAATCTATCTGGATTTGATCCGCACACTGGATAATCCTTTCATTCCAAACCGGACACTGTATGACACAGTTATGGAAGAAGTGGAGAAATGTTATGAAGGTACAGAGACATCCGCAGAAGCGGCAAAGGCAATTGTCCAGAAAATGGACACCTACCTGTCAGAATAAAACAGCATACGCATTTCTGGCACCCAGTCTGCTGGGCCTGCTGGTCTTTGTCCTTCTGCCCTTCGCAGATGTGATACGCCGTTCCTTTTTTCAGGCAGTGGGTGGGCTTTTTGTGGGGATGGATAATTACAGACAGGTGCTGGAAAACGGTGCTTTCAGGCAGGCACTGGGCAATACGGTGCGGTTTCTGTGCATCTGTCTGCCTCTGCTTCTGGCATTGTCATTTGTGGCGGCGGTTTTCTTAAACAGCATCACCGGGTTTGCCAGGGTACTGCGGGCAGGATTTCTCCTGCCCATGGCAATTCCGGTGGCTTCCGTGGTAGTTTTCTGGAAGCTTTTATTTGACCAGAACGGCGCTGTGAATCAGATGCTGGAAATGCTGCATCTGACCGGGCAGGACTGGATGAATACAGGATATGCCTTCTGGATCCTGGTGGGGTCTTATCTGTGGAAGAATATGGGGTATGATATTGTGCTGTGGATCGCCGCGCTCTTGGCTATTCCGGAGGAGCAGTATGAGGCGGCCAGAGTCAGTGGTGCCGGGGCATTTCAGTGCTTTCGGTATATTACACTGCCCCAGATGAAGGGCAGTATTTTCCTCATAGGGGTCCTGTCCTTTGTAAATGCCTTCAGGGTGTTTCGGGAGGCGTATCTGATCGCGGGGGACTATCCCCATGAGAGCATTTATATGCTGCAGCACCTGTTCAATAACTGGTTTACCAAGCTGGATATACAGAAAATGAGCGCTGCGGCAGTTTTAATGGCAATTGCGGTGAGTGTGATACTGGTATTAGTGGAATGGTGGAACGAAAGGCAGGAGAGCAGTGAATAAAAAAAAGACAGTGCGCACGGCAGTGCTGGCCATGTTCTGCCTTCTGTTCTGGGTGCCGGTGCTGGTCATGTTTCCAAACTCATTTATGGGACCGGAGGAACTGAAGGCAGCCTACGGCGGGGTGCTGGGCGGAGGCGGGCAGGCGGTTCAGATGGAACTGCTGCCTGTCTATCCCACGTTAAGACCCTATGTGGAATTGCTGCTGGATTCTCCGGATTTCTTCGTGATGTTCTGGAATTCGGTCAAACAGGTGGTACCTATTCTGCTGGGGCAGGTGCTGGTCGGTATGCCGGCGGCGTGGGCATTTGGCAGATACCGTTTTACAGGGCGGAGAATTTTATTTTTATTATATATGATCTTAATGATCATGCCCTTCCAGGTTACCATGGTATCCAGTTATCTGGTGCTTTCCAATTTATCACTCATGGATACCCACCTGGCGATCATTCTGCCCGGGGTTTTCTCGGCGTTTCCGGTGTTCATCATGCAGAAGTTTTTTCATTCCATACCGGATGCCCTTGTGGAGGCAGCCATGGTGGACGGAGCCGGGCAGCTTAAGATTTTTCTTCATGTGGGAGTGCCGCTTGGGATGCCGGGAATCATGGCATCAGTGCTGCTGAATTTTCTGGAATACTGGAATGCCATTGAGGCACCTATGACATTTCTGAAGACAAAGGCAAAACTGCCGCTCTCCCTCTATCTTCCGCAGATCACAACGGATCAGGTGGGAAGTTCCTTCGCGGCATCTATTGTGATGATGCTGCCGGCAGTGCTGATCTTTTTATGGGGGCAGGAGTATTTGGAGCAGGGAATCGTGGCATCGGGGTTAAAGGAGTAGTTATGAGAAAAAAAGCGGGAAAAGCAGTGATATATTTTTTAGTGCTGATGCTGTGCTGCACTGTGGTGGCAAGGGCAGCCTCCTCCATAACCGTTGCTAAGGTAAAGACAGCCAAGGTGGGGAAAGGGGTGCTGACCCAGACGGTGACGGGCAGCGGAACGATCACAGCAAAGGAAGAGTACAGCCAGTCTCTGCCTGAGGGACAGAAGATAAAAGAGATCCTTGTGAAACCACAGACAGCAGTGGAGGAGGGGCAGGCACTGGTACAGTTGGATATGGATTACCTGGCAGAGAAGATAGAGACAAAGAACAGGGAGATTGAAAAGCTGAATCTGCAGCTTGAACAGCAGAAGCTGGCAGGACAGGAGGATGCCCGTACACCGGAGACTGCCCAGGCACAGATTTCCCTCAATAATGCGGAGGAACTGCTGGCCCAGGCACAGGCGGACTACGATCAGGCAGCCGCGGAGTATGAGGAGCTGGCAAATAACCCTCCGCCTGCCCAAACCGGCAATATACCGGACACTCCTCCGGCTGCAGACAGCGGTACAGAGGGAGATGACAGCCGGAATGACGCCCAGGGAGAATATCCCGATACGGGAACCGGAGCGCCTCAGAATGAGGACACTTCTGTGTCGGAATACGCACAGTGGGAACAGAAAGTGCAGGCAGCAGAGGAAAAAATGCAGGGTGCGGCAGACGCCCTGAACAATCAGGTCATCTCCTATAACCAGGCGGTTGAGCAGTATGATCTGGCCAGCCAAAATGAAGCCAACGCGCAGCAGAATGAAGAAAAGAAGAAAAAGTCAAACAGCCTCAGTGTGGAAGGAATCCAGGTGGATATCCAGGGCGCAGAGGCGGAATTTAAAAAGCTGACAGATATCCAGAGTGCAGATGGGGTTGTAAGTGCCGGCGCCTCCGGTATCTTTCAGTCAGCAGGTGTGACACAAGGCGCTGTGACCGCCGGTACGGAACAGATCATAATTGCGTCTGAAACCATGGAGGCAAAAGGTCAGATAGCACCTGAAGATGCAGGTAAGATACAGGAAGGTGATAAGATCAGCGTCAAGCTTTCGGGGAGTACGGAGGCTGTGACAGTGAGGGCGGAGCGTTTTGAACAGGCATCCTCTCAGAATACAGCATCCCCGGCAGGAGAGAACCAGACAGAATCCGGCGGAATGGTCTGGTGCGGACAGATAGAAGGAAAACAGCTGAAGCTTGGCACAGCCTTCACGTATGAGGCATCCAGGGAATCCGGTTCCTATGAACAGGTGATTCCCCTTGGCAGTCTGCATGAGACACAGGGACAGGCATTTGTGCTGACAGCAGAGGTAAGAGACGGCATCCTGGGCAAGGTTTACACCGCAGTGTCCGTTCCGGTAACTGTTTTGGACAAAGACGATAAAAATGCGGCAGTGAAGTCAGCAATAGGCAGAAACAGCCTTATCATAACAGAATCCAGTAAATATGTGGAGGAGGGGAATCAGGTACGGTTAGAGTGAGAAGAAAAGATATAAGTTTTCTGCTGGCGGTTGTCATCCTGGTATGCTTCGCGGGTATGGGCCTCTCCTGCAGCAGCGGCCTTAAAAAACATGCCGCCGGGGAGCTTGGCCTTGTGTACCGCAATGCGCCCATAACCAGAGAGCAGATGGAAATCTGGTGGAAGAACGCCGGAGAAAATGAGAAGAGATATATAAAAGATATAACGCTGTGGAAAGAGCCGGAGGAAGTGAATGCGGCAAACGCGTCTTTGGGACAGAGGACAGAAGCGCAGCTTATCAGAGCAGCAGGAAATATGAATCTGATCATGCCCGGAAAACTCTGTGCAGGAAGCCTGGTATCCTCCGGTGACCGGGCCGGATGTGTGATCAGCAGGGGACTTGCCGGGAAGCTTAACCTGGATGGAACCGGGGGAGAGTTACAGGTACTGGGAAGAGAATACCAGATCAGAGGAATTCTGGATGTGACAGATGCTGTATGTATCATTCAGGGAGACACCGGAACACCGTACAGCAGGGTGCAGGTGAAATATGAAGATATGCCTGCGTCCGGTGCGCTGCAGACGCTTTTGGGGCTTCTTCCGGGGGAACCGGAAGTAAAGTCAGAGGGTGATCTGTTCTGTGGTCTGGGGGGCCTGTTCCTCATGGCTCCCCTGTGGGTCTTATTTGTACTGGCCGCAGCCAGGCTTCGGCGGACATATCGCAGTGCAGAATGGAAGAGCTGGGTAAAGGAAATCTGCAGTATCTGTTTTCCTGTGGCAGTGATTGCCGGAATCAGCATTCTGGTGTTTTTCAGTTTCCGCTTTTCCGATGATTATATACCCGGAGCCTGGTCAGACTTTTCTTTCTTTGCCAATCTGGCGGCAGAGAAGGCCGGGGATATCAGTAAGCTTATGACCCGGGCCCTTGACTGCCGCGACAGGGAGATGCTGCTTCAGACAGCAGGCTGCATGCTTTCCGGCAGCGCCTGTTCTGTGATCATTCTGAAGTTTCCTCGTCCACCCTTCGGTTTTTATAATAATAGATCAAATCATCATCCGTAATTTCCCGCAGAACTCTGCATGGGTTTCCCACAGCAATGCAGTCTGCGGGAATATCTTTTGTCACAATGCTTCCGGCTCCGATGACCGAGTTATTGCCAATGGTCACTCCCGGCAGGATAACAGCACCGCTTCCGATCCATACATTGTCCCCGATGGTGACAGGGAAGGAGTACATTTCTCCGTGGGTGCGCAGTTTATGGTGTACGGGATGTCCGGTTGCGCTGATGGTGACATTGGGGGCAAAGAGCACACCGCTGCCTATTTTTATGGTATAGTCATCCACAAGGGTCAGATTAGAGTTGATATATGTGTTGTCCCCGATGGAAACTGTTTTGCCAAATGCCAGGGTAAGAGGCGGTTCGATCCATACGTCTTTTCCCAGGGAGCCAAAGATCTGCTGCAGCAGTTCCATTCTTTTTTCTTTTTCCTCAGGTCTTGTGTGGTTAAAGTCATAAACCAGTCCGCGGGCTCTCGCCTGGGCTTCCATGGCCTCCGGTGTGTCTGTCCAGAGCAGTCCTTTTGCTTTTCTTTCTTCCATTGTCATGGTTGTATATCCTCCTTAAAATTAAATAGTAATATTTTTCAGCCATTTTCTGCCCTTATAATGTTTCAGGACAAACGGCGTCTTAACCAGTTCGTGCAGATTCATAATTATGTAAACTGTGACCGGCGGCAGTTTCCAGACAAATCCCAGAAAAAGTCCGATCAGTACAGAATAACCCCACATTACAAGAAAATCACAGTACAGCCCGAACTTCGTATCCCCTCCGGCACAGAAAATGCCGCAGATGGCGGTATTTGTGAAGGAGGCCAGCACTGCGTTTAAAGCCTGCAGCAGATACATACTGTTCAGATAGATGAGGGCCTGGGGTGACAGGCGGACCATATCTGTGACCAGTGGTTTTAAAAGGAGCATGAGCAGAGCGCCGGCAAGACCGCTCAGCAGGGCAGCCTTCATAAGCTTTGACGCATCGGCGCCTGCTTTCTGATAATTGCTTTTTCCCAGTTCTTTTCCAAGCAGAACCGCACCGCCCTCGGCAAACCCGAAACATACCACAGTAGCCAGTCCCTGTACCACAGAGGCCACGGAGTTGGCGGCCACAATGTCAGAGCCGAGATGTCCCATGATAGCGGAGAGGACAGCAGTGGCGCCGCCCCATACAAAGCCCTCGGCAGTGACGGGAAGGGAGTATTTTAAAAAGTTTTTAGTCAGAACAGCGCCTGCGTCGTGAAAATCCGTACGGGAAAGGCGGATCTTTTTTACCGGGCCCGCATCCACTGCGCACAGACCGAGCTCCGCTGCTCTGGAAATGACCGTGGCTATGGCAACTCCTGTCACCCCAAGTTTGGGAAATCCCAGGAGTCCGAAGATAAAGACTGCATTTAGTAATACATTGGCAGCCAGTGTGAAAGAACCGATGACAGCGCTTCTACCCACCTGCTGGATGGATTTCAGGACGCAGAGATAGATCTGTGACATTCCCATGAAGAGATAGGAGAAAGCGATAATGCGCAGATACTCTGCCCCTGTCCGGATCAGCTCCGGCTCTGATGTGAAGATGTGCATAAGCTGCCTTGGCATACAGAAGGCCAGCAGAAAGAAGAGCAGAGAAACGCCCATGGAAAAGCGGAGTACAACCAGGGTAAGGCGCCGTATGGAAGCTGTGTCATGCCTGCCCCAGTATTGGGCTGACATGGCCGTTGTGCCTGTCCGAAGCCCCACGTAAACCAGATTCAGTACAAATTGTACCTGGTTGGCCAGTGAAACCGCAGAGAGAGCAGTTTGGTTGACATAACTAAGCATCAACACATCAGCCGAGCCTACGGCCGTGGTGAGCAGACTCTGCAGAACAATGGGAAACGTGATAAACAACAGGGATTTTATGAAATCATCTTTTATTTTCAATGTTTGCTCCTTGTGTAAAAAAATATTTATAGATATAATTATATTAACTTTACATATGAAAAACTTTAAAAATATCGGTTATTTATTGCAAAATATTGATGAAAAGAGGAAAAACCATGTTGGATAAAATCGTACCTGTGGACAAGGATCTGTGTTCTACGCTTCTGCTTGGCACATACTCCTTTCCGGCTGAAATTTTCTATGACAATCTGGATGAGTATGCCAATAATTTTGTGAACTGGCACCAGCAGAAGCAGGTGGAGATATCACTGATCCTGGAAGGGGAGGCAGAGGTACAGGTTCTGGAGAAAAAGACAAGACTTAGGGCAGGGGAGGCCTTTTTGATATTTCCGGATGCGCTCCACACGCTGAAAAAGGGAAGCGGGCAGACGGTCAGATACCGCACCATTATATTTGATCCGGTTCTGCTGTATGGGTATAAAGGGAGCTTTTATTATGAAAAGTATTACCGGACATTTGCCAAAGCCCGGCCCTTCTATCATTTTGCCGATACGGGAGAATGCTGGGAAAAAGAGGCAGTGGAGAATCTGTCCTGGATCTTTGCCCATTTCGGAGAGGCCTCCCCGCACAGGGAGCTGCTGGTCTGTGAGCATCTGCAGCGTCTGTGGCTGCTGCTGTGTGAAAATCTGTTTGATGCCGGGGGGAAGATTGATTACAGCGCGCAGGAACAGCAGCGCACAGCCGTACTGCTCAATTTCCTGCATGAACATTACAGGGAGAAATTCACCCTGGAGCAGCTTGCGGCCTCTGCCCATATCAGCAAAGGGGAGTGCTGCCGTTTTTTTAAGAAGATGGTGCACATGACTCCCTGGGAGTATCTGCTGGAATACCGGCTTTCCCGGAGTATGGAGCTTCTGGAAAAGAAGGATTTGAATATATCGGAGATCGCGGAGATGACAGGGTTCTGTACAGTCAGCTATTATATTACGGCTTTTAAGCGAAAGACCGGGGATACGCCTCTTGAATACAGGAAAAAAAGAAGCATATCTGCACTATCGCAAAACGCGCTGCCGGGTACGGAGCAAACAGTGACGCTGACAAAATAGTTTTGTGTAAAAATGAAGCAGTGGGGCTTTACAAGAGGGGCGGATAGTGATACTATATAGATGAACGATATATAGATTATCTATATAGTGACGGACAGCGACAGATCTTCATTTCTGCCTCTGCAGTCAGGGTTGAAGAAAGGGGATGAATGCTTATGAAAACCAGGATGGGAAAAATCATATTGAGTGCAGCCGCTCTCATCTTCAGTATTTTGGCGGCGTGTATCGGAATGGGACTTCTGGCAGACTCGGGCCTGACATTTGTGATGCGGCTGCTGTGCGGCCTTTGTTTTATGTGGGTGCCCATATTCGTGGCAGCTATGATCGCCACTCTGTTCAGAAAGTGAGTATTGCGGCGCTGCAGACGGCATCATCTGCTGAGAGGAGGAACAGTAATGGAAGCAAATAAACTGGATAAAAGCCTGCTGTCAGGCAGTACAACGCTTTTGCTGCTTCAGCTTTTGTCGGAGCGGGAAATGTATGGATATGAGATGATCGAAACGCTGAGGGATAGGTCGCAGAATGTATTTGAACTGAAAGCAGGCACCCTTTACCCGCTTCTTCACGGACTGGAGGAGAAGGGATTTCTGGAGGCGTACGAGAGGGAAGCAGGCGGAAAGACAAGAAAATACTACAGGATCACAAAAAAAGGGCACAGACATCTGGACGGAAAAAAGGAAGAATGGGAGACATACGAAACGGCAGTCAGACGTGTACTGGGAGGGCCGGCCTATGAAGGTTCATGAGTATCTGAAGACTGTGGAAGAACAGATCCGGTGCAAGAGTATATGGGAAGATATCAGAACGGAGCTGCTGGGACATATTGAGGAGGATACGGAATATTTCCGGAGAAAGGGAATGAGCCGGGAGGAGGCTGTGGAAAGGGCCGTGGAGGAGATGGGCGACCCGGTGGAGACGGGGATTGAGCTTGACAAGGTGCACAGAACACGGCTGGATGTAAAGCTTCTGCTGTTTTTTATAGGGATCGACCTGCTGACTGTAGTGCTTGCGATTGCGTATTTTAAGGGTGAAATGCCGGACGACGTTTCTAAGTATATGCTTTGGCGCGGTACCGGGCTGTTTTTTCTGCTCATGTTCTCTTTTGGCGGTTACAGGAAGGAATATTTCTCCAAGCCCTATCAGCTCTGGCTTCTCTTTTTTATAATCAGTGCCGTATTTATGATGATAAGTGTCTTCGGCGGTGCGGCTGTTGAGGATTCAGGCTTTCATCTGACCGACATGGCATATCAGACCATGCTGTTCAGTAACGTGGCCGGATTTGGCGGGCTGGCATTTTATTACCGGAAGGGCGGATATGGTGAAGTGCGCCGGCTGCTGGCAATTGCCGGTGTAGTGTGTCTGCTCAGTATGATTTCCCGGCAATACTTTTTTACGTTCATGGTCGTACTGGCGCATGTGATCATCTTAACGATTGCTGTCCGCAGGGGATGGTTCCGGATAAAAAGGCGTGAGTTCCTTATAAAATTATGGAGTCTTCCCGGGCTGCTGGCGCTTTTTGGGGTTCCCATGGTATACAGGGCCATCCGGGACCACAGGATCGCACAGAGTGTCCGAAAATACCTGGATATGGATGATACCCCGGGAATGCTTCTGCGGTTATTCGGCAGTGCGGGAATATTGGGGATATTTGTTATGATCCTGCTGATCATCGGTGTTTTTCTGTGGATGCTGTATGATATCAGGAAGCTGACGAACCAGTATTGCAATATCATATGCACCGGTGTGCTGACCGCTTTTAGTATGATGGTATTATATTCTCTTCTGGCGATGATGGGATTTGGGGATATCAGCCAGGTGTTTTTTCCGTTTTTTTCTGTCAACAGGTTCAGCAATGGGGGTGCCCTCTATCTTTATTATATTCTTCTGGGGACGTTTCTTCATATGCACAGGCACGATAAGGTACTGCCTAAGGCGGAGCTGCCCACAAAGAGAGCAGCTTGACTGCGCAGTATACGGCAACAGCCCGGGATGTTCGGAAAGAGACATGCCGGGCTGTATCTTTTTGACGGGGGATTTGTTATACTGTGATTGACAGCAGATACTTAGCAGGAGGTATGAATGGACAGAAAAAATATCTATAAAGTATTTTATGGTTTTGCCGTGCTGCTGGCAGTGGGGTTCTGTGTGGGAAGCAGTGTGGATTTTTATCAATATGATGAGATGAGTAATTCCGCTCCGTTTCGTCTGTTCGTGGCTGTAAGGGGGATTGAGTTCCTTTTGCCTGGGCTTATTTTATTCCTGGCGGGCAGGGCAGTTAAGCGGAAATATAATAAGTAAGAGCGGGCAGCAATTTCAGAAATTTGAGCGTGTCAAAATATAATGATTGACATGAGATAGTATTAGTATATAATAGTATTTAGTAATACTAAGTATTATAAAAAGGAGGACAGGTATGGATAATAAGTTTGCGCAGCAGCTTAAAAAAGGTGTCCTGGATATGGTGGTCCTCAGATTGGTGCAGGAGAAGAGCACTTACGGATATGAAATTCTTCAGAACCTGGAGCAGAGAGGAGAAGGATTTTTTGATTTGAAGGAGGGTACCCTGTATCCTGTTCTCTACCGTCTGGAAGACAGCGGACTCATAGAATCCTTCTGGCAGAACGGAGAGGGGAGAGCGGCACCGAAGAAATATTATACCATAACAGAAAAGGGCCGCGAGACATACGGGGAGTACAGAAATTTGTGGACCCATTTCCAGAGCTGTATCACAAAATTATGCGGGGAGGGAGACGAATGACAGAAGACCAGAAAAAAATCAAAAAGTATGTAAACGCAGTGGAGCGAAAACTGAAGGTTCCTTTGAAAATGAAAGTCAGGATCAATGCGGATCTGGGCACGGATATCCATGCCAGAATGGAAGCCGGCTGGTCCGTGGATAAGATACTGGAGGATCTGGGAAGCCCGAAAGAGGTGGCGGATCGGTTTAACGCGGAGCTGGGAGCGGAGAGAAAACCCGGCGGTTTCAGGTATATATTTTTAGTGCTCGGTGCAGCGGCGGCTGTTTATGCGGTATATATCCTTGCTATGAATCTTTATATGAAGAGTATGGTTCAAAGACAGTTCAGAGAGTCTGTCAGTCTGATTGGCGGTGCGGATGGCCCCACTTCCATATTTGTCAGCTATACGGTAGGCATGATTGGAAATTGGATGATGTCAGGCGGTTTTGTTCTGGCATGTCTGGATATGTATCGTTTTCTGGGAAGCAGGAAGACAAACAGCCTGCTCTTATCCATAATCTCCGCAGGACTTGCTGCTGCCGGGACTGTCTCCTGGATTTATAACAACGGAGAGATTTTCAGATACTGGGAATTTACCTGGGAGTTTCATTTCCCTGCCCTTATCATGCTGGCTGAGATTGTATTGCCATTTGTATTGCTTGCGCTTCGTTTCAGAAGAAGGAGTCGGGAAAAAGAGGAACAGAGGGGGATGCTGTGAGACTGCACAGCATCTCCCTTTTGGCATTGGTTTATTTCCTGCAGTGATCAGTCCAAACACGCTCTGGCGGGCGGCGAGACCTAAAAGTAAATTCTTTTACCACATCTGAAAATATGATACAAAAATCCCACCATCCATTTATATAAGAAGAAATAATCACGTTTACTATGCACATTCACGATATTTCCCTCCCCCTCTTGCTCCTCTGTGTTTTAGCGTGTATAGTCTGCAGTATAGAAAAATAACTAATTGGTATACATACTGAAAGGGGGATACAATGCACCGAGACAGGTTTTATCTTTCAGACCGAATCCGGATGTATATAGAGAACAGCCATCTGGAAGGAGGCGGGCGTCTGCCGTCCAATGAGGAACTGGCAGAGCGGTTCAAAGTACAGAAGGGGACTGTGCGGGCAGCGCTTGAACGGCTGAAGGAGGAAGGAATCGTATACAGTGTAAAAGGGGTGGGAACCTTTGCCGCGGAAAAGAAAATACTCAGGCACATGGAGCGTTTTGAATCTTTTTCCCAAATGGCACAGGAAAACGGAAGTACCGTGACCACAAAGCTTCTGTCCTGCAGGGTGATTCCGGCAGGGAACGCGCTGACGGAGGAATTTGGGCTGACGCCCCGGTCGGATATCACAGAGACCGTCCGCCTGCGCAGCGTGGACCGGGAGGAGGCAGCCCTTGAAATCTCTTATATTCCCGTCTGCATTGCCCCGGATCTGCAGACAAAACCATTGACCGGTTCCCTGTACCGCCTTCTGGAAGAGGAGTACGGAATACACCTGATCCGGGGAAAGCAGACTATGAGCGTCAGGGCAGCCGATGCAAGGGAGGCGGGGATTTTAAACTGCAGCCGGGGAGATGCCCTGGCAGTGATGGAAATGCGGGCATTTGATGAAAACGGAGTTAAGGTGGAATATGCCTGCTCCCTCACAAGAGGTGACAGATGCAGATTTACCAGTATTTTAAGGATGGAGGAAGATTATGAGGCTGGCAGCGATCGGTGACAACTGCGTGGATTTCTATGAGCGGCAGGGATGGGCCTATCCCGGCGGAAACGCGGTGAATGTGGCTGTCTACGGACGGCAGCTTGGCATGGACACCGCGTACCTGGGCTGGATCGGCACAGATACCTTTGGTGACATGATGCAGGAAAAGTTAAAGGAGCAGGGGGTGGAGACTGTCCGTATGCAGAGAAAAGAGGGGAAGACAGCAGTCACATACATAGAACTTGTGGATGGAGACAGAAAATTCGGGGAGGACTTTCTGAATGTTCTGGAGGGATTTGTGCTGTCTGACGAGGATCTGCGGTATCTGGCGGGCTTTGACTGTGTACATATGGCAGTCTGGGGACAGTGTGATGCCTGTCTGGGCAGACTGCCGTCCAAAGTAAAAACATCTTATGATTTCTCAAACAAATATGACGCCCCTAAGATAGATTCTCTGGCTCCATATATAGATTATGCCTTCTTCTCCTGCCGGGAAGACAACACATTTACCAGAAACCTTTTAAAACGCGTAAAAGAACAGGGGGCAGGCTGCGTAATAGCAACACTGGGAGAGAACGGCAGTGTTGCCTACGACGGAAAAGAATACACAGCCATTGGCATTACGGGCGCGCAGGCGGTGGACACCCTGGGGGCGGGAGATTCCTACATTGCGGGATTTTTAAGCAGAGCATTAGAAGGTGAGCCGCTGAAACGCTGTATGCAGGCCGGGGCAGACAAAGCAGCCCTCACGATCGGCCACTTTGGAGCCTGGTGATATGGCGGGGGGTGACCGTTTCGTATACGCCGGCATAGCCGGGGCTATCCGAAAGAAAATAGAAGACGGGGAATACCCGCTGGGCAGCAGACTCCCTTCAGAGCGGGAATTAGCGGAAAAATTTTATGTAAACCGAATGACCATACGCCGCGCGCTTGCTGTTCTGGAAAGTGAGGGCATGATAAAGCGGAGACAAGGTTCCGGAACTTATGCCTCCTCAGTCCCCAGAAAAGGAGATGTGTGCCGCCTCTGCGGATTTACCCAGACAATGAGAGAACAGGGCAGAAAGGCCGGCAGCAGGATTCTTTCATGGAGAATGCTGTCTTGTGCGCCTCTGTATTCCCATATGGAGATGCCTGCACAGGGCGGGGGAATCCATGAGATCGTGAGGCTCCGTCTGGGGGACGGCCTTCCCGTCTCTGTGGAATACACCTATGTTCCGGAAGAGATACTGGGGGAGGTCCGTTCCTGCAGTCCGGAGGCGTCTTCTCTGTATGAGATCATGGAACAGAGAGGCGTCCGTCTCCACGAATCCAGACAGGAAGTGACGATTGTCAAAGCAGGGAAGAAAGAGGCAAAATGGCTTGAAATACCGGAGGGCAGCAGTGTTTTTCTCTTTACGTTCCAAACATACGACAGGCAGGGAAAGGTGGTGGAATACTGCAGGGCCTATATGCGGACGGACAAAGTGAAACTGGAAATAGAACTGACACAGTGACTGAAGAAAGGAAAAGAGATATGTTGAATCTAAACAAAGAAGAGGTACATTTTTTAGTAACAGCAGACATGAAAAAAGAGGTGGCGGATTTTCTGGAGACAGCGGACGCTAAAATAGCCCCCATTCTGGCTTATATCAAAGAGAATCAGGTGGAGCGTATCTGTTTTGTCGGCTGCGGAAGCTCCAGCGCTGCCGGCAGTACAGCAAAATACCTGGCGGACAAATACACGACACTGGCAGTAAATGCCTACACCGGGTGGGAATTCATAGATTCCATGCCGGTCTATGGTGACAGAAAAATGCTGGCGGTATTCATATCCCAGTCAGGCACCACGGAAGAAATCGTAAAAGGACTCAGAAAAGCCGGAAAGCAGGGAATCATGACAGTGGGTGTCTGCAATCAGAGGGAGGAGAATCCTCTGGGTCAGGAGGCAGACTTTGTGGTGGATTATCACGCAGAGGCCATGTGGGAATGCCAGCTTGCGGCGCTTTACACCCTGATCGCCCGCACTGCCATAGACCGCGGCGAGAGCACAGAGGTTATGGAAAAAATACTGTCCGATATGAAGCGCCTGCCCGAGGTGCTTGGATACCACATTGAAAACTTTGAAAAGAAGGCCCTGGAAATGACAAAACCCCTGCGAAGTCTGAAGGGATTTTACACAGTGTCAGCCAGCTCCATGGTCCCTCTTGCTTATAAGGAGGGCGTTATCACCGGCATGGAATTTCTCTGGTCTCACGGGGCGGTGATCCAGGCCGGTGAATTCCGTCACGGTCCCCTGGAGATCGTGGAATCAGGCGTTCCGTTTTTATTTTTGGTTCCCACAGATTCTGCCAGGGAGATCACACAGAGGGCACTGCAGTTTGTGGAGCGGTGGAAAGGAACCGCCATTGTGCTTGACTACGCGGATTTCGCTATGGGGCTTCACCCGGATCTGGCACCCTTTGTCATGTTCGTGCCGCTGGAGTGGTTCTGTTACTATTTCTCCGTGGTGAGGGATCACAATCCTGATGACCGGAGATATTACGGTGTGGTGGAATACTGATATAGTAAATAAATTTACTAACTGCATAAGAAAAGGGCTGTTTACCATGGAAAACAGCCCTTTTCTTTTATGTATATTTACTAAATATATGGGGTAGGAATTTATATAAAAGTCATAAAAATATCAGATATGCACAACAAATGCGGGAAAATACGAAATATATTGTTGACAAACCCCATTAATTCAAGTATTGTGAGGATGTAAGGAAGATACATATATTTACTAAACAAATAATATATTAACTAAACAAAACAGGCGTTAAGTAAGTAAGAGGTGGGGATATGGCTACAATACGGGATGTTGCACAGAGGGCCGGAGTATCAGCCGCATCCGTATCCAGGGTTTTGAAAAATGACACTACTTTCTCGGTCTCACAGAAGACCAAGGAAAGAATCCTGGAGGCGGCAGGCGAGCTGGGATACAATCGGTGTTTTGAATATTCCGCCATCCAGGGCACGAGAGGCACCATAGGCGTCATGCTCCTGTACGGCGAGACAGAGGAAGTGGAGGATAGGTTTTACCAGGTCATCCGCATGAACATTAAAATGGAGCTGGAGAAAAACGGTTTCAAGGTAAAAGAGGTGTTTGAGCCCATGCTGGATGCCAATGCATCCAGGATTTCAGGGTACCAGGGGCTTGTCTTTGTGGGTTACTCAACGCTCTGGTATCAGAAAAAGATATTCCGCCGGGCTGTGCTGGACTCCGGGCTGCCGGTGGTATGCGCTGACTTTCAGCTCAAAGACGAGAAGCTGGAAGCCGACTGTGTGGTAAATGATTTTAAACAGGCTGTGAAAAAAGCGCTGGACTTTTTTCTGAAAAAGGGATTTGACACCATTGGATATATGGGTACTTATGGGCTTGAAGTCAATGGAAAGCTCCACAGGGATGAACGGTTCCTGTATTTCCGCCAGATCATGAAAAGCCTGGAAAAATACGATGAAAAATATATTTACCTGGCCCAGTCCAATCATACCCAGTTCGGTTACCGTCTGGGAAAAGAGATCATCCGGAAGGGAAGGCTCCCCAGAGCTGTGTTTGTGGAGAACGACACCATGGCGATCGGCTTTTTAAAGGCTCTGGAGGAAGAAAAAATAGCAGTTCCGGGTGACGTGGCGATCATCGGCTGTAATGATGACCAGGCAGCGTCCTTTGTGACACCGGCTCTCTCCACAGTGAAGCTGCACAATGACCTGATTGGTATGATGGCAGCCAAAACACTGATGGAATGCCTTTGGACCGACAGGGAGCGGGGCTTGAAAATAGTGGTCCCGAATCAGTTGATACTCAGGGAAAGCTGTCCTGAATAAAAGAAGGGGGAAGAAATGGAATACTTATACAGACACAGGGATTGGAGCAATGTAGAGGTTCTTGGCAGGAACCGCCTTCCGGTCAGACCGTTTTACTGCGGTTATCCGGACAGGGAATCAGCCGTGAAAGGAAAGAGAGAGGAGAGCGGAAATTTCCGTCTGCTGAACGGACAGTGGAAATTCGCATATTATGAGTCTCCTTTCTATGTACCTGAAGAATGTGTGGAGGAAACTTATGATGACCGGGAATTTGCATTTATACCGGTTCCGGGACACTGGCAGTTAAATGGCTGTGATTTTCCCCATTACAATGACGCCATAGCACTTTTTCCCATCCTGGATGACCCGGGGATACAGGCGGACAACCCCACAGGCGTCTACCGCCATACCTTTTGTGAAGAGAAGCAGAAGGACAGGGAATATATCCTGCGGTTTGACGGTGTGGAGAGCGCTTACCATGTATGGCTCAACGGCATTTTTATAGGATACAGTCAGGGCTCCCGCAATACGGCGGAGTTTGATGTGACCGAGGCCTTAAAGGACGGGGACAATGTTCTGGCAGTAAAGGTTTACAAATTCTGTGACGGCAGCTATCTGGAAAACCAGGATATGTGGTGGTTTGCCGGAATCATCAGGGATGTATCTTTGATCAGCAGGCCGAAAATACACATGCTGGACTGCCGTATCACATCAGAGCTGCTGACGGAACAGCAGGACACCTGCAGTGTGCCGGGAAAGAGAGGGAAGTTCCGGCTGGAGGCTGTCTTTGAGAACCATACGGAAGATGAGGCAGAGCTTTCCGTAGAGACCGAGCTGCTTGACGGGGAACAGGTTATTTTTAAAGACACCCGCCGGATACGCGGCAGCAGAGGAGAAACAGACTATCTTGCAGAGGCAGGACCGGACAACATACGGCCCTGGTCAGCGGAACAGCCGAATCTGTACCGGCTGGTCATCACGCTTAAGAGAGAAGATGAGGTGGTGGAATCCTACGGCGAATGGGTGGGATTCAGAACGATTTGTCTGAGGGACGGCCTGTTTTGGGTAAACGGCAGAGCAATCAAATTAAAAGGCATAAACCGGCATGACTGGAATGAAAAGACAGGCAGATGCATTACAAAGGAAGATATGCTGGCAGACCTGTATCTGATGAAACAGTATAACATTAATGCCGTACGCACGGCTCATTATCCGCCGCACCCGGACTTCCTGGATCTGTGTGACCGTCTCGGCTTTTATGTCATGGAGGAGGCTGACCTGGAATGCAACCAGATGGCTTACACCAAAAACATGAACCGGATCAGTGATGATACCCTGTGGGAGAAGAGCTATGTGGACCGGGCTGAGCGCATGGTGAGAAGAGACAAGAACCATCCCAGCATCCTGTTCTGGTCACTGGGAAATGAATCGGGATTCGGAAGCAGCTTTGTTGCCAGCGGAAGGTTTATAAAAGCGTATGACCCCACCAGACTGGTGCACTATGAGGAGGACAGGGATGCCTCCATTGCAGATGTTTACAGCACTATGTACACCAGGCACAAAGCGTTGGAAGACCTGGGAAGAGACACTACCAGGAAGAAACCGCATGTGGTCTGCGAATATGCCCATGCCATGGGAAACGGCCCCGGCGGGCTGAAGGAATACTGGGAGATCTTTGAGCGGTACCCAAGGCTGCAGGGCGGCTTTATCTGGGAATGGATCGACCACGGAATCAAAAAATATGACAGGGAAGGCAAAAGCTGTTTTACATACGGCGGAGACTACGGGGATTATCCAAACAGCGGCGCGTTCTGCTGTGACGGCCTGGTGCAGGCAGACAGAAGACCGACTCCGGCTGTCCTGCAGGTGAAAAAAGTGATGGAGCCGGTGACCTTTTCCGGGTTTGATAAGGACACCGGAGAGATCACAGTACACAACAAATACGATTTTACGGATTTGTCCCATCTGGAAGGAACCTTCCGGGTCCATACACTGCAGGGAGTTTTATCGGAAGGAAAAGCAGATCTGGGCGGAATTGCCCCTCACGGCAGCAGGCGCATTGCGCTGTATGACCCGCAGACTGCAGAGGACTGGACAGAGACACAGGATATCTGGCTCACAATATCCGTACGCTTCAGAGAAAAGCAGGAATGGACCGAAGAAGAACACTACGAAGCAGCCTTCCATCAGGAGTGCATAAAAGAGGCAGAACCGGCAGCACATCCAGTTTCGGAGGGAACAGAATCCGGCGGTCTTTGTCTCACGGAAAAATGCGGAACCATCTATATAGAAGGGAAAAACTTCACCGCCGAGTTTGACAGAATCCACGGATATCTCAGCGGCTATACAGTAAACGGGGAGCGCCTGATCAGAAAGGGCCTTGGCCTGAACTTCTGGAGAGCTCCTGTTGACAATGACAAGAACGCTGCACAGATTTGGGAAAAAGGCATGCTGAAATCCATGACGAACATGGTGGAGAAGGTGACGGTGAGAGAACAGGAACAGGCTGTTTCCATCCTGGTTTCCCAGATATACGCGCCTATTACCGTGGACTGGAAAGTGATCGTGGAGGCGGAATACCGCATCACACCGGATGGACTGGTGACCGCCAGATACAGCGGTGTTCCCACAGGTGTCCAGCTTCCGGAGAGTTTCCCGCGGATCGGTATGCGGTTCGTGCTGGACAAATCCTGTGAGCAGGCTGTCTGGTATGGAAGAGGACCCCTGGAGACATACCCGGACTGCAGGGATGGAAATCCGGTGGGCTTATGGGAAAAACAGGTGGAGGATTTTTACTTCCCCTACGTGGTGCCCCAGGAGACAGGAAACCATCAGGATACCCGCTGGGCCGCGTTTCTCACAGATTCAGGCAGCGGAATCTGCATAGCATCAGAAGAAGTATTCTCCTTTGGCGCACTGCACTACACCCAGGAAGATCTGACACAGGCCTCCCACACAAACGAGCTGCACAGGACAGAACATATCCAATTGTCCGTAGACTATGCACAGCATGGGCTTGGAAGTGCGAGCTGGGGCGCTGAGTGTCTGGAAAAGGACAGGCTTTATCCCGAACCCTTTGCATTTACCTGGAAGATTTTCGGAGCAGAGCGGGAAGACCTTGCTAAGAAGGCGGAGCAATACAGGAGAAGGTAAGAAAGGAAGAGAAAAATGGCTGGGGGAAAAGAAAGAAAAAGAAACTTTGTGAACAAAAAAACGGCGCCGTACATATTTTTACTGCCGATGATAGTCCTGTTCGGGGTGTTCATGGTCTATCCGGTGATCAAATCGCTGGCGCTGAGCTTCTATGATTTTGAGGGCGGGGAGTACCTGTTCTGCGGAATCAACAACTATGTGACCATGTTCAGGGACCCGGTGTTCTGGAAGTCCCTGGGCAATACATTTATCTATCTGGCGATCCAGGTGCCTGTTATGGTGATCCTGTCCCTGATCCTGGGAGTTCTGGTGGAAGAGAATTTCCTGAAATTCAGGACCTGTTACCGAATCAGCGTGTTTCTGCCCTCTGTGACAGCACTGGTTGCCTATGCTATGATCTTTAAACTGCTGTTCAACACCGATTTCGGTCTGGTAAACCATTTTCTCCGCTCTGTAGGATGGAGCGGTGTGGACTGGCTGAATTCCGTGTGGGGCGCAAGGGCTGTTGTCATTATGGGCATCACCTGGAGGTGGACCGGCTATAACACCATTATCATGATCGCCGGGCTGAAGGGAATCCCCACAGAGCTTTACGAGTCAGCGGATATGGACGGGGCCTCTTTTTTACAGAAGTTTTTCCGGATCACCATTCCCATGGTAAAATCCATCATCCTGTTTGTAAGCATTACCTCCACGATCGGAACCCTGCAGTTGTTTGATGAGTCCTTTGTACTGACAAAAGGAGGGCCGGACAATGCCACCATAACCATTGGGCATTACCTGTACAACACCGGATTTTCGTATTACAAATTCGGGTATGCGGCAGCACTCAGCTATGCCCTGGTGATCATTATCGGCATACTGTCCTTTGTCCAGTTCAAGGCTACAAATGGAGGTGACAATTCGTGAAAACAACAGGAAAGAAGATAAGCGGACGCAAGGTTTTCACCTATGTGTTCCTGACCATAGCAGCACTGATCTCCCTGTTTCCCTTTTATTTCATGTTCGTGTCAGCCACGAACACCAATGCGGAGATCCTGAGCGCAGCGCCGAAACTGTTTTTCGGCTCCCATCTGGCAGAGAACTTTGCGAACCTGAACAAGAAAATGGACCTTGTGAGGATCCTTACCAATTCTACCATCATGACAGTCAGCTACACGGCCCTTGCCATAGTGCTGCACTCCATGGCGGGATATGCGCTGGCGAAGTTTGAATTTAAGGGAAAGGGCCTGTTGTTCGGCCTTATCATGATAACCATGATGATTCCCGCACAGGTAATGTATGTGCCGCTGTTCACGCTGATGAACAATATCGGCTGGGCCAATACCTATCAGGCGGTTGTGCTTCCCGGTCTTGCCGGAGCCTTCGGTATTTTCCTGATGCGGCAGAATATGCTGGCGTTCCCAACCTCCCTTATTGAGGCTGCCAGAATAGATGGCTGCGGGGAGATTGGTATTTTCCTGAAAGTGGTGCTCCCCTCACAGAAACCTGCGGTGGGTGCCTTGGGAATCTATATGTTCATGAGTATGTGGAACAATTTTATGTGGCCTTTGATCATTCTCAGTACAAAATCCATGTACAACTTCCCTGTAGCCCTGGCTATGCTGGATGGTGTGGCGTGGAGAAAAGACTACGGTGTGATCATGCTGGCGACCGTCTGCGCGGTTCTGCCTATTATGATCATCTTCCTGGTATTCCAGAAGCAGTTCGTGGCAGGCGTCATGGGCGGTGCGGTGAAAGAGTAGTGTATCTGATTCTGTAAAAAAATTTAAGGAGGAATAAAGAAATGAAAAAGAAACAAGCAGCGGCATTGGTAACAGCAGCAGTGATGGCATTGTCCCTGACAGCCTGCGGCGGGAGCGGCGGAGCGAAAAAGGAGGCTTCCGGTGATAAGGAAGGCGCACTCTCCGGTGAGATCACGATCTGGAGCTGGGACGTGGCACTGGCCCATCTGGAAGAGTGGGCGGAAAAGTTCCAGGAGGAAAACCCGGATGTGAGTTTTAACTTTGAGGAGATGGGCGTAGACCAGGTGTATCAGAAGATGACCACATGCCTGCAGTCAGGTATCGGACTTCCTGACATTGTGTCCATTGAAGGCGAACAGATGGCAAAGTTCGGAGAGAAATTCCCGGGAAAATTTGAAGAGTTCACAGATATGATCAACCCCGATGATTTCTTCCCCATCAAATTGTCAGAGTGCACGGTTGACGGCAAAGTTATTGCCTATCCCTGGGATTCCGGCCCGTGCGGCATGTTCTACAGAAGTGATCTGTTCGAGCAGGCAGGGATCAAGGCAGAGGATATTGTGACCTGGGACGATTTCATTGAAGCAGGAAAAGTTTTAAAAGACAAGACAGGAGCTGACATGCTGTGCATGGCGGAATCCAGAAATGATACTACATACAGGCTTCTCATGATGGAGGGCGGCGGCTTCTACTTTGACAAGGACGGCAACACCCAGGTGAATTCAGAAGCTTCCATCCAGGCTATGGAGACCTGTAAGAAAATGTACGACGCGGGCATTACCTTCAACAACTCCTCATGGGATGACATGGTAGCCGGCATGGGCGCAGACAAGTTCGCATGTATCGCAGACGCTGTCTGGATGGTTGGTTCCATCAAGGATGCGGTTCCCGACCAGGATGGCAAGTGGGCAGTTATGCCGCTGCCGAAGTTCCAGGCAGACTCGGAAAGCCAGGGCGCGTCAAACGGCGGTTCCGTTCTTGCCGTGCCTTCAGCCAGCAAGAGCGCTGAGGCGGCAAAGGCATTCGTAAAATACGTCATGGAGGACGTGGATGCCAATGTGGAAGGATTCCAGAATTACGGCCTGTACCCCTCTTACTTAAAAGCGCTGGAATCTGACGTGTTCAAAGAGGGAGATGAGTTCTTCGGAGGCCAGAAGATCTTTGACCTGTTCACAGAGATAGGAAAGACTGTCCCACAGGTAAATTACACAGCCAACTTTGCGGAGGCATTGGAAATGTCCAAGAACTCCATGGCAAAGGTTATGCTGAACAACGGTGACCCCACAGAAGTTCTCAATGCGGAACAGGAGGAAATGAAAGCAAAATTCGGCAAATAAAAGAATAGACAGCACATAAACTGGAAACGGGTGCCTTATGACACCCGTTTTCAAAAGGATGGAGGTTTCTGTGTACGGAAAAAAGGCTATAAAACGGGAAATTTATCAAATCATTATTCCGATGATACTGGAAAACATACTTCAGATCTCAGCTAACCTGGTGATCACGGCTATGGTGGGACGACTGCTTGCAAACGATATTTCCGCACAGGGAATCTGTATCCGGATCACGGATACCTTATGGTGCTTTTACAAGGGCGTGGCAATCGGTGCCACGGTCCTGATCGCCCGTGCATACGGCGCGGGGAGACATCAGGAGTGCAGGAAGATCGCGGAGCAGACCATGCTGACAGAGCTGATCATTGTACTTATCTTTCAGGTGGTGCTGTATTTTCAGGCACCGCTTTTTCTGGGATTTTTCTCAAAGGATGCCCAGATTCTGTCCCTGGCTCAGGGATATATGAAGACCATTGTGTTTGGATTTCCCTTTGTGGTGATCATGACCGTGGTAACGGCATCTTTCCAGGGGTACGGCAATACCAAGGTGCCCATGTATATTGCGGTGCTCATGAATGTGGTCAACATTGTGTGCGGATACTGCTTTATCTTCGGCGCTTTCGGCGTTCCAGGCATGGGAATCAAGGGGGCTGCGGCTGCCCTTGTGACTGCTCAGGCGGTGGGGGCGTGCACCGGGCTTTATCTGCTGTATAAAAAGAAGGGCGGGCTGTTCCGGAAAATGCCTGCAGCGCACCGGTTTTTCAGCTTTGACAGAAGATGTATTTATGACATATACACAACAGGGATTCCGGCAGCGCTGGAGAGTATGTTCTGGCAGTTCTCTGCCATTATTTTAAGCAAGGTGATCCTGTTTTACGGAAATCAGGCGTTTGCCGCATACCAGCTCGGCATACAGGCAGAGGAGATCACGGAGATGCCGGCCATCGGCTTCAGCACAGCATCCACCACACTGGCAGCGAGAGCCATCGGCAGGCAGGATGAGGAACTGCGGAAAATATATTTCAAAGAACTGCTGAAGGTCGGGGTTGTGATCAGTTCCATTACCTCTCTGCTTCTCATTTTCCTGCCCAGGTTCTTTATGACGCTGATGACAGACAAGCCGGAACTGCAGGCCATTGGCGTTGTGTATGTGTTTGTCATGGGATTTATCCAGATTCCCCAGAACCTGTCCAGGATATACAATGGGACCATCAGGGCCATGGGCTACAAAAATGCCCCCATGCTGGTGGCGGGATTCGGTATCTGGATCGTCAGGATCCCGCTGTGTATGCTGGCGGCCTATGTGTTGGGACTGCCGCTTACGGCTGTCTGGCTGATCATTGCAGTGGACCAGGTATCCAGATTCCTGCTCAGTGCAGTCCTGTATTACCGGATCAATAAAAAGCGGGAGCGAGCGCTTCAAACAGTGTAGAGGAAAGGAGGAGAAAATGAGCAGAGAATTTTTATATGAGCTGCTTTCAACAGCATCCGTCTCAGGGTTTGAGGAGGATATACAGAGAAAAGTTATGAAATACGCGGAGGGATTTGCGGATGAGATCTATACGGATGAGATCGCCGATGTGGTGAGTGTCATCAATCCGGCATCCCAAATTAAGGTCATGCTGTCCGCCCATATGGACGAGATCGGCCTGATGGTATCACATATAACGGAGAAGGGAATGCTCCATGTATCAAAAGCCGGCGGTATCTATCCCGGCACATATCCGGGGCAGAAAGTCAGAGTCATCCATAACGGAAAAGTTGTTTTCGGCGCAGTCCGCAATCACAGCTCCCTGAACAAGAAAGAGCCGGAGATCACGGATCTTATCATTGATATCGGAGCGGTTTCCAGGGAGGACGCCATGGAGGCGGCAGCACCGGGGGATCCGGTGATCTTTGACACAGATTACAGAGAGCTTCTGAATGACAGGCTCTGTGCCCGCGGACTGGATAACCGGCTGGGCGGGTACATTATACTGGAAGCAGCCAGAAAGGCAAAAGAAAAGGGCTGTACATGCGGCGTCTATGCAGCGGCCACGGTGGGTGAAGAGCTTACAAAACACGGCGCTTCCTGGTGCGCATCCCGGATCGCCCCCACTCTGGCGGTTGCAGTGGATGTGACATATACCAGCGACTATGAAGGGACAAGGGCCATTGAAAACGGAGAGATCGGGCTTGGGGGCGGACCTGTATTTCTGCAGAACTCCTTCAGCCATAAAATGCTGGTGGGGCGCCTGAAAAAGGCGGCGGAGAATCTGGATATAAGCTGCCAGTGGGAGAACGGCTGCGGCAGGACCTGCACAGACGCGGATGCTATCCACGTTGCCGGAAGGGGGATACCGACTACGGTTCTGTCCATACCCCTGCGCTACATGCATAATCCGGCAGAGGTGTGCAGTATGAGTGATGTACAGGCATGTATTGACGTGCTGGCGGAATTTTTATGCAGTATCGGGCCGGATATCTGTCTGAAGCCCCTGGAGGCGTGAGGCTGTTATGAAGAAATACATGGCAATTGCAGGACTGATCGTAGTCACGGTCATCTGGGGCGGTGGATTCGTAGCCAGTGATATGGCCCTTGACAGCCTTCTGCCTTTTCAGATCATGGCGATCCGTTTTCTTCTGGCCTCTGTGCTCATGGGAGGGATCAGCATCCGCAGCCTGAAAGGTGTGAAAAGGGAAGAATTAAAGGCAGGTGCGCTTATGGGGACTGCGCTTTTTCTCGGATTTTCCCTTCAGATCATAGGGCTTCAGTATACCACGCCGTCAAAGAATGCGTTTCTGACTGCGACGAATGTGGTGATCGTACCGTTTATCGCGTTTTTGATCTGCAGAAAGAAGGTGGGGCTGAAGGGGATAGCAGGCGCAGTGCTGGCAATTGCGGGGGTTGGTCTTCTGTCCCTGGATAAGGACTTATCCCTGGGCCTGGGGGACGGGCTGACGCTCATATGTGCAGTGGGATTTGCTTTCCAGATTTTCCTGACCAGTATCTTTGTAAAGAAATACAGGGCGTCTGTGCTGAATTTTGTTCAGATGTGTACAGCCGCTGTTTTGTCCCTGGTATTCATGGCAGCCTCCGGGCAGGTACAGTTTCAGGTCACTGCAAAGGGATGGGGCAGTGTACTCTACCTTGGGATCATAAGCACGACCATATGTTATCTTCTTCAGACCGCATGCCAGAAATATGTGGATGAGACCAAGGCGGCCATTATCCTGTCCATGGAATCTGTCTTCGGAACCTTATTTTCCGTAATCATTCTCCATGAGAGCATTACCCTGCGCATGATACTTGGATGCGTCATAATCCTGGGGGCTGTCATACTTGCGAATTCTGCCGGGGAGCCGGAGATGCCGGCAGAGGCGCGGGATATGTGAGAGGAATCTTCGTGAAGTGTTCCGCCGGGTACGGAGGGAACCGTATAAATCCGTTGCGGGCTTTCGGGTGATATGATAAGATGATGCTAAAGTGTTTACAATTGTATCATACAGAGAGGTAACTAAGATGGCTACAATAAAAGACATCGCAGATCGGACCGGATTTTCCACAGCAACTGTTTCCAGGGTTTTGAATTACGATGATACACTGAATGTGCAGGAAGAGACCAGAAAGAAGATATTCGACACGGCCAGGGAACTGCAGTATCAGTTAAAAGAGAGAAAGAGCAGAAAGCGCCGCCTTGCGGTGGGAGTCTATTACTCCTATACCAGGGAGGAGGAACTGCGGGATATCTATTATCTTACCGTCCGTCTTGCAGTGGAGAGAAAGCTGGAGGCGGAAAATATAGAATACCGCCAGATACAGAATCTGGAGGAACTGAAGGATCTGGCGGGGCTTGACGGGCTTCTGTGTCTGGGAACATTCAGCAGGAGCATGGTAAGGCAGATTGAGGCGTTTGGAAAGCCCACCGTATTTTTGGACGCCATGCCAAAGTCGGACAGGTTTGACTGCGTCGTCAATGATCTGGCAGGGTCTGTGGAAGCGGTCCTGGACTATCTGACCGAACTGGGCCACAGAAAAATAGCGTTCATTGGCGGTTACGAGGTGGACAGGGACGGCGAGGAAGTGTATGACAGCAGAATTGTGGCCTATAAAGAATATATGGACCGGACAGGTGAATTTCGGGAGTCTCTTGTGAGACTCGGGAGATTTACTCCTGAGGACGGTTATGTGCTGTGCCGTGAGCTTCTGGAGGAGAAGGAGAGGCCCACGGCTGTATTCGCCAGCAACGATGCGCTGGCAGTGGGGTGTTATCGGGCCATAAGCGAAAAAGGGCTGCAGATTCCGGGAGATATGAGTGTGGTGGGATATAATGACATATCCGTAGCCAATTATCTGGTTCCCTCCCTTACCACCGTGCGGCTTCACATGGAACTTTTAGGTGAGGAAGCAGTGCGTATCCTGGAGGAACACATAGCCTCCGGCAGAGAGATCGGATTGAAAATCATTGTGCCCGCCAGGCTTATCGTGCGCGGCAGCACAGGCAGGGTTAAATAAAAAGGTTGGTATGCTCCATACAAAAATGCAGTTTTCAAATTTTCCATTTTTGTAATGCAGTGCTCTATCATCTTCTGTCCTGATTGACTACAATAATATTATTAAGAGAGAAGTGTATTATTGGTGTAAAAAGGACAGGAGGTATTTTGTATGGTATCGAAATTTATGCAGACAGCGGCAAACAGGGATTATTCCAAACATTGGCAGGCAGAGGGAAGTTTTCCGTGGATTTTCCAGCAGCCGAAGCCACCCATTGAGAAACGGCCCATCAGCGTGAGGGAAAACTATATCCGGTGCGTAAAAGGGGAAGAGCCTTACTGGATGCCGGCGTATTTTTATGAATCCAATACAGTTTGGCCGGACGCCATGGAGGAACACCCGGTTCCGGAGGTGGATGGTTATGACTGGTGGGGCGTTGACTGGTTCATGGTGGAGGGAATCAACGGTATGATCACCCGTCCCGGAACCCGTACCATCTCTGACTTTGCAAAATGGAAGGAAGAGCTTGCGTGGCCGGATCTGTCAGTTGTGGATTTCAAGGCTGACGGCGAGAAGCTGCAGAAGGCATTGGACCCTGACAGGCCTCATATTTACGAGTGCGTGGAAGGTGTTTTTGAGAGGCTGCATGAGCTGATTCCTTTTGATGAATCCCTGGTGGCTTTCTATGAGGAGCCGGAGCTTCTGGAGGAGTTTTTCCAGAAAATGGCGGACTATAAGATTGAGAGTACAGAGCAGATCTTCAAATATTACGGCAGAGTGGACGGCGTTCTCTATCACGATGACTGGGGAACCCAGCGGAGCGGATTTTTCTCCAACGAAATGTTCCGGGAACAGCTTATGCCGGCTACATCCCGTTATCTGAAATTCGTAAAAGACCAGGGCAAATTCATAGAACTGCACTCCTGCGGACGCAATATGCAGTATGTGCCGGAAATGCTGGAGATGGGCATTGATATGTGGACACCTCAGGCAAACGCAAATGATCCGGATTTCCTGCACAACACCTATGGAAAACAGATGACCTTCTGTTTCCCCGTCAATATCGGTGCGGACTGGGATGAAAAGCAGATCCGTGCGGCAATCCGCGACTATGTGGATCACTTCGGAGAGAACGGCAGAATGATGGCGTGGATCATGACAGAGACCCCGGACCCTGTAAAAGAAGAGATTGCCAGAGACGAGCTGTATCACTATTCTCTGGAGTATTATAATAAGCTGTACCACAGATAAAATGAGATTACCCAGTGGCAGGAAGCGTAAATCCAGGTTTTGGATTTACGCTTTTTTAGTTTGCCAATGCGCCGCTCTCCGGAAGCCTGGGCAGGCGGACAGGTCACAGAGAGGGGCATATGTGTGATTTGTACAAGCTAAAACTGCCTTTCTATTGGGAGAATCGCTGAAAATTGTCAATACATTAAAATAACACTTACAATAATTTCTGAAAGGTGCTATACTAAGACTGTAGGAACTCGCATTGATAAGCCTTGTCTTGCCCTTTTCGGCAGGTCAGGGCTTTTCTGGATATGGAAGGAGCGTGCCGTATGATACAGGAAGGCGATATTGTAGTTTTTAAATGCAGGGGATTGTATAAGGTTCAAAAAGTGGGAACTCTGGATTTTTCGGGGGCTGACAGGAAGAAAATATACTATACCATGCAGTCTGTGGATGATGAAAAGGAGAAGGCATACATCCCTGTGGAAGGTGAACACAATATCAGAAGACCTGCGACAAGAGAAGAGGCACTGACATTGATTGACGAGATGGATGACATTGATATTCTCTGGGTTACAAATGAGCGGATGAGGGAGCGGGAATACAAGACCTGCATTTCAAGCTGCGAATGTGAAGCATGGGTGAAAATTCTGAAAACACTGTACCAGAGAACCACGAAGAGAGGCTCTATTACCAGTATGGATAAAAAGTACCGCCAGATAGCGGAGAAAGCGCTGTACAGTGAATTCGCATATGCGCTCGACATTTCCGCTGATGAAGTGGATGGCTTTATAAAGGACAGAAAAAATTTATAATAACAGACTAGACGAAGTAAAATTCCTGTGCGCCTTCATGGTGCACAGGAATTTTACTTTGCGGCATTTACCAGCAGTTTTTACATCTTTCATACCGGCCCTCGGCCTGGGAAAGCGGAACCTGGCGGGCATTGTCGGGATTCATATTGCCGCAGTTGGGTATGCTGTGGTATTTTTCGCCGGTCGCCGAGAGCCAGACCATCTGCTCTACGGGCTGGGCTGCAGCGGCCTCTGCCTCTTGGGCTGCAGCTTCTGCTTCAGCCTGGAGTCTTGCCTCCTCAGCCGCCTGCTGCTGGGCTTCGGCTTCCGCCTGGAGCCTTGCCTCCTCCTCAGCCTGCTGTTTTGCGGCAGCTTCAGCCTGGAGCCTTGCCTCTTCCTCAGCCTGTTTTTTGGCCTCGGCTTCTGCCTTTTGTTTAGCCTCTTCTTCGGCCTGTTTTTTGGCCTCGGCTTCTGCTTTTTGTTTTGCCTCTTTCTCGGCCTGCTTTTTGGCCTCGGCTTCTGCCTTTTGTTTAGCCTTTTCTTCGGCCTGTTTTTTAGCCTCGGCTTCGGCCTTTTGCTGTGCCTTGGCTTCGGCTTTCTTATCCGTAACAGAGATATGTATGGCGTTGCTGCTTTTGCCGTCCTCTGTCTTTAGATAGACATTGCTTTCCCCTGTCTTTCCTGAGCTTTTGATAACTCCGGAGGTCTCGCCCTTAGAATAATCAAGGGTCAAAAGGCCGTTATCTGTTACCAGTTCAAGATTTTTGAGGCGTGCATCCTCAGGCTGGACCTGAATGTTGATTGGATATTCTGCATTCACATCCATCTCATAGTTGGATGTGGGAGATATGGATATCTTTTCAACCGCAGGGCCGGATGCCTGGGCGTAGCCGAAGGTACCAAGTGACAACAGAGAAAGAACGCCCAGTGCCGCAGTGTATTTTTTCTTCCTGAGCGGTTCCTCCCTGAATTTTCTCCGGTACAAAAAGACTGCCGGGATCAGCAGTATCCATGCGTAGGGCAGCAGACTCAGCAGCACCCCGAGAAATACCAGTACTAAAAATATTTTTACCAGTGTTTTGCCCATAAAATTTCCCCCTTTTATTACTATTCTAACACAAAAATATAATAAAAAAAGAGTTGTAATGCAGGAAATATAGGATTTATGGTTGACAGGGATTGTATAATAAAATTACGGATAAAAATGAGACACAGAGGAGGAGAATTTATGGGTATTAATGTCCGAAAGTTTGAGAAAAAAGACATAGAGAGTATGATTTCCATATGGAACGAAGTGGTGGAGGAGGGCGTGGCTTACCCGCAGTTGGATTTGCTGGATGAGAAAACGGGCGCGGAATTTTTCTGCTGCCAGACATACTGCGGGGTGGCGGAGGACGCAGAGACAGGTGAGATTCTGGGACTGTATATTCTGCATCCGAACAATGTGGGCAGATGCGGCCATATATCCAACGCCAGTTATGCGGTGAAGTCTGCAGCCAGGGGAAAACACATCGGGGAGATGCTGGTAAAGGACTGTCTCACACAGGGCCGCATGTGCGGATTCCGGATTCTGCAGTTTAATGCTGTTGTGAGGACTAACAGGGCAGCACGGCATCTGTATGAAAAACTGGGATTTAAACAACTGGGCGTCATTCCCGGCGGCTTTCTGATGAAGGATGGGCACTATGAAGATATATGTCCATATTACAGGGAATTGTAAATGAAAAAGGGAGCATCTGTCCAAAGGAGTCAGGCACACCGGTGCCTGGCTTTTTTTTCTGCTGCTGCTCGGGAGAATTATTTTGGGTTTTGCTGTACGGAAAACGCTGTCTGTAGAACGGATTTTAATCCAATACAAATAAAATTTATCGTAAAACAATAAAAACATATTGACTTTACGATTCGCAAGCAATATAATGGAGCCAGAAAGGACAGAAATCATTTATCTATTTTGAAACTGCAGGAGGAGAATCATGAAGCAAACAGAAATGTCAAAGTATTTGAAATTAATAACAGCCGGAACCGGAATCTTGTTTCTGGCGCTGGTGGCGTGGTTTTTGCCCTCGGTACTGAGGCAGGTGCTGGACGGACAGGCGGGAAAAGGTGTGTATTGGGGAACCTGTATCTTCATCTGGATAACAGCGATTCCCTGTTTCCTATGTTTGGTCAAATTCTGGGGCGTATGCAGCAGGATCGGGGAGAACAAGTCTTTCTGCCGGGAAAACGCAGAGGCGCTTAAGCAGATGAGCCACTATACACTGGCTGACAGTGTGCTTTACGCCCTGTTTCTGGCAATGTTCTGTGTTCTGGGGTGGTATTCTCTGGGGATCGGCTATTTATTCGGCATTGTTTTGATTTTGTTTATCTGCATTACACTCACAGTCCTGTGTGCTGCCCTGTCCCATTTGGTCTATAATGCAAGCCAAATACAGGAAGACCAGGATCTGACCATATAGGAGGGACAGAAGATGGCGATTATTATTAATATAGATGTTATGCTTGCGAAGCGGAAAATGAGCGTCACGGAACTGTCTGAGCGTGTGGGAATCACAATGGCCAATATTTCGGTATTGAAAAACGGCAAAGCCAAAGCGATAAAGATCAGCACATTAAACAGTATCTGCAAGGCCCTGGAATGCCAGCCCGGAGATATTCTGGAGTATGTGGACGATTAATATATGGGTAGTTATCAAACGCTCACGGCAGTTTGGGGTTAAAAAATCAGAAGTGAGAAAGGAGCAGTAAAATATGAATACGGAAAAACAAATGCCGGCAGGCAGTGAGAACGGTCTGCCCTGTGAAAGTGCGCCTGTTTTTGAGGAAAATGAGTGGATAAAGGCAAAACCCATAGAGGCGGATGGAAAAGATAAATGTTTTGCCTGGCTGTATTTGTTGGTGGGATATGGGTTTGTATATACCTTTACCAGCATGGAGTTCGGCAGTCATCTGGCATTTTATACTGCTGCATATGCGGCTGCAGTACTGGCCTATATTTTCCTGAAGGGGGGACGTCCGGGACGGGAGAGCTGGTTCTGGATGGTCATTATGCTGGGCGTTGGAGTGCCGTATGCCTTTTGGAGCGCCATGCCGTTTCTGCAGGTCCCAATGCTGATCGTATGTGCGGCCTACTGGACACTGCTTATATCCGGCAGTCTTCTGGAAAAGGATAAGACGTCGGAGTGGGTTGTGTTTGACGGATGGAATGCATTGCTGCGGGTGCCTTTCGGTAACTTCGGATGTGGTTTTAAGATTATAACGGGAATACACGAGGACAGGGATACGGACGAGGAGTTTCAAAAGAAGGGCAGAGGGAAGGATATCCGCTATATTATCCTGGGCATTATCATAGCTGTCCCTGTTCTGCTCCTTGTGCTTCCCCTGTTGTCTAGTGCGGATGAAGGGTTTCAGAGGCTGATGCAGAACAGTGGTTTGTATATCCAGGAGCACTTTTTGTATACTCTTGCCAGGATGATACTTTCCCTGCCTGTTTCGGCATATTTATTCGGACTGATTTACGGTGGAATCCATAAGAGAAATACGGACTGCATTGACAAAGAGGAGCTCCGGGAAACCTCCCGCTCTATCCGGATCGTGCCCAATACGGCCGTCACTACAGCCATACTGATCGTATGCGCCATTTATCTGCTGTTCATAGGGCTGCAGGGAAAATATCTGTTTTCCGCCTTTGCCGGAATCCGGCCGGAGAACTTTACCTATGCGGAATATGCCAGGAGAGGATTTTTTGAACTCTGCCAGATCGCTGCGCTGAATCTGGTCCTTCTGCTGGGAGCCAATTTGTTTTCCAGAAAAGGAAAAGAGAGCAGTGCAGTGCTGCGCTGGCTCAATGTCCTTCTTTCTGTACTCACTCTGCTTCTTATACTGACTGCCATGAGTAAAATGGTGCTTTATATAGCCGCCTTTGGCTTTACCATCAAGAGGGTACTGACAATGGTGTTTATGATCTGGATGGCAGTGGTGTTTACACTGGTTATTGTGCGCCAGTGGAGAACGTTTCCCATGGTACGGATCAGTGTTATAACGGGAGCCGTTTTATACTGCATGCTCTGTGTACTTCCGGTTGAATATATGATGGATTCTTATAATCAGATATATTTTCCGGAGCAGATAACAGAAGAAAACATATATTAGACATGAATATCCCTGCGCTTATAATCTTTTAGATTGGGAAGATGCAGGGATTTTCAGCCTGAGAAATGTAAATGACAGATATGCTAATTTTTGATTTGATTTAATGCAGCTATGGGCAGGCCTGTTTTTGCGGAGATTTCTTCCGGGCTTTGGCCTTTTAGAAGCAGTTTTAATGCGAGTTTTTCCTGTTGGGCTCCCTGCCCCATACCGTTTTAGAAACCTGGCTATGTGATTGATATATTTTACTTTGCTTAGCTCCGTATACTGGCTTTCATAGTCGATCAGTGCCACAGAATGATCTTCCGGCTCAAAGAGATTATCCGTACTGAGTTCGCTGGCCTCGATTGCCGGCAGATTCACCGGAAGGACATTCACAACCCGGGACATAGGAATGCCATAGACCTCAAGGGATTTTTCCTTCAGCCCGTGACCGAATATTTTTGATACGATATCTTTATTTTGATATGCAATATCACTCATGCATTATCTCCTTTTATTTTAGCAAATTATAACAAGATATTCAATCAAAAATTATGTCAAAAGCAGCACCACGCTTTCAAACAGACACGGCAAAATAGTGACATAAGTTCCGCATCCGGATATTTTGTTTTCATAAATAAATTGAGATTTTTGGCGAAACGCCGGAATGCAGGAAAGCCTGCTAAGATGAATGATCTGGCTGCAAATGAGCCATACCCGTATCGGGCAGCCTGCCTTATAGCCCGCTATATACTGCAGGGTTAAATAACAGATAGTGACAGGATACAGCATTCGGATGTTCTGTCAATGGGTTATAAAAATTTTATATTTTGGCTCCTGCTATTTGCAACAGACCAAAGGTCGAGATAGTTCCCTCTGTTCAGAATCTCTGCTATTTGTTATAATTTCAGGATAGATAACGAAAAAAAGGAGTACAGATGAAGAAAATAGCAGTGATTGAAGACGACGAACTTCTGAATAAAGCCCTTGTCATCACTCTGGAAAAAGAGGGGTATCAGGTGACCGCCGGAAAATCATGCAGGGATGGGATCGCTCTGCTGCAGGATAACCCTGACCTGATGTTGGTTGACATAAATCTGCCGGATGGGAATGGAATCTCCATCTGCCGGGAGGCGGAACGCTTTAGTAAGATACCGGTTCTTTTTCTGACTGCCAGGGATGAAGAGCGCGATATGCTGGAGGCATTCGAGGCCGGATGTGATGATTATGTGGTCAAACCTTTTCAGATGAGTGTGCTGAAAAAGCGGATTGAGGCCATTCTGCGCCGAAGCGGCGGGGAGGAAGACAGTTTTCTGTTTCGCGGCCTCAAGATCAATTGGAAGAAAAAACAGGTGTTTTACCAGGAGCGTCAGATAAATCTCACGGCAAAGGAGTACAGTCTTCTGGAACTTCTGGTCCAAAACCGCGGACAAATTCTGACAAAGGAGATCATACTGGAGAGAATCTGGGATATTGACGGTCAGTTTGTGGTGGAAAATACAGTGAGCGTCACCGTCAACCGCCTGAGAAAGAAAATAGAACCGGACAATGCCCATCCCATATTTGTGAAAAATGTATTCGGCCTGGGATACACTTTCGGAGATTAGCCTATGAAGAAAAAGATATATTACACAGCAGGAATCCTGCCCATTGCCGCGGGGATTCTGGCTTCCTTTCTGACCGCGGATGCCGGATATCTGCTTCTGACGGCCTGTTTTCTCTGCTGTTATCTCCCGGTGTTTTCAGGTATAAGAAAAAAATACGAGGATGATCTGATACAGATATCCGATATTCTGGAACAGCTTATTCAGGGAAACGGCAGCCCTGTCACAACAGAAACCGCTGACAGCCTGGTATCAAAACTCCAGGCACAGACTGTAAAAATCCATGCCATTGTGACAAAATACAATGAAAAACTTTTGGAAGAACAGGAGGAGGTCCGCCGCTTTCTGTCAGAGATTGCCCATCAGATCAGAACCCCTCTCACCAATATGGAGACCTACCTTTCCCTTCTGCGTGAACAGGAGCTGACAGCAGAGGAGCAGGATACCTGCATCCGGGCAGTGGAGCAGTCAGAGCGGAAGATAAAGTTTCTCACAGAGAGCTTCATTTCCGCATCCCGCATGGAACACCGCATTATCCAGATCAGAAAAGAGAGACAGAACCTCAGAAAGACCCTGGCAAAAGCCATTTTCCAGGTAAGGAGGAAGGCAGAGGAAAAACACATGGAAATAACTCTGGATTGTCCGGAAAACATCTCTCTTCCCCATGACAGAAACTGGATCTCCGAGGCAGCAGCCAATCTGCTGGACAACAGCATTAAATATTCCCCTGAAAATTCAGAAATCATTGTCCGGGCAGTGAAAAATGAAATGTTCACACAGATTGAAGTCCGCGATTTCGGCATGGGGATCGTTGATGATGAGAACCGCATCTTCCGTCGTTTTTACAGGGGGAGCAACGTGAACAGCCAGGAGGGATTCGGTATAGGACTGTATATCACAAGAGAGATCGTGAAACAGCATGAAGGGTTTTTGAAAGTGAAAAAGGAAGCGGACGGTACTTCCATTTCCATTTATCTTCCCTGTTGAATAGACATATTAGATTTTATTATAGTAATATGGTAAAAATACCTGAGGAATAAATATACACAAACAGGATTTAGAGCAGAGTATATCATGTTCTAAATCCTGGAGTCTACTATTGCATTGTATAAAAGAGAAATACGGATATATTTTATGTCATTGCGCTAAACACGTATCCAATCACTTAATGCTTTATGTGCCGTAAAATTATATAATCTTTTATAGAGGATACCGTTTATTTCTTTGTATTGATATGCTATTTTATCTGCTCTTGTAAGAGCGTTTTCGGTAAGCATTTTTTCATCAGCAGGGTGCGTAATTGTGGACTCTGCTGAAACCGGAACAGGTATAACAGTTGATAATGTTAATGCGGTTATTATTATAGTTAAGTAGTTATTTTTCATGTTGTTTAATGTCCTCCTCACTTTCATATATTGGGAAATTTTTAAATTCATCAACAATTGATGATGTAGTATACACAAATTTTCCACCAAGATACAAATCAAATTCATGTCCGTTTTTTATGTAATAAGAGTTGTTTTCGTCATAATAGTATATCTTATCTCCATCTTCATCATATTCTGGAAAGTAAACCGGTTCCAATACAAAACTGAATGACAGTATAAATAAAACTGCAATAAATGACAGACTAAAAATGGAACCGCCTTTAACATTGCCATGAATAATACAATTCAAACGCTGAATCATCCTTGAACGGGAGTGTCCATCTGCCAATGCGTAAACATTCATACGATTTTTTTGACGATGGTTTAGATGTTTTAACGATTTAGATATGCACTCCAAATACTCCGTCCTATCCTGTTGCGACAGGTTTTGGGTCAATGAATAATCCACGAATAATTCTTGTGTCTGATTTAAAAGCGGAAATAAAAAATGTAATAACAATGGATTCCACCAGTATAATGCAGTCACTATATCAGCCAGAAATTTAATGATAAAATCTTTATGCTTCAAGTGAAGTAATTCATGCTTAAAAACATATTTCAAATCTTCTTTGGCATAAATATCAGGTAAAATTATAATAGGATTCCGTATACCAAAAATAGCGGGGGTTCCCAAATTATCAGAGATTATAATTCGGCATCTGTTTTTTCCATGAGGAAAGATAGAATAATAAGTTTCGTCGAAAGCTGTCTGTATCTCCACAGAAACTGTTGACTTTATGTGATTCAGGTAATTATGATAAAATAGATAGCCGGTTATTCTTTTAAACAGATAAAAAAACGTTCCTGAAATCCAGATTATTGTAAAGATAACTTTGGGTGTAATTGCAAAGGTTTTAATGGAAAATAAAGTAGTATTAAACATATACTGCAAATCCAGCAAAAGTCCATCAGAATAAAAACTTTTAGTGAGGTGAATGGAGTGAAAATCAAGGGGAAGATATCCTCTTAATATGATGAACAAAGCGAAAACATAAATACATACGATACCAAATCTTGATAAAATATGATTATGAAACAGTAACAGATATAAAATACCAATTAACAGTGTAAGTGAAATCGAACATGCAAAAAACGATGAGAACGAAATTTCCATATATCACTTCCTTATTTTCTCTTTGTAATTATTAATTAATGAATCCATTTCCTGAATAAAATCATCGTCAATATTTTGCGATTCTACCAAAGCTGAAATAAAGGAAAAAACACCTTTTCGGGCATTGTCTTCGTGAATCACAGTATCAAAGAGCTGCTTTTGTTCTTCATAAGCAGCTTTTGTTATTGTCGGTTTATATGCCCTTCCTGTTCTGGTCTTTGTCTGAACAATGGAGTCCACTTCAAGAAATCCCTTTTTTTCTAAAGTGACAAGCAATTTTGCTACAGTATTTCTTTTTAATTCTGGATGAGTCATTAAAATTTCAGAAATAACACAGGGATGGCCGATATCCCATATCGCATCCATAACATCTTCTTCTTTTTGGAAAAGCTGCTTCATTGTTCGTCCTTTCTTTATTGAGTGAGATAATACTTATTTATAGATGCATCAATAATACATCATTAAACATAAAAAATCAATATATATTTTTATTAAAACAGATAATATATGCATTGACAATATATATATTATTATGTATTATAAATACATAATAATTCGGATTATTAAAAAGATTTATGTAAGTATATAAACTGTATTCTTATATAAATTTAATGGTGCTTAATGTAGTAGGTATGAGAAAAGGAGAATGCTTATGAAAAAAAGAAAGATTTTGGGTATGTTATGTGCTTTGAGTATATCTGTTATGGCGGGAGTGCCAGTTTGTGCTGCTAATACAGGAGATATGCCGCTTCCAAATAAACTTATAGGTTTTTCCTATAGTCAGGCTGCCATAACACTTGAACGTCCTAAAAGTGATGCTTCATCAAATTATGTTCAAAATACATCAGGATTTGATTTATGGGTTGAATCGCGTACACCAAGTGGTAAAAATTTGACAGTTAATGGACATGCTATTGTACCGACTGCCAAAAGAAGAGTACGCAATAATATATATGAATCAGGTTATAGAAGCTGCAAATTATGGATTAATACAACAAAATCAGGAACTACAGGTTATTTAACGGGTTGCTGGAGTCCAGACTGTGCAGGAGATTATCCAGCGGCAAATTAACTAAAAGTCAATAGATTTATGCCGGAAATAAACTACATAGTTTATTTCCGGCATAAATCAAAAGAGGAGTATCCCGCATGAAGAAGAAAACTCATATATTTGTAATGACCATAACAGTCTTAGCTATCTGTCTGACAGCATGTTCACAAAAAAACAAAAAGGAAACCTATGGAGAATATGGAAAGGGATCAAGTGATATCTTGCAGGAGGAAATAAAAATAGATGAAAGAGCAGATAGTGTTTATTTTTTGGGGGAAATTGTTGAAGCTTTTGAGCTTAGGGGAGAAGCAGTACCCCATCATATTTTAAATTATGAGCTTACTGATGCAAAACTCTATTCCTCACCGGAAGAAGCCGCTATACAAAGGGAGCAGATGGTGAACGCTTCATTTTATAATTTGCCTTCCGGAGATGGAGAAATAGTATATAAAGATGTTGCAGAGTTCAGCCTTCTGGTTTGTGATATTAATATTAAAAATATTGACGCTGAATATCTCAATATAGCAGCGTTATCTTTGATTTATATGGATCCGGACAGTAAAGAAACAAAATGTATAACAGATCCATGTTATTTTTCAAAATCAATTAGTATTGCTGAACCGGATAATTCAGACTACTTTCATTATGAGCTTTCTAAAGGTAACAGCATGGATGCAAAAGTTGCTTGGGCTGTAGATACAGATGTATATGATAAAAATAATTTCTATCTCTGTACTTCCTATGGCGGTGATGAATCTGTAGTAAAATATATTAAACTGGATTTATAGTCGGGGTATTATATATGAAAAAGATGGTTCGAATAGAAATAAGAAAAGCGATCCTAAATAAATTTTTCGCTTTTTCCGTAATAATAGGATGTGCCATTACTATGCTTAGCCTGGTATATAATATTGACGTATATCAGAGACATCTATATATGCTGGAAGAATTATCAAAAACAACATCTGTTATCGAAAACCCTGTACCGGAGATGTTTTCATTGTTTAATCATTGGATCGGCGGGGAGCCATTTTCACTTGGGTCCTCCATGTATTTTTTTGTTTTTCCATTGCTTGTTGCGATTCCTTATGGTTGGTCTTATTGTGAGGAAAAAAACAATGGATATAATAGAATAATTGTAGTCCAATCAGGAGCAAAAACATACTTACTATCCAAGTACATTGCGGTTTTTCTTTCAGGGGCTGTGGCTATGGTAGTTCCTCTTTTATTTAATTTCATATTAACTGCTATGTTTTTTCCGGCTGTTACACCAGTCGTAATATACGATACAGCTTATGGAGTATTTGGAAATTCACTGATGTCTATGTTCTATTACACGGTTCCTTTTTTATATGTGTTTTTGTATATTTGTATTGACTTTGTTTTTTGCGGATTTATTTCCTGCATCAGTTTTTCGTTATCCTCATTTGTAAAGTATAAGTCTGTTGTTGTTATTCTGCCGCTATTTATATTTCTGATTCTTCATTATACCAGACAGTTTGTTTATACCTCTTATGGAATTACTTATAAAGAAATATCACCCTTGTATTTTCTTAGACCGGTACGTGCTGCATATGATGCCTCCTGGTCTGTTGTTTTAATAGAAATGGCTGTAATATTTTTCGTTACATTTACAATAACTATGGTATGGGAGCGAAAACATGAAATTTACTAAAAATATAGGATTCGATATACAAAATGGAATTTTAAAAAATAAAGATTTGTTTTTATGTCCCATATTCATTGCTATAATAACATTTGTAAATTTCAGGAATCAAGTAAAGCAATTAGAGGTATTACATATGCTTAACCCCAATTCTGCGTCTTTTGCTGATTATTGGTTTTTTCTTTATGGAGGGATGAAGGAATATATTCCTTCACCCGGGAATCCTTTTCTTTTCCCTGTTGTCTGGATTTTGCTGTTTGTTACTCCGGCATTTCTGGTATTAAATTATCCGGTTAGAAATATGCAGGATATAGGGACACAGATACTGGTATATGGTAAAAGCCGTTCTTCTTGGTGGATGTCCAAATGTTTTTGGAATTTTATCTGTACAATTCTATTTCATCTAATTATAGGATGCCTTGGCGTATTACTGTGTATGTTGAATAAAATTTTACTGTCACTTTCTTTTAATATGGATTTGCAAAGTATACTATTTGCATTTGGAATGGAGACAGGAATAAAAGAATGCAGTGCAATACCGGTTTCAGCCTTTCTTTTGCCAGTGCTGGTTTCCGCAGCCATTAATTTGGCGCAGATGACTTTCGCCCTGTTTGTTGGTCCTATGTTCAGTTTTCTGCTGTGCTGCGTTTTTTGGATTGTATCAGCATATTGGGCCCAGCCTTATATATTTGGTAATTATGCAATGATTCTCAGGCATGTATGGTTTTGGAACAAAGGGGTTTCTGTAAATACAGGCTTATTTATATCTGTTATGATAATTACGGTGTCCCTGATAACGGGTCTGATAAGATTTCAGCATTATGATATTTTAAATAAGAATCAGGTGAATATATGATGACAACGATAGAGATAAATCATTTAACAAAGAAAATTCATAAAAATCTTGTCCTGCAGGATGTTACAATGAAAATGTATTCCGGTAAAATATACGGGCTGCAGGGTATCAATGGTTCAGGAAAGACAATGCTGATGAGGGCTATTATTGGCTTTATACGTCCCTCATCAGGAACTGTATTGATTAACGATAAGATTTTGAGTAAAGATATTGAATTTCCGGAAAGCATCGGATTTCTTTTGGAAACGCCTTCTTTTTTAGACAGATATTCGGGTTTCGATAATTTAAAAATACTGGCAGATATTAAGCGTGATTTGTCTGAACAGGAAATCAGAGATACATTAAGCCGGGTAGGACTTGAACCGTATGATAAAAAGAAATACCGCAAATATTCACTTGGCATGAAGCAGAGGTTGGGAATAGCCGCAGCTATTATGGGAGAACCGGATATAGTGATTCTGGATGAGCCCACAAATGCCCTGGATACAGAAGGAATAGGTATGGTTAAGACGATTCTGGCACAGCAGAAGGAGCGTGGTGCATTGGTTATTATATCCTGTCATGATCTTAATCTGCTGAAGGAAATATCAGATGAAGTTTTTCTTTTAGAGGGTGGGAAGATAGTAAATACGGATTCTTAACTATTCTTATGGATGGAGGGAGTTGCTGTTGAAGAAAAAGAACGTTATTATTACAGGTTCCATTCTGGCTTTTCTGACGCTTTTCAGTATTCGTGTTTTTATGGTTAATACAGATATTAAGAGAGCAGTTGTTAAAGAGTACAATGAGCATGAGGTTGTTCCTTTCGGCAGTGATTTTAATGATAACTCAGGGGACTGCCTGGATGGTTATACACTGGAAGTTCTGGACAATGAATTTTTGCCTGTAGATGAATTTCTGGAAAAATATAATCTCAGCGATAAATTTACACCGGATGAAGCAACTGAGTATTTTTATTTAGTCAGAGTATCGGGAGGTAATATAGATAATATGGAGGGAACTGAAAGAGGACTGGCAATCTATTATCTTACTTTGACAGGGACAAATTACTTTATATTGCCTGATGAAAATGCGTTTGAGGTACTGAATCCGGGTTTTCCGGGCATTGCTTTTTCCTTAAGACCGGGTACTACAAAGGAATTTTTGCTTGCTTATGCGGTCGATTCGGATATATGCAGTAACTATAAGCGATTACCGGAGACCAAACCCCGATTACAATTGACAGAATATCCTAATCGAAAAATGATAAAGTTAAAATAAATAATAAAACAGGAACAGACTCTTCTTAAGCAACTGTTCAGTACGGGGTGTCCCGCAATGCGGAAACAGACTATAAAAGTACTGAATAGCGGGTTTCATTTGATCTGTCCCTGTTTTTTTGTCCTTGGTTTCAACAGAAATATGTTTGACAGAAGAGTACAGATTGTCTATGCTGAGACGGAAAGATAAAAAAGAGTTTCCCGGAATTTTATCAAAGTTTTTTCCCTGTTAGAAGATTGTTAGATTTGTTTGTTATCTTGAGGGTATGTAAAGATATAGGGTGTATATATGGACCATATTTTACAAATAAACGGGCAGGCAAGGAGGAAAGTATGGAAATATTAAGGACAAGAGGCCTTGAGAAGATTTACAAAACAGGGGAGCTGGTAGTCCGGGCGCTGGACGGCGTGGACATAGATATCAGTGAGGGAGAATTTATCGCAGTCATAGGTTCCTCCGGGTGCGGCAAGACCACCCTTCTCAACATGCTGGGAGGTCTGGACTATCCCACCACCGGAAGCGTGATGGTAAGAGGATATGAGCTGGCAGCCATGGATAACGATGAACTGACCGTATTCAGGCGCAGGAACATCGGCTTTGTTTTCCAGAATTATAATCTGGTTTCCGTGCTCAATGTGTATGAGAATATTGTTCTGCCTTTGAAGCTGGATGGTGTGAAGATCAACAAAGAATTTGTGGACAGGATCATTCATTCCCTGGGCCTGGATGAGAAGGTGCACCAGATGCCGAACACCCTTTCCGGCGGGCAGCAGCAGCGAGTCGCCATAGCCAGGGCGCTGGTGACAAAACCGGCCATCGTTCTGGCGGACGAACCCACCGGAAACCTGGATTCCAAAACCGGTCTGGAGGTAATTGGTCTGATGAAGACCATGGCGGAAGAATATTCCCAGATCATAGTCATAGTCACCCACAATGAGGAGATTGCCCAGATGACCGACCGGATGATCCGGATGGAAGACGGGCGGATCTGCAGGAGGGAGGAATGACTATGGAATTAAGGAATAACAACAGGGAAGTCATCCGGGAGCTTGCGCGGGCCAATTACAGGAAGAACAGGGGGAGAAACCGTGTCCTGACGCTGGCAGTTGCCCTGGCTGTGTTCATGGTATTCGGAGCATTCAGCATTGCCAGGGGGAAAATGGAGGCAGACTATCTCTTATACGCCAGAAATGACGGCAGCGTTGCCAGCCTCTCCCTGGAAGACGGCTCAGAAAAGCAGTATGAAAAAATAAAAACACTGGATTATGTGAAAAATACAGGCCTGGAAAAAGACTTTGCCGTCTGGTATAAGGGCGGAGCACCTGTACTGGGCTGTACGGTTCTCGACAATACGGCATTTGAAAAACTGATAAGACCGGCCTACACAGATGTCACAGGCCATTACCCGGAAGAAGCGAATGAAGTTATGCTCCCCCTTCGTGGATTAGAGCAGCTTGGCATTGAAAATCCCCATATAGGAATGACACTGGATGCAGAACTCCGGTTTCAGGAGAACAGGGATGCCATAGAGAGCAGTTTCGTCTTATCCGGTTATTATAAAGATTATGTAAACCCCATATTGAATGCCCCTGTGGCCTACTTCTCTGAGAAATATCTGGAAAGTCTGGGGATTCCCCTATTTCCGGCCAGCTATATTCTCATGGAACAGAACGGTTTTTTTGCAGACGGTGAACTTATGGAGGCGAAACTTTATGAGGATGTGTCCACGGAATCTGTTGCCCAGCAGTTTATTGGGATGAATTCCCTGGCATTTACGGTGGTGGAGGATTTTATCGGCAGCTATATGGTGGCATTTCTCTGCAGTGTTATGATTCTGGGGGGAGCCTTTCTGCTGATTTACAATGTAATGTCCATCACTCTTGGCAATGATATCCGCCAGTATGGTCTGTTGAAAACCATTGGCACGACCGGCGGACAGATCAGAAAGATTGTGTTCTGCCAGACCGGGAGAATGATTCTTGCAGGATGCCTTTTAGGGGCTGCTGCCGGTTCTTTTGTGGTGAAATTTTTGCTTCCGGGGACGCTGGGAGAATTATATCTCCACGGTATGGGAAGTGCCGGAGGGATGGCTGTGTTTTATCCCGCATTTCTGGCAGCCAGTGTGGTGTTCGTAGGACTGACAACGCTTCTGGCCGCAGGGATCGCTGTCAGAAAAGTGGTGAAGTTCAGTCCCATAGAGTCTGTCCGTTACGAGGAGACTGCATCTGCGGCAGCCAGCCATACCTACCGCCGTCAGAGGCGCACCCGGCAGCCGCGGAGCAGTATCCTGCAGAGACGTGGAAGCAGGAAACACTGCAGTGACGGGGCATCCATTGCAGGGATGGCATGGCGGAATATTACACGTTCCGGGAGAAGATTTGCAGTCACCCTGCTGTCCCTGAGCATGGGGTGTATCTGTGCGCTGGGAGCAGTAGTCATAAGCAGGGGGACGGATATTACAAACAGTATTGAGGAGCGGCACGACTTTGAAATCAGTACTTTTACAAACATTGACCGTGACGCGGGATATGCATCATATGATTGGGATGATAACACACCGGTCATTACAGAAGAGTTAAGAGACAGAATACTTGCAGTTGATGGTGTGTCTGAAGACAAAATGGGATATACAAAAGGCTGCTTTGCCATGATCAATATGCCCTCTGAGACAAACGGAACAGAGGAGGGAGGGGACGAAGCCCTTCTGCCCCGTCTGAAATCTGTATACGGCACCACAGCCGTAAGTTTTTTTGCCACGTTACAGATTGTAGACGATGCGTTTGTTGAAGAACTGAGAGAATATGTGGAGGAATATGGGATAAATGCGGATGTGGACAGCCTCGAAAACGGTACAGGCACCATGCTTCTGCATACGCATGAGCTGTCAAAAGAATTGCAGGAAGATGGTGATGAAACGATTGGAATGCCTCTGCATTTTTACAGCCTTTCACTATTTGAGAATAAAGTGGATGACAAGTATCTGAAAGGGGAACTTTCCTGCGCCGGATACCTGGATATATCAAAAAAACACTTTCCCAAACTGAATATGACAACCCACGGAAGCGGGATCAATTATTTTATCATGACAGAGAAGGCTTTCAGGAGCCTGAATTTCAAGGAAAAAATCTTCGGTATACAGATTGATGTGGACAGGCAGAAGGAACCGCTTATCAAACAGGAGATTACCGGAATTATACAGCAGGACAACAGGACCAGAGATGAAAAGCACTACATCTATATGAACAGCAAATCAGATGCCCTGAATGACGCCTCCTCCTATATCCGCGCTAGCCGGATTGTTATGGGGGTACTGAGCGTTCTGCTGATGGTGATGGGAATTGCAAACTATTTCAATACACTTTATACAAGTCTGTCATCCAGGCAGAAGGAACTGGCTGTTATGGAGAGCGTGGGGATGACCAGAAAACAGCTTGGCAGGCTGGTGGTCCTGGAAGGTGCATTCTATGGCCTGAGTGTGATTGGGATTCTTCTTACGCTGGGCTCCGCTGTCCTCTGGTTTCTGGGAAAGGCCATAAAACAGGACCTGCTCTATTTTAAATTCTATTATCCCTGGGCATGGACGGCAGTAATTGCGGCAAGCCTGCCTGCAATCTGTATACTGACCGCAGTCTTCATGTACAGCCGGATGACGGGAAAGAGCATAACGGAGCGTCTGCGAAGATATGCGGACTGACGCTGCCTGCAATTTATGCAGATAATCTGCAGGTTTCATTAATATAGCCCGTTACGCCCTGGCTTTGAAAGGTTGATTGCACTTTTCAAAGCTAAGGTGTAACGGGCTGTGCTGAATCATCAGGGTTTTATTGACACTATTATTTGATTTGTCATTGACTTAACATAGAAAAACCACCCGAATACTTGGCCAGTTGAGGGTGGTTTTTCTTTCCTTTATTTCCTGGTCAACCCACCTTGTGGGCGGTTGTTCTTTTTATATTTTTATCATAACAGATTCAAGATATTAATTCAAGATATACTTGTCTTGTTTATTACCACAATTTACAACTAATAAAATATAAATTTTAAAATTATCTGTAACGAAAGAAACGCTGGCAACTCTTATGGATAAGGAGGACGAAAGATGCAGGATATAGAGCAGATTTACACAAAATATGCTGTCCAGGTATACAAATACTTGTTCAGCCTCTGCCATGATCCCCATACTGCGGAAGAACTGACGCAGGAGACGTTTTTCAGGGCCATGAAATCCATAGACAGCTTCCGGGGTGACTGCAGACTCTATGTCTGGCTCTGCCAGATTGCAAAGAACCTTTGGATAAAAGAAGTGAAACAGTCACAGAGGACAGCAGTGTATGAGCCGGAAAAGGAAATTCCCTCAGATGCCATGCAGCCCGATGAGGAGTTGATAGCCAGGGATGAGAGGCTGTACCTGTACAAGAGACTGCATCAGCTTCCGGAACCTGTACGTGAGGTCATGTATCTGAGAATCAGCGGGGATTTCAGTTTCCGGGAAATCGGGGAGATACTGGGCAGGGACGAGAACTGGGCGCGGGTAACATTTTACCGGGGCAAGCAGAAAATCAGAGAGGAGAACAGGCATGAAATGTGATGTAGTACAGGACCTTCTGCCTTCCTATGCAGACGGACTGACCAGCGAGGAGAGCAACAGAGAAATTGAAAAACATTTAAAGACATGTGAAAAATGCAGTAAATATTACCGGGAGATGACCGGGGAAGTTCCTGAGATCCTGCCGAAAGCGGACGTGACGGATGCAGCTCTGATCGTGGGAATGAGGAAGAAGAGGAAAAAGGTACTGATCGCTGCGGCGTTTGCTGTCATAATTCTGGCCGCGGCCCTGGTCTGGACTTTTACAGGGTACAGCATGGGGAGCAGAAATGTTCTGTCCAGTGATGTAAAATTGTCTTACGGCCTGAAGGAAAACGGAGCATATCTGGAGCTGACGCCAAAAGGAGGCGAACTGGAATTCAATGGAATGACAGAAAATATAGAGGACAGCAGCGGCAACATCATCGGCACCCGTACCTACCTGAAGGCCCTGCGCTTTAGAAAAGGACTCTTTGTCCAAGGCAGCATGGGATGGGAAAATGAGATGGCAGGCGATGCTTACATCTGTGAATGGGTCCTGGAGTTTTCCGATAAGACCATCACGATCAGAAACGGAAAACTGATCAGTGAAGAGAACATATCCTCTTCAGAACAGAATTAGAAGATAAGAACAGATTGCAGCAAAGGAGAATCAGGGGTGTCTGATTCTCTTTCTGTGCATAATGTACAGAAAATAGAGATAAAAATTGTACATATAATGGAATCTACCGAAAACAGTTGACTTTTAGAACATGGGATGTTAGGATGTAATCATAGAAAAACAACCAACGTAGGATGTTAAAAAACGGGGGGACACTAAAGGAGGTATTTATGAAAGCTAGGGTGTTAAGCCTGCTGACTGCCGGAGCCGTTATGACAGGGCTGCTTACGGGGTGCAGCGGCGGAACGAAGAATGTGGAGGCTTCCGGGGAAGCCGGAAAAGGGTATCAGAAGATTGAACTGGTCATGGCAGTGAACGGAACGGACATTCAGATCGACTCCAGAGTGGCGGACAAATTTGCGGAACTGGTGGAGGAGGCATCCGATGGAAATGTGACCATAGCCGTCTATCCCAACGACCAGCTTGCAGGAGGAAACTCCACAAAGGGAATTGAGATGATCGCAGGCGGAGGCGTGGATCTGGCAGCCTATGCCACATGTGTTATGGCAGTCATTGACGAACAGCTTTCCGTGGCAACGATCCCGTGGATCTTTGATGATTACCAGCATGCCAGAGAGATCATTGACAACACCGGAGGGGAATACTACGCGGAGCGGCTGGAGGCAAAGGGAATCACCTATCTGGGCTCTTTCCACAACGGTTTCCGCCAGATCACCAACAGCAAGCGTGAGGTCCGTACACCGGAGGATGTGAAGAGACTGAAGATCCGTGTGCCGGGCAGTGAAGTCTATATGAAATTCTTTAAGACCTTAGGGGCAGATCCGGTAGCCATGAGCTGGAGCGAAGTCTTCACAGCTATCCAGCAGGGAACCATCGACGGACAGGAGAACGGTATCTGCATTACAGAGTCCGCCAAGATGGATGAGATCCAGGACTACCTCACTTTATGGAACTATACATATGAGAACGACCTGTTTGTAGCCAACACAGAGATCTGGGAATCCCTGGAGCAAAAAACAAGGGACCTTCTCCAGGAGAAGGCAAAGGAAGCCTGTGAGTGGGGAAGGGATACTGTGGAGCAGGAGGAGGCTGACATTGTGGAGGAGTTCAGATCCGAGGGTATGACCGTGACAGAACTGACGGAGGAAGAACTGGATGCTTTCAAGGAAGAGATCAGCGGCGTGAAACAGGAATTTATTGAAAAATACGGCGAGAAAGCCTGCGAAGCTTTCCGGATAGAGAGCAAATAGGAGAGGGAGGAAATAAAATGCGGATATTTGACAAGATAGAGGAGATACTGGCGGCGGCCTGCCTGATCGTTATGACGATCCTCACATTTGCGAACGTGGTTGCCAGATACCTGTTCAGTGCATCCTTTTCTTTCTCGGAGGAGATCACCACATATCTCTTCGTACTGCTGAGTATGCTGGGTACAGCCATAGCGGCAAAGCGGAGAGCGCACCTGGGACTGAGCATTGTGACCGACGCGGTCGGGCCGAAGGCAGAGAAGGTGCTGAAGATCATCGGTTACTTTGTGGCAGTTTTGTTTACCGGAGCTATTTTCTACTATGGAATCCTTATGGTGAGGAATCAGAGGATTCTGGGACAGGTCACAGCAGGCATGCAGTGGCCGGAATGGATCTTCGGTTCCTTTGTACCGATCGGTGCATTCTTTGCGACAATACGGTTTATACAGGTTCTGATAGAAGAGATTAAGAGAAATCCGGAAGAGGAGGTAAGCAAATAGTGGTAGCAGCAATTCTATTTATCAGCTTCGCCGTACTGCTTCTCATGGGAGCGCCCATAGCTGTGTGCCTCGGTACCTCCAGCGTGGTAGCTATGATTGCCCAGGGGGCAGGAAGACCGCTTGACACGGTAATGAGCAGTCTTCCCATGATCGTGTCGGCGTCAACCAGCAAATTCGTATTACTGGCAATTCCTTTCTTCATCCTGGCAGGAAACATCATGGAGAAAGCGGGAATATCTGAGAAACTCATCAAACTGGCCGAGGCCTGTGTAGGACATATCAGAGGCGGACTTGCCATTGTATGTGTCATCGTTGCCTGCTTCTTCGCGGCAATTTCCGGTTCAGGCCCGGCAACCGTGGCGGCACTGGGAGTTATCATCGTGCCGGCCATGATCAAATCAGGCTATAAACCTGCGTTTTCCGCAGCGTTAATGGCAGCGGCCGGAGCCATAGGGGTCATCATTCCTCCCTCCATAACCTTTGTGGTATATGGCTCCATCGCCGATACATCCATCGGGGACCTGTTTATCGCAGGACTGGTACCGGGTCTCCTGATGGGATTCGCACTCATGGTAGTGGCGCTTCTGGTAGGAAGAAAATCCGATCTGAAGACACTGCCGAAGGCCAGCAGGAAAGAGCGCTGGCTGGCATTCAAGGATGCTTTCTGGGGACTCATGATGCCGGTCATCATCCTGGGCGGTATCTACGGCGGTATCTTTACCCCCACAGAGGCCGCGGCGGTATCTGTGGTATACGGTCTGTTTGTAGGAATCTTTATTTACAAGAAAATAAGGCTGAAAGAATTCTATGCCCTGCTTCTTGATACCACATCCACAACAGCCACCGTTATGTTCATCACAGCGGCAGCCAGCCTGTTTGCCTATGTGCTCACAAGGGCAAGACTCGACGTGGCAATCAGTTCCGCACTTCAGAATGCCACAGGCGGAAATGTAATTGTTTTCTTTATTATAGTAAATATTATCCTGTTGATCGCAGGATGCTTCCTGGATTCGACCTCAGCGTTATATATCTTTACCCCGCTGTTCGTACCGGTGGCACAGGCGCTGGGCGTGAATCTGATCCACCTGGGCGTTGTGATGATCGTCAACCTGGCAATCGGACTTTTCACACCTCCGGTAGGTGTAAACCTCTATGTGGCCTGCGGTGTGGGAAATGTAAATCTGAAGCAGATATCAAAAGCAGTTGTATCACTGATCATAGCGGCATTGATCGTACTGCTGTTAGTAACCTATATACCTAAAATCTCATTATTATTCTTATAAAAAGGAGCGAGGAATATGAAAAATGTAAGTGTTGAAGAACTGGAGAGACAGAGTATTGAACTGAGGAAAAAGGTGATCACCATGATCCACAAAGCAAAATCCGGACATCCCGGCGGCTCCCTCTCCGCTGCTGACTTTGTGACAGCCCTGTATTTCAGGGAGATGAATCTGGACCCGAAGAACCCGAAATGGGAAGACAGAGACCGCTTTGTATTGTCAAAAGGCCATGTATGCCCTGTACAGTATGCGGCTCTGGCAACGCTTGGATTCTTCGATGAATCCGTGCTTGGCACCCTCCGCCAGGAAGGTTCCATTCTGCAGGGCCATCCGGATATGAAAAAATGTCCCGGCATTGATATCTCCACAGGTTCTCTCGGCCAGGGACTTGCCTGCGGCGTAGGAATGGGAATCGCAGCGAAAAAGGACAACAGGGACTACCGCGTATTCGTAGTCGTGGGTGACGGCGAATGCCAGGAAGGTGAAATCTGGGAGGCAGCCCAGACTGCGCACAAATACGAGCTGGATAACCTGGTAGTATTCGTAGACAACAATAATCTGCAGCTTGACGGCACCACAGATGAAGTCATGCCAAACATCAACCTGGGTGATAAATTCAAGGCATTCGGATTCGATACCTATGAGATTGACGGACACGATATGAAGCAGATCGTGGACACTCTGGACAGAATCCGCATGAGAAAGAACGGAAAACCAAAATGCATCTTTGCCAACACAGTAAAAGGAAAAGGCGTTTCCTTTATGGAGAACCAGTGCGGATGGCACGGAGTGGCACCAAATGATGAGCAGTATGCGCAGGCAATGAAGGAGCTGGACGCGCAGCTTAAAAAACTGGAAGTCAGAAAATCAGCATAAGCGGATGGAGGATAAGAATATGAGCGAAGTAAAGAAAGCGACCAGAGATGGCTTTGGTGAAGAGATTGTAAAGCTGGGCAAACTGGACAATGATATATATGTAGTGGACGTAGATATAGGCAAATCCTGCAAGACAGGAGAGTTCCGCAAACAGCTTCCCAAGCAGTATCTGAATGTGGGCATAGCGGAGCAGAACGCAGCCGGTGTTGCGGCAGGTCTTGCGACCTGCGGAAAAGTCCCGTTTGTAGTGACCTACGCGGTATTCGGTTCCCTGAGGATGTGCGAGATGATCCGCCAGGAAATCTGTTACCCGAAACTGAATGTGAAGATCGCCTGCTCCCATGGCGGCGTTACCCCTGCCAATGATGGCGCAAGCCATCAGAGCATTGAGGACATGGGTGTTCTGCGCACCATACCCAACATGACCGTGCTCATGCCTGCAGATTATCATGCAGCAAAAAAACTGGTAAAAGCAGCGGCAGAATATGAAGGGCCTGTGTATCTGCGTTTTACAAGGGACGCGATCCCGGTCATCTACCCGGAAGACGTGGAGTTTGAGATTGGAAAAGCCAACAAATTAAAAGAAGGAAAAAATATTTCTATCATTGCCAACGGCGATACTGTTTCCATCGCATTGAAAGCGGCAGAGCAGTTAGAGGCACAGGGTGTATCCGTGAAACTGCTGGATATGCACACCATCAAACCTCTGGACACAGATGCGGTTATGGAGTGTGTAAATGAGACCGGTAAGATCATCACAGTGGAAGACCACAACATCATGAACGGCCTGGGCAGTGCAGTCAGCGAAGTGGCAGCAGAGACAGGCAGATGCATGGTAAAACGCATCGGTATCCGGGATCAGTTCGGACAGTCTGCTCCTTATGAGAGACTGCTGGAAATGAACGGAATCACAGTGGAAAATATTGTGGAGACAGCAAAAGAATTAGTGAAATAAGTATGAGAAGAATTATCAGGAGGATAAGAAAATGTTTGATTTTGACGGACAGGTAGTAATCGTAACAGGAAGCGGCTCACCGAAAGGAATCGGCAGGACCATTGCAAAAACCTTTGCAAAACAGAAAGCAGCCGTAGTGATCGCGGATATGAATGAGGCCGGTGTACAGGACACCGTAAATGAGATCAGGGCAGAGGGCGGAGAGGCTATGGGAGTGACCGTAAATGTCACAGATGAAGCATCCGTACAGAAAATGGTGGATGACATCATGGACGCCTATGGCAGAATCGACGTGCTGGTAAACAACGCAGGTATTTCCCAGAAGGTGACGGTTGCGGACATGACACTGGCAGATATGAGAAAGATTTTTGAAGTCAACATGTTCGGCCTGTTCCTCTGCACACAGAAGTGCATGAAGGTAATGCGTGACCAGAAATACGGAAGGATCGTTAACCTGTCCTCTGTATCTGCCAAAAGAGGCGGCGGCGTATTCGGCGGAGCACACTACTCAGCATCCAAAGCGGCTGTACTTGCATTTTCCAAAAACCTTTCCAGAGAGATCTCTGCAGAAGGCATCACCGTGAACAGTGTCTGCCCGGGACTGATCAACACAGAGATCTGGAAATCACTTCCCAAAGAAGATGCAGATAAGATCATTGACGGAATCCCCATGGGCCGCCCCGGTGAGACACAGGAAGTGGCAAATGCCATTGTATTCCTGGCATCCAGAGAAGCGTCCTATATTACAGGCGAAGAGATCGACATCAACGGCGGTTCCCATATGGATTAACCAAATGCAGACACCCCCTTATTTTATCCGGCTGTAATAGACAAAATCTGATTTTTATGGTAGTATGTTGGTTGTAGGATAAACCGATAAAGGGGTGAGTAGAATGCAGAACATCAGTTATTTAAAGAAAGTAAACAGTGAATCGGTAGTGCAGCAGGTGATCAATGCGCTGACGGAGGCCATGCTCAACAGGGAACTGCGCCCCGGGGATAAGATTCCCACAGAGGCGGAACTGGCTGAGAGCATGGGTGTGGGAAGAAATTCCATCCGGGAGGCCATTAAGATCCTGGTATATCTGGGAGTGCTTGAAATCAGGCGGGCAGAGGGAACCTTTGTCTGTGAGGGATTTTCTGAGAGCATGATAGACCCTATGATTTACGGTATTATTTTAGACAAAGAGGATTCATATGAAAATCTTATGGAACTGCGTGAACTGATAGAAGTTGGTGTGATGCAGCTCGCCATGCAGAAGATTCAGGAGGCCGATTTACATATACTGAAAGAGAAGCTGAACCGCATGGAGAAAGAGATAGAAAAAGGGCCGGAGAACGTAGAGAATGCTTTCCTGGCTGACAATGAATTCCATAATACCATATCAGATATGGGAAAGAATCCCCTGGTGAATAAGATCAACCAGGTGGTGCGGGTGCTGACATATTCCATGAGGATGAAGACAGTGGAGACAATGATCAAGACTGGAAGAGGCCGGGAATTATTTGAGGCGCACCAGAAAATCTATGAGATGATGGCAAACAAAGTAACAGACAATCTGAATACGGCTGTAAGAAAAACATATTTTGCTGATATTCCATTTACGGATACAGAGAAATAGCCCTCGTTCAAAACAATTTCCGCTTACAGCCATTTGATTGATGCCCTGTCCATTCATTGCCCGGAGTATGTTTGTATGCAAACGCAATCCGGTGAGTGGACGGGGTATTTTTACATTAATATGTAATGAGAGAAGGAGGAGGCCCATGATAGCGATCGCATGTGACCATGGCGGATACGATTTGAAACTGGAGATCATCCGTTACCTGAAAGATGAAAATATAGAATATACAGATCTGGGATGTGAGGGCAGGGATGCAGTGGACTATCCTGTCTATGCCAGAAAAGTGACAGACGCCATAAAGAGCGGCACCTGTGAGAAAGGAATCCTGATCTGCGGAACCGGCATCGGAATCTCCATAGCTGCCAATAAGGTGCCGGGCATCCGGGCATCCCTGTGTACGGACTGTTTCTGCGCGGAGGCCACCAGGCAGCACAACAATGCCAATGTCCTGGCCCTGGGCGGCAGAGTGGTGGGGCCCGGCCTGGCGGTGAAGATCGCGGATACGTTCCTCCACACGGAATTTTCAGGGGCCGAACGGCACCAGAGGAGAATTGATCTGATAGAAGGGGACAAAGCCTGAACAGACAGGCTGTGAAAAACGGAGGTATTTTTGAACATGGAGTTAAAGAATATACTGGTCGGCCAGTCCGGAGGGCCGACGGCTGTCATCAACAGCAGCCTATACGGTGCTGCGGCCCAGGCGAGGCTGCACCCGGAAAAGATAGGAAAATGCTTCGGCATGGTGAACGGAATTGAAGGATTTTTAAAGGGAAAAGTCCTGGATCTTGACGAGGCGCTTCCCGGCGATGAGCTGAAAGGGCTTCTGACCACCCCCGGAGCCTATCTTGGTTCCTGCAGATATAAGCTGCCGGAGGATCTGGAGGACCCGGTGTACAGGACACTGTTTGAAAAGTTTGAGGACATGGGCATCGGATATTTCCTCTATATCGGCGGAAATGATTCCATGGATACCGTGAGCAAGCTGTCACGGTACGGGAGAAAGATGGGCAGCAGTATTGTAGTGCTTGGGGAACCGAAGACCATTGACAATGACCTTGTCCTCACAGACCATACGCCGGGTTTTGGCAGCGCTGCCAGATATGTGGCATCCACAGTGCGGGAAATCTGCGTTGACGCAGGCGTATATGACACCAGGTCCGTCACGATCGTGGAGATCATGGGCCGTCATGCAGGCTGGCTGACAGCCGCAGGGGTGCTGGCAAGGAAATTCAGGGGAGACAACCCTCTGCTCGTATATCTGCCGGAGGTGCCCTTTGACCAGGAGGCGTTCCTGAAAAAGGTGGAGGAGTGCTTTTCCGTGAACAATGCGGTGGTCGTGTGCGTCTCAGAGGGAATCCGTGACAAAGACGGTGTATTTGTATGCGAATACGACAGCGAGGCCGGACTGGACAGCTTTGGCCACAAGATGCTGGCAGGCTGCGGGAAATACCTGGAGCGTCTGGTGCGGGGAAGACTGGGTGTGAAAGCCCGCTCCGTGGAATTAAATGTAAGCCAGCGCTGCTCTGTCTCCATGCTGTCAGCCGCGGACCAGCAGGAGGCTGTCATGGCAGGCAGATACGGTGTGCAGGCAGCTCTTGAGGGGGAAACAGGCAAAATGATTTCCTTCATCAGAAAAAGCGATGCACCCTACAGCCTGTCCTGTGGTCTGGAGGATGTGGATCATATCTGCAACCGGGAAAAAACGGTTCCCCTGTCCTGGATCACAGGTGACGGGACAGATTTGGGAGAGGAATTTTTGACATATGCAAAACCGCTTGTAAAAGGAAACGTGCAGGTCCCCATGGATGAGGACGGCCTGCCGCTGTTTGTCTGCAGAAAATAGGAGAAGGAGAAGTTTATCATGGGATTAGTGACAACAAAGGATATGTTTCAGAAAGCTTATGAGGGCGGCTATGCCATCGGAGCCTTCAATGTAAATAATATGGAGATCGTACAGGGTATCACAGAGGCGGCAGGAGAGCTGAAGTCTCCGGTCATCCTCCAGGTGTCCAAAGGCGCAAGGGCATACGCCAACCACACCTATCTTGTGAAACTGGTGGAGGCTGCCCTCATAGAAAATGATATCCCCATGGCCCTCCATCTGGACCACGGCCCGGATTTTTCAACCTGTAAGGCTTGTATCGACGGCGGTTTTACATCCGTCATGATCGATGGCTCACAGTACAATTTTGAAAAGAATGTGGAGATCACCAGACAGGTAGTGGAATATGCCCACGAAAAAGGTGTAGTGGTAGAGGGGGAACTGGGAAAACTGGCAGGTGTGGAGGACGATGTAAAAGTGGACGCCTCTGACGCCATGTACACGCATCCCGATGAGGTGCAGGAGTTCGTGGAGCGCACAGGCGTGGACTCCCTGGCCATCGCCATAGGCACCAGCCACGGCGCCTTCAAGTTCAAGCCGGGCCAGAAACCCCAGCTTCGGTTTGATATATTGGAGGAGATCACAAAACGCCTTCCCGATTTTCCCATTGTCCTCCACGGAGCCTCCAGTGTGTCCCGGGAGTATGTGAAGATCATACAGGAAAACGGAGGAGAACTTGCTGACGCCATAGGGATCCCGGAGGATATGCTTCGTCGTGCTGCAAAATCCGCTGTGTGCAAGATAAACATTGATTCAGATCTGCGCCTTGCCATGACAGCAGGCGTCCGGCAGGTACTGGTGCAGAAGCCCTCAGCCTTTGACCCAAGGGAATATCTGAAAGCCGGAAGAGCCAATGTCAAAGAACTGGTGGCACATAAGATAGTGAATGTTCTGGGCAGTGACCACAAGGCCTGACCTGAACGAAACAAACCGATGGTTTAGACGGATCTCAGCCGGAACCATCGGTTTGTTTCCGTGTACGATTTTTTATTTATAGGTTGATTAAGTAAAGGAATAATTATAAAATAACTTTATAAGTCGCACATAATCGAGGAAAAGTTATGCATTGGAATATAGTGGCGGAGTGTATTTCCGAAATCAACCTTATCATCATCTGGTTTTATTCAAGGAAAAGTAATCTGGTTCCTTCACTCAGGAACCGTCTGTTTCAGTTCTGCTTTTTTGTGACTTTTTGCGCCATGTCCTTCAACATTGCGTCAACAGTCATGATCGCCTATCCTGAGAAATTCCCCTGTTTTCTGACCTGGCTGGTCACAACGGTTTATTTTGTTGCCACCCCTCTCATGGGCATGGCTTATTTTTTCTACACTCTGGCTGCTGTGTTTGAAAATAAAGGAAATACCATGAAGATCATTATATGGACATCTCTGCCCGGGACAGTGTATTTCCTGCTGGTGATCATGAATCTGTTTTCAAATGTATTATTCAGCATCTGCTCCGACGGCACATATACACGGGGACCTCTGATATCCGTTACATATATTATCTTTTATCTGTATGGTGTGGCAGCCATGGCGGTGGTTGTGATATGGAGAAAATATATGGAACCGGCGATCAGAAGGATACTTGTCATATTTCCCATGATCGCGCTGCTGGTCATCATTGTACAGCAGCTTTATCCCACTGTGATCCTCTCCGGCTCGGCGGCGACCTGCGCGCTGCTGATCATTTATCTCTATCTCCAGAACAAACAAAATTCCGTAGACTATCTCACGGGGCTGCCCAACCGGCAGGAGTTCCTTAAAATGATAGAGCTGCTGATCAGAAAGTCCAAATATTTTAATATCACGGTCCTCTCCTTAAGAGGATTTAAGCGGATCAATGATACCTATGGGCAGCATAACGGGGACCTGTTTCTGCAGGAGATTGCATCTTACCTTAAAAGCATTTCAGAACCTCACTGTCTGTACCGTTTCGGCGGCGATGAGTTTGTCATTTTGTCTTATGGGCCGTTTGATGCCAGTATGAGTTATAATGTGAAGAAACTGGAGCAGAGAATGCAGCAGCCCTGGATATCAGGGGAAAACAGTTGTGTCATTCCGGCGGTCATCGGTGTTGTGGGATATCCGGAATGCGCCAACACAGCGGAGGATTTGATCAGCGGGATTGAATACGCTGTCTCCATGGCAAAGGCGGCATCTGACACGAATGTCTATTACTGCGGCCACGAGATGCTTGCCTCCTTGAGAAGGCGCCGGAAAATAGTGGAGATACTGGAGGAGAACCTGAAGAACAACAGCTTTTCTGTCTATTATCAGCCTATCATTTCCACAGCCACAGGTAAATATACGGTTGCAGAGTCTCTGCTGCGCATACCGGATTCCCCCCTTGGCCCTCTCTTTCCCAATGAGTTTATTCCTGTTGCGGAGGAGACAGGGATGATCGTGGAGATCACCTACCAGATACTTGATAAGGTATGCAAATTTGTGAACCGGCTGTCTGAGAACGGCATTGAGTTTGACGGAGTGCATGTGAACTTTTCCGGACAGCAGTTTTCCCAGATTGGGCTGGCGGAAAAGGTGGAGGGGATCATTGAGGCAAACCATACACCTTTTTCCAAGATCAAGATTGAGATAACCGAGAGCATACTTGCCGACAATGCGGAGACAGTAGAAGAGTTCGCCCTGGAAATGCAGCAGAGGGGCATTCTGATCGAGCTGGATGATTTCGGAACAGGTTACTCCAACATCGTATCCGTGATGAACACTCCCCTGGATACCGTCAAGCTGGACAAGAGCCTTGTCTGGTCTGCCATGGAGAAAAAGGAGACGGCAGCCATGGTTAAGAGCCTGTCAACTGTTTTTCACGAGATGGGGCTCCAGGTTCTTGCGGAGGGAGTGGAGAATGCCCAGCAGGAGGCGTTTGTAAAAAGCTGCGGGATTGATTACATCCAGGGTTTTTATTTTGCAAAACCGCTTCCGGAGGAGGAGGCCTTTGCTTTTATCAGGAATGCGCAGGCAAAACAGGAAATGATACGGGGGATTCAACCATGACAATGAGACAGCTTACAACAATGGAGAAGCTGAGTTTCGGCGGCGGCGATGTTGCCAACTGCGTTACTTTTGGGGTTACATCGGCGTACCTGTCCTATTATTACACAGACACAGTGGGCATCTCTGTGGCTGCAGTGGGGCTTATTCTGGGTGCGGCCAGAATCATAGAGGCATTTGCCAATCTCGCTACCGGCGTGGCGATTGACAAAGTACACTCGCGGCTGGGCAGGACAAAGCCTTTTCTGTATGCAACGACCATACCGCTCATGCTGTTTTTCTTTCTGATGTTCGCGGTACCGGATGTATCGGCAGCGGGAAAGACGGCGTTCGCTTTTTTTACCTATCTGACATTCTGTGTGCTGTATGCGGTGAACAACACGGCTTACGGGACACTTCTGTCCATGATGACCGGAAATGTGAAGCAGAGGAGAAGCATCAATAATTACAAGCTTATGGGGATCGGGGTGGGAACCATGATATCCAATGCCTGTACCCTTCCCCTTGTAGCGTTTCTGGGGGGCGGCAGAAAAGGGTATATTTTTACGGGACTTGTATTTGCGGTGATCAGTGCAGTGTTTCTTATGAACTGTACTGTACAATGCCGGGAGAGGATTGCCGTGCAGAGTGACAAGGTGAAGATTACGGACGAGCTGCGCTATGCGGTCAGAAGCCGTTCCTGGATGGCTCTGTGTGTGGTCGCACTTCTCATCACCTGCGCGCTTACGCTGCGGACTTCCGGAATCGTCTACTATGCCAGATATGTGCTGGAAAATGAAGACCTGGCAACCCTGCTTCTTGCCATGTCACCTATTTCCATGCTGGTCAGCTCGCCGTTCATCGGACAGGTGCTGGACCGGGTGGGAAACCGGAAATGCATGGTGCTTGGAAGTCTGGGTATGATACTTTCCATACTGGGCATGGCTGCTTCCGGCAGCAATGTAGCGGGACAGGTCGTGTTTAACTTCCTCTGCGGCGTGGCCTCCAATCTCTGTACAGGGCCGCTGTACTCTGCGTGCTCTGACACCATGGATGAGGTGGAGTACCTGACAGGGGAACGTCCCCAGGGAATCATGACATCTGTGATGATGTGCACCAATAAGCTGGGAATCGCCTTTGCGCCCATTATCTCTTCCATTGTTTTGGGGGCGGGAGGTTATGCGGCGGGCGGTGTGCAGTCAGCAGGAGCGCTGGCAGCCATCAAGGGAAATGTTTTCTGGATCCCCGTGCTCCTCTCCGGCCTGGGGATACTGGCAGCCCTGTTCTTTGACCTGGATAAGAAGCATGGAACCATGGTAAACGCTCTGGAAAACAGAAGAAATAAAATTTCCTGAAAAAAAGTATTGACATTTACGCTGCGTAAACCCTTATCCTTTCAGGTGAAGGAGGTGGAAAGATGGAATATACAGTGAACCGGCTGGCACAGATATCCGGAGTCAGCAAGCGTACGCTCAGGTATTACGACGAGATTGGATTACTCAGGCCCGAACGGGTAAATCCAAACGGCTACCGCATCTACGGGCAGATGCAGGTGGATCTGCTGCAGCAGATTCTGTTCTACCGGGAGCTGGGCCTGCCGCTGGAGGAAATCAGGGAGATCATAAAAAATCCCGGATTTGACAGGGAAAAGGCTCTGGAGGACCATCTTACAGCCCTTCTGCAGAAAAAAAGGCAGACAGAGATTCTCATATCAAATGTAAAGAAGACTCTGGATTCTATGAAAGGAAGAGCGATGATGAGTGACGAAGAAAAATTTGAAGGATTTAAACGTGATCTGATAAAGGAAAATGAAGAAAAATACGGCAGGGAGGTGCGGAAGGCCTATGGGGAGGATGCTGTTGATGCATCCAACGAAAGGCTTGCAGGTATGAGCCGGGAAGAGTGGAACAGACAGGAGGAGCTGAGTAAGGAGATTCTGGAAACCCTGAAGGCAGCCATGGAGGACGGCAGTCCCGCAGGAGAGACTGCGCAGAAGGCCTGCGATCTGCACAGACAGTGGCTCTGCATGTTCTGGGGAGACGGCGCGTATTCCAGGGAGGCCCACAGAGAGATGGGTGAGATGTACGCCGCGGATGAGAGGTTTAAGGCATATTACGACAAGGTTCAGGACGGAGCGGCGGAATTTCTCAGAGATGCGCTGAACATTTACTGTTCCTGAGAGAAAGTGGGATAAGGGTATGGGCCCGGCGGTACAGCCGGGTTCCATGCCTTTTTACGTTACGTTCATGCATTTTTCATAGTTTTTTTCTTGACCTTACAGTAGCTGTATCATTTAGAATGTCATATAACAGCAAAAAAGCCGGGTACCGGAAAAAACGGGTGCGGCACTTAATGAGGTGGAAAGATGAAACAGAGAAAGCTGAATGTAACATACAGGGATCTGGAGAGAAAGGATTATCCCTATATCGAGAAGATTATCAGGGACACATGGAACTATGACAGTATCTGCGACAGGCCGTCCACGGCAAAACAGATGGCAAAGGTATATCTGCGGGGCTGTTTGGCACAGAAAACCTATGCCAGGGTGGCAGTCTGCAGGGACAGGGTCGTGGGAATCATTGTGGGACAATACGGGAAGGACAGGAAAATGAATCCGGGAATGCATATAAGCAGTTTTTTCAGCGGCCTGAGGCTGATGATGGCCGGAGACGGAAGGAAAGTGGCAAAGCAGTTCCGGGGATTTGAGAAAACGGACAGGGATATGCTGGAGAGCTGCGGAAAGAAATTTGACGGTGAGGTGGTGTTCTTTGCCGTGTCAAAGGCCGTCAGGGGCTGCGGTGTGGGAAAAGAACTGTGGGGACAGTTAAGAGGCTACTTCCGGGCAAAAAGCGCGGAGAGCATTTATGTCTATACGGATAATACCTGTAACTATAAATTCTATGAAAGTCAGGAATTTGAGCGCCTGGACTGCCGAGAACTGCTGGTAAGCCCGGGCGGACAGAGGTTCCGACTGGAGATGTATTTATATGAATATAACTTTTAGGCCGGCTTTCAGTTTATCGGGCGCGGGACATTTACGGGGGAGGAATCATGGTCCGGCGGGCGTAACAGGCCGTTGAAAAACGGTACTTTTGCCATAATCATGCAGGAAAATATAAACATTTTGTAAATATTGCATAAAAATTAAAGGAAAATAGATGAAATCTTTTAAGAAATTTAGTACAATACTTTTATACAGTGTTTACAATGTGATAAAAGGCAGCATTCGGCTGTCAGGAAGATGAAAGGGGAGACATGATTATGACAGATTGGAAAGAGTTATTGGATAACGGATACGATGATGTCAGGGAGCTTGCAGGACGCCTGCATATAACGGAGGAGGAACTCCCTGCGCTTTGTAAGATTCAGGATATGTTTCCCATGTTTGTGAATCCTTATTACCTGTCTCTGGTGGATGAAAATGACCCGGAGGACCCTGTGAGGAAACTCTGCATCCCGGCGGACGCGGAGCTGAAAGCAGGGGGTGAAATGGATACCAGCGGTGAACACGACAACACTGTCATGACAGGAATGCAGCATAAGTACGATGCCACAGTGCTGATACTCTCCACAAACCAGTGCGCCATGTACTGCCGCCACTGTTTCCGCAAGCGTCTTGTGGGCCTGTCAGGGGATGAAATCGCGGAGTATATCAGTGATATGGCACAGTATGTGCGGGAGCACAAGGAGATCAACAATGTACTTGTGTCCGGCGGTGATGCATTCCTCAACAGCAATGGGACCATCAGAAAGTATCTGGAGGAGTTTTCAGGGATTGAACATCTGAACCTGCTCCGCTTCGGCAGCAGGACACCGGTAGTGCTTCCCCAAAGGATCACAACAGACCCTGAACTGGTGGACATGCTGACAGAGTATGGAAAGAAAATACAGATCTACGTTGTGACCCAGTTCAATCATCCCAATGAACTGACCTCTGAGGCCAGGGAAGCAGTACATACACTGATGCGTGCGGGGATCGTGGTGAAAAACCAGACCGTGCTGTTAAAAGGGGTGAATGACAGGCCGGAGGTTCTGGGAAAACTTCTGCAGGAAACTACAGCCATGGGGATTATTCCCTACTACGTATTCCAGTGCAGGCCGGTAACAGGCGTACACAGCCAGTTCCAGGTACCTCTCCATGAAGCTTACCGTGTAGTGGAAGATGCAAAACAGATGCAGAGCGGCCAGGGAAAATGCTTCCGTTATGTCCTTTCCCATGTGACGGGCAAGATTGAGATTCTGGGTGAGACAGGGGACGGCAATATGCTGTTCAAGTATCATCAGGCAAAGTACGAGAAGGACAGAGGACGTATCTTCACCAGCAAAATCGGTGAGGGACAGTGCTGGCTGGATTAAAAAAGAAAAAACGGAAATGTACAGCAGTAAAGCTGCCATAAAATGTGAAAGTTTATTTTTCATTTTATGGCAGTTTTTTTGTACCTGTGCCGCAAAAGGGAATCTCAGCAGACCGTAAAATTATTTTTATCAAAGTCGATCAGCCCCTCATCCTTCATTTTATATAATTCAACGGTCATGGAGCTTCTGTCAACGGACAGATAGTCAGCGAGCTGCTGTCTGTTAAAGGGAATGGTAAATTTTTTGGAGCTCTGAAGCCTCATCTGCTGGGAAAAATACTCCAGCAGTTTGGCACGGATGGTGTGCGGCGTCAGGCAGTCTATTTTCCGGGAGAAATGCAGATTTTTTTCCGCCAGAACGCCCAGCAGATTCTGAATAAGTTTGGTATGAAAGCGGCATGCAGAGGAACAGGTGGTCAGCACGCGCTTCAGATCCAGAAACAGGATCTCCGTATCAGCAGCGGCAAGCGCTGTCCCGTCAAAGGTTGCCTGAGGAACACAGGCATAGGTTTCACCGAACAGGTCCCCCGGGCCGAGTCTGGCCAGAAGAGATTCCTTTCCCCAGTAGCTTTCCCTGACTATGTGTACATTACCTTTCAGGATAAGTCCAATCTGTGAGATTCGGTCACCCCACCGGAAGATGGAGGCGTCCTTTTTATATTGGCGGATACTTCCCGACAGGCAGTCCAGCATGGCGGTGAGTTCATCCTCAGTGATTCCTCTGAATAATGGGGAGTGTTTTAATTCTTTTACGGGAAATTCACTCATAAATGTTAGAATCCTTTCTTATTTGTTGTACCTACAACAGAATGATTTTTTTAATTATAGTATATTATCCATGAAAAGACAAGAACAGAGGAGGAATTGCAATGGCAAGAAAACTGGTTCAGATAGATGAGAGCAAATGCAACGGCTGCGGGCTGTGCGCAAGTGCCTGTCATGAGGGTGCCATCGGTATGGTGAACGGCAAGGCAAAGCTTTTGAAAAAAGAATTATGCGACGGCATCGGAGATTGCCTTCCGGTATGTCCCACAGGGGCCATAGCCTTTGAGGAGAGCGGCTCCCGCCCCTGGCCCGTACAGATAAAACTGGTATCTCCGGCAGCGTCCTTTTTTAAAGGGGCCGACCTGCTGATCGCGGCTGACTGTACGGCTTATGCCTATGCGGGATTCCACCGGGAGTTTATGAAAGACAGAGTGGTTCTGATCGGGTGCCCGAAGCTGGACAGTGTGGATTACTCCGAACAACTGGGGGAGATCCTGGGGATAAATGATATAAAAAGTGTAACAGTGGTGCGTATGGAGGTTCCATGCTGCGGCGGAATCGAGCGCGCAGTGAAAAATGCCCTTTCAAGATCAGAAAAGGAAATACCATTTCAGGTGGTAACGGTAACGACACAGGGAGATTTGATATAGCAGTTATGCGGTATTGAATGGAAAAAGTGCTGTACAAATAAAAAAGTTAAGAAAAGAGAGGAAATCAATTATGGAAGAAAAAATGTTTTGTTTTCAGTGTGAGCAGACTGCAGGATGCAGCGGATGTAAAGGAAACAGAGGAGTGTGCGGCAAGCAGGATACCACTGCAAAGCTTCAGGACGAGCTGACAGGCGCCCTGATTGGACTTGCACATGCCGTGGGAGAGGATAAGGCAGAACCGGAGACAGACCGTCTGATGATGGAAGGACTTTTTGCAACCCTTACAAATGTTAATTTTGATGATGAATCCCTGAAAAAACAGATTGCTTCCGTGCATCAGGAGAAGGAAAAATATGTACCCGGCTGTAATTCCTGCCAGGAACCCTGCGGCCGCACATCAGACTATCCCATGGAGATGCTCTGGAAAGACCAGGAGGATATCCGTTCCCTGAAATCTCTCCTGCTTTTCGGACTCAGAGGAACAGCGGCTTATGCTTATCACGCTATGGTACTGGGTTATACGGATGAACAGGTAAATGCATTTTTCTACAAGGGGATGGCTGCCATCGGGGAGGACAGGGATATGGACAATCTGCTCCCTCTTGTTATGGAGGCAGGCGCAGTGAATTTCCGATGCATGGAGCTGCTTGACAGGGCAAACACAGAGACTTACGGAATTCCCGCTCCGGCTAAAGTGGAGATGAAAGTGGAGAAAGGCCCGTTTATCGTCATTTCAGGTCATGACCTGAGGGATCTGAAACTGCTTCTTGAGCAGACAGAGGGTAAAGGCGTCAACATTTATACACATGGAGAGATGCTTCCTGCCCATGCTTATCCGGAGCTTAGAAAATATGCGCATCTGAAAGGAAACTTCGGCACTGCATGGCAGAACCAGCAGAAAGAGTTTGCCGGACTTCCGGCCCCGGTGCTTTTTACCACCAACTGCATTATGCCGCCTAAGGATAGCTACAGGGACCGGGTATTTACCACAGGTGTTGTCAGCTATCCGGGTATGGTGCATATAGGCGAGGACCGGGACTTTACACCGGTCATTGAGAAGGCTGCTGCGCTGGGCGGTTTTACAGAGGAGAAAACGTTCACAGGCATCAACGGGGGCAGCACACTGACTACAGGTTTCGGACACGATACCATTTTAAGTGCTGCAGGTCAGGTTGTGGAGGCTGTCAAAGCAGGACAGATCAGCCATTTCTTCCTGGTAGGAGGATGTGACGGCGCCAGAACAGGAAGGAATTACTATACAGAGTTTGTACAGAAGGCGCCGAAGGATTCCATTATCCTCACACTGGCATGCGGAAAATACCGTTTTAATGATCTGGACCTGGGTGAGATTGGCGGTCTGCCAAGACTTATGGATATGGGCCAGTGCAACGACGCATTCGGCGCTATCAAGGTGGCAGTCGCCCTTGCAGAAGCTTTTCACTGCAGCGTCAACGAACTGCCTCTGACTCTGGTGCTCTCCTGGTATGAACAGAAGGCCGTGAGCATTCTGCTGACACTTCTGCACCTGGGAATCAAGAATATCTATCTGGGGCCGACATTGCCTGCTTTTGTTTCTGAGAATGTGTTAAATTATCTGGTGGAGAATTTTCAGATTTCGCCTGTTAGTACGCCGGAGGAAGATCTGAAGAAGATTTTAGGATAGTCTTGCTGCAGATAAGGGCCAGCGGAGCATTCATTTGCCCCGCTGGTATATTTTCTGATATTCTCTTGGTGACATTTCTGTATATTTTTTGAAAATCTTAGAAAAATATCCCTGATTTATGAAACCCGCCTGTTCGCTGACCTGAGCGATGGACAATTTTTGTGTCTGCAGCAAGTGCCTGGCTTTTTCTATACGCACCTTGTTCAAATAATCCGAAAAATGCTCGTTGGTCTTCTGATAGAACAGGGTGGACAGATAGGTATAGTTCAGATGAAATGCCTGGGCGATATCAGACAGCTTCAGGTCCTGATTGCAGTTATCAGCTATATAACTTTTGATCTGATAAAAAAGGTCAAGGTCACGTCTGGCAGTTTCACGCTGCACCAGATTGTTCACAAGCAGGAAGAAGTCATCCAGTATCTTGTCAAGGACAGCATAGTCAGGGGCTTTGTCTATCATCTTGAAATATTTCACTTTTTCCATATTAATGCCGGAAGTGTCAAAACCGGCCATAGTCAGCGCCAGAATCAGAGAGTATAGAGCACTTTCAATCTGTTTTTTAAATACAAATACCTCTGTGGAGGGGCTTTCTACAGTACGGCGTACATATTGTCTGAGCAGGTGGCGGACCCCGGGGAGATACAGGGGATCAAGATTTTTCTGATACTCCTGTTGAGGGAATGGAAGTGCAGAAGCCTTTATATCCTCAGGGTATAGTAATTCTCTTTCCGGAAAATAAAAGCTGTATTCCAAAAGCCTGATACAATCCTTATATCTGGTGAGTGTGCAGGACAGGTCATTGTACGGTTCGGACAGGGTAAAAATCATTTTTCTGCCTGTCTTCCGTTCAAGCATTGTCACGAGTGCAGTTGACAGAGCGGGCACCAGGTCTTTGTTTTCCGGAACTGTCTGCAAAAGGATGCAGAGATACCCCTCGTCGGAAATACAGAAAGCGTGGGAATGAGGGGCAAACTGTCCGGCAATTTCAGGGGCTATCTTTTTTTCCAAAGTGTAGAAAGAGATATCGCTCAGGATTTTTCCGGTTAGAAGAAGATAGGGTTCTGTTTCCAGGAAATCCGTATGCGCATCACGGAAACGCTGCAGGGCATCAAGACAGCACAGAGTACCGCCATGGAGCAGTTCTTTTAATGTCTGGGCGGCAGATGCATGGCTTCTGATACCGGGTGAGGCGGACCTGAGCCTGTTCATAAGGGCAAGCAGTTCATCCTTATCGAGAGCAGGTTTTAAAAGATAGTCGGCAACTCCGAGTTTAAACAGGGATTTCACATACTCGAAGTCATCGTAGCTGCTCAGAACGATAATATGTATCCATGGATATTGTTCTTTCAGCTTCTTTGTGAATTCAATTCCGTCCATGACAGACATGATGATATCTGTCAAAATGATGTCTGGCTGTATTTCCTCTATCATGTGCAGGGCCTCCAGACCGTTGGAGGCTTCGCCGGCGATGGTAAATCCATTTTCTTCCCAGTTGCAAAGGTATTTAATTCCATTTCTCAATAGCAGTTCATCGTCGATGATCAATATTTTAGTCAGATGCTGTTCCATTTCCAGTTTCCTCCCTTTAAAGCAGTGACCAAACGGCAGTTTATATACAGTGGGTTGTACCGGGTTCAATCAGAGGCAGTTTTATAGTAATCTGTGTGCCATAGCCTTCCAGGCTGGCGATATGCAGGCCATAGGCAGCGCCGTAAATCAGTTTTATTCTGTCATTTACATTCTTTACACCGATGCCTGTGAACCCTTTATTACGGATTAGGGCTGCATCATCGGATAGTATGGTAGCAAGGATATGGGAGGGGATACCCTGTCCGTTATCGATGACCTCTATGATCAGTGTGTCCTCCATCTTGGCTGCATAGATACTGATATCCCCCAGCGGATTATTATCGGTGAATCCGTGGAAAATAGCATTTTCGGCCAGGGGCTGCAGGAATAATTTGGGGACCAGGAAGTTACGGCAGTCTTCAGATATCTGAAGCATCAGCCGTATGCCGTTTCCGTATCGGAGCTGCTGTATCTTGAAGTAGCTCTCCAACAGGGCACATTCCTCCTCCAGCGGTATCGTCTCTCTGGTATCTCCAATGGTTTTTCTGAGAATATCTATGAGGGCAGTGATACCGCTTATGACATCCTGGCTGCGGCCGGCTGCTGACAGATACTTTATGGAGGCCAGAGTGTTATAAATGAAGTGAGGATTGATCTGGCTCTGGAGGGCATTCTGTTCCGCCAGTCTTCTGGCGTTCTGTTCCCGGGCCAGATTATCCAGATATGTGTCCAGTTCCAGGAACATCTTGTCAAATGCGGCACCAAGCTGTTCCGCTTCCAGACATCCGCCGCAGTTTACAGCAGCAGGTCGTTTTGAGGCTCTGTCCCAGTCAATGTTGTACATGGCCATTGTCAGATTCTGTATGGGCCGGGTGATACGCCGCACGGCAAAGACTAAAAAGAGCAGTGCCGCAGCCAGAATCAGTCCTGTAATGCAGACAACGATCAAGGTGTTGGAAAATACTTTTGATGTTATAGTGGAATAGTCTGTGAGCTGCACGATCCTGACATCGAAAAAAGCATTTTCAGCGGAGACAGGAATGTATTTCTTGTCTTGATAATCCACTGCAATGCTGGCTGTTTTTGAACCGGAGATGTCAAGGAGTTCTCTGTCCGTCCTTCCAATCTGTCTGGGGTCGGAGTCGGACAGGATCAGTCCGTCATGCGTCATCACAGAAAAGCGGTTGTCATCCTGCCTTAGATTGAAATATAAGCTGGAAAAACAGGATTCATCAATGGCAATCAGGATATATCCATAGGGAGACTGGGAATACGGATCAAAAAGGGAGCAGGCGGTAAACGTATAATACTTATCCCGGGTCTCTCTGGTGATGCCCCTGTGATAGTAGTCTATTCCCATTCTTTTAGGATTCTTCTGTACCTTCTGCATGAAATCTTCATCCATAATACCAGTATCCTCCAGGGCCACGGTTTCATTATATGTAGTGTAAGTACAGTTGTTTTTTCCGTATAGGATGATATTTACATTGGAATAGCTGAAGAAACCGTTATAACTCTGCAGATAGGTATTGACATATCTCTGCATTTGATAGTAACAGAAAGTATCTTCCGGTGTCTCCTCGAGATAGGATTTTATCGTGCTGTCGGAAGAGAGCTGTACCATGATATATATGAGCTGCTGATAAAAGGTATTAAAACCCTCATTCAGCTGCTGGACAGAATGCTGGCTTGAAAGCGTGATCAGTTCAGACGTATTCTTCCGGTATTGATAGGAAATGATGGAGGTGGTGAACAGAAAGAAGAGAAGAAAAGCAATGATTACAATACATAGAATTTGTGAAGAAATCCGGCGGCTGTTTTTCATTTTTCTCCCCCTTTCGACAAAATACGACTTTTCAGGAACCGAATTCATTATATAATATAAATATACGAAAATCAAATGAAAATAGCTGTTAAATTGTGTAAAATGCACAAAACCAAAAAAATTATAAATGAACCTGAAGATTTTACCGAAACAGTTGTTTCTGCGTAGGAAAAAACGGCACAATCAAAAAATAAGAATAAATCTGCCGAAAAAATTCACGTGATTCCCGTATCACATCTGGTAAGATATTATCATCAAGTTGATGAAAAGGAGCGTAAGTTATGAAAGGAAAAAGAACAATAAGCGTTGCTATGGCAGCAATCGTCGTATCCGGACTTCTGAGCTCGTGCGGACAGAGCCAGGAGGAAAAGACGGGAGATGAGAAAGAACAGGTTACACTGCAGTATTGGTATCAGGGTACAGACCAGCTGAGCACAGAATTTGCCCAGCGTTGTGTGGAATCTTTTAACGAAAAATATCCGGATATCAAGGTGGAGGCCACGGGGATGTCTACCACTATTTCAGACCAGGAGACAAAGCTGAATGCAGCGACGCTCAGTGACACCTATCCTGACGTGATAGCAGTGGTCCTGGCGGAGGTGGGATCAAGAGGGTCTCTTGGAGACTTTGAGCCGTTAGAGCCATATATAGAAAAATGGAAAGAAAAAGAGGATTTGTTCGACAGTGCATACGAGATGGGGAAATACCAGGGGACTCAGGTGGCACTGGGTGTGCTGCCGAATCCGCAGATCTATACTTACCGCAAAGATGTCTTTAAGGAGGCAGGTCTGGACCCGGAAGATCCGCCGTCAACCTGGGCAGAACTGAAGGACACTGCGGAAAAGCTGACAAAACGCGAAGGGGATAAGGTTGTATTCGCGGGGCTGGACATCCCATCCATAGACAGTTCTCTTGTATTCACAGAACCTTATATGCGTACCGCAGGCTCCAAGGTGGTGGATGAGGAAAAGGGGGAGCCGGCATTTACAGATGAGGCGGCTGTGGAAGCTCTGAATTTCCTTGGGGAAATGGCTCAGATGAACATCTCTATACCACACGACCAGCAGAAAGGGGAGGAGCATCCTTTTGTAAACGGAAACGCAGCGATCAGTAATCTCTCCACTGCCAATATCCAGGCATTCCGTGCAAATTATCCTGACGCGGAACTGGGATACCTGCCGATTCTGAAAAAGGATGAGAATTCCGGTGACGGCGTCTGTTTCTGCGGATATCAGCTCATAGCCATGAGCGGAAGTTCCAAGCATAAAGATGAGGCATGGCTATTTATGGAGCATATGATGTCAAATGATGTAGTGTGGGACAGGACCGAGACATTCAATACTCCTATTGTCAAGAAATCCCTGGAGGACAAATATATGGAATCCGGTGATAAGGAGCTGAAGAGCGCTATTTTGAATTATGTGGAGAACGGAAAGGGAAAGGCAACGGTACCGTGGGTAAGCGAGCTGAACAAATACGTATCTGTGGCATATGAGGAAGTCATCAACGGAAAGAAGACAGCACAGGAAGCACTCAATGACGCAAATGATCTGCTTACGAAAGAGATATCAAAATAAATCATGTGAAACGGGCTGCGGATGCTTGTCCGCAGTCTATTTTTACGCTTTTTTGGCTGGGAGGACGGATTATGAGGAGGACAAAGAGGATTGGTGATGACCGCTGCGGATATGTGTTCATTGCACCTTATTATATATTTTTTGTGATGTTCGTGCTGTTTCCGATTTTGGTGAATATCGGGCTTAGTTTTACGGATTTTAATCTTAAATCCATCTCTTTTGTGGGGGTGGAGAATTATGTGACTATGATATCAGACAGTTTATTTTGGATTTCAGTGAAGAATACGCTGATATATGTGGTGTTTACTGTGTTTTTTACCATGGTACTGGGGCTTCTGCTGGCACTTGCGCTGAGAAGTGCGGCGCTGTGGGGGACAAAGTTCTTCAGAGGGATCATATATATGCCATATGTGACATCCATGGTGGCTATGTCCATGGTCTGGCTGTGGATGTATGACCCGACCCACGGAGTCATCAATGTACTGACAGAGATGCTGGGAATTTCGGCACAGCAGTGGCTGTATGACGAAAAGCTGGCTCTCGGTGCTGTGATCGTCATGGGCATCTGGAAGGGGATTGGTTATTACATGACCTTATTCCTGGCAGGGCTGAATAATATCCCGGCGTATTTATATGAAGCTGCCAAGATAGATGGGGCCAATGCCATTCAGTGTTTTAAGCATATCACACTGCCGATGCTGAAACCTGTGACCTTTTTTATAATGATCACAGGAGTGATCAGTGCCTTTAATGTATTTGAGCAGGTGAATGTAATGACATCAGGAGGCCCTATGAACTCAACGACGACAATTGTGCATCAGATTTATACAAGGGCATTTACAGAATATAAGATGGGTTATGGAGCTGCTGAGGCGGTATTTTTACTGCTGATCGTGTTTGTATTCACAATACTGAATTTTAAATACGGCAACCAGGGCCAGGATCTGGATATTTGACAGGAGGGTGGTAAATGAAAAAAAGTAGAGTGAGACAGGGGCTGCTGCTCCTGCTGATGGTATTTTTCTGTGCAGTCATCATGCTGCCGTTTTTGATCATGTTTTTTACTTCCCTGAAGACCTCCTCGGAGATTGCAGCTCCGGTATTCCGTCTGCTGCCCGAGAAATGGCTGTTCTCCAATTATGCAGACGCCATGAAGTCGTCAGATTGGGGAAGATTCTTCTATAACACGTTTTTTGTCACTGTAGTGGCAACGGGCATCAGCCTTGTCATCAATTCTATGGCGGGTTATGCTTTTGCCAGATTAAATTTTAAGGGCAGGGATATGCTTTTTATGCTGGCACTTGTGGGAATGATGATTCCGCAGCAGGTTACAATGCTTCCGAATTTTGTAGCTATGAAATACTTTCCGCTGGCAGGCGGCAACAATATCCTGGGGCAGGGAGGAACAGGACTCATCAATACATATGCGGGAGTGGTCGCCCCGTATATTGCTGGGGCTTTCGGTGTGTTCCTGTTCCGTCAGTTTTTCCTCAATTTTCCAAAGGCGCTCGATGAAGCGGCAAAGATAGACGGACTGACCAGATTCGGTACTTTTGTCAGAGTCTATATTCCACTCAGCAAGGCGATATTTGCCACATTGATCGTTTTTAAGACCACGAGTACATGGAATGAATATACATGGCCGCTGATCATAACAGCTAAAAAGGATATGTGGACAGTCCAGCTTGCGCTCAGCGTGTTCAAGGAGGAATTTGTGACCCAGTGGAATTATCTGATGGCAGCTACGACACTCATCATGCTGCCGCTTCTGGTGCTCTATATCTTTATGCAGAAATATTTTGTGGAGGGCATCGTGACCACAGGAATCAAAGGATAGGAGGAAAAGGATTTGAGGACAGTTCTTGTTTTGATGGATACACTGAACAGGCGGTATCTGAAGACTTACGATGAAAATGCGGTGGGAATCACACCGAATATAGACAGATTCTCCCGAGACTGCGTGATATATGACAGCCATTATATCGGTTCCGCACCGTGTATGCCGGCAAGGCGTGATATTTTTACAGGCAGAATGCAGTTTTTGGAGAGAGGATGGGGAGGTATTGAACCTTTTGATATCACGCTTCCCCAGGTCCTCAGGGAGAATGGTGTCTACACACATATTACAACAGACCATACTCACTATTTTGAGATAGGGGGAGAAAATTATTGTGATCTGTTCAACACATGGGACTATCACAGAGGTCAGGAGTTTGATGCCTGGGTATCCAGTGTCAGGCAGCCGTGGGTGGACCCGGAGGGATATGGGAGGAAATCGCCGCAGTATCTGTTGAACCGGAGTCGTTTCCTGACAGAGGAAGAATTTCCTACACCCAAGACTTTCCGGTCAGCTTGTGATTGGGCGGAGGACAACAGGGGGTGTGATGACTTCTTTTTGATGGTGGAAAGCTTTGACCCACATGAACCTTTTGACTGTCCGGAAGAATATCTCAGGATGTACCACGATACTTATGAGGGCAGGGAGTTTAACTGGTCTTCCTATGCGCCGGTTACAGAACCGCCTGATGCTGTAGCGCATCTTGAAAAATGTTACCTTGCTACACTTACCATGACGGACAGATGGTTTGGCAGATTCATAGACTCTCTGAAGAAAAATGGCCTGTATGAAGATACTCTGATCATACTCACCACGGACCATGGGCATATGCTTGGGGAACACGGATTTACAGGAAAAAATTTTATGCATGCTTATAATGAGATGGCCCATATTCCTCTGATGATGAAGAGGCCCGGAAAAGAGAACAGGGGGAAAAGGGTGACACAGCTGACACAGAATATAGACTTGATGCCAACAATTTTAGAACATCACAACTGCAGGATACCTGAACGGGTAAAAGGCATTTCCCTGGTAAAAACTATGGATGGCAGAGCAGAAGCCAGAGAACAGGTGATATATGGATGGTTCGGACGTGCGGTAAACGTCTGTGACGGAAAATATGTATATTTCCGGGCACCTAAGAGCTTGGAGAACCAGCCTCTTCACCAGTATTGCGGAATTCCAAGTACGGTATGGCGTTATTTTGGGGAGGAGTATGCGGAAGAGATTGAGATGGGGAGATATCTCTCATATACAAGATATCCGGTCTATAAGATACCAATCAAGAAACCGGAGGATTATTCGGGAGATATCGCATTTGTTTCAGAATCGCAGCTATTTGACCAGGAGGAGGACTACTATCAAATGCATCCTTTGAAGGATGAAAAACTGGAGATGATAATGTGCAAAAAATTGGTGAGAGGAATGAAGGAGGCTGAGGCACCGCAGGAGCAGTATATCCGTTTAGGGGTGGACTCCCTATAAAAAAATCACACATTTTTGTGAGAATATGATAGAATCATCCTAACAAAAGCTAGGCTGCTATCCGGTTATAAAATTTTACAGCAAAAAGGCATGTGCACAGACTGCATTTTATGTGGTCTGTGCACATCTGTCTTGCAATTGCCTTGAAATCTCAGGGCAGCATCCGGCGGGGCAGCCAAAGGCTGAACAATTATAAACTGTGTACAAAAAGATAAGGAGGATTCACATGAGAAGGAAAGACAGGGAGAAATCACGGGAATTTGCTTTGGAGGTAACAGACAAATGTGAATGGGCGGTATTATCCATGACAGATCAGGAGGGAATGCCCTATGCAGTTCCTGTGACCATTGTAAGAGACGGAGACTTCGTCTATTTCCATACGGCAAAGGCAGGTAAAAAAATAGATATTTTAAACAGGCATCCGCAGGTATGCCTTGTCTGTGTAGGTGATACGGAAAGGCAGACGGACAGCTTTACCACATTGTATGAATCGGCAGTCATAAACGGAACCATCTGTGAGGTGACGGAGGATGAAGAAAAAATCCATGCACTCAGAATCCTCTGTGAACGGCATACGCCTGCAAATATGGGACAATTTGACAAGGAAGTGGCGAGGAGCCTTAAGATAACGGGAGTATGGAAGATTCATATAGAAGAAATAACCGGGAAGGCCAAGTGAGACAGCACTGTTTCCGGCATAATCCTTCCCTGTTTCCAGCAGAGTAGGCTGAAGTCCGTTAAGGGTTCAAAGTATGTGCAGCAGATTATGTAACCGCCGTTTGGGAACAGGCGTCAGCCTTCAGAAATACCGCATAAAACCGGGATACCGCATAGAAAAGTGTGGTTTCCCGGTTTTTTTCGGTGCTTATTGTGCGCTGAAAAGATATAACCATAAGTTATGGCAGATATGAAAAATGAAACAAAGGGGTTGTAAAAAAGAGAATATAATGTTATATTTTTATACAAATTTTATAATTACTTTATAAAGTTAATAGGATATTACTTTAAATCATATACTGATTTCATGTGGAGAATAAAATGAATGGACAGATGGTACTTGATAAAATAATGGATACTTACCGGCCGAATTTTGATGTGGAGGAGCCGTATGAGTTTCACGGTGAAGTCTATGATGCCTATGCCGGGTTTAGCATGACCAGCGCCAAATATGTGCTGGTGAAACGCGCGGAGCTGTGGCGTGCCCACTGCTTTGAACACGCATTTTTTCAGTGCAGGGAGGAGATACACGCTGGAGATCTTCTGCGTTTCCAGGAGCAGCTCCTGGAGCATATGGAGCCGGAGCTGGTCAGGGGAGGGGAGGCAGAGCCTGTTAAGGACCACATGTATACATATCTGACAGGTGTGTTCGTCTCAGAAAAAGCGGTATCTCCTGAGACATTACAGACACTGAAAAAATTAAAGTTCCGGAAAAACTATCGTTTTGCCGTGAGAGGGTTCTCAGAGGAGCGGCTTGTGCTTCTTGATATGGAAAACAGGAGGATATACGGTAATCCTGCGGCAAAGGATTTGATTAAAGGATATAAAAAGATGGTAACTTTTCAGTACCCTCACAGTTAGGAGCAAAATCCATGCAGAATCGCCTTTGGTGATAGGAATTTTGCCCGCTGCTGAACTTTTTCTTACGGCCAGTGCAGTAAATGCGCAGGCCTGCTGAATAGGTACAAAAGATGTTGCTATTTTTTTCATTATCAAATATTCATCAAAAAAGAGGAGGCAAAGAGTTATGAGTGGAGTAATCATTCTGGGTGCGGCAATTGTGATTTTTCTGATTGCCTATGTGACCTACGGTTCCTGGCTGGCAAAGCAGTGGGGCGTGGATCCGAAACGGGAGACACCGGCCCACACAGAGGAGGACGGCGTGGACTTTGTTCCCGCAAAAGCGCCTGTGCTGCTGGGCCATCATTTTTCATCGATTGCAGGGGCAGGTCCTATTAACGGGCCCATTCAGGCAGCTATTTTTGGCTGGGTGCCTGTGCTTCTGTGGATTGTTATCGGCGGTATTTTCTTTGGAGCAGTGCAGGACTTTTCCGCATTGTTTGCATCCATCCGCCACAAAGGAAAATCCCTGGGAGAGGTGATAGAGGAAAATATTTCTTACAAGTCCAAAGTCTGCTTTACTGTGTTTGCCTGGCTGGTGCTGATACTGGTCGTTGCGGCGTTTGCGGATATTGTGGCAGGAACATTTGCCGGATTTACAGCAAATACGGACGGGGAGATGGTGAAGAATGCAGCTAACGGTTCTGTTGCGATGGCATCCATGCTGTTCATTCCTCTGGCTGTGGGATTCGGATTCCTGAACCGGAAGAATGTAAATCTGGGTGTCTCCACAATTGTGGGTGTCCTTCTTCTGGCGCTGTGCATCTTTGTGGGATTGAAAAGCCCAATCTACTTTTCCAAGACAGCATGGCTCGTGGTCATCTTTATTTACATATTTATTGCTTCAGTGGCACCTGTGTGGATTTTGCTGCAGCCTCGCGATTATCTGAACAGTTTTCTGCTGTACTTTATGATGATCGCCGCTGCCATTGGTATTTTCTTCACCAATCCGAATGTACAGCTCAAGGCATTTACCGGATGGAATATCGGAGGACAGACCTTGTTCCCCTTCCTGTTTATCACAGTTGCCTGTGGTGCAGTGTCAGGGTTCCACAGCCTGATTGGTTCCGGCACCACATCAAAACAGCTCAACAGTGAGAAGGATGCCAAAATGATCGGATATGGCTCCATGCTGATCGAGTGTGTCCTCGCTGTAATTGCTTTAATTGCAGTGGGCTATCTGACTTCCGACGGTGCCTATGCGGAGATTGGCACGCCGCCTGTTGTCTTTGCGACAGCAATCAGTACCTTTTTCGCAAACATGGGAATGGGGGATATGGCTGTGACTACCATGAAGACGATCATTCTTCTGGCGATCTCCGCATTTGCCCTCACATCCCTGGATACGGCAACACGTCTGGGTCGTTTCCTGTTCCAGGAGCTGTTTGCTTCAAAGAAGAACGGGGAGATGAATATTCTCAGCAATATGTATGTGGCGACTGTTATCACAATTGCCTGCGCAGCCCTTCTGACGATCGCGGGATATCAGAAGATATGGGCATTGTTCGGAGCCTGCAATCAGCTTGTATCTGTGCCCGCATTCCTGGCTGTGTCATGCTGGTTAAAGAGAATCGGGAAGAACAACAGGATGTTCTACTTCCCCATGTTCTTTATGCTGGCAGCTACACTGAGCACGCTGGTACTCACATTTAAGAATAATGTGCTGAAACTGGCAGGCGGAACAGGGCAGGCGCTGGTGGAAGGCCTGCAATGTGTACTGATCGTGCCCATTGTGGTTCTGGCAGTGATTATGGCTATTGATGGAATCAGAACACTTTTTGGAAAGAGCGTTAAAACGGCATAAGAAATGGATGTAAAAAACCGGAAAACCATATGGAGAATGTGGTTTTCCGGTTTTTGTGTTCTGTTTATTTATCCAGGAGCATAATAGCTTCCTGATAATCAGCCTGTCTGTCCAGATACGGCAAGCCGCTGCTCTACAGGTTGGTTCAGTTTTGCTGCCAGTTGGTCATATTCCAGCCCTCCCGCAGGGGGGCTGCCCTGTCATACTGTTTTTTATCGTAGAGCAGATTTCCAAGGTAATATTTTGCCATCGGTGCAGAGTTCAGCATTTGAATGGCCGTCTCCAGAACACGAATCTCTTCGGTTTTGTTCGGAAAACAATAATCACAGGAGGCAGCTTTCGTATTTTCCGCGCATTAGCCGTTTCCATTCCTCAAGCGCCTTCCCGGTACCGACAGCAGCGGCTTTTAAGGTGCGGATCTAGGAATCAAAGGCCTTTTCATCCTGCCCGTCCGCCTCCAGAGCCAGGCAAAGGTTGAAATAATATTCTCCGGAATAGGGATTGGGATTTTTCGTGGTCTGTTTGTCTACGGCAGCCTGGAAGTGGGCAATGTTCTCATGAATGTGGCCCTGCGGTAGAGAAGCAGGTTATAGCCGTTGTTCAGGTGGGTATCTGCAGCGTCACGCCGTAGTCCCTCCTGATAGTAATCCGCAGGGTCACAGGTGGCATGGCGGTATTACTCCAGATGAGAGGCGGCCAGATACAGTTCCTCCAGGGAGTTCATGTCCTTTGGCGCTTTCAGCGGCTCGGCTGGCTGGGGGGGGCATCAGTTCTTTCTGGTATATTTTGTACCCCACCAGTGTCTTCTGTGCTGGGGCCGGTTGAACTCGATCCCGCCGGAGATTCAGGGGCCTGTCAGCCCCGCAAGGGGGTAGAACTTTCCGGTGTTGCCTTGGTAGGCTCGTTTTTCAATGAAAAGAGGGCTTTTTTCGGGGGGATAGACTTTATTGGTGGGGATAACGCAGGGGGCTTCCCAGATTTTTACTTGTGATTTTTGTGACATATGTTAGACTTCTTTATTTTTGATAAGGCGGAGGGGCTGAAAGGTATCCGCCGTTCCATTTGTTCTGCCATTATTTTACTATCCTGCCTGTTGAATAGGAATATCATATTCTGGTTATTGATGGACAATATTACAGTGATATATGCGAGAAAGCAGTGATTTTGGGCTGTTAAGGATCATTTGGTGAATAGCTTTGGGGAATATTTAATATGTGAATATGGTATTGCAAAATATATAGTTGCATTATATACTGATAATAACATAAAAATGTTTTCGTGTATTTTTATTGAATTTATAAAAAGTTCATTTGCCCTGTTACCCTCTTTGTGATATTCTGGAATCAGCAAATCGCCGCGACAGGCAGCATGTATATTTATCTATTCCGGCCATTCGGCCAGTTGATTTCCGGGAAATGAAAATTATATAAGGAGGAAAAATGGGAGTAAAGGATGATAATATTACGCCGTATTTTGATAACCCCCAGGTGTTCTGTGATTTTATGAACGGTGCGGTTTTCGGAGGGAAACAGGTATTGAGGCCGGAGTATGCAGAGCGGCTTCCGAGAGAAATGATTCATCAGCTTCCCTGGGAAGCCGATGGCAGATCCAATAAAAAAACCTTGATAAGAGATACGGTTAAACAGGCATATTTTCACACGATGTATGTGATCTTTATCTGTGAAAACCAGAGTGAGATACATTATGGGATGCCGGTGCGCATGCTTTTATATGATTCCGTTCAGTACGGAGACCAGATGAAGAAAATACAAAAAGAAAACAGGAAAGCAGGAAATCTGAAAACACCAGCGGAGTTTTTGTCAGGACTTCATAAAGGGGAACAGCTCATGCCGGTGGTAAGTATTGTTTTCTATTATGGGGACAGGCCCTGGGATGGTCCGCTCACAGTGGAGGAGATGATCCGGCTGCCGGATGGTGCGGCAGAGTTAAAGGAGTATTTCCCCCAATATAAAGTACATCTGATCGATCCCAGGAATATAGATCCGAGTAAATTTCCGGGTGATTGGAGATTGATATTGGAAACTTTAAAGTGCGGAAACCATAAAAAAGATCTTCAAAGATATGTAGAAAAACATAGAAAGGAACTGGAGGAATTGTCTGCAGAGGCCAGCAGAGCGTTACTTACAATGCTGGGGCAGGATATTGATGCAAATGAGGGGAAGGAGGGAATCACAGTGTGCAGGGCATTAGAAGAGTTAAAAGAGGAAGGAAAGACAGAAGGTAAGATAGAAGGAAAGAAGGAAGAGGAAGTCAATATCATTCGTAAAATGCTGAATAAAAGACTTACGGCAATAACGATCTGTCATTGGCTTGATGCGGAAGAGGGATTTGTAATGAGAATTGCAGAACTGCAGGAAAGACATCCGGATTACAGCAATGCTCAGATTTTGGAAGAAATTTCCCACAAATCATAGCAAAAGGAGTGCGCTTCATTTGCTATAGAATGGAAGGCAGGGAGGGCTGCCATCAGATGCAGAAAGGATCTGCCCTGTTACGAGATGAGAGGATATTATGTGGAATGGATGAATGCCGATAAAGAGATGTGCGGCAGAAGCAATATTCCGAATCTGAAACCAGGAGATGAATGGATAATAGATGCAGACTGCAGCAGTGTTTCTGTTTACAGAGGAAATGGTGACAGGTGCGGTACTTATAAAATCAACTGATACAGCAAAAAGATATCTGCCCGGCCTCGCTGGCCGGGCAGATATCTATTTCCAGTTATTTTCAATTTCTTCCCGGATGATCTGAATATATCTCCGGGCTTTCTGTACATTATTGTCAATCGTATAGATATCCCTCTGCGTGATTTCCATCTTACAGCCCCTGGCGGCGGTAAGGCTTCTGCGGATATATTTGCGGAAAGCCTCCTCGTCCAGATCCCTGCCGCTGACACCGAGGAAGGTAGCTGCAGGTTTTCTGTGGTAGATGATACTGCTTCCCCGGAGGCGTTCGCCCATGAACTCTTCATTGCACCATGGGGAGATGGAAACTTTGCGGAGATTTTTGAATTTGCTGATGCAGTTATCCCAGACCCTGTCCACGGGTTCACAGCAGCCATAGGACAGAAGGCCGAACTGGGAACCGATTTTTTCGTAGCACGGGAAGATGATCTCCTCAAACATTTTAGGGGAGATACTCAGTGTCTCCTGGGAGTCCATGTAGCCCCATACATCGCGGCGTGTCAGGTATCTTCCGTCCACAGTGGGCGTGTCCGGCAGTTCATGGTTGAATGCGAAGGTTCCCTGTCCCACGCTTTCGTACTCTGTGGTGGGCAGGATCAGATGGTTTTCTTCCAGCATATCGTAGTATGCAAGCGTGTCATCAGCGGCCTGGTCCATGAGTTTTTTAAAGAGATCAGGATACTGTGCCAGATTCAGCATCATATTTTCCATTCCCATGAGATGGATGATCAACTGTGTGGGGACACTGTAGAGGCAGTCCATTTTCATTTTTACCGGCAGGATATCGCCAAACGTATCTGTGAGAAGCTGAAATTCCTGTTCGGTGCCCTCAATATCTACAGAAAATCTGCTGGGCTTGATTTTATGGAAGTCATCTTCCAGGTCTTCGATCACGGGCAGAAAACGCATGCTGACACCGGAGGTGTCTTCCTCCTCTCTGCCGGTTGCGAATTCTTTGTGCATGTCCAGGTCATACAGCTTGAATTCCGTATGGTATCCCATCTCAAAGCGGTCAGGCGTTACCCGGTCATCGTCAAAGAGCTCCTGGTTTACAAAGTTCTGGTACAGCTCAAACTCGGTTTTTCTGGCAAATTCTCCGGTACATTTTAAGCGTGGAGTGATGACCTCATCATTAAATCCCCATGACTCCAGAACAACCATGGGTGTTTCGCCCCGGAGGGCATTGTGGAGGTACCATTTTTCTTTCAGGATTTTGTTGCGCTCCTGACAGGCGAAATCCATCTGCTTTTTTGCTGTCTCCCGGAGGATCTTTCTGTCCTCGGCGCTTATTTCATATTTCATTTACATTCTCCTTTGCCTGGTGTATTCTTATAGTTATTCTATAAAAAACAAGGGAGAATTTCATCAGCGGCAGTTGACTTTCTATATAAAAAAATTGACATTTAGGAGGAGAAAGATGATAGAGAAAATATACTTCTGTGTTCCCACCACAGCGGCCTGCAGAGAAGTGCTGTATCCGCTGTGTCTGGGGGATTTTACATATGAAAGGGATTACCATATTGCCAGAAATGCATACGACAGCTACCTGTTTTTTTACGTGCGGGAGGGGAAAGGATATTTGGAATTTGACGGCAGGAAGTATCATTTAAGCAAGGGGCAGGCATGTCTGATAGACTGTTATCAGCCCCACGCCTACGGCTCGGACAGCGGATGGGAGATAGAGTGGATTCATTTTGACGGCAGATGCGCCGGAAGCTATTATGATATGATAGTAAAACAGAGCGGCAATGTTTTTTCGCTTACAGAAAGGCAGGCGGCGCAGGTGCTGCGGCCGCTCAGGTATATGCTGGAGCTTCTGGAAAGTAAGATAACCTACAAGGAAATATGGATGGCAAAATATATTACGGATATGCTGTCCTTTCTTTTGGGAATGCCTGATTATACTTTGCCGTATACAGAGTCAATGACCCCGTGTGAGCGGGCAGTATCCTATATACGGCAAAGATTCCGGTCCAATATTACGCTTCAAGAGCTGGCAGATCATGTATCCCTGGATGCCTCCTATTTTCTCAGACTGTTCAAACGGGAGACTGGTCTGACTCCCCATGCCTACCTTGTGTCAGTGCGCCTGCAGCAGGCCGGATATTATCTTAAGACAACGGACAGGCCCGTAAAGGAGATAGCATATGCCTGTGGGTTCCAGAGTGTGAACAGCTTTTGCATTGCTTTTAAGAAGAATAAGGGGATGACGCCTACGCAGTATAAGGAGAGGCAGTAGCGCTGTCTGTATAAAAAGAGATTGCAATGTTTGCGGTACCCATGATAGACTGTTAATACGGTTTATCCATATACAGGGTTGCCTTTTGCTTTGTTTGTCGTAGCACTGCTTGCCTACATAGAGAGTAGAAACAAGCGGAAATAAAAAAGCCTACCCTGTTCCCAAAAACAAGGTAGGCGGAAGTCCAAAGGACTCCAATCATCCAATAAGGCTGCCACCTAAATGGATATGGCTAAACCTTTTTCTATACATAATATAGCATAGGTTATAAGAAAAAACAACGGAAAATCAATTGTTTTTCTTGGATTTAAAGATCCCGATAATCCATATTTATTTGAAATCTTATTACATGTTGTTTTTTTAACTCCCAAACAGACTGTCTCCATTTCTATATTCCGTAACATTACTTATAATAATACAAAAAAATCAAACACAGAGATATCAAAAATCAATAACAGATAAGTGATTATCTTATTTTACAGGAGCAAATCAGTGCTCATGGCTGCCGCTGTCTGTATTTTTATCCAGATAGGACTGCATTTCGTCAATTTCTTTTTCCTGCTGTGTGACAATATTGTCGGCAAACCGGGTCAGCTCCTCGTCATCCGTATATTTAAGGATGATCTCTGCCATATCCACTGCCATCTGGTGATGCATGGACATGCCCTGGGCAAATGCTGCCTCCAGGTCAGTGGTCTCAGCTGCTGTGTGGGAACTGTGGTGTGTGTCCATCATGGCGCGGTATTCTTCCAGATAGGCCTCCTCCTTGTCGGAATCAGGGCTTTTCACTTTCTCAAAGCGTTCTATCATGGTGTTCATCTGATCAATCTCTTTATTCTGGGCACTTATAATGTTTTCTGCCAGGCCTTTGAACTCTCCGCCTTTTCCGGCGTATTCCAGATAACTTTTGGACATTTCCACGGCTGACTGGTGGTGGGGAATCATGCCGTGCAGAAAGTCAAGCTCAGCGCTGCCGGTGTTCCGGGCACTGTCCATTTCCTCCATCATCCTGCCCATGATGGCATTTTCCTCCTTCAGGTAATCTTCGATGTTGGATTTGCCGGAGCCGCATCCGGTCAGCAGAAGAAAGGCGGCAAGGGATATGGGGATAAGTTTACATAATTTCATTTCTGGCCTCCAATGGTTTGATTGATCGGAACTGTTCAGATGGCTGAAAAGTTACGATTTATTTTATATTGTTGCCGGAAATGGGGAAAATAATGAGGAGATGTCAAAGAGAGTGAGAGAAAGGCGGCAGGAGCCGCCTTTCGGTGATGAGAACTGCAGAACTACAGTGAAACAGGTTTTTTGTTTTCACGGCACAATTCCAGTTCATGTGTAATATGGATCAGGGAACCCTGATCGATGTGATACTCAAAGAAAATCACCTGTTTTCCGCTTTGCATAAATTTTTGGATGACCTCCGGTTCATCTGTTCTGCTTCCGCTTAGATAATCATATGGAAGGATCAGCACATCTTTACCCTCAAGGAAATCGGACAGAGAGTATGGCGCATTGTCAAGCTGAAAGTCAATCCGCGGTGTTCCCTGGCCAAGTCTCATGGTATTATCGTAGACTGCACTGGCAAATTCCTGGCTCATGCACCAGATTCCGACAGACATATTTTCGTGGATACCGGCCAGCTCATACTGGACTTTTTGTGAAGGTACAATGGCGACTTTCATAACATGGCTGGCGAGGCTGGGTGCCAGATCGATTACCTGCAGATAATGGTTTTTTGTTGTGAGTATCAGGTCATAGCCGTAAGTAAGCTTCTGCGGTGATTTTACAATGTCGCTGAGTATCAGTTCCGTGACATCCACATCGGAGATGTTATAGAGCTGGCTGCTGATAAGGCTCAGTGTCTCCATATTACAATCCACGACAGCTACCCGTATATTACGGGATTCCTGGCGTTTCCACTGAAGCTTTGAGTTGATAAGGTCCTCCATCTCATTATAGGAAAGATGCATGTGGGAAAGGGTAGTGATCATCTTATCAATTACCCGGGCTGCTTTGTCACTGTTATCTAAAATGGATAAATCCTGCAGTTGGGCAACGAATGTCCCGCTTCCCTGAACTCTTTCCAGAATCCCTACATCACCCAACTCATCATAAGCTCTTTTAATGGTACCTCTTGAAATATGGATCGCCTCGGACAGTTCCCGTTCTGTGGGCAGTCTGTCTCCCGGGGTTAGTTCCCGGCTGCTTATTTTTTCTTTGATCTGTTCTGTTATCTGTAAATAGGTTGGTACAGAACTGTTTTTATCTATACTGATATTCATAATGATACCCCTGTTCAACGTGAAGTATTATAATGTGAGAAATGATAGTTTCTTATAAACTCCTCAATATAGAGCGCGGAACCGTTGTCTATTGTATATTGAACCGGTAAAAGTCTGCCGCCGTTCTCTTCATATGCCTGGAGTATTTTTTTCTGCTCCGAAGAACAGTTTTGTTCATAGTTTGAAGATATGAGCAAATGACGTTTGGTTTTTAAAAAGGAAAGCAGAGCGTCTGCGGAGCAGGTACTGTACAGCAGCACTTCTTTTGGGGACAGCATTGCATTCAGTGAGGAGAGCTCCCATTTTAAAATCCCTGCGAAACGTTTTGTCTGGCATAAGATTCCTACTGACTCTCCGGGGATTATTTTTGCCAGAAGTTTAAGTGTGTCCGAAGACAGGATCGTGGAGATGGGCAGAATCTTATTTTTTATTTCATGTTCAATCTCAGTTCCCAGAAACAGAGGTATGTTTTTTTCCATTATCACGATCAAATCATATTCCCAGAGTGTAAAGGTATGCTTACCACCCATATCATTTACCAGGAAAGGATAAACCTTTGTATTGGGAAACTGTTCTAAATCTGTGATCAGGCAGTCAAGCAGTTCCGGACAGCTTTCCATTACTGCGATTTTAAAGACATTTTGTTCGTCCTGAAGTGCTTTTAATCTTTGGCTGATAAGCCCTTCAATATCATCCAGGGAAAAGCCCAGTGTCAGCAGTTCATCCAGATACTGGTCTACTGCGTCAATGGTTTGAACAGAGCTGTTTTTGTCCTTTATAAAAGAGCCTTTGCCCTGAATTACCGTTACGATTCCGTTCTTTTCAAGAATATTGTAGGCGTGTTTTACGGTTCCGCGCGCAATGCCGTAATTATCGAAGAAATCCTGGCTGGTGGGAAGTCTGTCCCCTGGATTTAAAAATCCTTTTTGCACCGACTGGGTGATCCTGTCTGCTATCTGTTGATAGATAGGCTGGTCAGATGATTTGTCGATGACGATATCTGTTGATTTCAAGAAAAATCCTCCACTTCATTGTAATGAAATACAGCATAATTATTCGGGGGACAGACGCCGGTAAGCCAGTGGTCCCCGGAACAACACATAAGTATAATAGCAGGTTAGAAAAGCTGCAATACTTTCTGATATGGGAAATGTCAGCCATGTGTATATCAGCCCAAAATGCGAGAATGCCCAGGCAATCGGCACAAGCAGAAAAACTTCTCTTAACAGGGTTATGATTATATTCTGTCGAATATAGCCAGTGCTTTGGAACAGGGTAGGCATTAAAATTGTCAGTCCAAAAAACGGAAAACTTGTACTTATGATTCTCAATGCAGGTATCCCGGTGTACATCAGGCTGTCCGAAGCGTGAAAGAGAAGCAGTATTTCCCGTGTGAACAGACAAAAACACAGAGTACCTGCAACAAGTGTGACTGTTGATATGGCAAGGCTGTACCATAAAGTATACCACATGCGTTTGTATTTTTTCGCACCATAATTAAATCCCATAATGGGAGTTACTCCCTGATTTAAGCCATAAGTGGGAATGAGCAGAAAGGTCTGCAGCTTATAGTATATACCAAGGGAGGATACCGCATCCTCGGAAAAACGTGCAAGGACAGCATTGAGCCCTGAGATATAAGCCGAGACAAGAGCCATTCCCAATACAGAAGGAAGCCCCGTGACAAAGATTTCCTTTATCAAATTAAAACTGGGAATACGGAATGATACAGTCAGAACAGTCTGTTTAAAAAAAACTGTAATCACTGCCAGAGTTGCCGAGAGAAACTGCGATAATACAGTTGCAATTGCAGCCCCAGAAATACCCATTGCAGGGATGACTCCGAATCCCCATATGAAAACAGGGTCTAATATCAGATTCAGCAGGGCAGCAGTCGATTGAAATATCATAGGCAGGATAGTATTGCCTGTTGCCTGCAGAATTCTGACAGCGACATTTTCAGTGAATGGAGCAATTGAGAAGAGAAGTATAATGTTTAAATATTTAAGCCCCAAAGAAGCCACTTCTGTGTTGGCTGTAAAAATGGAAAAATATGGTTTTAAAATCAGTATGCCTATTATAACAAAAAAGCTCCAATTAATCAATGACAAAACAAACCCGTTAAATGCAGTGGAGGATGCATTTTTTTTATCATTTGCACCTAATGCTTTTGCAATTATTATATTAGTGCCGGCACCGGTTCCTGATGCCACAGCGGTAATCAGGGTCTGCACAGGAAACGCCAGAGATAAGGCTGTCAGGCCGTTGCTGTCATAGTGAGATATATATACACTGTCAATGATGTTATATAAGGACTGCACGAGTAAAGAGAGCATAATGGGAGATGACAGTGTCAGAATAAGCGGCAGTAAAGGCCGGGTTCCCATACTTTCTGCAGAAACCTGTCTCATATTCATTACCTCCGTCTTCGGGAAAGGTTCCGCATAAACGGAACCTTTCTGTATTTTCTTCTGCTTATACGATGTATGACGTAAAGGATTGAAGAATTAAAACGATTGCAGCGGCACCGGGGTCTTTCTGCCCGATTGTTCTGTCCCCCAGATATCCGGAGCGCCCGGTTCTGGCTTTCATGTTTATTGTTTTTTCTGCCCCGGCAGAGGCAGCCTCCTGAGCGCGCAGGGCAGCTTCCGGAAGGAGCAGCCCTGATTCGGATGAGCAGCGCAGGGAATCAGCGGCCGGTATCAGTGCATCCAGAAGGGTCTTGTCGCCAAGCTGCGCTTTTCCTCTTTTTTGTACACTGGCAACTGCCGCATCAAACAACTGTGCGGCTTTTGGAGTGTCGACAAAGGTCAGGGCCTCTGCCTCTTTTCCGGCTGCCTTCATCATGGAAATCAAAAGGGTGGCAAATGTAGATGCTGCTTTTTGGGCAAAGGCATCTGCGCAGGAGAGCAGGAGCTCTGAAATAGACCCGAAGCTCTCTCCGAGTATTCTCTGTTTGATTTCCGTGAAGCCTATTACCATGGTCATGCCCAGGTCGCCGTCTCCGATGGCAGAATCCAGATTTGTGAGCATGGTTTCCGCGGATATCATATGATCGCTGAGTTGAAGCATCATCTGACGGATATCTTCTGTGGATAATTGGTTTTTCATGGGTATCTCCTTTCAATTCTGTACAAAAAAAGGTGTCTCGGCAGGGGCATCCAGCAGTTCCTTCAGCTCGTCATCAAGTTTCATAAGGGTCAGGGACGCACCGGGCATTTCCATTGAGCAAGCATATCGTCCGACATAAGGGCGGTATATCTGAATGCCTCTTTCAGTGAGTAACCGGTTGATTTCCCGATACAGTATATAAAGCTCCTCCAGAGGGGTGCCGCCTAAACTGTTTACCAATACAGCCACTTCGTCTCCTCTGCAAAAAGGCAGATCCTCTGCCACATAATCAACCAGAGTCGCTGCAATCTGATCAGCGTTTTCAAGTTTACAGCGTTGTACGCCTGCCTCTCCGTGGATACCCATACCAATTTCCATTTCATCATCTGAGACGGAAAAGGTAGGTCTGCCTACTGTGGGAAGTGTACAGGAACCAAGTGCAACTCCCATACTTCTCATATTGGAGACGGCTTTTTCAGCAGCAGTCCTGACAGATGACAGATCGGCTCCGGTTTCCGCTTTCGCACCGGCTATTTTGTAAGCAAAAAACAAACCGGCCACGCCTCGCCTCTTTTGCCATTCTTCCCGGGGGGCAGAGGCTACATCATCAGTGACCAGAACCGTTTGGACCTCAATGCCGTCCTCCGCACAGTCCTCTGCAGCCATATCGAAGTTCATCATGTCGCCCTGATATCGTCCGTAGATGTAGAGAACCCCTCTGCCGCTGTCCACTGCTTTTGTTACCTGTTTCATCTGTGATGAGGTGGGAGAAGAAAAGACATTGCCCACGGCGCATCCATCTGCCATGCCTCTTCCTACATAACCCAGAAATACAGGCAGGTGGCCTGATCCGCCCCCTGTGGCAACAGCTACTTTATGGGCTGCAGGTGCGTCAGCCCGGACAATCGCCCTTACATTTCCTTCTGCTGCCTTCAAAAGATTGCTGTGGGCTGCAAGGATTCCCTCCATTGACTCGTCGACGAAGTTAAATGGATCGTTAATGATTTTTTTCATAAGACCGTCTCCTTTCATAGAAGTATACAAATTTAATCAAATGTATATATGTATATCTTTTGGGGGTATTATAGCATAATAGATTTGATAAAACAATAGGAATATAAAATAAAATGAAATTGTATATATCAATATGACTGAAAAAGAGCGTATAAATAAACTAAAAAAACAGCATTAAATAGGTAATAGTTGGATAATAAGTAAACAAATTGCAAAAAATATGAAAAAATGATTGACAAATTCATATGGCGTGACTATAATCAAAACCATCAAAGGTAATTGTGAACGGACGAAAAAGGATAACAACAGAAATTACTTGTAATTTGGACTATACATAAATATATACATATATAATCCAATAAAGGAGGGATAAAATGAGCAGTCAACTGGAACTCAAAGAGCTGGTAAAAGAGTATAAAGGCTTCCGGGCAGTAGACAAAATCAATATCCAGATACAAAAAGGAGATATTCTTTCCCTGCTGGGACCAAGTGGGTGCGGAAAGACAACAACCCTGCGTATGATTGCCGGTCTGCTTACACCGACAGAAGGCGATGTATTTTTAGCCGGGGAGAAAATTACAGAAAAACCGCCATATAAGCGGGATATAGCCATGGTTTTCCAAAACTACGCCTTGTTTCCCCACATGAGCGTCTACGACAATGTGGTATATGGCTTGAAAAACAGGGGGATCAAGGACAAGAAAATTCTCAGAAAGAAGGCAGAAGAGGTTCTTTCCATTGTGCAGCTGGAAGGAGTGGAGGACCGCTTTCCGAGACAGTTATCAGGAGGGCAGCAGCAGAGAGTGTCACTGGCAAGGGCTATGGTGGTAGAACCTAAAATCATGCTGTTCGATGAGCCTCTTTCCAACTTGGATGCAAAACTGAGAGTCCAGACACGAATTGAGATTCGTAATCTTTTAAAACAGTTAAATATCACTGCCATTTATGTGACTCATGATCAGGAGGAGGCTCTGACCATCTCAGATTGGATCGCGGTTATGAATAAAGGCAGGATTGAGCAGCTTGCATCTCCGACAGAGCTTTACAGTATGCCGAAAACAAAGTTTGTAGCAGACTTTATCGGTCATGCTAATCTTCTTGAAGGGGTAGTAGAAAAGATTTCAGAGGGGCATGTGGAGGTTATGCTCCATAACGGTATATTGGTGCACTGTATATCACCTGCGAAGATTCATGTGGGGGATAAAAGGTTTATTCTGGTCCGTCCTGAAAATATCAATCTCTTTCCCGTTGAATCCACAGAAGAGAATCTGTTTGATGCCGTAGTGGAAGAACGAAATTTCCTCGGGTCTGTAGTCAGGTATAAAGTCAGATTGGCAAGTGGTATTGCGCTTGAATGCGAAATTCATCCGGATTATGCATTTGCTGAAGTCCGGGATGCTGTCAAGGTTCAGTTTAATAAGGAGAAAATGGTACTTGTGGGTTGATGAGATGCGGTTAAAAGCTGTAAGGATACAGTTTTTAAATATAAAATTCCACAAAGGAGGTACACAAATGAAAAGAGAAATGGCAATGCTGGCTCTTAGTGCGGCTGTGGCCCTGGGATGTATAGGGTGCGGCGGCAATTCCGGGAAAGATGAACAGAAACCGGCAGAGACAGAGACGAAGGAACCGACAGAAAGCAGTGAAAAAACAGACGGCAATGCAGATGACACCACATCCGAAAAACCTTTTGCAGGTCAGACGGTAAGAGTCACATCCTGGGGCGGCACATATGAAGAGACATTGAGGAATATTGTGAAACCTGCGTTTGAGGAGAGGACCGGAGCCACCATGGAAATCGTGCTTGGCTCAGCGCCCCTTGCCCAACTGAAAGCGGAAGGCGATGACCCTTCTGTGGATGTCCTGCATGTGAACTATTATGAGATGATGAACGGAAAATTACTGGGTGTGACGAAAGAGCTGGATTATGATGCCATGTCTAATGCACCGGATTTATATGATGAGGCAAAGGAAAATGAATATGGCGTTATCACAAACTGGGGAACAAGGGGTTTTGCTTACCGCAATGACCTGATCGATGCGCCCACAAGCTGGAAGGATCTCTGGAATCCGGAGTATGCCGGTAAAGTAATTGTCAGCGACGTGACTTTTGGCGGCGGCTACGAACTGGCGGAAATGGCAGCACATGCATTTTTTGATACCAGCCTTACAGACAAATCGTGCTGGGATGGTGTTTTTGAAAAGTTGGAAGAGCTGGCACCCAATGTATATATGGTATCCACCCAGCATAGTGACACGGATACGGCTCTTATCAATGGAGACGCAGTGATCGCTATTCATACCAACGGACGAACAGCTATGCTGTCCAATGACGGACATGACGAGATCTCTTATGCAGATCTGGAAGAAGGTCTTCCGGGAATGCCAACATATGTGGCGGTAGCCAAAAACACAAAGGTGCCTGAACTGGCCAATGAACTGGTCAATGAATTGATTGGAGTGGAAGCAGAATACGCTTATGCCACAAATAACTTCTATGCACCATCCAACAGGAAATGCGAAGTTCCCGAGGAACTGCAGCCATTCATGCCATATGGTGAAGAGGCGATACAGAAACTGATATTCTTTGACCAGGAGATGATAACAGAAGAAGACAGAGCAGAGTTTGTTGACCGCTGGAATAAGGTGTTTAAGAATTAAGACTCAGCCCTCCGCCCGATTCCCGTCTGTATATCAGACGGGCGGGTGGAAACCAGAACAGGAGGGTGTGTATGAAACAAAAAGAAAAAAAGTGGACCTATGTAAATAAGTGGTACATTATTCTTCCCCTGGCCTTTTTGATGGTGATTTATCTGATACCGCTTGGCAGGATGCTGTGGCTGAGTATCTGTGACAAAGAGACAGGAGAGTATACAGCAGAGTATTTTATGGCCTTTTTTAAGGATGGGTATTATATAGGGGTTTTGTCAAGGACACTTATACTGAGCCTCTGGTCAGTCGTGTTTTGTATTATTATGGGATATCCGGTTGCCTATAAGATTGCCCATATGAAAGGCTGGAAGAGGAGTATTGCAACAACATTTCTGGTGCTTCCTCTTTGGGTATCCATAACCATTCGTATGTTTGGATGGATGGCGATTCTGCCGAAGAGCGGTGTGTTCAGCATCATCCTGCAGGCACTGCATATTATTTCCGAACCACAGAACTTTCTGGGAAGTAATGTTGGTGTGATCATGGGATTGATCCATTGTGGACTTCCATACTTTGCTATGATCATGATAAGCCCGATTGAAAATGTGGACCCGTATGTGGAGGAGGCATCTTATGTATTTGGTGCAGGCTTTGTAAAGACCTTTTTCAAGGTGACACTCCCTCTTACATCCCCGGGTATTGTATCCGGCGCACTCTTAGTGTTTGCACTGAATACAGCAGCTTTTATGGTGCCGGTGATGCTTGGCGGCGGAAAGGTAATGGTCATGACAAATATGATTTATCAACAGACTATGTTTATCTTTGACTGGAATTTTGCAGCGGCACTGTCAGTGGTATTATTGTTTGTCTCAATGTTTATTGTTACATTATCCAGTTTCCTCTCAAATAAGATGAGGATACAGGAATAGCCGGAGGGAGAGGTGGAATTATGCGTAAATATAAAGTGGCAGGGACGATCTTCAACTCCGTTGTTTATCTGTTTCTCCTCCTGCCCCTGATCGTAGTGATCATTACATCCTTTGGAGAGGGAAACCGGGCAGTATTTCCCACCCATGGGTTTACACTAAAATGGTATTCAGAAGCACTGCATAATGTGGATTTTTTTGAATCCGTATTCATCAGCTTAAAGATAGCTGTAGTCAGCACATTGATCTCTGCTGTCCTGGGAACAATGGTCAGCCTTTATTTTTGGAAGACAAAGGGAAGGTTAAAGGAGATATTTGAACTGGTTTTTATGGCCCCTATGGTGGTGCCGACTGTAGTATACGCAGTGGCCTTTCTGCTGGCATTTTCCTCCTGGAAGTTCGTGGTGCCGTATTGGAAACTTGTCTTATCCTACTGTGCTATACAGATTCCGTATGTGATCAGAAGTGTGACAGCGGCACTTTACGGGCTGGATGTCAGTTTTGAGGAGGCATCCCTGGTGCTGGGGGCGAGGCCCATGAAGACGCTGTATAAGGTTACACTTCCATGTATAAAAAGAGGAATCATATCGGGAATCATATTCGCTTTTGTTGTTTCCTTTGATGAAGCTGTCATTATCATGTTTTTAAGAAATGCTTCGACTGTAACATATCCGCTCAGGCTGTATACACATATAACGGAACAGTTTTCACCCATGGTATCCGCGTTTTCAGCAGTTTTTATACTGATATCGTTTGTTGTTATCTATGTTATTGAGCGAATCTTTGGTTTGAGCAATATGTATCAGTAAACTGGAGGGATGGAGATGAAAAGTGCTCTGGACGGCAGAAAAATCATAGTGTTTGGTGCCACAGGAAGAGTGGGTATAACGGTCTGCCGGATATTGGCGGAGCAGGGGGCAGATATTGCGGTCCACTGTAACCGCGGAAGAGAAAAGGCAGAGAATGCAGCGGAGTGTGTAAGGGCGCTGGGATGCAGAGCTGTTGTGATCCAGGGGAATGCGGCAGCCGAAGCGGATATGCACAGATGTGTGGGGGAGGCATGCGGTTTTCTGGGACGTGTGGATGGGGTCGTGAATCTTATCCACAGAGATAAAGAATTTGAACCATGCAGGGCAGCAGACATGAGCTGGAAGAACTGGGAACCCCATGTGGAAGCAATGCAGGCACATTTTCATGTCTGTAAGGCAGTGATCCCGTATATGAGAAAACAGCAGTATGGAAGGATCGTATACTTATCGGGCGGTCTGTCATGCCGCTTCTTTGAAGGGTGTGCACCATTCTCGGCAGTAAAAGCGGGAATGAATGCATTTAGTAAAACGGTGGCTTTGGAAGAAGGAAAATATAATATAACTGTGAATACAGTGGCTCCGGGAAAGATTGCCGCGTCCGGTCAGAACCGGGGCGGGGATTGGGACGGAATTGAAAAAAAGCAGATGGAAGCCAATCCTCTCGGAAGATTTGCATCCCCGGAGGATATTGCATATGCCATTATGGTATTCCTTATTCCCGAAAATGGATATCTGACAGGACAGACTATATTCGCGGCAGGAGGAGAAATCATGCCCATGCCATAGGAGGTGCAGATGGATTTTCAATTAGAAGGAAAAGTAGCGCTGGTCACCGGCGGGGCAGAGAAGGCGGGTAGATATTTTGCGCGCAGTTATGCAGAGGCAGGTGCAGATATCGTGATAACGCACTGCCATATGCCGAAAGAAGCGGAAGAGACAGAGAAAGAAATTGAAAAGCTGGGACGCAGGTGCCTGGCTGTGGATGCGGACAACAGAAATATACCGCAGCTTAGAAGGGCAGTCAAAAGGATGGAAGAATATTATGGACGTTTGGATATCCTTCTGCACAATGCCAGTAATTTTAATGAACAGCCAATAGATCAGGTGACAGAAGCTGTGTGGGACAGTTCTATGGAAATCATTTTGAAAGGGGCCTTTTTTCTCAGCCAGGCAGCAGCGCCCTTAATGCTGAAAAACGGCGGGGGCAGGATGCTGGCTATCATAGGGAACTCATATTATGAGAACTGGCCGGATTTTATTCCCCATTCCATAGCAAAGATCGGACTTGCAAAACTTATGCAGATGTTAGCAGTTACATATTCTCCACGCATTCAGTGCAATGCAGTGTGCCCGGCATCCTTTTTGGATTCTGCTGAGGGTAATGATATTCTTTCATCCAGAGGAGAAATCGTTGATGAAGAGAAACGTGTCATAACAATAGGAGGCATACCGCTGCACAGGGGAAGTAAGGAAGAGGTGGCGGAACTGATACTATTTCTGTCAGCCTGCAGTAATTATATAAACGGCGCGGTTATACCTGTGGACGCCGGAAAAAATTTAATCTGAATGTAGGTCTGCAAAGGATTTACATATACAAAAAAATGGAGGTAAAAACTATGAGAAAAGTATTGTTTGAGGTTCCCAGCTGTGGAATCAAGTTCACGGGAACACTTAGGGACAAGGAAGAACCTGTGATGGCTGAGAATTTCTGGGAATTCCTCGAAAAACCAGTGAAATTCTTTTCACATCCAACTTTGTCTACGGGGGATTTGACCGTATTATTCCCAAGGCCCCCAATTGATCCGCCGAAATACATTGGTGACCAGACAAGCCCTCTTGTTGAGGACAGCCCCTATCTGGTATCAGGACCGGGAAAACTTGAAGTTCAGGCAGGTGAACTGATCTGGTGCGGATGGAATATCCTGTTTTGTTATGGTCCGAGTTGTACAGAGCCGCTTAGATCAGGCGGGGCATATGTGCTCCAGGTTGATAAAGAATGCATGGATGACCTGGAAAAAGCACGGGAGGACCTGTGGAATCACAGCTTCCTGTATCATAAACTGGGAACTATCACAATCAGTAGAATGGAGGGTTAAAAAATGGGAAAACATTGGAAAGACGTTAAGGCAGAAATCGAAGCCGAAAATGACCGAATTTGGTTTGATGAGCCGGAATATATAACTATGTCAAAGATGGGAGTTTACCCCAGTGGTGCAGGTACACAGGGGCAGACATTAGGTAATCTCTTTTTCCTGACAGGTGATACACAGGCTATGGGATGGTGGACGATTGAACCGGCAATGTATTGCATCTTAGGAGATGAAAGATTTTCACTGGAACACTGCAAGCAGATGTTTGTATATCTGAACCACGAGATGGCAAATCTTATGGGCGGACAGTTTGGCGAGGGATGCCCCGCACCATGGCTGAACCTGAAACTGATGTGGCAGTTTACGCTGGATATCGAGGATTCCTATGATACGATCCAGACAAAAGAAGAGCTGAAGAGCCTGCTGTGGAGCTGGTTCAACTATGTGGACCGTATTAACAGATGGTTCTATACCGTATTTCCATGGGAGATTGGTAAACTTATGCCGAGATTGGATCCGGAATACCTGCAGAAGGCAGCAGATTTTCAGGGCTATGAAGTAGTTAAAAAATAGACTTTACTTAGAAATATCCTCCCTTAGAAGTGGTAATATGTTCTCAATGAGTTAAATATGAGTTTCCGGAGAGGGGCTGTTGTGTGTTATAAACACAGCAGTCCCTTTCCTTTGTATTTCACATTGACACCAGCCCGATTATCTGCAACAATCAATATAAGAATACAGGTCAAACCTGCTCATTACAGTTGTCTGAAATTACCACAGATAAAGGAGGGCAAACAATGCCGGAAAAGTATGAGGAATTAAAACAAAAAGCGCTTTCCTGCGGTTTTTCACACGTAGGAGATCTGGATGCATCCACGATCCAGGTGAGAAGTGAGGTCCGCAGCGCATGTGCGGAGAACAAATGTCAGCATTACAATAAGAACTGGGTCTGTCCGCCCGGATGCGGCACACTGGAAGAGTGCAGCGAGCAGATCCACAAATATGCGGGAGGACTGATCGTACAGACAACAGGGGAACTGGAGGACAGCTTTGATATAGAGGGAATGCAGGAGCTTGGAGAGCGCCACAAGGAGGCATTCCACAAGTTTGCTGCGATGGTCCGTGAGGAATATCCCGGTGCTCTTGTTCTGGGAGACGGGGCCTGTGAAAACTGTAAGGAGTGCACTTACCCCCATGCGCCGTGCCGGTTTCCGGAGCGCCAGTCATCCGCAATGGAGGCCTACGGCATGCTTGTCAGTGAGGTGTGCCAGAAAAATGATATTCTTTATTATTACGGTCCGGGGACACTGACACTGGTTGGATGTATACTAGTAGAATAGAGGAAAATTTATGAATAAAGCAATGCACCTGGTATTGAAAGCGCTGTCTGACCCTGAGACGAAACTGGACCTGCAGAAATCCAGACGGATCATGAATCTGAAGATCCTGGATCCCTTCAAGCCCTTTTACCGGACACTGGACACGAAGATCTACAATGAAGGAAGGGAAGTGCCTGTGCGCATCTATTTTCCCAATGAGGAATCCTACGACACCGTGGATATCGAAGCCTTCCAGGAAAAGAATAAATCCCTTGATACAGGCAAAATGTCAGACAATATCTATCCGGTCATCCTCTACATACACGGAGGCGGATTTGTGACAGAGAGCGTGGAATCTTATAACCGGGTGTGTTGGAACCTGGCGAAAAACACGGCCCATGTGGTAGTGTCTATAGACTATCCTCTGGCACCTGAGCATAGATTTCCCACCCAGATAGAGGACTGTTATGCTGCGGCAAAGGCTGTGTTTGGAGACAGGACGATTTTAAATGCGGAACCTGACCAGATCACCCTGATGGGGGACAGCGCCGGGGGGAATATTGTTGCGGCTGTCTGCCAGATGGCCAGGGACAGAGGGGAATTTATTCCGAAAAGACAGATATTGATCTATCCCTGTGTCAATAATGATTATAGTGAGGAAAATGCGTATCCGTCCGTTCTGGAAAACGGCAGGGATTATCTTCTGACCAGACAGAACATGGCAGATTATCTGGATTTTTACCAGAGCTGTGAAGCGGACACGCAGAACCCTTATTTTGCGCCTCTTCTGGCTGAGGATTTTTCAAACCTTCCAAGAGCCCTGGTGATCACAGGGGAACTGGACCCGCTGCGGGATGAGGGGGAGGATTATGCACGGCGGATGAAGGCAGCAGGCGTGGATGTGACACTGCACCGGATCGCGGACGGTATCCATGGATTTTTCCTGTTGGAACCCGTGTATTCCGCTGTGCGGGAGACGTATGATTACATCAATGCATTTTTAAAAAGTTAGGTTATGGAAAGTGAAGTGAGAGAATGGCCCATTTCAGCAGAAAAAAGTGGAGAACCCTGGAGAATACAGCAAAGATATTTCCTGCTACCAGCGGGAAGAAGGATGAGCGCGTCTTCCGGCTTTCCTGTCAGCTCACCGAAGAGATCGACCAGGTAAAGCTGCAGAAAGCCCTTGATCTGTGTATGGAGGACTACAGCCTTTTTCTCTGTGTCCTTCGCTGCGGCATTTTCTGGAATTATCTGGAGGAGTCGGAGCTTAAGCCTGTTGTCAGGGAGGAATACCGCCCGCCCTGCAGCCAGATCTATGTGAGGGACCAGAAAAATCTTTTGTTTGAGGTCACGTATTATAAAAAACGCATAAATTTCGAGACATACCATGCCCTCACGGACGGCACCGGGGCCCTTCAGTTTCTCAGAACCCTTGTGTACTATTATCTGATGGAGGCATATCCGGATATGGTCACAGGCCCTGTCTCCCAGGTACAGGCAGATGCCACGGATGAGGAGATGGCAGAGGACAGCTTTGACAAATACTATTCCGACAAGGCGCTGGTGAAGGACATTCCGAAATACAAATCCCATCAGCTTAAATATCACCGCCTGGAATACGGCCAGATGAGACTTGTGGAGGGAATTGTGCCCACAGATGCCCTGATCCGGGCTGCGCGCAGTTTTCAGACTACCATAACCGTATACCTTACCGCTGTTTTTCTCTGCGCGGTTGCCATGGATATGAGTCCTAGACAGAAAAAACGCCCGGTGGCGCTCATGATACCTGTGAATCTCAGGAGTTACTTTCCCTCCTCCTCTGTGCGGAATTTCTTTGGATGGATCGATATCGGATATAATTTTTCCGAACAGAGTGAAAAGCTGGAGGATGTCATTGCGTTCACCTCGGATTTTTTCAAAAGGGAGCTGACGCCGGAGCGCATCGCAGCCCGGATGAACGGGTTTATGCGGATGGAGAAAAATCCTTTTATGCGCATTCTGCCTCTTCCCCTCAAACTGTGGGGCATGCAGGCCGGAGCTGCCTTATCCACCTCCGCGGACACAGCCGTTTTCTCCAATATCGGAAAAATACAGATGCCCCGGGAGTGTGAACCCTATATCGACTGGTTTGACTTTTACACCAGCACACCTAAAATGGAGCTGTGTATGTGTTCCTGGAAAGACAGGCTGACTGTCAGCTTCACATCCGGTTATGCCAATACAAGGATTGAACGGAATTTCTTCCGGATGCTGACCGGACAGGGTATCCCGGTGGAGATCATAGCACTGGGCGGGGAAAAAGGAGGGGATTGAGGATGCAGTATTGTAAACGTTGCAAAATTACAGTCAGGAATCCCCACAGAAAATGCCCTCTCTGCCAGGGGAATCTGGAGGGTATCCCGGAGGAGGAGAATCAGATGTTCCCGGATTTCACCAGGGAAAACTCCCGCATGGCCATGGGATTCCGCATATTTTCTTTTGTTTGCATTGCGGTATGTGTTGCTGCGGTTTCTGTGAACTGGACCATGGGTTTTCACAGTTTCTGGTCAGGCTATGTGCTGGCCGGTGTGGGCTGCATGTGGATCCTGTCAGCGGTCGCTATCGTAAAGCGCAGGAATCTGTTCAAGAATGCAGTCTGGGAGGCAGTGCTTTTGTGGGCAGTCTTTTTGTTCTGGGATTTTATTACAGGGTGGAGAGGATGGTCTGTGGATTTCGGGATACCTATTGTGCTGCTGGCTGTCTATGTGATCTTGTGGGTGGTGGTGTTCGTGACCAGGGCGCCGGTCTCACATTATATGATTTACATGGTCATAGTGTCCGTGGGAAGTCTGATCCCCCTGATTCTTCTTCTGTGCGGCGCAGTCGGCGTGAGGCTTCCGTCGGTGCTGTGTGTGGCAGGGGCGGTGCTCATGTTGTCCGCGTTGGCTATATTTAAGGGCAGGGCCCTGGGCGAGGAGCTGAGGAAAAAGACGCATTTGTAAAGGAAGGTAAGGAAATGGTATACGATATACTTGCAGTAAATCCGGGCTCCACATCTACGAAAATAGCTGTATTCAGAAACCGGCAGGAAATGTTCCGGGAAGACATTGAGCATGATCCTGCGTTTCTGGACAGCCATCCGGATATAGAAGAACAGTTTCCTTTTAGAAGAGATATGGTTCTGGCCTGTCTGGAGGCACATTCCTATCAGGTGGAACAGTTAAGCGCTGTTGTTGGCCGGGGCGGACTTCTTCCTCCTGTAAAAGCAGGCGGATATACCGTGAATCAGGCAATGAAAGACAGGATCTTAAAAGGCCCCGTCAGTCCCCATGCATCAAATATGGGCGCACTGATCGCAGATGCGGTGGCTGCACCGCTTGGGATTCCCGCCTTCATTTATGATGCGGTGTCTTCGGATGAATTTATGGAAATTTCGCGTATCACCGGCATTCCGGAGGTGGTGCGGCAGAGCTTCTGCCATGTGTTAAACAGTAAGGCAATGGCACGAAAGGCAGCGGAGGAAGCGGGGAAGTCCTATGAGGAGATGAATTTTCTGGTGGCGCATATGGGCGGCGGGATCTCTTTCTCAGCTCACAGACACGGGAAAATAGTGGATGCCCTCAGTGACGACGGCGGAGCCTTTTCCCCGCAGCGTTCCGGGAGTGTGCCCATTATTTATATTGTAGACATGTGTTACAGCGGGAAATATACCAAGGCAGAGCTGATGCGGAAAATCCGCGGAGACGGGGGACTGAAAGCGTATCTGGGAACCTATGACTGCCGGGAAATCGAGAAAATGATACGTCAGGGAAATGAAAAGGCTGAGCTTCTGTATGAGGCGCAGGCATATCAGGTGGCAAAAGGGATCGGACAGCTTGCCCCTGCACTGAAGGGGAATGTGGATGCCATAATTCTCACAGGCGGTATGGCACACTCCAAAATGCTGACGGACTGGATCACCGATTATATTGATTTCCTGGGACCGGTCAGGATCATGCCCGGTGAGATGGAACTGGAGGCATTGGCCTACGGCGCCCTTCGGATCCTGCAGGGACAGGAGAAAGCCAATATTTACAGGGATGCCCTTTATGGGTAAAGCCGGATATTCTGTGGTATCATATGAGAAATGGAGGATGAGGACAATGAAGCAGTTATTAGTGGTGGTTGACATGCAGGTTGATTTCGTGACCGGTGCTCTGGGCACAACGGAAGCCAAAGCCATTGTGGAAAATGTGGTTAAAAAGGTCAAAGAAGCTAAGGCGATGGGGAAAACGGTGGTGTTCACCCTTGATACACATGAGAAGAATTACATGGACACCCAGGAGGGAAAGAATCTGCCCGTTCCGCACTGCATCAGGGATACAGAAGGGTGGGAGCTGATACCGGAGCTGAGAAGGCTTGCAGCCGGATGCAGACTGGTGGAGAAGCCTACATTTGGAAGTACGGTTCTTGCGCATCTGGCAGGAAAAGAAGGGTATGATGAGATTGAACTTGTGGGTCTGTGCACAGATATCTGCATTATCTCCAATGCCATGATATTGAAAGCCGCGCTCCCCGAGGCAGTGATCTCTGTGGATGCGTCCTGCTGCGCGGGAGTTACAAAAGAGAGCCATGAGAATGCACTGGAGGCCATGAAGGTCTGCCAGATTCAGGTCGGATAGAGAAAATGAAAACGGTGAACACAGCGTACCCGGAAGGCAGCTATGTTCACCGTTATTTTTTACAAAATGATCAAAAGCAGTGTCATGCACACAATGCTGATAATAATACTGATGGAATTGATTTCACTGGAAAGTCCCACATCACCCCCGCATTTTTCCGTAAAGATCGGATCAAAGGATGCCAGCGGTGAGAAGAGCAGGATGACCAGTGTTTTTTTCAGGGCTCTGTCAAAGGGAAGCAGAAACCAGGCGGCAAGGGAGAATATGAGGGCCACCAGGTAGCGGACACTTAAGATACGGGTTATGGATGAAAAATGTCTGCGGTTTAAGGTGAGTTCCATGCCGATTCCCAGCATTGTCATAGCCATGAATGCGTTTGCCTCCGCCCCGATTCCCGCAAAGGTGAGTATGCCCCCCGGCAGCCTGAGATGCAGCAGGCTTAAAAGTGTCATGAGCAGGTAGGTCAGGGTGGGTACGGAGGAAAAGGTCTTTTTTAACAGGGAGCCTATGGTGGTTCTGTTATCCGGGTTCTGCACACTGGAGGCCAAGGCATAGGTTCCGCCTGTGCACAGCAGGGAATTGCCGATGTCAAACATGGAAGCGGCGATCACCCCGGAGGGACCTACAAAGCTGTGCAGATAGGGAATGGCAAAGGTGCCGATGTTGAACCCTGAGTGGTTGATCATCTGAAAAGCCTTCTCATCCGGGCTTTTCTTTCTCGCCATAAAATATCCCGTTCCGATCAGAAAGAAGGTTCCGCAAAATCCAATGGGAACCAGAAAAAAGAGAGAGGTGTCAAAATCCATCTGGCTGAAATTATTGATGATGGCACACGGCAGTGTGATCTTAACCACCAGTGCGGACACCACACGGAAGTCCTCTTTTTTCAAAATATGTATCTTTTTCAATGTAAACGCCAGGGCAATCATGCAGATAAGTGCAGCGGCCCTGGTTAGTATGTCTGCCATTTTTGGGTCCTTTCCCGCAGCTATTTGGTCAGGCCTGCACATTTGCTGCGCTGGCCGTACATAAAAAAGCTGCTCTTTCTTTTTCAATACTACTTAAATTAGCACAAAAGAAAGGGTTTGGCAATATCCAACCGTTTTTCACACAGAAATAGCCGCTGTTTGCTCCGCGCCCGGCAGCCGGAAGTTCCCCTGCATGTTCAGGAGGACCGGAGTGCCAAAAAGTTCTTAGGCGATATCCCGTAAAATTTTTTAAAACATTTGCTGAAATACCCTGCATCCGTAAAACCACACAGTGCCGCTGTATTCTGTATGGAAGGAGACTGCTGCAGCAGAAATTCCTTGGCCCTGTGCATTCGGAAAGTATTGATGTAGCTGCTCAGTGTACTGTGGCTTTCCTGGCTGAACAGTGTGCTCAGGTACTGGGGACTGACGAAAAAATGGGCGGCAATGGTTTCCAGTCTTAATTCAGGGTCCATGTAGTGCTGACCAATATAATCCTGGATATCCGATATCAGGTGAGTCTTGCCGGACTCCGTATTTTTTCCGAAACGTTCTAAAGCGGAGATGTAGGTGTCTGTGATCAGCTTTTTGAGCTGGTCAATATTTTCGCAGTTACGGTAGGAATCCAGGGCATTCTGCAGTTCTGTAAATTCCATGTCCGAACAGCCGCATTCCGTAATGAAATCATCCAGCACTGTGATAAATAAGGCAGCCGTAAGCCGGGTCTTGCGGATATGGCAGTTCGTCTCCTGCATTCTGTCAAAGGTGCTGCAGATGTATTGGATCACCTGTTCCCCCTGTTTTCTGCGCAGCAGAAGCAGAAGTTCACGGCAGATATCGGATGTGATATCCATATCCTGGGAAAGGACTTCCCGGCTGTAATACTTAAATACCGTGAGATTCTTATAGCTGCTGTTATGCTGGGCAGAAAGTGCCTCCTCATAGGAAGCTTTGATTCCCTGGGCACCATGCTGCGGTGTTCCGCTGAAAATGCTCACAGGTATATGGACCGTATCCTTCAGCAGCTTTATCAGGTGTTCGCACAGTTCTTCCAGACGGGGAACCTGGCAGGAGCCATCCTTCAGCCCCAGGATAATATACTGGTGGGAAAGGGAGTAATCCACATAAAGAAGATGCTCATATGTTCCGTGAAGGACTTCCGTACAGATATTTTCCATAATGGAATGACAGAGTGCCAGGTCGGTTTCCCAGTTCCACACAGAGGTATTGGTGCTGTTCAGTTTCAGGGAGAGTACCAGGAACCAGTCTGTGCCTTCCAGCTCTGCCTGCTTTTTCAGCACGGCGAATTCCTCCGGTTGGCAGTCGCCTGATATGGCTTTGCTGAAGAAGTTAAGAGCCATGTGTTTTTGGTAGATGCTCCGTGACTGATAGTAGTCGGATATTACATCCTGTCTGTGGCGTTCGCTGTCAATTTCCAGACTCAGTTTATCAAGACAGTCGAGAAGTTCCCGGTTGTCCACCGGCTTCAGAAGATACTCCTTTACCCCCAGAGTAATGGCCTGCTTCGCATAGGCGAAGTCGCTGTAACCTGTGGAGAGGATGAATTTTGTCCGGCAGTCCGGAACAAGGGAACGGATCATCTCCAGGCCGTCCATGACAGGCATGGAAATGTCCACCAGGGCAATATCAGGCTTCAGTTCCCGGATGATTTCAGCACCGGAAGCTCCGTTGTTGGCTTCGCCGATAATCTCATAGTTTTCCTGTTTTTTGATGAGGCTGCAGATGGATTTGCGGAAAAACAGTTCATCATCAACAATTATCAGGGTCTTCATCTTTTGCTCCTCCTTTGGGCAGAGTTACTGTGACTGCGGTAAATTCTTTCTCCCGGCTGGTTATAGTAAGGCCATAGTTCATTCCGTACAACAGTATGATCCTGTGGTGAATGTTGGGAAGGCCAAAGGATCTGCCATCCACACTGCCGGAATAAATGGATGTCTGCAGCTCTTTCAGCTTTTCTGGGGGAATACCGGTTCCGTTGTCGGTTATGGTTATTGCTACGTTTGCGTCATCCTCGGTTATATTGACGCAGATATGACATTTTTCTGTGGATAGGGCATGGACAAATATATTTTCTACAATAGGCTGGAGCGTAAGCTTAGGTATGTCGATCTGGTCCATGGGAAATGTGGCTGTCAGGTTGAACTCATAATCTACATATTCCATATAGCGGAGGCTCTGTATGTACAGGTATTGCTCTGTCAATTCCAGTTCCTGCTTCAGAGGAATGATGAACCGTCCTTTTGAAAGGGAATTCCGGTAGAAGACAGACATTGCGGCCACTGCTTTTACGGCGGTCTCATTCATCTCCAGTTCAATCAGGGATTTGATAGTGCTCAGTGTATTGTACAGGAAATGGGGATTTATCTGGGATTGGAGCAGCCGGATCTCCATCTCCTGTTTTGCGCTCTGTTCTTCATATACATGATCGATCAGAGTCTGTATGCGCTGCATCATAAGGTTGAACTGCTTGTACAGAACTGCCAGTTCATCGTTGGAGTGATAGCTTGCGGATATATCCAGGTTGCCCATGGAAGCTGTCTCCATCTTGGAGGCCAGGCGCTGGATGGGGGCTGTCACAGTCCTTGTGCAGAGCATGGAGAAGAACAGGGAGAGGATGAACAGCAGTACGCATATGAGAACAATGGTCTGCAGCACAGTCCTGTGCTCCATGGTAAGATTCTGCAGAGGTATCAGGTTCACCACATACCAGTCCAGCCCGGGATATTCCTTTCTGATGAGCAGTGTCTCTGTTCCGTGGATATAGGCGGTTGCCATATTCGTATCTTCCAGTTTCTTCATCTCTTTGGTGCTGATTCCCGTATAGGAGGCAAAAGATTCATAGATTCCCTCGGATGTTGAGGAGGACAATATCCTGTTATCAGAGTCCGTTATGTAAAAATTCCGCAGATCACTGTCCGGCAGGTCCCGGAAGGCGGAGGATATGCTGGATTCCTGGATCAGAAGGGCGACGGTGCCCAGATACTTTGTGGTGTCAATGTCCGTAACTGGTTTTAAGGCGGCGAATGTTGGTGTGCCGTCAATCGTGTAAGGACCTAAAAAGTGGAAGGAAGGATCCGTCTGCAATACCTGCAGAAATTCCGGTGACAGGCAAGGGGTCAATTCTTCTGTGATATCCGTGCTGCTGTGATACCAATTGTTTTCTGTGTCAAGAATATCCCAATTAGATATATTTTTATGTAAACCAATAATTCTTTGTGCCTGTTTGGTGAGCGTGGAATTTACAAAAAAGCGTGACAGTGCGTTTTCAGGTACCGTGGGGTTTTCCTTCAGGGTTTCACCAATATCACTGTTGATGGACAGGGTAATGGCATAGTCGGAAATATGGCCTATTTTTTCACTTAGATTGTTGGTGATGATCGTAAGCTGCTGTTGGCTGGATAAGGTAGCGTGTTCAACCAGCGCATTTTTAGCAGTGTTATAAAATGCGACTGCTGTGATGACTAATATAAAACCACTCAGAAAAAGGTAGGTGATCAGCAGCCGGTGTTTAATAGGAAAAGTTGAAAAAATGTAGAATACAGAGTGTTTTATCCTGTTCATAGAAAGCTCCTTTTTTTCTCCATTGGTTTCATATGAATATTTTCACAGCCACTTTGGCAATAGGACTTCTACCTGGCTTCAGAATCTTTTCTTACAGCCAGCACATTAGATGCGTAGAATTGCCGTCTGGCTACAAGTTATTATACAATAATCGGATTTATGTCACAAGCAATCTGAGAACTATAGGAAAATATTCCAAGTGTACTTAAAATTTTCCATATATTTTGTCGAAAAAATTTTCTATAATGAATCTACAAACAAAAAACAGAAAAAACCGAATCTCAGGACGTCATGATGATAAGGCAAATTTAAAGGAGGAAAAAAGGATGAAACTGAAGAAGCTGGCAGCTGCAGGTTTAGCTGCAGTCATGTGTGTAACGGCAGTCGGATGCGGAGGCAATGGGGGAACCGGTGATAAAAAGGAAGAAAATACACAGAAGACGCAGGAAAAGGAATCCGGTGATAATACTGACTCAGAAGATCTGGTGATCAATTACGTCAGTGCAAGAGGTGAGACAGATGCAGCTCTTAAGACACTGAAGAAGATTGCGGAGATGTATAAGGAGGATCATCCCGGTTTTGAATTTAATGTAGAATCCATAGCGGACAGGGCAACCTATCTCCAGAAAATAAAAATTCTGGCATCCAGCAACGAACTGCCGGATTGGTTTGATGCGGACCCGGAGGCCTTTTTTGAAGGTATCTGCAAAAAGGGAATTATCTACAGCATAGATGACCTATATGACGAACTGGGATTAAAGGATAAGTTCTTTGACATTGCACTGGATTATCCGAAACTGAGCGACGGAAGTAATTATCTGATGACCTGGCAGGGAAATGTGGAGTATTTCTGGTATCATACCGAAATGTTCGAGGATGCCGGAATCACAGAGACGCCCAAGACCCTGACAGAACTGCTTGAAGCATGTGAAAAGCTGAAAGTAGCCGGGTACACACCAATCTCAGCCGGCAACTATGATATGATCATGCGATATCCGGCATTTAAGGCATTCCGTATGGCAGGGAATGAATTTATTGATAATGCCAGAATGGGTAAAGAAAAGTTTGATTCAGAGGTGGGTATCGCCACAGCAGAATATACACAGCAGATCTCGCAGTATTTCAGCGAAGGCTGGACAAATTCGGATGCCACAGCACAGATGGACCTGTTTTTGAATAAAGGTGCTGCCATGTTATACACAGGGACGTGGGATACTCCGGATCTTGTGGATGAGAATAAAGAATTAAAAGATGATATTTCTACATTCAAGCTTCCAATAGACAGTGATAAAGATGCGACAACAGAGAATGACTATTATGCCAACTGCGGCATCGGAACTGCGGTATTGAAAGATTCCATGACTCCGGCTATGAAGGATTTCATTAAATTTGTATGGGACAATTTCGCGGATATGGCTATGTATGAATTTGATATGCTGCCGTCCATGATGCCTAGTGACCCGGATAAACTTCCGGAACTGACACAGCAGATTCTGAAGGATCTGGAAAACTGCGGCACCTTTGCTCAGTGCTGGGATGTCCGTCTGGACCCATCCACAAACGAAGTTTACAGAAAAGAACTGGCTAATCTGGGTATGGGCGAATCCACTCCAGAAGAATTTTGTCAGAGAATGGATGAAGCGGTAGCGCAGTATGCGCCGGACTATTTTGATGTGGAATAAAAAGGAAGGGTCCGGAACCTGTAGGGGAGACCGGACCCTTATCACTCAGGAAGGAGAGGAGTATAGATGAAACCCAGAAATAAAATACAGCCTGCGCTTTTTGTACTTCCGGCTTTTTTCGTATATTTTCTTACGGTGATCATTCCTATTCTGTGGTCTGTGGGTTATAGTTTTTTTTCCTGGAACGGCATTAAAGATATGGAATTTGTAGGTCTTGCCAATTATGTAAGGATGTTTTCTGATGGGACGTTTAAATCGGCTGTAGTGAATAACCTGAAATTTGTACTATTGGGAAGTTCGTTCCAGCTTCTTGCGGGTCTGTTCCTGGCAATTTTGTTATCCCATATCATCAAGGGGTCCAATGTGCTGCGTGTCATTTATTTTATACCCTGTATCATATCGTCCATGGCAATCTGTCAGATATTTTCCAAGATGCTTTCCGCACAGCCACAGGGCCTGGTCTGTTATCTGATGGAGAAAATGGGAATGGACCCCATTGCCCTTCTGGCAAATTCAAAGACTGCCCTTGTCACTATAACACTGATTGACGGGTACAAATACTGCGGTTTGTATATGATCATATTTTATTCTGCCTTTGTATCCATTTCCAAGGATGTACTGGAAGCATCCATTATGGACGGGTGCAGTCTCATCCAGCAGTACAGATATATCAAACTGCCTTTGATAAAGAATATTTTCAGTATTGTAGTGGTGATGCTGATCAATGGATGTTTGAAGACCTTTGATGTCTTCTATATACTGGATAATAAATCAAAATCGACGGAAATGGTAGCGACCTATATGTACAAAACAGCGTTTAACTCTGCTGACTTTGGATATGGCAGTACCCTGGCGGTATTTCTTGTGGTGGAATGTCTGGCGGCGGTATTCGTTATCCAGAGACTGCTGGGGACTGCGAAGGGGGAGGAATCAGAATGACACATGCAGGGAAAAGCAAGGCTGTAAGAGGTATTTTTTATTTTATAGTGCTTATCATAGTAATGATACAGATATATCCTATTTTCTGGGTGATCTGTTCCAGCCTGAAAACATCGGAGGAGATGACATACACCGCTCAATACGCCCTCCCATCAAGCTTCTATCTGGGGAACTATATAAGCGCTCTGACAATCTCCGCAATCCCAAGATACTTTTTAAACAGTACCATCGTTGCTGTACTGACCCTGCTGGGTATTGTAGTCCTGGGCTGTCCTGTGGCCTTTGTGATCAGCAAGGTGAAAATAAAACATGCGGATGCGCTGATGGGATTTTTCCTTTTTGGAATGATGATTCCCATATTCGCCTGTCTGATCCCCATGTTCCAGATCTACAATGCGTTGGGGCTGAGGAATACATACTGGGCATTGGTACTGCCGCAGGTGGGATTTGGGCTTCCTATGTGTATTTATCTCTACACGGGATTTTTTAAGTTCCTGCCGGATTCCCTGCTGGAGGCAGCAGTGATCGACGGCGCAGGGATGGGTACTGTTTTCTGGAAGATCGTAGTTCCCATGGCGAAGAATACCACCATGACGGTGCTCACTTACAATTTTGTTTTTGTGTGGAATGAATTTACATATGCCAATACATTCATATCTTCGTCGGAGATGAAGACACTTCCCATCGGTTTGAACGATTTTGTGGGGCAGTTCGGACGAGTGGACTGGGGCAGCACATTTGCCGCCATTGTCATTTCTATTCTTCCGACACTGATTGTTTATTTTATATTGAATAAAAATATCATAGAGGGTATGGCTGCAGGCGCAGTGAAGAGCTGATACAAAGGAGGATGCAGGATATGGAGACAGTAAAGAATCTGGAGGATGGCTGGTATATTCTCCAGGATGTACATGATACGGGGGAAGAGCTGGGCCTGTATACAGACAGAGAAGCTTTTACGGAGATGGGCCCCCAGATCTCGGAATGGGAAAAACTAAGCGGGTTAAAACATCTGCAGCTTTTGTTTGCCGGCCAGCCTTATTTCGGAAGGGAACTCAGATATTTTAACCAGGCTCCCTGGTGGTACCGGCATGAATTTGACTTACCAAAAGGAGATCAGCAGAGGATTCGGCTGAGGTTTACCAACGTGGATTACTACTGCAAAGTGTGGGTGAACGGACAGTTTGCAGGGGAACATGAGGGATATTCCGCGCCGTTTTCCTTTGATATCACAGACATTGTAAAACCGGGAGAGAAGAATCTTCTCATCGTTAAGGTGAGTTCTCCCTGGGACGATGAAGTGGAGAAGAAGAGAGAGGATTCCAGGACCATTCTTGTGAAGCGCAGAATGGTGAAGGGAACCTATGAGCATTCAGATACATTCATACAGCGCGATGTGAACCCTGTGGGGATTTACGGCAGGGTGGAACTCATAATGACCGAACAGGAGTTCATGGAGCATCGGCCGGAGATATCCTATGAGCTTTCCGAAGACATGGACAGCGCACTGGTAAAGGCAAAGGCGGCACTTGCAGGACTTACACCCGGTGCCAAGTACAGGATGGTACTGAAGATAAGGGATGAGAGATCCGGAATCTGTAAGAGTGAAGCGGTTTTGGATTTTACAGCGGAGGCCGGTGAGGAGGAGAGGACGTGTTTCGTCAATATGGAGGATATTCTTCTCTGGAACACCTGGGATCACGGCCAGCCGTGGATGTATACCGCGGAAGTTTGGATTGAGAGAGACGGCAGCAGGGTATGCGGAAAAGAGTCTGTTTTTGCATTCCGGAAAACAGTGATCGTGCGGACGAAAGAGATCACACGTTTCCGTCTGAACGGCAGGGATTTTTTTGTCCGTGGAACCTCTTATTTTCCTGACTGCTATATTTCTGCCATGACAGAGGAGCGGTATTACCGGGACCTGCTTAACATCAGGGCAGCAGGCTTTAATCTTGTGAGGGTTCATGTCCATGTGGAACAGGATATGTTTTATGACCTGTGCGACAAAATGGGCATTGCGGTCATCCAGGATTCAGAGTATAACTGGACGCACCCATCTACAGATGAGTGGGCAGAGAAGTTCATCGGCATTTACAAGGAAAACGTCAGGATGCTGATGCGCCATCCCTCCATTATCTGCTGGATCGGCATGAATGAACCCGGCTGTGTGGACCCGGATGGGGACACCAGGAGAAGATTCATGGAGGAAAATCCGGGGCCGAGGCTTTACCGGGAACTGCAGGAGATGGACCCTGACCGTCCCATCATCAAGGGTTCTTTCTGCGATGAGGACATTTTCAGCGGGGACAGCCACAATTATCTGGGATCACTCAGCGGGGGCGAGTACAGGGAAATCTATGGGACAACGGAGAAGCTGAATACAGAGTATGGATTTGATGCGCCTGCCTGTGCAGAAAGCCTGAAAAAAGTCCCGGCTGTATACAGACGTCTCGCAGGTATCGAAAAGGAGATCCCTGCCATCCAGGATTATCAGTATAAACTGCTGAAATACTATACAGAACACTACAGAATCCAGAAATATGCGCCGTGTTCCGGGTATGTGCAGTTCATGTTCATTGATTTGTGTCCCCAAAGCTTTTATGGTCTGTACGACTGGTGGGGGATTCCGAAAAAAGGACTTCAGGCCATGCTGGAGAGCAACAGCCCGGTAGGTGTTTTTGCAAAATACAGAGATGCACTGGATGGCCTCTATGCCGTAAACGATACAGATAAAAAATACGGGGACTGCGAAGTTTTCTGGGTGATAACAGAGACGGAAAGCGGGCAAGTGGTGGAGCAGAATACCGCAAAAATCCATATGGAGCCGGATTCCGTCAGAGAGATCATCCATTTTCCGGAAGGATATGGGGAAGGGCAGAGGTGGAATCTGTATGTCAGCATGACGGATCATGAAGGAAACTGTATTGCGCAGAATTCCTACAGAGATATCTTTGCATTATCCTCCAGGGTCAAAGGGCATCCGGAGCGCATGAGCCATGAGACAGGAATGAGAATCTACTGGGCATAAGGAAAAAAGAAACCCCGGTACTGCAGTCTATGAGCAGTACCGGGGTGATTTGTATCAAGGTTTCGGGAACACGATCTCCACAGTAAACAGATCCGCATCCACCATAATCTGCAGGCTTCCGCCCTGAAGTTCCACAAAGCTCTTGGCAATCGCCAGGCCCAGCCCGCTTCCCTCCGTATTTCTGGAGGCATCACCCCGGACGAACCGTTCGGTGATCTCCGACGGGTTGAAGGTCAGCTCTGAGGCTGAGATATTCTTCATAGAAATGCGTACCCGTTTCTCGTCGTTCTCCATATCCACATACACCCGGGTCCGCGGCATGGCGTACTTGGTGATGTTCACCAGCAGGTTCTCGAATACACGGTAGGTCTTCTGGCTGTCAAGAGGAAGGACTACTTTATCCTCGGGCAGACGCCAGCGGAAGTACAGGTTGGATGCCTCAATCTTATCATGAAGCTCCAGTTTTGCCTGCTGCATCAGACTTACAATGTCCACATCCATAATGTTCAGTGTTACATTTCTGCTGGTCGCTTTGCTGATCTCAAAGAGATCCTCGATCAGCAGCTTCAGCCGTGTAGATTTTTGTTCCAGAACGTCAATATAATGACGTCTCTCTTCGGCCGGCAGATTCTCATCCTTCAGAAGGTCCACATAAGTGATGATGGCTGTCAATGGCGTCTTCAGGTCATGCGATACGTTGGTGATTAGGTCCGTTTTCATTTTCTGGCTCTTGACCTCTTCGTCCACAGCCTTCTTGAAGCCGCTCTGTATCTTGGTGATCTCGCCGCGGAACGGTTCAAATACGCCCAGTTCCTCAGGAATCGTACCGTTCAAGTTGCCCTCGGCAAGCTGGTTGGTTGCGTCCAGCAGTCTGTGATACTGTTTCTGCAGGTCATTGCAGTATTTCCTCAGAAGGAAGAACAGTGCAAGGGAGTAAATAATCAGTGCTCCGATGCCCCAGACCCACATCAGACTGATAAATCCCAGTATGATAAAGTTGATCAGTACCACTTTGATCAGAACTTTTGTGGTATCATCTTTCAGATTGATATGGAGCATACTGTTGTAAATGTTTTTGACCGTGCCTTTTGCCCAGGGCCAGATGCGGTAAATGATCACCCGTTCCTGGATGTATCGTTTCGGTCCTATGACAAAGACGGTTCTGATACATCCTGCCGCCCAGTAGCACACTGCAAAGATAAACGCCCACCCGATGAATCCCCAGAAATACTGAAGCACAGAGGCCAGCCCTTTGGGTACACCGATGCTGTGCAGTACATTGTAAATTGGTTCATTGCTCATGGTATTGCCGTTCACGGACATGGAAAGGGAAAATCCCAGAACAAAGCTGGCTGTTATGAAGACCAGTTCAAAAGGTACCTGGAATATTTTCTCGTCTCCCAGCTGCAGCGGTTTGATAAACGGCAGAAGCAGTGCTGCAGCGGCTACCAGACCCAGCAGAGTAATGAAGACAATGGACAGATCGGCGGTTGAGCGGTAAGTGTCAACGCCCAGGTATTCCATATATCCGTTTGAGCTTTCCATAAAGGATGCCAGATTTTCTGCTGTCATCAGATAGATATAGGTGCGGCCCTGTGGTTTCTGGAAAGGCGCATCCATGCCGTATTGGTCGTCAAAGCTGGAACATGGGTTCTGACGGACCTGTTCGTTGAGAAGCTGTGTGGCGTTGCCGGGTTTTCCGTAGAAAAACTCTGCCTGCGATACATTTCCGCTCTCATCATATTTGACAATAGCGCCGAAAGCGTATTTCTTATCCAGCGCCTCGGGTTTTGTCTGGGAGAGAAGCGGATCCAGTTCCTCTGTTGCGTTGGAGTCTATCACTTTTCCGTTTTCATCCCTCACTTCATACTGAAGATAAGAGCGCAGGGTGGAGAAGTTATGCTCCCATCTGGAGAAGTAGTTGGAAATCTCATTGGCGGATGCGATGATGGCTTCCTCTGAAGAGTATCCTCCGTATTCATCTCCGTAGCTGTTCTTGTATTTGGAAGAGGGGAAATTCTCTTCGTCCAGGGACTCCTTTGATATTTCCCGGGAGGAAGTATTGGACTTGGAACCTGAATTTTTGTCCTCTTCGTTCTCTTTTGTCTGTTTGTCGTTTATTGCAGAAGGGAAAAAGATGTCAAACGGAATCATGGCCGCCTGGTTTTCCCTCTGTTTTTCTTCCGCATAGAGCACATAATTGGATTGCACAAGTGTGCTCATGAAGCTGGAAGTGTTGAAATTCGGCTCAGAATTACCCTGGCCTTTGATATAGTGCGGGCGGATGATCATCATAGCCAGTGAAGGCAGCAATATGACGAGGATCACCAGCACGACTGCAAGTTTACGAGAATTTTTCAATTTTATATCCAACTCCCCACACCACCTTTAAATATTTTGGCTCCTTAGGGTTGATCTCAATCTTTTCACGGATGTTGCGGACATGCACCATGACCGTCTCTGTGTTCACAGCACGCTCATTCCACACACGTTCATAAATTTCATCCGCGGAGAATACCCTTCCAGGATTTTTGATTAACAGAAGGAGAATTTTGAATTCCATGGGGGTCATTTTTACAGGGGCTCCGTCTACCCGCACCTCGAAGGTACTCTCGTTCAGCTCGAGCCCGCCCATGGTGTAAATGGTATCTGTGTTTTCCTGTTCTTTCTGCTGCAGTTTTTCCATGAATCTTTTGTACCGACGCATTTGAGAGTTCACCCTTGCCATAAGCTCCATTGGGGTAAATGGTTTGGTGACATAGTCATCGGCGCCGATGTTCAGCCCCATAACCTTATCCACCTCCTCGGATTTGGCTGAGAGCATGATAACCGGGAAATCGTGTTTTTCCCTGAGTTTCATGGTCATGGTGATACCGTCCATGCGGGGCATCATGATATCCACAATTGCGAGATGGATCTCTTCCCGCTCCAGCATCTCCAGCCCTTCTACGCCGTCGCCTGCCTGAAATACTTCATATCCCTGGCTTTTCAGATAAATGGCAACTGCCTCCCGGATGTCCTTGTCGTCTTCTACGATTAAAATGTGATTCATTTCCATGGTATCTCTTCTCCTGTGTTCAGAAGGCCGCTTACGCTGCGGTCCTCCTGCTGTTACTATACTGAGTATAGGAATCAAAATTAAAAAGTGACGTGGTATAAATCGAAAAAAATTCTAAAGATTTTTAAAGAAACCTTTGACCGCATCCATGCGTGTGGTCATACTGCCCAGCATGGCATCCAGCACCACAAGGGCAGCCATGGATTCCACCACTACAACAGCCCTCGGTACAATAATGGGATCATGGCGGCCCTTGATGGATATTTCAATATTCTCTCCCTGGCGGTTCACAGTCTCCTGGACCGCAGCCACGGAAGGGGTTGGCTTGAAGGCAGCGCGTATAAGGATTGGCGCGCCGTCACTGATCCCTCCGGTGATACCGCCGGAATGATTTGTCTTTTTCTTTACATTTCCCTCTTCGTCCATGCGGTATGCATCGTTATTATGTAAACCATCTGAGGAGGCGGCAGCGATGCCGGCCCCCACTTCAAAAGATTTTACTGCACCGATGGAAAAGACGGCTTTCGCCAGATTGGCGTCCAGCTTTTCAAAGGCAGGCTCTCCGATACCTGCGGGGACACCTTTAATGACACATTCCACCATACCGCCGGAGGAATTTTTCTCCTTCATACAGCCTTCCAGATATGCCTGGGCTTTCTTCGCGGCTTCTGCGTCCGGCATATAGAGGGCATTGCGTCCCATCTCCTCCTTGTCGAATCTGCTCTTGTCAATGGTGACAGGGCCGATGGAGAGGGTGTAGGCGGTGATCTCCACGCCCAGCTCTGCAAGTATTTTGGCGGCCACGGCACCTGCCGCCACACGTCCGATGGTCTCACGCCCGGAAGAGCGTCCGCCGCCCCGGTAGTCCCGGAATCCGTATTTGATATCATAATTTCTGTCCGCATGTCCGGGGCGGTAATAGTTGGCGATCTCACTGTAATCGTGGGAGCGCTGATCTGTGTTGCGGACCATGAGAGAGATGGGGGTGCCTGTGGTCTTCCCCTCAAAAATGCCGGAGAGGATTTCTACCTCGTCCGCTTCCTTTCTCTGGGTGGTAAAACGTGACTGGCCCGGTTTTCTGCGGTCCAGGTAAGCCTGAATGTCTTCCGCGGAGAGCAGAAGTCCTGCGGGACAGCCGTCAATGACAACGCCGATCCCCGCACCATGGGATTCTCCCCAGGTCGATATTTTCAATATATTTCCGAATGTGGAACCATACATACTATACACCTCGTTTTCTGAATTCTTTCTGATATTTCCTGTTGTGAATGTAATAAGTTTATCTTTATTTTCCTATATTAGCATGGTTTTTATATAAAATCCATTGAAAACTGCTTGTTGTTACGTTACACTGAAATATATTGACCGCTATCCACATCACTGCCCCGCGGGGTGTTTTCAGGCCGAAGACATGAAATTCCTGAGGCAGTATTCCCCTTGGCCGCCGGGTTTCCATCCTGCTTTGGGATGTATATATCCCCGTGGCCGGGGGGACAGTAAAAAATAAGAGGAAAAGACGAATGAAAAAGAAAATACTGATAATAACAACAGGCGGAACTCTGGCCTGTGTCAGCAGCGAAAACGGCCTGCTGCCCGGATTGAACAGCAAAGATATCCTGTCCTATATCTCTGATATCACAAGCCTTTATGAGGTGGATTTCTACGAACTGTTCCAGCTTGACAGCGCCAACATCCAGCCGGAGAACTGGCAGGCCATGGCAGAGGCCGTCTATGAAAAATATAAGGAATACGACGGGATCGTCATCTTCCACGGCACGGACACCATGGCTTACACCTCCTCTGTGCTGTCCTTTATGCTGCTGAATATCCCTATTCCGGTAGTTATCACCGGAAGCCAGCTCTCCATTACAAATCCTCTGGCGGATGCGGTGGAGAACTGCAGATGTGCTATCCATATGGCAGGCAGCGGCATGCCCGGCGTATTTTTGGCATTTGACAGAAAAATCATGCTGGGGACCAGGGCCAGCAAGATGCGCACGAGAAGTTTCCACGCTTTTGAGAGTATCAATTATCCCTATGTGGGTGAGGTGGATTCCAGGGGACTGGAAATCTATAAAAATATCATTCCGGCCCCGTCAGGCCCCTGCGTTCTGGAGCGGAGGCTGGAGAAGAAGGTCTTTCTCATCAAGCTGGTACCGGGATTTGACGGTAAGATTTTTCAGTTTCTGTATGAACAGGGGTACCGGGGACTGATCATAGAGGCATTTGGAATGGGAGGGATTCCCACTCTGTCCTCCGAGGTGCTGGACGAGCTGCGCCTGGTGATCGACAAGGGAATGATTGTTGTAGTGAAAAGCCAGTGTCCTTATGAGGGCAGCAACCTTTCCGTATATGAGACCGGCAAAGCGGCTCTCAAGGCCGGTGCTTTCCAGGGATATGATATGAGCACAGAGGCCATTGTCACCAAGGTTATGTGGATACTGGGCAAACACTGGGAAAGAAAGAAAATCGAGGAGATGTTCTATAAAAATCTGGCAGGTGAGATCAAAATACCTGAGAAAGAGATGGAATGATAAAATTCATAGCCGCCTGGCTGCTTGTCATAAACGTGGTGTCTTTTGCCATGTTTGGTATGGACAAGTGGAAGGCAAAACATAAAAAGTACCGGATACCCGAGTCCACGCTCCTGCTTTTGGCCGTACTTGGCGGTTCTGTGGGAGCTGTCTGCGGCATGGATTTCTTCCGGCATAAGACCCTGCACAAAAAATTCAGGCTGGGCCTGCCACTTATCCTGGCTGTCCAGGTCCTGCTTGCGGCGGGATGGCTGTGGTACAGCAGATGACACGGAGATGGAAGGAAAGTTCTCCGGGCAGCGGCAGGGTACATCATAGGAAAGTAGAGGTGACAGGATGCGCATATTGATCGCTGAGGATGAACGTGATCTGAACCGCCTGCTGGTGAAAAAGCTGACCGCTGAGAGCTACAGCGTGGACGCCTGCACCAACGGGGAGGAGGCACTGGACTGTCTGGCCTGTGCCCGTTATGACGCGGTGATCCTGGATATTATGATGCCGAAGATGGATGGGCTGGAGGTTCTGAAAACCATGCGGAGGAAAAAGGAGACCACGCCGGTGCTGCTTCTCACCGCAAGGGACAGCGTGGAGGACCGGGTGAGAGGGCTGGATCTGGGGGCGGATGATTATCTTGTAAAACCCTTTGCCTTTGAGGAGCTTTCCGCCAGGATACGCGTCATGCTGCGGAAGCCTGAGAAGGAAAAGAGCAGCGTGTGCTCTGTGGCGGACCTGCATGTGCATCTGGATACCCGCCGTGTTTTCAGAGGAGAGAAGGAGATTACCCTTTCGTCCAGAGAATTTGCCGTGCTCAGATATCTGATACAGAACGCGGGCATTGTTCTGTCCAGGGAGAAGCTGGAACAGCATATCTGGAATTATGATTACGCGGGGGGATCCAATGTAATTGATGTCTATATCCGGTATCTGCGGAAGAAGATTGACGAGGGATTTGAGCCAAAACTCATCCATACGGTACGGGGTGCCGGGTATGTTCTGAGGGAACCCATATGAAAAATCTGTCTTTGAAACAAAAACTGACGATTCTCTATACAGTTCTGATGACCGTGAATATCTGTGCAGTACTGGCGGTCCTGTTTTCTCTCAGCAACAGGGAGATACTAAGTTCTGTCCAGAACCGGCTGCGGGAAAGTGTGACCGGAGCTTTTGATGACATTGACTGGGAGGATGGAAGGCTGGATTTTGACTCGGATATCCTGGAGCTGGAAAACGGCGTGTATCTCTCTGTGTATGATATGGATGGAACACTACTGTACGGCAAGATCCCTTACGGATTTGACCAGTCCATGGATTTTCGGGACGGTCAGGTGCGGAGACAGAAGACCGGGAGCGTGGAATATTATGTCCTTGATATGTCCTATGCGCCGGAAGAGAATGTGAACCTGATGGTGAGAGGAATCATTTCCATAACAGATGCGGAGGAGAGTTTCCGTATCACCCTGCGCCTGGCGCTTATCTGTCTTCCGCTTCTGGTGGTGCTCACTGCCGTATTGGGGTACTTTATGACAAGAAGAACACTTCGTCCGGTGGCCCATATAACGGAGACAGTCTGTGCCATCCGGGAGGAGGAGGATCTGTCCAGAAGGATTGGACTGGGGGAGGGAAGGGATGAAATATACCGCCTTGCCTCCACTTTTGACAGTCTGCTTGGGCAGATTGAAGACAGTATGAAACGTGAGAAACAGTTCACTTCGGATGTTTCCCATGAGCTGCGTACCCCTCTTTCCGTTATTCTGATGCAGTGTGATGCCCTTCTTGCCCGTGACGGGCTTTCCGGGGAGGTGCGGGAGGAAATCACGGTTATCCAGAGAAAAGCAGACAGCCTGTCACGGATGATCTCCCAGCTTCTTCTCCTGTCCAGAGCAGACCAGGGCCGTGAGAAGGTGACAATGGAGATACTGGACTTTACCGGGCTTTCCCAGATGGCAGCAGCGGAGATGGAAGGTATCGCGGCGGCAAAAGGGATACGGCTGGAAACGGCAATCAGCCCCGATATCATGGTGCGTGGAGATGAAACCCTGCTGATCCGCCTTTGGCTCAACCTTCTTCAGAATGCAGTCACATATGGGAAAGAAGGAGGCTGCATCCATATGGGGCTTTGGGAAGATGAGGATACGGTTACCGGATATGTGGAAGATGACGGAATTGGGATTAGTGCCCGGGATCTGCCCCACATCTGGGAACGTTTTTACCGGGCCGACAGCTCGCGGAGTAATAACGGGAGTTCGCAGAACAATAACGACAGCTCGCAGGGCAATGTCAGCAGCTCAGGGCTGGGGCTCTCCATGGTGCAGTGGATCATAAGTGTGCATAAGGGGACAATACAGGCTGTAAGTGAGCCGGGCAGGGGAAGCAGATTTACCTTCCGAATTCCGAAAGAGAAAAAAAGTTAAGGATTTTAATCTGTTTTTAATCTTTCTCTGATAAACTTACCGTATACAAAGAATAGCGGATGTGTCCGCTGGATATACAAAGTATGAAAGGAGTTTATCGTATGAGAAAAAAATATATTACATTTATGATGGCAGCAGTCATTTCCGCAGCGCTTTTGACAGCCTGCGGCGGTACGGGAACCAACCAGAATGCCGCGCAGGGCACAGGCCAGACGTCCGAAAGCAGTGGTTCCCAGAATGGAACGGACCAGGAGTCTGGGAACAGCAGCAGTTCCCGGAAGAAAACAGGCCAGGAGTCAGGAAACAGCAGTGGTTCCCAGAATGGAGCAGGCCAGGCAGCCGACAGTGATTCCCAGAATGGAGCAGGTCAGGCAGCCGGCAGTGATTCCCAGAGCGGCACAGCCTCTGCAGTCACCGAGGATGAGGCCAGGAAGACAGCTCTCTCCGATGCCGGTGTGACGGAGGAACAGATCACGGGAATCCGCGTGAAAAAAGACCATGATGACGGTCGTCAGGTCTACGATGTGGAATTTTATTCCGATAATAAGGAATATGATTATGAGATCGACGCTTCTACAGGCGAAATATTAAGCTCTGATTTTGAGATTGAAAATGATTTTAACAAGGACAGCGCATCAGACCTGAACCCGGCAGTAAGCCGGGAGGAGGCATCCGCCGCGGCTCTTGCAAAGGTGCAGGGAGCCAGTGAGAAGGATCTGCGCATAAAGCTGGATGATGATGACGGAAAGATGATTTACGAAGGTGATATCTACTACAACGGTACGGAATATGAGTTCGAGATTGACGCCGCCACCGGTGACTTCCTGGAATGGAGCGAGGAGCGGAATTAAACAGCAAAAAACAGGGGAGGATCTCCATATACGGAAGTCCTCCCCTGTCGTATGTAAAGTGTCAATTATTACAGTTCTCTCACTGCGTCATAAGCTTCATGTACCGCATTATAAACCTTTCTTGCGGATACGCAGTCTCCCACTTTCACAGTCTTGTAGTCTCCGGCAATTTCCTCATATACAGAGTCATCCGGCCGGAAGCCCATGGCAAGGACTACGGTATCACAGGGGATTTTCTCCTCGCCGTTTTCCTTTTGGACAACAATACCGTCAGGTTCTATTTTCAGCAGCCTGGTATTGACCTGTGAAGGTATCTGATATTTTTTCACCAGTCCCATGATCATCATCATGTTCTGCATAAATACCGGTTCCGGCAAAAGTTTGGGTGCCATTTCCACTACAGTCACCTTCTTGCCTCTCTGGGTCAGGTCAACTGCTGTCTCCAGTCCTACAAGGCCGCCGCCGATAACGGCTATATTTTCGCCCAGAAGCGCATTATTGAGCAGGGCGTCAATGGCTGTGCACACGTTGTCTCCGTGAATGCCTTCGATGGAGCCGGGAGCGATTGGTCTGCCTCCGGCTGCCCAGATGACCACATCGGGTTTCAAGGTATCCACAGCAGCCTTGTCAGCTTCCATACAGAATTTCACCGGAACCTGCAGTCTTGTCAGCTCGTTCTGGTAATAGGAGAGCAGGTTTGCCATATCTGCTTTAAAAGAAGGACGGGATGCGGCAAGTACATTTCCGCCGATACGCTCCCTCTTTTCCCAGAGTTCTACCTGATGACCGGCCCGAGCCGCCGTGATTGCCGCCGTACAGCCTGCGGGGCCGGCACCTACAACGAGGACTTTCTTTGGTGCCTCGGCAGGCTTCAGATCATTAACGCCTTCCAGCCCGGCATTGGGATTGACCGCGCACTGGACGCTCTGTCCTGCGCAGACTCTGGCAATACATCCTTCATTGCAGGAGATGCAGGGACGAATCTTATCCGTTTCATGGGCTGTCAGTTTATTGGGGAGTTCCGGGTCAGCTAACAGTCCGCGGCCAATGGCTACGATATCCAGATCTCCATGTTCCAGAGCATATTCTGCCTTGGAGATATTGCTCAGGCGGCCATGGGAGATGACCGGTATGCCCACTGCATTTCGGACAGCGTGCGCACTGCGAAGCTGCAGTACCTGTTCCTGCTGGTATACAGGCGGCATAGCCATGAACCAGTTGTCATGGCATCCGGCATCCACATGGAGTGCATGTACACCAAGGGCTTCCAGCCGTCTTGCAATCTCAAGACCCTCGTCCATATCCCTGTAACCTGCTTCCGCCGGCAGATAATGACATGGCGTAAATTTTACGATCAACGGGAAATCTTCTCCCAAATCGGTCTTTACAATTTCAATCAGATCCGTAAGGAAGCGCATTCTTCCGGTCAGGTCACCGCCGTACTCATCTGTACGGACATTCCAGCGTTTTGTCAGGAACTGGTCAGTGAGATATCCGCCGTAAGCGTGAATTTCAATGGCATCTGCGCCGGCCTTTTTGGCATAGCGGGCAGTCCTGCGAAATCCGTCTTCAATGATTCGGATCTCATCTCTTGTGATCTCCTCGCAGATGACCCTGGGGTCCATCCAGGGTACAGCCGAGGCACCGAGGGGTTTGTCTCTTCCCGGCGGCGGTGTGGTGATCCTTCCGTTGCCGGGATGGATCTGTACGCAGACCCGGCAGTTAAAACGATGGGCATTCTCTGTCATGTCCCGGAAATCTTCATAACTGTCCGCATCGAGAAGGGAAGAGGGGCACATCCCCTCGATCTCCGGTGTGGCCAGTGTGTTGCAGAGGATCATGCCGATACCGCCTTTTGCCCGGGCCAGGTAATAAGCCCTGGTGCGTTCGTCATAATTCCCGAGGTCAACCCCCATGGGGGCCATGACCATGCGATTCTTCAGTGTCAGGTTTCCAATAGAAACAGGCTGTGTGAGCTTCATTAGATTTCCTCCTTTATCCCTGTGTCCTCAGCGCGCCGAGGATCTTTCTGTAAGTCAGGCGCAGGGTCTGTATGCGCCATACGCCGTCATCACATTTTACAAAATCATCTACATAAAATGCCCATCCCTCATAAGTGGAATCGTCATCCTTATAGGTGTGGTAGTCATTGAGACGGGTGAGTACGCGGGCTGTTTTTTCACCGGTGAACTGCACGATGGGATTGTGGCCCATATGTATGGGGACCATGGAATCATCGCATACGGTGCTGGCGCGTTTTACCTGGTCAGCGATATCTTTGACGGGAACCTTATGCCCGTTGGAATAAAATTCAAAGGGTTCCACATAAACCTCAGGCATCATATCCCAGAGCTGCATATCCACGCACCACCAATATTTGTTCTTGGTAGCCAGAATCTTGGGAATCTCTGTTAATTGTTCCGGGGTGTAGTCGTGTCCTGCAAATGCCAGAACCTCTTTTGCCAAACTCATGATCTGTTCGTCAGCCGGTATATTCATAATATTTTCCTCCTTAATCAATCACTGTTTTATATGTTGTCTGTATATCCCTTATTTTTAAATGACCTGCTCAGTCCATGCGCAATGAACGCAAATACGAAGCAGCAAATAGAAATAGCTATGTAAACACTCCACGCTGCAGTGTAAGAGCCGGTAGCTGTCCGCAGTCCGCTGGAGAGCATGGGGCCGATCATGCAGCCGGCCAGGAAAAAAGCGTTGCTGATGCTGTAGATCCTGGCGTATTCTTTTGTACCGAAAAGCCCTGAGGTCATAAGCGGCGGCCCCAGCATGGAGATCACCATGCCCATACCGATCGCTGCGGCGAACAGGTATGCAAAGAATGTGTTCTTACCTGAGATGAGCAGGCATACAAGTGCCAGCACATTGCAGATACAGGTAAATGCCATGCCCCCCATGAGGCCGAGTTTATCAAAGATCATACCGCCCAGTATGTTGCCGAGTATAGAGACTCCGCTGAACAGGGCCATGATTCCCGCATAACTGAGGCCAATCTCTGAAAAATAGGTGGGAACCTGGGTCATGACGCCTGCGGCCAGCATTCCCATGCAGATCAGGGAGAGGACAAAGACCCAGAATGCCGGGGAGGCCACTGCTGTCTTTCTTGTAACGCCTTCCCATGCGGGTGCCCTGGCAGCTTTTTGTGTTTCCTTCGGCTGTGAATCACGGTTGGTGTAAGGTTCCTGTCCCATTTCAGCCGGCGTCTTCCGGATAAAGAGACATGCCAGGATACTGACGATCACAACAGCCGCACCTGACAGGAAGAGGGAATTCCGCCAGCCCAGTTTCCCAATCATAGCCGACACTGCAGGGGACCAGAAGATTCCGCCGATGCCGGCTCCGGAGAAGGCCAGGGAAGTGGCAAGTCCCTTTTTGTCCTTGAACCAGTTTGTGATCAGGTAGTTGATAGGAAGGGAGGTCAGTCCCCCGATTCCCAGATTGGTGATACCGAATAATACATAAAAGTGCCAGATATGTGTAGCCATGCCCTGCAGTCCGAACCCCAGCCCGGCGGCTGCCGCGGATACCAGCATGATCATTCTTACATTTCCGCCTTCAATCTTAGGAGCCAGCAGGATGGCAGCCAGCATACTGGTGATGCAGCTCACCACATTGATGAACGAAAACTGTACATAAGAGCATCCCAGTGTCTCACATACGGGTTTCATATAAAAGGATATGGTATTGCTGATGATACCCATGGCGAACATGGAAATCAAGAAACAGCAGACTACGATCTTCCACCCATAGAAATTCTTAGTTTTTGTCTGTGCCATAAAAGTATCCTCCCTCGTGATGAACGCCTAATGGCAGGCTGTATATCCGCCGTCGATGGGAATGCATACGCCTGTGATATATTTGGATTCATCTGAGCACAGGTAAAGGGCGCAGTTTGCCACGTCTTCCACAGAACCAAGGAATCCCAGAGGGGTATCTTTCAGGAACCAATCGTGGAACTTTGTGTAAATCTCATCATTTTCCGGTGTATAGCAGAAATTAGGGGCCACACAGTTGAAGCGCACATGGTCTTTGGCATGCTGTGCAGCCATATCCTGAGTGATGATCTTGATGGCAGCTTTGGAAGCCGGGTAAGCCTGGCAGCCGCTTCCCACATAAGTGATACCCGTGGAGGAAGTGAAGTTCATGACAGTTCCGCCTCCCTGTTCGATAAAATACGGCACAAAGGTCTGAACAGAGTACACAAGCCCCATAACATTTGCCTTATAGACAATATCCCAGTTTTCCAGGAATCCGGGATGTCCGCTGTTCCAATCACCTGTCAGTGAGAATTCGGCGGCACCGTTCACCAGCACATTGCAGGTCTGGAATTTCCTGAGCGTTTCTTCCAGAATGATTTTCCAGTTCGCTTCCACGGATATGTCCAGGTTCAGTCCAAGAGCTTCGCCCCCATCTTCACAGATTTCCTTAGCTTTTTCCAGAACAACGGGTTTCTTGTCCACCAATACGACCTTTGCCCCTTCTCTGGCAAAGCTTCTGGCGATCCCTTCACACAGTCCCCCGCCGGCACCTGTAATGACAGCGACCTTGTTTTCCATACGACCCATAATAGTTACCTCCTCATTTTTTATGTTTGCTGAAGTCCAGCATTGTCAGGGAAGATATTTTGCTTTATTTTCCCTATGTACCAAGCATATCCCAGGCGCGGCGGAAATACAAAGGACTGAGGATGAAGGAAAGCAGAGGAAAATGAATTGTCAAAGTTTCATTTAAGTCAATAATTGTCAATAATTTCACAGGTGAAATTGCTTTTATCACACGAATTTGATATAATTCCAATTAAAGAGCCGGTTGATGTATCAGGAGGAGGAACGCCATGGAATTCAGTGCACTACTACAGAAATTGATCCGTATCTCGAATGTAAAACCGCAGGTCCTGGCAGACAGAATGGGATACGATGTCTCCTATATCAGCAAATGGCAGAGCGGTGCAAAACTGCCCTCGTCCAGAAATGCAGAGGAGCTGTTTGGGAAAATGGCTCATTTCTTTGCCGTCAACACAGAGGCAGCCCAGCAAAAAGAAATAAAAGAAGTTCTGGGACTGGAATATGACGGAGCAGGACTGGAAAAGGCCCTGGAAAAATGCCTTCTTCAGTCGCTCCTGAAGCAGAAGGAACAAAAGGAAGAGCACAGAAAGGTGCAGGAGCGGATTTCCTATGACTCCCTCTGGCAGGACCAGGAGACTGTGGCCGGTGCCGTGGGCGGAATGATCTATGAGCTCTGCAGCCGTGCGGAGAGGGACGTGGACATTATAGTGACCTGCCCCTTCCAGGAGTACGTGACAAAGGAAAATGACTTTTTTAAAAAGCTGGAGGCGCTTGAGAAAAGAGGCATCACAGTCCGAATCCATCAGTTCATAGACATGGAGAAATTCAAAAACCAGACAGACGCCTACTGCCGCTGTATAGCCATGTACCTGAATGCCATCCATTCCGTCCGGTATGATTTCTACGAACTGCCCCACGAGCACGCGGACATTCCCGTGCTGGTCATAAAGAACGGCCTTCTTGTCACTGAGATACAGGAGCCGTTCACCAGGGAAAAATATACCACGGTCATAAGAAGCCTCCCTCTGGTCAATGCCTACTACGAAGCGGCATATGCCTGCCTCATCTCCAGGAAACCTCTGGTGGAAGAATACTCCGTACATAAAATGTACCAGGAAAAATATATCTTTGACTATATGATGCAGAACGAATACCGCTATCTTCTGCGCTCCATGCATATCATCCATCTGCCCGATGACATGCTCTGGGAGCTCTGCAGGAAATACACCGGGGATCAGGAAAGTGCCCTTCTTCAGTACAACATGAACAGGAACTCCTTCCAGGCACCGGTCACAGCGGTGGTATATAAGTCCACACTCATGGACTATATCTTTGATGGCAAGATCAACATTTTCGGGAAAGAGGCGGAAGTGGAGCGGGAATGGCGTGTTCGTCACATCACCCACCTCATAGAAGAGTTAGAAAAAAACAGCAGCATCCGGATTTTCCTTCTGGAAAACAACAATCCATATATCGGATACGACGACCTGCAGAGTACCATTTACTTCTGCCGGGACACCGTATTTGCCATGGCTGTCCAAAATGGAATATCCGGCTACTACCGTTTTTTCTCAAAGAAACTCATAGATCAGTTCAACGAATTTTACCGGCATATAGAAAACGCCGGTGATGAGTATCTGCTCCGCGGTCAAAAAGTCACAGACTTTCTGAGGCAGGGCCTGAAATTCATCTCATAACACTTATTTATCAACACATTCCCAGCGACCGGAAGCGCCGCAGGGCAGCACCAGTCCGCTTTCCCTGACGGGCAGCCCGATCTCCTGGGAATCCACCCTGCCATGGAACTTTTTCAGTTCTGTAGCCAGCATATAAGTCAACACTGCCGGCGCAAGTCCGGTGGTATAAGAATTCACCAGGAAGAAAAGCGGTTTGTCACTGAGAAGCTGTGCACACAGCTTGATCAGCGGATGAATCGCTTCTTCAATCTTCCAAATTTCGCCTTTAGGTCCTCTTCCGTAAGACGGCGGGTCCATGATAATGGCATCATAATGATTTCCCCTGCGTATCTCCCGTTCCACGAATTTCACACAGTCATCCACCAGCCACCGGATCGGCGCATCTCCAAGCCCGGAGGACACAGCATTTTCCTTAGCCCAGGAAACCATCCCCTTAGAGGCATCCACATGCGTGACCGCAGCCCCGGCGGCAGCGGCAGCCAGAGTTGCCCCTCCCGTATAGGCAAAGAGATTCAGCACTTTAACCGGCCTTCCGGCTTCCCGGATCTTTTTGGAAAACCAGTCCCAGTTCACCGCCTGCTCCGGAAAAAGCCCGGTATGCTTAAAACTGAAAGGTTTCAGGTTAAACGTAAGCTTCCCATACCGAATACACCACTGTTCCGGCAGATCAAAAAACTCCCATTCCCCTCCCCCCTTCTTACTCCGGTGATAATGCCCATTCATCTTCTTCCACCCGCTGTTCTTCCTGGGCGTATCCCAGATTACCTGCGGATCCGGCCTCACCAGCAGATAATCCCCCCATCTCTCCAGCTTCTCCCCATCAGAAGTATCAATAATCTCATAATCCTTCCATCCATCAGCAATCCACATACTATAATCCTCTCAATCTTCCTTTATTCTTTATTCCGCAGCTCCAAACTGCCCTCTTCCCTACAAGTATTCCATTCCCTTTTCATCTTTCAAAAACCTTAAGCTCCTCAACCACTACGCCCTATCTTCTGCCAAACCAGAATCTAAAAAATCTTTTCTCTTTTTCTTTTTCCTCCAGTTTATCGTAACCAGGGAGCTTGCGCGCGGGAGGGAGGGGGATGTCATTTGCATTGCTGTATGTATTCCGAGGCTACACTTTGCGGAGATTGTGCGTCTGAAGCGGACTTTCAAGTCCGATACAGACGCACAATCTCCGCAAAGTGTAGAAATCGGCTTCATACGAAAGCAAACGACATCCCCCTCCCTCCCGCGCGCAAGCTCCCGTCCCCCCTTATCTATATAACTATACCTAGTCTAACCCAAAAAAGTCAAGCATACATTATCCAAGGAGGTGAACCCATGTACGAATCATTTACAACCCCCCAATTAGAAGAAACCTTCCACACCCACTCATCCATCGGCCTCTCCTCCACCGAGGCTGACGAGAGACTCCGCCAGTCCGGAGAAAACATACTCAAAAAAGGCAAAGACCAGACAATTCTGGACATGATCATGGAACAGCTCAACGACCCCATGATATTTATCCTGTTCATGGCCGCCACAATCTCCATGCTCCTCCGCCAGTTCAGCGATACAGCTATTATTTTTGTAGTCATAGCCCTGAACACCACCGTAGGCGTCATCCAGGAGGGCAGAGCAAAAAAAGCCATGGATGCCTTAAAGAAAATGACAGCCCCATCCGCAGTCGTCAAACGTGACGGTATTTACAAGAAGATTCCTGCATCCTTTGTCGTCCCCGGAGACCTGGTCAAGATAGAGGCAGGAGACCAGGTACCGGCAGATATCCGTCTCATAAAAGTACAAGGTTTCCATACAAACGAGTCCGCACTCACCGGAGAATCTATGCCGGTCCAAAAGACAGATACCGTGTTGTCCCAGGGAATCCCTATGGCAGAGTGGAAGAACATCGCATTTATGTCAACCGAAGCTATGAAGGGAAGTGCCGAGGGCATTGTGGTAGCCACCGGCATGGAGACAGAGCTTGGCAAGATAGCCGGCATGATCAACGACACCCCGACAGAGCTGACACCCCTGCAGAAACGCCTGGGTGACCTGGGGAAAATCCTCAGCATTGTGGCAGTTGTCCTCTGCGCAGCCCTTTTCCTTCTGGGCGTTGTCCAGCACAGGAACATTCTGCAGATGCTTCTGGTAGCCATCTCCCTGGCTGTTGCAGCCATACCGGAGGGCCTTCCCGCTGTGGTTACCATTGTCCTTGCCCTGGGCGTTGCCCGCATGGTAAAGGTCAACACCATTATAAGGAAGCTTCCCGCAGTGGAGACTCTTGGCTCAGTGGGCATCATCTGTTCCGACAAAACAGGTACCCTCACAGAAAACAAGATGAAGGTAGTGGAAATCTACGGCGATGACCGCAAGCTTCCTCTGTCACAAGTCCGCCGCAGGGAATTTCCCCGCCTGATGGAGGGCTTTCTTCTGTGCAACAACAGTATGCTGGGAAAACAGGAAATCGGTGACTCCACAGAACTTGCCCTTCTCCATATGGGTGAGGAAATGGGGTATAACCGGGAGAAATTAAAGGAACAATATCCACGTACCTATGAAATCCCCTTTGACTCAGAACGAAAATACATGGCAACCGTACACAGAGACGGCAGCAACGAGACGGTCTATGTGAAGGGGGCCTGTGATTACCTTCTGGAACGCTGCGCGTTTGTGACAGTCCGGGGCAAAGCGGTTCCCATGACAGAAGTGCAGCGCATGAAGATCCGCATGGCAATGGAGGGAATGGCCCAGGACGGACTGCGCGTGCTGGCCCTTGCTTATAAGGAACATGTAAAAGATAAGAGCGAGTCAGCCCTCACAGGCAGCCTGGTGTTCGCAGGAATGGCCGGCATGATGGACCCGCCCAGAAAAGAAGTCACCCAGTCCATCCGCACTCTGAAAAAGGCAGGGGTACAGGTGGCAATGATCACTGGGGATTACAAAGACACAGCCCTGGCGGTTGCCAAAAAAATCGGTATCGCGGACTCCATGGACCAGTGCGTCACCGGCGCGGAGCTGGACAATATGAGCGAGGAGCGCTTTGCTAAAAAAATGAAAGACCTGCGGGTATTTGCCCGCGTGACCCCAGCCCATAAGGTGAAGATCGTCAGCCGTTTCCGGAAAAACGGACAGATCGTAGCCATGACCGGAGACGGTGTCAACGACGCACCGTCCCTGCAGGCCGCTGACATCGGGATTGCCATGGGCAGAAACGGCACGGATGTGGCGAAAAATGCGGCGGATATGGTGCTGACAGATGACAACTTTTCCACCATTGAGAAGGCCATGGAAGAGGGCAGAGGCATTTACGTGAACATCAAGAAATCCATTCTGTTCCTTTTGTCCTCCAACTTTGGCGAGATCATCACTATGTTTGTGGCAGTCCTGCTTTCCCTAGAGACGCCCTTGAAGGCAAGTCATATCCTTTGGGTGAACCTGATCACAGACTCCCTGCCTGCGCTGGCCCTGGGAGTTGATAAAAATGATCCAGCGTCTCTCATGAGGAAGAAGCCCAGAGACCCCAATGAAGGGTTGTTTGCCCATGGGGGCTGGCTGTTCACTGTATTTTACGGTATGCTGATCAGCGCCATTACTCTTTATGCCTTCCACAGGGGCGGGCAGACCTATGCCTTTACCGTACTGGGGGTATCCCAGCTCTTCCACGCCATAGGAATGCGTGACAGGGATAAGTCCGTACTCAGAATGAACCATCTGGATAATCCATTCATGATACTGGCATTTTTCCTGGGGCTTGCCCTTCAGGTCATGGTCACGGAGGTACCGTATTTTGTGCAGGCATTTCAGACGGTGCAACTCTCCTTTGGGGAGTGGCAGTGGCTGCTGGGCATTTCCGCTATTCCGCTTCTTATGCACGAGATACTGCTCCTGCCCGGGCTTATCAGCGGCAGAAGAAAGCGACAGTGAGGAAAATGCAGGATTTCATTTGTTAAATTGCATATAAAAAACCATAAACCCGATAAAAAGGGGAAAAAATTACCAAAAATGCAAGAAGTTCTTGACATTAAGTCATATTCTATCATACAATACCACATAACGAAGCATAATTGCAGGAGAGCTGCACGGAACACTTTACCGGGGCAGTGATTAAAATTATGAAGATTACCAGGAGGAGAGCCATGACGCCGTATAAAGAACTGAGCAGAGAGCAGCTGCAGGCTATGAAAGCCGATTTGGAAAAACAATTTGAGGAAGTAAAAGCAAAAGGACTGAATCTGGATATGTCCAGAGGAAAACCGTCCAAGAAGCAGCTTGAGCTGGCAATGGATATGCTGGAGGAGTTAAAGAGCACCGATAAACTGAAATGTGAAACAGGGATTGACTGCCGTAACTACGGTCTGCTGGATGGTATTCCGGAAGCAAGAAGACTGCTGGGAGCCATGACTGAGGTTTCTGCAGACCAGATCGTGATCTTCGGCAATTCCAGTCTGAACGTTATGTTCGACACCGTTTCCCGTTCCATGACTCACGGTGTATGCGGCAGCACTCCGTGGTGCAAGTTAGATAAAGTAAAATTCCTGTGCCCTGCACCGGGATATGACCGTCACTTTAAAATCACAGAATATTTCGGCATAGAGATGATCACAGTTCCCATGACTCCCACAGGCCCGGACATGGATATGATAGAGGAACTGGTAAGCGCTGACCCGGCCATCAAGGGTGTGTGGTGTGTGCCGAAATATTCCAATCCGCAGGGTATCACCTACTCTGAGGAGACTGTAAAACGCTTTGCCAGACTGAAACCGGCAGCGGAAGATTTCCGTATTTTCTGGGATAACGCTTACTGCATCCATCATTTATATGAGGAGCAGGATTTCCTTTTGGAGATTCTGGAGGAATGTGAGAAAGCAGGCAATCCGGACCTGGCGTACAAATTCATTTCCACTTCAAAAGTCAGCTTCCCTGGCTCCGGTATTGCAGCCGTTGCGTCTTCTCCGAGAAACCTGGCTGATTTCAGAAAACATATGGCGATCCAGACCATCGGCCATGACAAGATCAACCAGTTAAGACATGTGCGCTTCTTCAAGGACATTGAGGGCATGCACGAGCATATGAGAAAACACGCGGAGATTCTGCGTCCGAAATTCGAGGCAGTGGAGAACACACTGGAGAAAGAAATCGGCGGGGCAGGAATCGGAACATGGACCACACCCAAGGGCGGATACTTCATCTCCTTTGACTCCATGGAGGGCTGTGCAAAGGATATCGTAGCCAAGGCAGCAGAGGCAGGCGTGAAGATGACAGAGGCAGGCGCAACCTTCCCATACGGCGTTGACCCTCATGACAGCAACATTCGTATTGCACCCAGCTTCCCTACACCGGAGGAACTGCAGCTTGCTACAGAGATTTTTGTACTCAGTGTAAAACTGGTCAGCATAGACAAACTTCTGGCAGAATAAATCCTGCAGAACAGACATAGCGTATGATAAAACAGGGCAGAACTTTTGCAGAACAGCAGAGGTTCTGCCTTATTGTGTGAAGCAGTATTTCTATTTCGTTACAGAAGTATCTGTAAATTTCGGATAATTTACAGAAATGTGATATTTTAATGAATTTTGCATAAAACACTTTACTTCGACAATCAAAATGAAATAGAATAGAAAACGAAGGACAGGTATTTGTCCCGTTGCAGAGCAATTTACAATGGGCGGATACACGTGGCGGAACAGACGTTTGGACCGTTACGGATAGAAAAAGTTATAACATAAGGGGTAGAGGTTATGAAAAAAAAGAAAGGGAAAAAGGGTAAGTACACGAAGGCAAAGAAAATTGTACTGGGCATACTGATTGGATATATTGCACTTATGGTGCTTGGATACATAGCCGGTGTCGTATACTTTACCAAACATTTCTATCTGGGTTCCCAGATAAACGGAATGAATGCCTCCGGCAAGAGCGTGGAGGCTGTGGAGGACAGCATTGTGGATGAGATCGCATCCTATACCCTGCATTTAAAGGAGCGGGACGGCAGGACAGAATCCATAGTGGCGTCACAGATGAACATGCAGTATGTGGATGACGGCAAGATCCAGGAGCTGAAGGACAAGCAGAATCCGTTTCTATGGTTCCTGTCATTTGCGCATCAGAACGATTATGATATGTCAGCCACCACGACCTATGACAAAGATATGCTGTACGCGGCAGTGGATGCCCTGGAGGCATTCCAGGAGGCGAATATCACGCAGCCCGCAGATGCTTACCTGGGTGATACGGATACGGGATATGAGATCGTCCCTGAGGTGATGGGAAATGCCCTGGATAAGGACAAGGTAAAAGAACAGATCCTGAAAGCCATTGACGGAGGAAAGACGGAGCTGGATCTGGAGGCTGAGGACTGTTATTTGAAGCCCACAGTATACAGCACGGACGAGAATCTGATCAAACAGCGGGATCAGAGCAATGCATATTTGGGCGTTACCGTGACCTTTGATTTCTCTGACAGGCAGGAAGTGGTGAACAAGGATGTGATCAAGAACTGGCTTACCACGGACGAGAACGGTGATGTGGTTCTGGATGAGGAGAAAGCAAAAGAGTATGTGGTGGAAATGGCAAAGAAATATGACACCTTCGGCTATCCCCGTCAGTTTGTGACCTCCACAGGGGAGACCATCACAGTCAGCGGCGGTGATTACGGCTGGCTCATCGCAAGAAATGACACCACTGCCAAACTGGTTGAGGCTATAAAGAGCGGCCAGTCCCAGACCATGGAGCCTGAGTATACCTACAGAGGCTATGTGAGGGATACCAATGATATTGGAAATACATACGTGGAGATCAGCCTTCAGGCACAGCACATGTGGTTCTACAAGGACGGACAGCTTCTGGCGAGCACCGATGTAGTCACAGGAAACCACAACCAGGGATGGGATACCCATACGGGAATCTACGGCATTATGTATAAAGAAAGAAATGCCACACTGGTAGGCGAGAATTATTCCTCACCGGTTCAATACTGGATGCCCTTCTATGCCAACACGGGAATTCATGACGCGGACTGGAGAGACAGCTTCGGAGGTTCTGAATACATCAACAACGGCTCCCACGGCTGTGTCAATACGCCGCCGTCCAATGCGGAGAAGATTTATAACAACATAGAAAAAGGTGTGCCGGTTGTGGTATACTGATAGAAAGGCAGGCAGGTGAATTTTCACCTGCCTGCCTGCTTTCATGTTCCCCGGAGGAAGGGAACTTTGTGGATTCCGTTTCCCCCGGGAAAGTGAGTGGTGCTGCCAAAATTTATTTATCGGGTTTTCGTCCAGGCACCGCTTGAGTTGACATAATAATTGCCAATCCATGTGTTTTCAGCCATAGCGCCTGAGCCGTTTAAGTAATACCAGGTTCCGTTTACCTTGATCCATCCGGTAGCCATAGCACCTGAGAATGTCAGGTAGTACCATTTTCCGCTGTCTTTGATCCAGCCGGTAGCCATAGCACCTGAGGATGTGAGATAGTACCAGCTGCTGCCGAGTTTGACCCATCCGGTAGCCATGCGGCCGGATGCGTTGAGGTAATACCAGTTATTTCCCAGTCTGATCCATCCGGTAGCCATAGCACCTGAGCTTGTGAGATAATACCAGCTTTCGTCTACTTTCGCCCATCCGGTAGCCATAGCACCTGAGCTTGTGAGATAATACCAGTCATTTCCCGGTTTGATCCATCCGGTAGCCATAGCGCCTGAGGATGTGAGGTAATACCAGGTCTGGCCTGATTTGATCCATCCGGTAGCCATAGCGCCTGAATTTGTAAGATAATACCAGGTACCGTTTACGCTGACCCATCCGGTAGCCATAGCGCCGTTATTGTGGAGATAATACCAGCAGCAGCCTACTTTGACCCAACCGGTAGCCATAGCGCCTGAATTTGTCAGATAGTACCAGGTATTTCCTTCGCGGAACCAGCCTGTGCGCATGTATCCGTCTGCGTCAAATGCATACCATTTGCCGTCAATGGATTCCCATTTGCCTGCAGGCCATTTTCCGTTGCCGTAGTCATACCACCAGCCTTTGGCATTTTGTTTCCAAACACCTTTTGCGGCTTTTTTCAGATTAGAGATGGCTTTCTGAATGCTGTTGGCAGCTTTATCAATATCTTTCTGCGAAGCTTTTTTGTTATTTAATACTTTTTTGCCTGCATCGACTGCTTTGGTGAGATTCTTCCAGGAAGATGCAGTGTAGTCACTCTGTTTCAGTTTTGCAGCCTTGTCCAGTGCGGCTTTTAAGGATGCAGTATTTGTCTTGGTGACTTTTTTGAGATTGTCCATAGCTTTCTGGATAGAAGTTGCTGCATCAGCAATGTCTTTATCAGAAGCTTTCTTATCATCCAGAACCTGTCTGCCTTTTTCGACAGCTTTTGTAAGGGTCTTCCAGGATGCAGCGGTATAATCGCTTTTCTTTAATTTTGCCGCTTTGTCCAGAAGTGTTTTCAGTGCGGTTTTGTCTGCTTCCGGCTTAACTTCCAGGCCGTCGATGGCACTGCGGATCGCTGCGGCAGCATCCTCTATTTCTTCAGCGAAAGCCGAAGCATCGTCCATAAGTGCTTTTCCCGCAGTCAGGGCATCTGATAAGCTGTTCCAGCTTTCTGTGGTATAATCTTCAGCATTTAATGCCTCAGCTTCTGCGATGACTGCTTCCAGAGCAGATTTATCAGCCGCTTCCTGCTGATCCTGAAGGAAGGTTACCTTTGCAAGCTGGATATCTGTGTTCTGTACTTCTTTCACTTCGCCTGAATTCAGAGTGTATGTGACACCTTTATAATTCGGGAAGGTAACTTTTACATAATTAGTATCTTCCGGAAGTCCGTAAGCGTCAAATGTGATGCGGGCATAGCTCGGATAAGCTTCCGGGAAGTTGTTTACAGTTGTTACGTTTTCAAACTGCGTCCAGTCTTTTCCGTTCGGAGAAGTGTATACCCGGAAATCAAGGGAGGCGCCATTCTGCAGTGTTTCCTTTATGCATTTGCCTTTGTCTGTCCATGCGCTTCCGTCCCATACGGCATAGTCGCTGAGCGTCTGATAGTAAGCTGTCAGATGCGCGTCTTTTACACCCGGGATTTTATATACAAGGGACTGGTCTTCTGCGTTCTCTTTTACGGCAACTCTGCTGTCTTCGTATCTTGGCTGTCCGCCGTAATAGAAGTTGTCTTTGTCCTCATAAGGAGCATCTCCTTTTGTGAGTGTCATAAGACCGTCTGTTGCGGAGGATGCACTGATAAAGTAGTCGTCATTTGTTCCGCCCGAAATATCTGTCAGATCGTCAAAGCGTGCAACTGCCTGACCTTCGGTCTGGTATACGCGTACCCAGTCAACCAGGAAATCACTGTCCTGTTTTGTATCCTGTTTGCTGTAGTCCACATCGCCGACCCAGCCGTCACCTACCTGTGTTTCCAGAATCGGGAACATGGGGCGTGTGTGCATGCCGTCTCTGCCGTCATCTTTGGCCTGGGTAGTTTTGTGTACCTGGTTACCGTCGATAAAGAAGGTGATAGCCTCCGGATCCCATTCTACTTCAAATACATGGAAATCCTGGCACCATGCTTCATAATTGTTGGTGGCAATACCGTGAGAGCCTTTGTTGTAGCCCAGAATACCGAAATGGTTGGTGGTCCAGGCTGACCATGCATCCTGTCCCAGGTATTCCAGCACGTCGATCTCGTCATGTCCTGTCTCATCCTGGCACAGCATCCAGATAGCAGGCCAGATACCCTTGGAATCGTTTGGTTTCGCGCGGACTGCCATGCGTCCGAACTGGAAGGAGAACTTATTCTTGGACTCCAGACGGCCGGATGACCATGTGACTTTCTCTGCCAGTTCCTGTGAGCCGTACTGATCCCAGCCTACAGCGTCGATCAGCGCGTCTGTGGATTCATAGTTTTTGGAGTTGATAGCCAGGCAGCTTTTGTCTCCATTCTTTACGATGCTGACTGCGCCTTTGTTGTAAATGGCTGCATGGTTTGCCATGCCGTCAATAATATTCCATTTGGATTCATCAACGCTGTCGCCGTCAAACTCATCTGCCCATACAAGGGTATCATATTTGGAATCCGGTGCGGTGTATTCCGGTTTGGATTCGTCGTAGGATTTTCCCGTAGCCCAGATTTCCACTTCGGAATATTTGGTGGGGTTGTTGTTGTCTTTGTTTACTGTGAAGCGCACGCATTTTCCCGTGACCGGTGTGTCCAGGGTGATGGTCTGCATGTCAGGACCCTGTGTCCAGTTATACTCCTGGAATACAGTCTGGCCTGCGCTTGTCGGAGAAGAGGATACGGAGACCTTAACGGACTGGTAGGTGCCCTCTTCAAGCTTGAAGCAGATCTCTTTCATCTGATATGCGTTTTTGTATTCAAACTGCAGCCAGCGTTCACCGGTGCTGTTGTGAACTGCATAGTTGTCATCCACTGCGCCGTCTGTGATCGCCTCTATATTAGTAGGGGTCAGACCGCGGACGTATGGAAGTTTGCCCAGGGCGATGTTCTGCGCTTCTTCTTCGGGAGGCGGAGCGGGAACTTCGGATTTCGGAATGCTGGCAATGACTTCTATTTCATTAAAGAGAATGCCATTGCTGTAGCCTTTCCATGAGCTGTTGGTATTCTGGATATAATGTCCTCTCTGCCAGATACGGATATACTGTGCAGATACGGTTTCCGGGAGTGTGATAACCTGAGGCTGTCCCTTGTTGGAGGTGGTTTCCTCATAATCAGCCGTATCGGATACGATGGTGCTCTCTGCAAAATCTTCTGTGGAGGAGAGCTCTACTTTTACATCCTTGAAGGTAGAAACCGCATTGGGATAAGTGTTATGGTATAGGTCGATCTCTTTTACGTCCCGGACTTTACCGAAATCATACTGGAGATAGACGTGGTCCCATCCGGAATAGCCGTTGTCATTACCGCCGATTTCCTGGCCTGCAATGATCTTGGTATTGTTGGAATCATCCTCACTGCCTGATTTCACACCGTCGGTGGCTGCTTCCGGGTTCAGGATCTGTACCTGGGGAACCGTAGAACCTCCGGTTACGATCTGGTGAGGTGTATTGGAGGTAGGAATCAGGCCGGTCATAATGTTGGCGTCTACCATTTCCTCATCATCACCGGGATCCGGATCAGGGGCAGGCTGTTCCTGTTCCACAGAAGCGATGACTTCGATCTCTGTAAAGAGGACGCCGCTGCTGTAGCCTTTCCATGCACTGTTTGTGTTTTCTATGTAGTGGCCTTTTCCCCATACACGGAGATAGCGGGCTTCAATCGCTGTTTCAGGCGCCAGATACTGGGATTCGCCTTTGGTATCAACGGTTTCCAAAAAGTCTTCCCCGTCAGGATCTCCATAGAGGATGGTACTGTCTGAGAAATCCTCATAGGTTGATACTTCTACCTTTACATCCTTAAAGGTGGAAGTTGCAGCCGGATAAGTGTTTCGGTACAGATCCACAGCTTTTACGCTGTATACATCACCGAAATCATACTGAAGGTATACCGGATTCCACTGGGAATAGCCATTGTCATCACCGCCGATTTCGGCCCCGGCATCGATCCGGGTGTTGTTGGCATCCACATCACTGTCGTAGTTGATGCCGTCTGTGGCAGCTTCGGGATTCGTGATGCCTCCCTCAGCATTTGTGGTGGGAATCAGACCCTGCAGGATATTTTTATCCACGGTTATGGTATCGGCTTTGACTGCGACAGGTGATAGATTTCCGGCGGTCAGTGCCAGTGCCATGAAGAATGACAGGGCTTTAGAGGCTTTCTTGTTTCTTTTCATACTTGCGCTCCTTTCTTAATACTGCTTTACATTACCCTTTTCACCGGACATGCATAATGCTATAATAAATATAGTCTGATTTTATGAATGCAGAGGTGCAAAGGAGGAAATTCAGAATGGACAGCGGACATAAGGATACCGAGGTAAAATATACGGAGTCTCCAAAATATCAATGCCTGGAATTTCTCAGAAAGAATTCCGTGGAGCTCTATCTGGCTTACTGCGGCAGGGAAATCTGCGAGGCCGGGCATACGTACGGACCGGCTGTCCGTCAGGAATATCTTCTGCACTATGTTATAAGCGGGAAGGGCACTTTTACGGCAGACGGAAAGACAACAGAGCTTGGAGCCCATGATGCGTTTCTGATCATGCCGGAGGAGACTACTGTATACAGGGCGGATGCCAAAGAACCCTGGTCTTATGTCTGGGCAGCATTTGACGGCATCCGGGCGTATGAATGCCTGGAACATGCCGGTTTTTCTGCTGAGCAGAGAGTCGGTCATTTTGAGCAGGAGGAAGCACTGACTGCCTGCGTGGATGCCATGCTGGCAGCCCATCAGCTTACCTATGCCAATGACCTAGTGCGCCAGAGCCAGCTTGCCCTTTTTCTGGCAGGTATGATTCGGGAATATCAGACTTCACATAATACCAGACAGCAGTTCAATGATTACCACCGGCAGGAATATGCGGACTATGCAGCTGCCTATATTGAGCAAAATTACCATAAAGATATCAGTGTCAATGACATGTGCAGCTATATCGGCATTACGCGCAGCTACCTGACAAAGATATTCAAACAGGTTCATCACGTTTCCCCCTATGACTACCTGCTGGGTGTCAGGATGAATAAAGCCTCCCTGCTCCTGCAGACCACTGCGCTGCCGATCAAGCAGATCGCGGAAATGGTGGGATATAAAGACGCGCTGGTATTTTCCAAAGCGTTTAAGCAGAAAATAGGAACCAGCCCCAGAGCATTCCGGGATTCCTCAGCTACCCTTGTTTTGTCGCATACCAAAAATGCATGACAGGAAGGAAACAGCACATTTGTGCATATGTCCTTATATTCCCCGATACATTTCAGTATCCATTCTGAATATGACCCAACCAGTATCAGACTTGTTGGACTACCATATAGTTTACTGTAAAAAGTGCATAGAATATATGACTTTTTATCCTGTTTATATGTCAAAATATACTTTTGACAGAAAAAATATGTAATAAAGTTGGTAAATATGGATAAAAGTGGTGGAGAAAATATAGATATAATAGATAAAATGATGGAGAAATGTTGGGGAGAATATGTGAAAAAGTATTTCTGCAGGTAAAAAAGTAACGCACATGCCGTGTCATATTTATTGCAGATCATGTCCTTAGACGGCATCATCATTGACAAAAAAGTTTAAATTGATTAGTATAAAAAGAGCAAAGAAACCGAATGGCTGCATAAGGGAGAAAGAGTATGAATATAGTTGTTTTAGCAGGTGGCAGCAGTACAGAGAGGGAAGTCTCCATTGTGTCCGGACAGGGCATCTGCACAGCTCTGCGCAGAAGAAATCACAAAGCGGTACTGGTAGACGCTTATTTTGGAAAAGAAAGCTGGGGAGAGGAATTATTCCCTCAGACATATGATATAGATGCGGAAGTTGTTTACATGCAGGAAAAGAGCAGGGAACTGGAGGAGACCGTAAAAAGCAGGAAAGAATTCTTCGGTCCCGGCGTACTTGACATCTGCAAAGCGGCAGACATGGTGTTCCTGGCTCTGCACGGCTCCAACGGGGAGGACGGCAAGGTACAGTCCGTATTCGACCTCATGGGAATTCCCTACACCGGCTCCGGTCCGCTGAGCAGCGGAATGGCCATGGACAAGGGAATCACAAAAATGGTATTTGAGGCAAAGGGAGTGCCCACTCCAAAAGGCGTAACTCTGCAGAAGGGAAAATGCAGCAGCGAGCTGGCAGACTATGACATGGACTTCCCGGTCATCGTGAAGCCATGCTGCGGAGGTTCCAGCGTGGGTGTCTGTATTGCCAAGAATCAGGAGGAATATGAGGCTGCCCTTGAGGAGTCCTTTTCCTATGAAAATGAGGCGGTTGTGGAGCAGTTTATCGAGGGGCGTGAGTTCTCTGTGGCTGTCGTGGACGGCAAAGCTTATCCGGTTATTGAGATCGCTCCGCTGCAGGGATTTTATGATTATAAGAACAAATACGAGGCGGGATCCACCATTGAGACCTGTCCGGCGGAGATTTCCGAGTCACTGACCAGGGAAATGCAGAGATACGCGGAGCAGGGCTACAAGGCACTGGGACTGCAGGCCTACGGCAGACTGGATTTCATCATGGACAAAGACGGAAACATGTACTGCCTGGAGGCAAACACCCTGCCGGGAATGACCCCCACAAGCCTGATTCCCCAGGAGGCAAAGGCACTGGGAATGGATTATCCGGAACTGTGCGAGAAACTGATCGAGGTTTCCCTGAAAAAATATAAATAACCAGAGGTGTGCCATGAAAAATCTGACATTAGAAAATATAGCCAAAGCCTGCGGCGGCATATATGTGGGCAGCGAAGAGATGAAGGACCGGGAAGTACAGGGAATCGTAACGGACAGCAGAAAAGCAGAGCCGGGGTTCCTGTTTGTTCCTATTAAAGGTGCACGTGTGGATGCCCATGATTTTATTGACAGTGTGATGGCAAATGGAGCCCTGTGCACCCTCACGGAGAAGGACATCGGAAAAAAAAGCTTTCCTTATATAAAGGTGCATTCTTCTCTTCAGGCTGTAAAGGACATTGCGGAGTTCTATCTGAAGCAGCTTGACATTCCGGTGGTGGGGATCACAGGGAGTGTGGGCAAGACCAGCACCAAAGAAATGATCGCCGCTGTGCTGGAACAGAAGTACAAGGTGTTAAAGACAAAAGGAAATTTCAACAATGAACTGGGAGTTCCTCTGACCGTTTTCGGCCTGCGCCCGGAGCATGAGATCGCGGTCCTGGAAATGGGAATCAGCGACTTCGGAGAAATGCACCGCCTGGCTAAAATCGCGCGGCCGGATACCTGTGTGATCACCAATATCGGCCTGTGCCATCTGGAGTTTCTGAAATCCAGAGACGGCATCCTGAAAGCCAAGACAGAGATCTTCGATTACCTGGAGCCGGATGGTCATGTTGTCCTGAATGGGGATGACGATAAGCTGATCACAGTCAAAGAAGTTAACGGAATTGCGCCGGTATTCTTCGGCGTGATGAACCATCAGGGGATTTGGGCGGATGAGATCAGGAGCATGGGATTAAAAGGAATTTCCTGCCGTATCCACGCAGGAAATGAGAGTTTCCAGGTTTTGGTACCTATTCCCGGACGCCATATGGTATACAATGCACTGGCCGGAACTGCCGTAGGTCTTATCTATGGAATGAACCTGGAGGGGATAAAAAAAGGGATTGAGAGTCTGCAGTCTTTGAGCGGCCGCTTCCATATTATAGAGGCCGGAAAAAAGACCATTGTAGATGACTGCTATAATGCCAATCCGGTATCCATGAAGGCTTCCCTGGATGTGCTGCAGGATGCGCTGGGAAGAAAAGTGGCCATACTGGGAGACATGGGTGAACTTGGAAAAGACGAGGTGGAGATGCACCGGGAAGTCGGGGTATATGCCGCGGCGAGAGATATTGATAAGATCATCTGTGTAGGTGAACTGGCAGGGGATATGGCTGAGGCAGCCAGGCTGGCGGCGCCTGCAAAAGACATTGTACATTTTGCCAAAAAGGAAACTCTTCTGGAGGCCCTGCCGGGTATCATTCAGGATGGAGATACCATTTTGGTGAAGGCATCACATTTCATGGAGTTTGAAAAAGTGGTGGAATGCCTGGAGAAGCTTTAAAATACAGGAAAAATGATTGACAAGAACTTCAAGTGTGTGAGATACTGAAGTTGATAATAAGAATAGTCTTAAAAAGTGGAAGCCCTTGCCGGCAGAGATGTCGGCGAGGGCTTTCACTTTGGTAACATTGTAATTGGTATTTGCAGGAGTTCGCGCGGAGGCGGGCTCCTTTTTTTGAACCGCATTATTTTAGAAATGCGACATCTAAAGACAAGAAAAAGTATTAACAAAAATAATATTCCGGTCTTTAGTCAAAACTAAGTTTAACGCTAAAAGTCTTTAAAGTCAATATGCCAAAAAATAATGGCAATTTTTTGGCTATTTTTAGTATATTCTGGACTTCTGGAAAACTTTACCGGATATAAAATGAAAACCACGGTATTTTTTCATTATTAATAGATAATCATTAGTGGTCAAAAAAATGGTCTGAATTCATTTAAGAAATTCTTAATTTTAAGGAGGTCAATATGCCAAGAAGAGGCGAAAATATCAGAAAACGAAAAGACGGCCGCTGGGAAGCCCGATATATAAAAGGGCGTGACATAGACGGCAAGATCCATTACGGATATCTGTACGGCAAATCCTACACGGAAGTAAAAGACAAGAAAGCCAAGATCATATCTGAGACTCCTAATTTGCCTATGTACACCAGCCGGTCCTCCGCCCCACCCCAGGATGACCGGATCCGTACAGTAAGTATACAGTGGAAAGCACATATCCGCTATACCGTAAAGGAGAGCACATATTCAAACTACGAAGAAATCCTGGACAACCATATTCTCCCTATTCTGGGCAATATGCAGGTCAGAAAGATCACAAACCACACCATATCAGGCTTTGTACAGAGGGAATTGGAGCAGGGCATGGCATACGGCAGTATCCATGTTATCATAAGTGTGCTCAAAAATATCCTCCGGTATGCCCAGGAGTTCAGCTTTTTCCCGGCTGAACCTCTTAAGTTCCCCCGTATTCCCTCAAGCAGCAGCGATATACAGATCATGAGCAGTGAGGATTACAAAAAACTGGATGCCTGCCTGCAGAGTGATATGGACTCCTTTTCCTTCGGCATCCTGCTGTGTATGTATACCGGCATCCGGGTCGGAGAACTGAGCGGGCTCAAATGGGAAGACATTGACTTCACCCGGTGCAGGCTCCATATCCGCCGCACAGTGACACGCGTCAAAAACCTGAACATGCTCATGACCGACGGAAAAAAAGAATGTTCCCGCACCCATTTAAACATCGGCACACCAAAAACAGCAACCTCCATCCGCGTAATCCCTCTTCCCGACAGGCTTCTGGAACTGGCAGCTCCTCTGAAAAAAGACGGCAGATTTTTTATCCTGACAGGCACGGAAAAATGCATGGAGCCAAGAACCATACAACGACGATACGCAGCCCTGCTGAAAAAATGTGAGATTCCCCACATCAAGATTCACGCGTTGCGCCACCAGTTCTCATGCCGCTGGATCGAACAGGGTTTTGACACAAAGTCCCTCTCCGAAATCCTGGGCCACACTTCCGTAAAGACAACGCTGGACTTATACGTCCACATCCAGCCCGACACCAAGCGCAGATATATGAACCAGCTCACAAATCTATGAAACCAACTCATTCATGGTCATCAAAGTGGTCAGAAGCCGCGAAATGCGCCTTCTGACCTGTCTTTTCCCTCTTATGTCGCATTTCTAAAAAAATATGTCCCATTTATTGGAATAAACGAATGAAAACAGGATACAGCATTAAGACAATAAAATACAAACTTCGCTGTTCTCATCCGGAGTGGCTGACAGAGACTGAGAAATACTACAGACAGGTCCTGGATTTTTATTTCCGCCTGCTTCTGGAGCATGAGGAAATCTGGGAACTGAACGTTCTTCAGATGCAGGGCGCATTAGAGCGCCTGACGATTGTGGGAAGAGACGGAAGAATACCTGAGCGGCCGCTGCCTTTTGGCAGGGTTCCTGTCTATTTCAGGCGCTCGGCGATTAACAAGGCATCTGCCAGTTTGAAGAGTTATACGGAAAAGTATAAAAACTCCGGCGATGATCTGGTCTACACCATACCGGATACCATTGATGCGTCTGTTACCTACTTTAAGGGGATGTATAAGGATTTTAAGGAAAACAGGATTTCCCTGAAGGTATGGGACGGAAACAGGTGGAATTGGATGGACTGCAGGTTAAAAGGGCAGTCGATTCCGGAAGAAGCTCTGATGCTCTCTCCGACGGTTGTTTTTAAGGAGAAGGAGTTCTGGCTTCACGTGCCCGTCAAACAGCAGACAGAGGATGCCAGGAACGCGAAAGAGCGGATGAAGGACCGGGAGAATGTATGCAGTGTTCAGTTTACGAACACAGACATTTTTGCCATGTGCTGTGTGTTGGATGCAGATGGGAAACAGAAAGCAGTGTATTCCTGCAGAGGCGGGGATGCTTACAGGAGCAAATGCAAAGTCCTTCTGGAGAAGATTGAGAAGTCCAGAGTTTATACGGACAAAGATAATGTGACGCAGCCCAACCACAAATATTATTTGCGGTTAAAAAATCTTTCTGATCACTATGCGCACCAGGTGAGCAGGGAAATCGTGGATTTCTGTGTGAGGGAAGAGGCAAGGGTCATTGTGATTCCGTCTTATGACAAGGAATTTTCAAAGATGGTGCAGTATCGTTCCGGGATGTATTCGCCGCTGTATTTGGGAAGCCGGATAAGAGAGTTTCTGAAATACAAGGCATGGAGTGCCGGGATTGTGGTTCTGGAGCTCAGTGCGGAAGGGACAAGCAGCAGATGTTTTGTCTGCGGAGGAAAAATCAGGAAGAACGGAGCCATGTTCGAATGCGAAAATGGACATCAGGGAAGCCGTTTCCTGAACAGCGCCAGAAATCTTGGGGTGAAATGCCAGAAAGATTTCGAGCGAAAGCGAAAATGATTTGGAAATAAGTGTGAATATTCACTCTTATATAGATGCCGGGAAACCGGCAAGAGGCCGTGCGCCAGTGACGCATGGTTTCCGGTTGAATATCGCCGGTCGGCTCCTTTTGGTGTCGGCGAAGAATTGCTCTTTGGGGGCAGAGAATATTCAAAGTAATAATAAAAAGAATAACAGAAATAAAAGAAATAGAAAATACGAGGGGAGATATTATGTGGCAGATAATCATTGTGCTGCTGCTTCTGCTGGTACTGTTTCTGTTTGTGATGGTGTTTGCTTTGGCGAAGATCAACTCCGGAGACAGAAAGAGAGAGGATAAAGAGCAGGAAGCGTTTATTCGAGGCGGTAAGGATGCGGGAGATGACGAGAGCAGGGGAAACCGCTCTGGTATGACCGGTGACGAGGAGAGAAAATGGAAGGCAGCAGAGGCCAATGATGAGAGGGATAAGATTCAGGAAGAGCTGATGCGGAAGGCCGGTAAGAAAAGAAAATTCATGGAACATTGGCAGGCGATTGCGCTTTGGCTGATGCTGTATGATGTTGTGGCTGTGAACGCGGCGTTTATGCTGGCTCTGTGGGTTCGGTTTGACTGCAGATACTCTATGATTCCGGATGTTTATCTGGGGGCGTTTTTGAAGTTTGCACCTTGGTATACGGTGGTTTGTATTGGAGTGTATTGGGCGCTTAGGTTGTATAAGAGCGTTTGGCGGTTTGCAAGTTTTAGTGAGCTGTTCCGGATTGGGGCGGCGAATGTGATTACCGGGTTGGTGCAGATTGTTGGGATTACTTTGTTTGTGAAGAGAATGCCCGTTTCCTATTATTTGTTTGGAATAATGCTGCAGTTTGTGTTTTCGGTTGCTGTTAGGTTTTCTTATCGGTTTATTCTGCTGGAGCGCAGTCGGAATAAACAGAGTGAAGAGGATGCCGTGCTGCATCGGGTGATGCTGATTGGTGCGGGAGCCGCAGGACAGATTATAATCAGAGATTTGAACCGGGCCAGTGAAGTGAAGGCAAAGGTTTGCTGTATTATTGATGACAACCCGAATAAGATGGGGCGTTACATAGAAGGTATTCCGATAGTTGGAGGCAGGGATGATATTCTGCTGAGTGCGGAAAAATATAAGATTGACCAGATTTTACTGGCGATTCCCAGTGCTTCGGCTGAGGAGAAAAGAGATATTCTCAATATCTGTAAGGAGACTGGGTGTGAAATGAAGATACTTCCGGGGATTTACCAGTTGGTGAATGGGGAAGTGTCGATCAGTAAAATGAAGAGTGTGGCTGTGGAGGATTTGCTGGGGAGAGATCCGATTAAGGTAAACATGGAGGAAATCTTCAATGCGTTAAGGAATAAGACGATTCTTGTTACCGGTGGAGGTGGATCTATTGGCAGTGAGTTGTGTCGGCAGATTGCAGCGCATGGTCCGAAACGGCTGATTATATTTGATATTTATGAGAATAATGCTTATGACATTGAACAGGAGTTGAGGAGGAAATATCCGAAACTTGATTTGGTTGTTTTGATTGGGTCGGTGAGGGATAGCAGAAGGATTAACAGTGTGTTCGCGGAGTATAGGCCGGATGTGGTTTATCATGCGGCGGCACATAAGCATGTGCCTTTGATGGAGACAAGTCCTTGTGAGGCGATAAAGAATAATGTTCTGGGAACGTATAAGACTGCCAGCGCAGCACTGCAGAGTGGGTGTGAGAAGTTTGTGCTGATCAGTACAGATAAGGCGGTTAATCCTACGAATATTATGGGGGCGAGCAAGAGGCTGTGTGAAATGGTGATTCAGACTATGGACAGGCTGAGTAAACAAGGGAAGCCGATTGTTTTGCCGGATTTGAATGGGCATGATGAAGGTGCAGATTATGATATGGTTGCTGCTACCAGAGAACAATTTGGGGAACATGAAGACGGTCAGAGGAAGCCTACAGATTTTGTGGCGGTTCGATTTGGTAATGTTTTAGGAAGTAATGGGTCTGTGATTCCGCTTTTTAAGAAACAGATTGAGGCTGGCGGGCCGGTTACGGTTACGCATCCGGATATTATTCGGTACTTTATGACGATACCTGAAGCGGTAAGTCTCGTGCTGCAGGCGGGAACGTATGCGAAGGGTGGAGAGATTTTTGTGCTGGATATGGGAGCACCGGTGAAGATTGATACGTTGGCAAGGAACTTGATTAAGTTGTCGGGGTATAAGCCGGATGTGGACATATCGGTTGTGTATACTGGGTTGAGGCCTGGGGAGAAGCTTTATGAAGAGAAGTTGATGGCGGAGGAAGGAATGAAGACTACGCCGAATAAGTTGATACATATTGGGAGTCCGATTCCGTTTGACTCTGGGAAATTTTTAGGAGATTTAGAGGAATTAGCTATTGCTAGTTACTCTAATCGGGAGGACATTTGTGATATGGTGCAAGGTGTAGTGCCAACTTACAAACAGGATAGGACTATTTCACAATGAGTTTTGCTTAAATTAGCGTAATTTTATTTGACTAATGTGTAAAATTATGTATTATGCTGTTGGATTTCGACGGCAACGCGTTTGAAAGCTTTAATCAAAAAGTCTATCGATAATTATATAATAGGGACAATCAGAGAAAAACCAGTATCCACAAGGGTTTGGTGGCTTAGTCGAGTCTCATCTTTATAATTTTTTGTTTAAAATGGGGAGGACTGCTAGTCTTAGTCGATATACGTGACCTTTTGCTGCCGTTCTATTAACCCAATTTACAGAGCAAAAATAGAATAAGGAGATAATCGGCTAAGCCTGTTTCTGTAGAGGAATTTAACCAGGCAAGCTTATTGTTGTTAAAATTTAGAGAATTCTTTTGAAAATATTATTATTAGATAGGCATATTATCGTTTTTTAATAAGCAAGTATATAAAAGGAACAATGGTTCTAAAAATAAGAAATTTATAGGCTCTCGGAATCTCCACCAATGTTAACAGGTTTGAATGAAATACACCTCCAATTAATAAGTTAGAACCAGCGGCTGCTAGAACGAAATACCTCATTAATTAAATGCTCAGAGATTCCGGGGGGCTATCTTTATGTAAGGGAGAATTACCGATGAAAATAATAGAAGAAATCAGATAACTGTGTCAATTTATGAAGCACTGGTTGGATGCTATTTTCAGAAGACTTGATGAGCATATCAATGCACTGGCATGTTAATCAGATCTCCTGAGAAGGATGATTTATAAAATAAAAAAAGAGCTACCACAGTTGTACTGTGGCAGCTCGGATGAAAATGATTACTCGATGTGACTGGTCAATAAAAGAATGTGATGTGATCTACTGGTGGTGGAGTACTCCTTATATCTGTAGGCATCGGGCTTGTGAAGAATGGTGCTGGCGATTTTTATCTTGAAGCGGCGCGGACGCAGGTCGTTGTTGTTTAAGTCAAGATCAATTTGAGCCTGACTTCCAATGGGAGCTAATTCTGCATCAACATCCTTAGATTATTTGGAATCGAGGCTGGGAACGAAGTGATAGTTCCTTCATATAAAAATGCATGACTGTTGGGCTTTGTATTGGAACTACGAGGACTGTCAGCATACCATCTGCTGTGCCCACTTATTACGGGAATTGACTAGTGTTATAGAGATCCATCCCAAACAGAAATAGGCATTTGTATTTATAGACCTTCTGTTAGAAATGAAGAAGGTCAAAGAGAAAGGTGCTGAGGCAGGAAAGAGACTCTCAACTATATCACTATCATATGTCTGATAAGCGATACAAGGAACTTATCAAACAAACCTGGGAAGAGAATCCTCTTCCGGTCACCACAGAGAAAAAGAGTGGCCGGAAGAAAAAAGGAAAGATCCTTGCTTTGGTAGAAAGCCTTGATAATAAAAGGCATCCATAGGCATATTTATCCACAAATTTATGGTATTATTCGATAATAATCAGGCGGAACGTGATATTTGGATGATAAAAGTCAAGACCAAGGTGTACGTCTGCTTTTGCAGCAAAGACGGTGCTAGAGATTATCTGAAAATCATGTCATATGTTGGAACTGCTCATAAGCAGGGATATGACGCAATCAAAAACGCGAGTTCAAGATGCCCTGGTTTTATTTTCGAATAGAGCTTCCTGAATAGTTACCGCAAAACAAAGTAATAAAAAAATGTAAAAGCATAATTGTCATAAGAATGGTATTCACATAGAAAAGAATAGCACATTAGTCTCATACGGAGGGTGGTTAAGTGAGATCTTTATTGATTATAGGAGCTGGAGGTTATGGTCGGCTAGTAAAAGAAATAGCTGAAATGATTGGCTATAAAAAGATTGATTTTCTGGATGATAACTCTCCAGAAGCAATCGGGAAGATAAATGAAATTGAAGAAATTGAAGGTGGATATGATGGATCGATTGTTGCTATCGGAAATCCGGAAATCAGAGAAAAAATATTTGAAAGATTGAAAAAACCAATCACTTTGATTCACCCAAAAGCAGTGGTGAGTCAAAGTGCCGCAGTTGGTGCCGGGTGTGTGATTGAAGTAAGAGCAGTAGTTAGCACTAATGCGGAAGTGAAAAGAGGTTCTTTCATTTGTGCAGGAGCAATTGTTAATCATAATTCTGTTGTAGGTGAGTTTGCTCAGCTCGACTGCAATGCTGTCGTGGCATGTGAGAATTATGTGCCGGATGGCTATAAAGTACATAGTTGTACGGAATATAGGAGGCCACAAAAGGCTGTTGGAGACGAGAGTTTCTTTTAAGAAATAATAAGGGAGAATGGACATGAATTATTTAGTGGTAGTTGCACATCCAGATGATGAGGTTTTGGGTGCAGGCGCAACAATACATAAATTGGTTGAAGAAGGACACAACGTTGCAGTAGCAATTATGGTAAGTCAGGCCGCGGCTAGAAAAGACTTGTCATCTACTTTATTGGAGGACGAAAAAAAGGCCTTTTCTATTGTTGGTGTGGAAAAGGCATACCATGCTGATTTTCCAAACATTCAGATGAACACGGTACCTCATCTTCAGTTGGTTCAGTTTATTGAGTCGTGTATTGAGGATTGGAAGGCAGAAGCAATCTTTACTCATCATCCTTCTGATACAAACAATGACCATGTTCAGACTTCCTACGCAGCTCAAGCTGCATGTCGATTATTTCAGAGACGAGATAATCTTCCGGCATTAAAGGAACTCCTTTACATGGAAGTACCTTCGAGCACTGAATGGTCTTTTGATACTTCGGCTAACAGATTTTCTCCAAACTATTTTGTGGAGATCGGTAAGGAAGGCGTTGAGATAAAGATTAAGGCTCTATCTGCTTATAAAGGAGTTATGAGACCATATCCCCATCCAAGGAGTAATGAAGCACTTGAAGGGTTAGCAGCGTATCGAGGGGTGCAGGCTGGATGTAACTATGCGGAAGCTTTTGAATGTGCGTTTAAGAGAGAATAAAAAAACAGATAATTATATGGAGGAAATACTTGTGAGAGAAATAAAGACAGTTACTATTGTTGGTGCAAACGGAACGATGGGATGTAATGTAGCTGCAATCTATGCAGCCTTCGGTGGTTGCACAGTTTATCTTGTTTGCAGAGATATTAATAAGGCAAAAGCAACAGTAGCAAAGTCGGTTTCATCTGTAAGGGCAGATAGCATTGCATCACGCTTGATTCCAGCAGATTATGCTATGCTAGATGAATGCGTAGCAAAATCGGATATTATCGTTGAGCATATCAAAGAAGAACTTGGAGCAAAAGTGGAGTTGATGCAGAAAATTGGAAAAGTGATGTCGTCTCATGCTATTGCCTGTTCTGGTTCATCGGGACTCTCGATTACTACATTAGCAGAATGTTTCCCTGATAATTTGAGAAGTCATTTCTTTGGCGTACATATGTTTAATCCGCCATATGCTATGACTTTATGCGAACTGATTCCAACGAAATACAGCGATATGGGTCTTTTCACCGATCTTAAGGAATATCTTTCAGATAAACTTCTTCGTACTGTAGTAGTAGTTAAAGACAGCCCTGCTTTCTTGGGTAACAGAATTGGTTTTCAGTTTATCAATGAAGCTCTCCAGTATGCAGAAAAGTATAAAGATAATGGTGGTATTGATTATGTGGATGCTATTTTGGGGGCATACACGGGTAGAACAATGGCACCTATCACTACAGCTGACTTCGTAGGTTTGGATGTTCATAAGGCTATAGTTGATAACATATATGCCAACACTAATGACTTTTCACATAATTCGTTTATCTGTCCCGGTTACATCAATAAGTTAGTTGAGAAAGGAAAGCTTGGTAGAAAATCTGGTGGCGGTTTGTATTATCTGAAAAAATTTGATAGTGGTGTAAAGCAGATGTATGTGTATGATATTGCGTCTGATTCTTATAGAGAAGCAAATAAATATGTGTTTCCGTTTGCTGAAACAATGATACGTAAGCTGAGAAAAGGAAGCTACAGATCTGCATTTCAGGCATTGATTGATAATCATTCTCAGGAAGCTGAGATGTGTCTGCACTTCTTACTTAAATATGTTATTTATTCAATAGCGGCTTCAGAAGAAGTTGGATTCAGTGTTCATGACGCAGATGATGTAATGGCAGCTGGATTTAACTGGTGCCCGCCTATGGCTGTTGTTGATGCAATTTTAGAGGTGACAGATTTTAAGGAACTAGTAAAAGAGAGACTTGAGCTTGGTGGTGTAGATATTGATTATTTATTGTCATTGATTGAACCTTCCAAGTATGATTTCAGAATCTATTTCAAAGCTAAGAAGTGAGGTGTAGGAATGAACAACGTATATATTCTCGGTGGTGCCCAGACCGATTTTGAACGTAACTGGACAAAAGAAGGAAAGAATGTTGTTGGTATTCTGAAAGAGGCACTCACAGATGGTCTGAACGATGCAGGTCTTTCATATGAAGATATTATTTCTCTTAACAAGGATAACAGAGTGGCTTGTTATGTAGGAAACTTCATTGCTGAACAGTATATCAGTCAAGGACATCTTGGGGCGTTTATTACTGAAGTAAGTCCTGCATTTTATGGAGTGCCTTGTGCACGTTACGAGGCAGCTTGTGCTTCCAGTTCTGTCGCTCTTGATGCAGCAATAACAAAGATTCAGAATGGTGATTATGATGTTGCAGTTGTTATTGGCTGGGAGTTGATGAAGACTGTTGATAGTAAGGCGGGGGGAGATATTCTCGGTCGTGCTGCTTATTATGAGAAAGAAGGAAAAGGCATTGATTTCCCATTTCCAAAACTATTTGGCCAACTTGCAGATGAAACAATAAAGAAATATAATTTGGATGAAAATAGATATATGAGCGCACTGGCCCAGATTTCAAACATTAATTATTCCAATGCGAAGCGCAATTCAATGGCCCAGACTCGTAAATGGTTTATGAGTTATGAGCAAGCAAATATGCGTGGAACAGCAACGAATATGCTTGTTGGTGGAAGACTGGCTACTTCTGACTGTTCACAGGTTACAGACGGTGCAGCAGTAGTAATTCTCTGCTCAAAGGAATTTATTGATGAGAGAAACATTGAAAAGGCTCCGGTTGTTAAGGGGTACGGTCATAGAGTGGCTCCGATGCGTTTTGATAAGAAGATGGAAGAGAGTAAGGACAATAAGTACATTCTTCCGTGGACAAGACAGGCAGTTCTTGATGCTTATAGAAGAAGCGGATTGACTATCGATGATATTGATGTTTTTGAAACTCATGACTGCTTTACATCATCTGAATATGCAGCAATATCTGCGTTTGGTATTACTGAACCAGGAGAGGAGTGGAACGCAGTAGAGGATGGAACGATCGCCTTTGACGGTGCGAAGCCTATAAATCCATCTGGTGGTTTGATTGGATGTGGTCATCCAGTTGGTGCTTCCGGCGCAAGAATGTTCCTTGATATCTATAAACAGGTAGCTGGTAAAGCTGGTAAGTACCAGGTTAAAAATGGTGAGGTTAAGAATGCATTGATGTTAAATATCGGCGGTTCGGCTACAACAAACTATGTTTTTATCGTTGGAAAGGAATAAACAATGGAAAAGAGGTTCTTTAGTGTAAATATAAATAAATACGATTCAGATAGAGATTATGTTCTTACTAGAGCAGCTTCTCTGAACAAACCCGCAAATAATTCGGTTATGTTCTGTACAAAAGAACATCTGTCTGAAGCAGTAAGTTTGAATAATGTTAATAACTGTTTGGTTTTCTGGCCAGAGGGCGAAGAGATTCCTGCTGAGCTAGCTAAAAAGCATGTATTTGTATTTGTAGAAAATCCAAGACAGGCGTATGCCATGTTTTTTGTTGATAACGATATTACATATTTGCCAAAGCCTTGTGAGTATGAGGTCATTAATGGAGCATACATCGCAAAAGACGCGCAGATTGGTGAGGGGACTGTAATCTTCCCAGGAGCATACATTGGTGATGAAGTTGTAACTGGTAAGAATTGCTATATTGATACGGGTGTAAAACTGCTTGGAAGAGTTATTTTGGGTGATAACGTTGTAATTCGTGCGAACACTGTTGTTGGTGCAGATGGTCTTACCACAATGAGAAAAGCAGATGGCTCTTCAGCAACAATTCCTCAATTCGGAGGAGTTATACTTGAAGATAAGGTGCAGATAGGTGCTAATACAGTCATAGCTAGAGGTGCAATTGATGACACAGTAGTTCACACTGACAGCAAGGTAGATAGTAGTTGTTTTATTTCTCATAACGTTCAGATAGGTGCACATTCTTTTATCGTTGGCGAGACGATTATGTTTGGTAGTTCAAGCACCGGAGAGAGGGCCTATATTTCTGGAAATTCTACTATCCGTGAAGGTCATCATGTAGGAAATAAGTCTCTGGTTGGTATGGGTTCTGTTGTGGTTAAGAATGTTCCTGATGGAGCGATTGTAAAGGGGAATCCTGCAAAATGAGTGAGATAAATTATTCTGAATATAAGAGTACACATAAGTTTACGGCAAAGCAGAAGAGCTATATAAAGGTAAAACGATTTTTGGACTGCTTTTGTGCAATCCTACTTTTGATTCCTTCTGCAATTCTAATGGGATTTTCGGCTATTTGGATTAAGCTTGAGTCTAAAGGTCCTGTAATCTATAAACAATCAAGACCTGGCTATCATCAGAAGATATTTCATATCTATAAACTGCGTTCGATGAGAACGGAAGTTAGGGATAAAAATGGTCGTGCTTTAAGTGATACAGAGAGAATGACAAAATCAGGAAATTTTGTCAGAAAAACTAGTATCGATGAGCTTCCACAGCTTATCAACATCTTAAAGGGTGAAATGAGTTTTATCGGTCCTAGACCGTTCTTGATTAATGACCTTGGTACATATAACGAGGAACAGCTTATCCGATTTGAAGTACTTCCAGGTATTACAAGTTGGACAGCAATCCATGGCAGAAATAATCAGACCATCCAGGAGAAATACAATCAGGAAATATACTACGTGAATAATATAAGTTTTGCATTGGATGCGAAAATATTCTTCAAAACTATAGCTTTGGTATTCTCTCAGAAGGATGTTGAGAATCAGACCACAGATGGGAGAATTGCAGCAGAGATAATGGAAGACGATAAAAAATAAAGAGGATTGACAATGAAAAGAGTATTGATAACAGGCGCAGGTAGTTGCGTTGGAATGTGTATAGAAAAATGGCTGATTAAGTGGCCCGAAAAGTATTCAGTAGACAGTTTAGATATGCGAGATGATGCTTGGAAGTCATTCGATTTCTCAAAGTATGATACTGTTTATCATGTTGCTGGAATTGCACATGTGACACTAGATCCTTCTATGGAATCTCTTTTCTACAAAGTTAACCGTGACCTTACAATTGAAACTGCAAAGAAAGCCAAAAAAAGCGGAGTCAATCAATTCATCTTTATGAGTAGTGGTATTGTCTATGGTGACAGCTCTCATATTGGTGAGCAATTTATTATTACAAAAGATACAAAACCCAATCCGGCTAATTTTTATGGAATGAGTAAGCTGCAAGCTGAAGAGGGGATTAAGAAGCTTGAAGACGAATGCTTCAAAGTTGCGATTATTCGTGCCCCAGCTTTGTATGGGCTTGGAATGAAGAGCCATTACAATAACCTTTCTTCCTTTGCAAGAAAATTTCCAATTTTTCCTAATATTAAGAACACCAGAAGCATGCTCTATAACAAGAATTTAGCTGAATTTGTACGATTACTGATAGAGAATGAAGAAACGGGTACATTCTGGCCACAGAATGCTGAGTACACTTGTACTGCACAGATTATAAAAGATATAGCAGTTGTAAACAAGAAGAACATGTTATTGATGAGTGGATTTGGATGGATATTTAGAATTGCGGCAAAGTTTTTACCAGCTGTAGATAAAGCATTTGGAAGCTTTGCGTATGATATGAAACTGAGTGAGTACAAAGAGAACTATCGTATAGTGAGTTATACGGATTCTATTAAGGAAATTGAGAAAGAATCAGATAGCTTATTGGTTGAAAAATTGATGTAAGTGAACATGGTGCGGTTCGGTTAGGAGCAAATAATGGCTATAGCTAATAAGAATGTTTTTATTATCGGTCTTCGAGGATATACACAAAACTATGGTGGTTGGGAGACTTTTGCGCATGGTCTTTTAGATAATTGGGAAGATGATGGTGTTCATTTCTATGCTTTTGAGAAGGTAGACAAAAAGGAAGCAGAGGAGATTATTGAATATAATGAGTTTATTACTTGCATAAGAGTATGCGAACCATCTACCGGCAGTAGTGCAATGATGAAGTATGATAAAAATTGCACAGATTATGCGATTCAATACGTTCAGGAAAGAAAAATAGAGAATCCAATATTTTTCTATTTGGGTCTGAGAGTAGGACCGTATGTTTGGCTTAAAAAGAAAAAAATCAAGAATCTGGGCATAAAGCTCATGGAAAATCCTGCTGGAGTAGAGTGGAAAAGAACAAAGTGGAATAAGCTGGTTCAGGTATACGCATTCGTTTCGGCGATTATGATGGCAAAGTCAATGGATTTACTTGCGTGTGATAATGAAGGAATTCAAGAAGTATATGAAAAATTATTAATTGGAAAAAAACCAATACTTGATTATGTTGCCTACGGAGTTGACCTAGTGCCCGCTGTAGCAGAACCAATGCCTGAAAAAGGTAAAGATTTTTTCAATAAGTGGGGAATCGAAAAGGATGAGTATTATCTAGTACTTGGAAGATATATACCAGAAAATAATTATGAAATGATGATTAAAGGCTTTATGAAGTCTAAGACAAATAAGAAGCTTTTGATTATTACAAATTATAAAACAGAAATCCAAAAGTTTCATCAGCATATTTTAGATAGTACTCATTATCCTGATGATGATCGAGTAATTATGGCGGGGACTTTGTATGATAAGGAAATACTTCACTATGTTCGACAGTATGCAAGAGGATATATTCATGGGCATTCTGTAGGAGGGACAAATCCAGGACTACTTGAAGCAATGGCTGAAACTAATGTAAACCTACTTAATGATGTGTCATTTAATAGATATGTGGGTGGAGATGCAGCAGTATATTTTAAAGATGAGGATTCTTTAAAGAAATTAATTGAAGAAGTGGATATGATGAGTGAAAAAAAAATATGGGATATAGGAAATAGAGCAAAGAATAGAATGTCTGAGAAATATTCATGGAAGAAAATAGTTGATGGGTATAATAGAATATTCCATCAAATTATTTGAACTAAATCGTGAAAGGAAAGTATTAATGATAAATACAGGAATCTATTACCAAAACAAAATTAGTAAGTATGATAAGTGTGTAATAATTCTATTTGCAATGTTGCCTATACTGGATATATACTGTATGCCTTCTTTTGGGGTTTTAAGTATAGGAGAGATTGTATTATTAGGAATAATTATGACCACGTTGATTAAAGATACCAGAATTACTATTCCTAAAGAAGCCCCTTTTCTTGCTTTTTATTGTTTTGCAGTCATAACAACAGTATTGTCGTTAGTATTTTACACAAACTATTCATATGCAGCAAGTGCGATTAGATTATTTAGAGATTTGGTGTATATATTAAGTTTTACAATTATTTTCAAAAGGCATTTTAATATTCAATTTTTTTGGAATATATATAAAAAAATAGTATATATTCTTGGAATGGTGTTTTTGTTTCAATTTGTTTTCTATTACATTACTGGAAGACATATAACATTATATTTGCCATTTTTAAAACTTAACTATGCTGAGACCTCTCCCATTGTTCTTGCTTTGCAGCGTGTTAATATGAATAGAATGGAATCTATATTTCTTGAACCAGCCAGTTTGGTTGCATATTTTGTACCTGTAATTGTAATGGCATTATTTGCTTTTGAAAGAGAAGATTACAAAATAGCAATTTTTTCTTCAATTATTTTATTTTTGGCAAAGTCAGGAACTGCATATATTTTACTAATGGTAGTTTGGGGAATCTATTTTATCTTGAATGAACGGTTTAAAATCTCTGTAAAGATATTGTTTGTACCACTGTTTGTAATCGGTGTTTCAGTATATGTTTATGCTACAGCACTGAATGAAGGTTCCGTTATCAGTCGCGTATCAGAGATATTTACTGACGCATCATATTCATCAGGGAAAATGCGTATTTTAAGAGGTTTTATGATTTTCAATCAATTGCCGGTTATTAATAAAGTAGCAGGTGTTGGTGTTGGCAACATAGGAACTTTTCTAGAACAGAATAGTATTCATATAATGGATACCAAATATTTAGAGTATATGAGTAGCTTTACTTACATTTTGAATTCTACTGGATTAATAGGTATATGCTTATATATTGTTCCGTTTTTTAAAAGAAAAAGATTATTTAGTAGTACCTACCAAAAAGTTTTAACAATATCGGTGTTTTTAGTTTTATTATCTAGTTTTATTTATTTGAATTTAATTTATGTCTTTTTGATGACTATTTTGTTTTTGAATGGAAAAGACGACAGACATTGAAGAGAATCTAAAATAACTACTGCCATATAATGAGAGGAAAGGATGGTAATTAGGTTACTGATTATCATACAAGATAGATATGAGAGTGATATATATAAGAACTAATGCAGTTGATCCTGATCCAAGAGTAGAAAAAGAAATTTCTTCTATTGCGCAGGTAGAGGGTATAAAAATTACTATTCTTGCTTGGAATCGTGGAGGAAAAGCCGGAGAAATTTTGGATCAAAAATTTGACCAATATGATAATGTAAATATTATCAGGTTTGGTATTCCTTCCGTTTGGGGAGGTGGTGTAAAGAAAAATTTGTTTCCCTTAATTAAATTTCTTGCCACAATTCAGAAATGGTTGATAGATAATCAAGCGAATTATGATGTCATTCACGCATGTGATTTGTTTACATATTTGCCGTCACGTAAAACCATTAAGCGGTTTTCCAAAGATTACATATATGACATTTATGATTATTTTCCAGATACAAAAAAATTCCCAAAACCAATTGATTTTATACTTAGAAAGTTAGAACATAAAGCCATTGAAGGAGCAAAATGCACGATAATATGTACAGAAAAGCGTGAAGAACAAATTGAAACTAAAAATTATAGAGAATTACTAGTTGTTCATAATTCACCATCTGAAAGGCAATTAAGGTGTGATTTAGTTGACTACAAATTAAATAGAAATAGATTTAAACTATGTTATGTTGGAAATCTAACTTCTGAACGATTTATTGTAGAAACAATAGATGCAACAAAAGATATTGAAAATATAGAGTTGCATATAGGCGGAATGGGTCCATTAGCAGAGCGAATAGAAAAAATAGCTAAAGAAAATGAAAATGTTTTCTTTTATGGAAAACTTGATTATCAAAATGTTATTTCGCTGGAGATACAATGCGATGCAATGTTTGCATTTTATGATCCTTTAATTAATAATCACAAATATGCTGCACCTAATAAATTCTATGAGGCATTAGCTTTAGGCAAGCCTTTGATGATGTTTAAGAATACTGGCATGGACAATGTTTTAACAGAAAATGGATTTGGAGTTGCAGTTGAATGCAATAAAACTTCTATAAAAAAAGGAGCAAAAGAATTGGTAAAATTATGTAATATGTCAGATAAGGAGAAAAAATTTTTCGTGGAACAATTTTCATGGGAAATTATGGAAAAAAGATTAATGAGTTTATATAAGGGGTTGAATTAAAAAATGAAAACTATAATGTTGGTATTTGGCACGCGTCCGGAAGCGATAAAAATGTGCCCATTGGTAAATGAACTAAAAACAAGAGAAGGAATTAAGACGGTTGTTTGCGTAACTGGTCAGCATCGTCAAATGCTAGATCAGGTGCTTGAGATATTCAAGGTAGTCCCTGATTATGATCTTTCTATAATGAAAGACCGTCAGACGCTGTTTGATGTAACTACAAATATCTTGAACAGAATTGGCGGTGTGTTGGAGGAAGTAAAGCCGGATGTCGTTCTGGTTCATGGTGATACATCCACAACTTTTGTAACAGCACTAGCTTGCTTCTATAAGCAGATTCCGATTGGCCATGTTGAAGCGGGGCTGAGAACTTATGATATTTACAGTCCTTATCCAGAAGAGTTTAATAGACAGGCTGTGGGCATTATATCTAAGTATAATTTTGCACCAACACAAAGAAGTGCAGATAATCTGATAAGGGAAGGAAAGGATCCGAAGACAATCTATGTCACAGGAAACACCGCAATTGATGCACTACATACCACAGTCCGTTCCGATTTCAAGCATGAGGTTCTTGCCTGGGCAGAGGGAAGCAGATTGATTGTTATCACCGCTCACAGAAGAGAGAATCTTGGTGAGCCAATGCACCATATGTTCCGTGCAATACGTAGAATCATTGACGAGCATCCAGATGTGAAGGCTATTTACCCAATCCACATGAATCCAGTGGTTCGTCAGACTGCAGTTGAGGAACTGAGTGGCTGTGATAGAATACGTATCATTGAGCCGATGGAAGTTCTTGATTTCCACAACTTACTCGCCAATTCATATCTCATCCTTACAGATTCTGGCGGAATCCAGGAAGAAGCTCCTTCTCTTGGTAAGCCTGTACTCGTTATGAGAGATACTACGGAACGTCCAGAAGGAATCGCAGCCAGCACACTTAAGCTTGTTGGTACAGATGAAGAAGTTATATATGAGAACTTCAAAGAATTGCTGGAGAATAAGGCAAGTTACGATGCTATGGCACATGCAGTTAATCCTTATGGAGATGGAAAGACTTGTCGTCGAATTGCAGATATTCTTGAATATGGGAAAACAGAGGTATAATTTTTATGAAAGATGTTTTGACGATTACATTGCATTGTACAGATAATAGTGGTTCATCACTACAGGCGTTTGCGCTTCAGAGGTACATTGAATCAAGAGGATGCAACTGTAGTATTATAAATTACTGTCCGGACTATTTGAGATATAATGGAAACAAGTTTAAATCAATTATATTGAATTTAACTTTGAATTTATTTACGCATATTGAAATTGAAAAAAAACTGAAGGCATTTAGAGAAAACTATTTAAAAGTTACACCGGAGTTATTTAAAACATATTCTGATCTTCTAAACCACAATTTTGATGTAGATATTGTAATATCTGGTAGTGATCAGTTATGGAATCCAAGCTATGCTTGCGGGTTAGATGACGCTTATTATCTTTCTTTTATTGGTAACAACAAAGTGAAAAAAATAGCATATGCAGCAAGTGTTGGAAAAGATTCGCTTACTGCTGAAGAAATTGAAAAATTGCAATTAAAGACTAAAAAATTTGATTCAATTACCGTGAGAGAAAAACAGATAGTTGATAATATTTTTACTCACTCAGTTCAGTGGGTATGTGATCCTGTATTTTTAATTGATGAATCTGTATATTTAGATATGATGACAACTAGGCAGGTAAAGGACAAATATTTACTGGTGTATCTGATTTATGAAAATTCTCAGTTGTTGGATAAATATATTGAAGAATATAGGAAACAACGTGGAGGAAAAGTTATTCAAATTGGTGGATTTAGAAGAAAGTGCGATTGCGATATACATATTAAAGAATTGGATCCGTTAGATTTTTTGAGCTATATTAAATATGCAGATTACGTTGTTTCAAGTTCTTTCCACGCGACAGCATTTTCGATTTTGTTTAATAAAGAATTTTCTGTTTTAAATCCACAAAGGAATCATTCAAGAATTGAATCACTTCTTTCTGTATCAGAAAGCGTAACTAATAGAATGATTACTGAGAGAAATATAGTTGATCAGTTTATCGATAAGATTAATTATGTAAAAGTGAATGAAGATTTTAAATGTTTTATTGATAATTCGAAGAAGAAATTAGATTCAATAATATTAAGTGACTAATTAAGTTTAAGGGGGATTGAACTGTGACGATTGATAGAGTAACTACATGTACGGGATGCATGATGTGTTTAAGTTCATGCCCAGTCAACGCAATCTCAGTGAAAGATGATATTTTAAGAGGAAAAGTACCTTGGATTGATTACTCAGAATGTATTGAATGTGATAGATGTATTAGGATTTGTCCAGAAGTAAATGATGTTGTAAAAGAAAAAACAGGAAAAGTGTACGCTGCATTCAACAAGAAAAATGATGCTTATATGCGGGCATCATCAGGAGGCGTTTTTGCATGTTTAGCAGAGTATGTTATTTCTCAAGGTGGAATAGTTGTGGGAGCGGCATGGACTAATAATAAAAATGTTGAGCATATTATTATAGATAATCTTAAGGATATTAATCTATTGCAGAAAAGTAAGTATCTTCAAAGCAGCATATCAAAGACTATTTTTTTACAGATAGAGAATGCATTAAAATCCAATCGCTTAGTATTGTTCTCTGGAACACCGTGCCAAGTGGCGGGAATGAAGAGATACAAGAAAAAGTATGAAGACAAACTAGTTTTGTTGGATATTGTATGTCACGGGGTTATACCAGGAAGAGTGTTTGAAACGTATATTGACTATTTAGAGAATAGATACAACATTGATATTCTGTCGTTTGACTTCAGGCATAAAGATAGAAGAATGGGGCAGTATCTAAACAAGATAACATATAAAAAAAAGAATACTATGAGATTATGTGAATATATTGGAACGTGGAACATGTCTTCGTATTTTTATACTTTTATGATGGGCTATATGTATCGAGAATCTTGTTATCAGTGTAAGTATTCTACAAAAGAACGAGTTGGAGACATTACATTAGGCGACTTTTGGGGAATTAAGGCTATTAGACCTGAATTGCATAGACGGCATGGGCTTTCGTTGGTAATTGTCAATAATGAATTAGGAAACAGAGTAATGACAAATATTATGAAAAGCATTGAGGTTCATGAGATTAATGATGAAAGGGCATTGGCAGACAATCCACAGCTTAGTCACCCTTGCACAAAACCTAATGACAATGAACAATTAATGCAAGAATATAAAAAAAAGGGTTACAAAGCAATAGCGGAAAAGTATAAAAGAGCGAGGTCCGGGAGATGTAAGTCCAAATGTATTCTTTTAGTAAAAAAGATATATTATTTTGGAAAGTAAGGAGATAGTCCGATGAAAAAAATATGTTTCTTTGTTCATAATATTAACGGATCTGGTGGAGATACCCGTGTTGCAGTAAATATCATTAATGGATTAATCGAGAGAATAGATTGTCAAATAACGGTAATAACACTCAAAGATATTATTAAATATAGGAAAAAAAGCTTTACTTTGAATGAAAAAGTGAAGGTAATAAGTATTACTCATGATGTTCAGAGCCTAAAGAAAGAATTTATGCATATTCAGTATATAATAAACAATCATTTTCGCAATAATAAGTATGATGTGTTAGTGGTATCTGGAATGGATTTCGTTCCACTTTTATTTTTATCTTTACCTTTATTAAGAAAAACAAAAAAGGTTGCATGGGAGCATATGAATTTTTATGTAGGGAAACCATATAGCTTAATTGGATTGGGTAGAAAAATCGCTAGGATGCTATTCGATAGGATAATTGTGTTAACAGAAAGAGATCGTGAGAACTATATTAGAAATTTTACAAATAGCAATAAAATAATACAAATATATAATCCTATTGAAAATTTGGACACGTTTTCGAATAAATATAGTGTTGAAAGTCGAAAAATACTCAGTTGTGGATTCCTTGTTGAGCAAAAAGGATTTGATTATGCCATTTCTATAGCAAAACTAGTGCTAGCAAAACACGAAGGGTGGACGTGGGAAATCTTAGGTGATGGGCTACTAAGAACGCAGTTAGAGGAAAAAATTAGAGCTAATGGCTTAGAAGGACGTTTGATATTAAGAGGTTATGCGGATAATATGCTTGACCGGTACAAGGATTATTCGATTTTTGCATTAACATCAAGATTTGAGGGGCTTGGTATGGTTTTGATAGAAGCTTTACAAGCTGGCCTTCCTTCTGTTTCATTTGATATTAATGCAGGACCTGATGAACTAATTTGTGATGGTGTGAATGGATATTTAGTTCCTGCATTTGATGTTGTAATGTACGCAGAGAAGCTCTGTGAATTGATAGATAGTGCTGAAAGACGGAAGATATTTTCGAAATGTAGTCATAGGGAGTTGTATAAAATGGAACGTAATAAGATAATTAATTGTTGGATAGAAAATATCATCTGTAAAGATTAATCATTAATTAACAATGTTAAAAATCATGTAAAAAGAAAGTGTGATATATGAAAATTAATGTTTTGCAGAATACAATTAAAAGTTCTTTGTGGGGAATTCTCTCAAAAATAGTAATGCTTTTCTGTGCTTTTATAGTACGATCAGTTATTGTATACAAATTGGGAGTAGAGTATGTTGGATTAGATGGATTATTTACGTCGGTATTGTCTTTGTTAAATTTAAGTGAATTAGGGATAGGAAGTGCAATTGTTTTTAGCATGTATAGTAGTATTGTAAAAAAAGATTACGATACAATAAATCAATTACTTTATCTTTACCGTAAAGCCTATTTGCTGATAGCTGGTTTTATTTTATGTATTGGTGTAATTGTTTCATTATTCGTTAAATCGTTAATTCACGGAGAAACACCAGTAGGCATTAATGTCTATATTTTGTTCTATATGTTTCTATTAAATACTGTTTCAGGGTACTTATTTGCATCATACAGAACATCAGTTTTTGCTGCGTATCAAAGAAATGATATAAAAGCAAGAATTCAATTGGTTTCAGATATTTTTCAATATGGTTTACAGATAATTGTATTGCTTTCGTTTGAGAATTATTATCTGTATATCGGTGTTATGTTGATAACAATTATTCCGCGAAATATTATGTATTTATATGCGTCGAGAAAGCATTTTCCTAGAATTAATCCGTCAACGATGCCAACCGCAGATACTGCTAAGGGGATATTTAGAAAAGTATTACCTTTACTAGGACATAAAGTAGGAGGGGCTTTTCTGGTTTCAATTGATAGTATTGTTATATCGGCTTTTCTTGGGTTGTCTATCCTTGGAAAGTATAATAATTATTATTATATTATTACTGCACTTATTGGTATTATTTCAATTATTCAGCAGGCATTAATTGCAGGAATTGGAAATAGGATAATCGTGTTATCACCCGAGCAAATGTTAAAAATGTATAATAATTGTGCATTTGTTTGGCATTGGATAATTGGATGGTGTACTATTGCTTTATTGTGTTTAATTCAGCCTTTTATAACGATTTGGTTGGGAAGGGATTATTTGCTAGCCGATTCGATTGCAATAGCATTGGCATTTTATTTTTACTTATGGCAATTTAGAATAATTGGAATGACATTTAAGGATGCTGGAGGACTGTGGGAGAATGATTGGTATAAACCATATATTGGAATGATAGTTAATGCATTACTCAGTATTTCATTGGTATATATAACAAAAAACATAATTTTTGTCTTGATTCCGACATGCTTTGTATTTGCATTTTTGTACTTTCCTGTCGAATCATTGGTTATTTCGAAGGGTATTTTTAAATGCAAATTGAAAAATGTACTTTTACCTAGTATTGTTGACACAGGCTTTTTTCTTGTAATTGGAGCTTTTACATATCTGATTTGTATAAAATTTTTACATGAGTACTCAGTTATTAATCTTTTTTATCGCGCAATAGTTGTATTGGTAGTACCTAATGTGTTGTTAATTTTGTGCTATTATAGGACATCACAATTTAAGGCAATTGTTTCATACTTGAAACGCCTTAGAAAGTAATGAACTTTTATTAAGAGGGACTGTCCGTATTTATGATATATCGGGCTTTTTGTATACATTCTGTTACAAGACTTTCTGGAGATAGTAATTTTATGTGCTTCGGGAATTGAAATACTCTCAAAAATACGTTGGGTTGATTTGTACTTTTACAGTAACCATACAGATGTGTGTTCGCTCGTATCATGGTATACGGTAAAACATGAGAGTGTGAAACTTTTTCTGTAAAATAGGATTTATAAGGTTCTTCTATGATAAAATAAAAATCATAGGAGGGCCTTTTATTATGGCAAGACAAAAGAAACCAGTACACAGAGTACAAATGACGGAAGGAAAGCGTAGCATTATCGTAAGCACTTAAATCTTGGGTAGCTTTACCATTTACGTTTTTGAACTCATAATGTATAGTAAATAGATTTTTGCTACACTCCGTTTGATAGGAGATAGAAATTCACTATATTTAGAGGTTTCATTATGAGTGATAAACGTGCTCCCGGGTGCCCCCTGAGTATTCCGGATGATTTTACACCCCCATTCCGGAGATTGGAAACCGCTGTTCCGGATTGATGGAAACCGTTATTCCGTTCTGGCGGAAACCGCTACTGCGAGTCCTTTATAATGTATTCATACGTCTATGGCGTAAATACATTTGAAGGAGGTCATCTTTTATGACTAAGTACCGAGAGATTATCAGACTTGCCAGTCTGAATCTCAGCCAAACCAATATCGTGCTCAGCTGCGGTGTCTCAAAGAAAACTGTCAATAAGGTTCTAAAGGCTGCCCGGGAGCAAAATATTTCGTGGCCACTTGATGCAGATCAGACTGACCCTGTAATTGAGCAGTTGCTGTTTCCAAAACCGAACGGGAAGCAGGCTCATACCAACAAACATATGCCGGATTATGCCCACATCCGCAAGGAACTGCTCCGCAATGGAGTTAATAAAAAACTTCTGTGGACAGAATACCTTGAAGAATGCCGCCTTGCCGGCGACGAACCGCTGATATATTCACAGTTTTGTTATTATATCCAACAAGACGAACTAAAACGGCGGGCAACCATGCACATCAACCGGAAACCTGCAGAACAGGTAGAGGTTGATTGGGCAGGGGATCCTGCCTACATCACTAATCCTGATACAGGAGAGATCATCAATGCTTATCTTTTTGTCGGTGTTATGACTTACAGCCAGTATCCTTATGTTGAAGCGTTCATCGACGAAAAGCAGCCTTCCTGGATTGCAGCCCATGTACATAGGTATGAATACTTCGGCGGGGTTGCCAAGATTCTGGTGCCTGATAACTGCCGTACAGCGGTTGACCATAACAAAGGCTGGAAAGACCAGCGGATCAATACTGTTTATCAGGAAATGGCTGAACACTATAGCACTGCCATCATCCCCGCCCGTGTCCGGGCCCCTAAGGACAAGCCAAATGCCGAGGGCTGTGTAGGAAATATTTCTACATGGATCACCGCAGCCCTACGCAATGAACAGTTCTTCTCTTTGGGTGAATTAAATCAGGCTATACGAAAAAAGCTGGAAACATTCAGCCGCCGTCCATTTCAAAAGAAAGAGGGCAGCCGGTACGAGATCTTCCGCGACGAAGAACTGCCATTGCTGGCGCCCTTACCTGTTGCCCCTTATGAACTGGCAGAATGGAAACAAGCCACCGTTCAGTTCAATTATCACATATCTTGCGCCGGAATGCTATACTCAGTTCCGCATGAATATATAAAGCGCAAAGTCGATATGCGGGTTACAGATAAGACCATTGAGATTTTTTACAATAACAACCGTATCGCATCCCATCGCCGGCTTTATGGGTGAAAGGGACAATACAGCACAATTACCGACCATATGCCGGTTTCCCACCAATAATACCTCGAATGGAATGGAGATCGTTTCCGCAAATGGGCGGAACGTATCGGTAATAGTACCTACCAAGTAATAGATAACATCCTTACCTCCAAACGTGTGGAGCAACAGTCATACAGAAGCTGTATGGGGCTTTTAAAGCTTGCAGACAAGTACTCTGTTGAACGCCTTGAGGCGGCCTGCAAAAAGGCTCTTTCCTTTACGGCAACACCCAGCTATAAAAGCATCAAGAACATCCTTGATACTGGAAATGACAGGGTAGATCCAGCCAATAAGGAGCAGCCATCCACACCCGCAACTAACAACCATGCGCTCACAAGAGGCGCTGATTACTATCGGAGGTAAGGAATTATGACTACACAAAGTACAATGGATAAACTGATTGAAATGCGGCTGACAGCAATGTCTGACGCTTTCCGTACCCAACTGGATGACCCCAAAATGAAAGAAGTTGCTTTCGAGGACCGTTTTGCGATGCTGGTTGATATTGAGTACAGCAACCGGAAAAGCAACAGCCTGAAACGTCTGATCCGAAATGCCGGATTTGATCAGCCTGAAGCCCACATTTCTGATATCAACTATTTATCCGGGCGCAAACTTAACCGCACTATGATTGAAAGACTGGCTACCTGTGAGTACATTACAGAACATCGAAATCTTTTCATCACCGGAGCCACCGGAAGCGGAAAGACATATATGGCCTGCGCATTTGGCATGGAAGCATGCAAGCAGCGTTTTAAAACCAAATATGTCCGTCTTCCTGACCTACTTCTTGACCTGGAAATGGCACGTAATGACGGCACTTATAAAAAAGTACAAGCCAAGTATGGCAATCCTGTACTTCTGATCATTGATGAATGGCTCCTTCTCAGGCCGACAGAGTCTGAACAGCATGATATTTTGGAACTTCTTCATCGAAGACGCAGGAACTCATCCACGATCTTCTGCTCGCAGTACGATCAGAGTGGATGGCACGACCAGCTTGGAGGCGATGACAGTCCTCTTGCGGAGTCAATCCTCGACCGCATTAAACATGATGCCTATAAGATCAATATCATTCCAACAGATTCAGTAAACTATCGGTCTATGCGGGAGGTATATGGATTGGATCCGGCATTAAGCGAGTAAACTCGCACTCAGTAAGTACTTAATAGCGGTACCCTGTTCCGGATTAACGGTTTCCATTTACCGGACTGGCGGTTTCCAGTTTTCCGGAACAGCGGTTTCACCGCACCAGTATATCCAATATAGGAATGCACTATGTAGCGGAAAGGATGCACGCTATCGTCGGAAAGTGTGCACTGAAACTCCGTGCAGTATGCACTAATCTATCGTTATTTACATCAATAAAAGAATCCTGAAAACAGTTTCAGCAGGGCCATCGCCCTGCTGAACTCCTTCCCATTTTATAATCCCCTCAATACTTCCACTTCCCAAGCAATTCATCCTTCAACCCCAAATCATCAATCCCCGTCATATCTGCATACTTAATATCCTCCGGATAATTCTCCATCTCACTTTTCTGCCCCTTCAATATTTTTCCCGGATTATAATGGTCCTTATCATAAACCAAATACTCATTCACCAAATACTCAAACACATCCCTCACATCCCCCTTATCATCTTTCCCCTTCACAACACTAACCCCATCCAGCGAATACGGCGACCCGGATTTCGGATAGATCATCTTCAGCGGATTGCCATTATTGATTTCCGTCACCACCTGATAAGTGAGCGCCGTACCCACAGCGCACTCCCCTTGGATCAGCAGCTTCACCGGACCGGAACCCGACTCGGAATACTGTTTCACATTATCATTCAGCTTATCAAAATACTCCAGCGTCTTCTTCTCCCCCCATATATTCCTGAGATTCAGATAGAAATTATACCCCGTAGAACTGGATTTTGGATTTTGAATAGATATCTTATTCTTAAATTCCGGTTTCAGTAAGTCCTCGTAAGTCTTCGGCTCCGCAATCCCATATTTCTTCAAAATCTCCGTATTTACCGCAAATCCACCCCCATAACTTTCCCATATCAAATACTTCCCATGCTCCGGCAGCATACCGTCAATATAATCCAAATGTGAATATTCTGCCACATCAGCCAGTGAGTCCTTCATTTTCTCCATATACCCGGTCTCAACCCCCAGCACAATGTCCGCATCGGAGTGTTCTTTCTCTGTCTGAATCTTAGCAGCAACCTTAGCAGTGGGCATATACATGATCTGCACATTCAAATCCGGAAATTTCTCGGCCAGATGAGCCTTCAGATCATCATTCCTGTACTGCTCCAGCGCAGAATAAATCACTAAAGTATTGCTTTCCTGCTTATTTATCGCAAAATATAAAACCATGATTACAACAACTAACCCCGCTAATATTTTCTTCATCCCTCAATTCTCCTTCCTTGCAAAATACATTTTCAGGAAATAGATCACGCCCTTTGCAATTACATTGACCAGCAAAATAATAATGGAAATAAATGCAATAGGTTCAATCAGTGACTGAGAATCAAACTGCGGGATCAGAAGTGCCAGCGGCATATTTCTGAAATTCGCCAGGAAGGAAATCGCCGAAATGGTCACCATACAGTTTACGAAAATATAACTGAACATTTCCAGAATCGTTCCTCTTGTACACGGCATGTACACATCAACCAGCATTTTCATCTTAGAGATTCCCAGAGAATACGCGACATCCTCCAGATTACTGTTAAACTTAGAAAGCGAATTATAAGCCAGCAGATACGGCGATGCAAAAAAGTGAGTGATATTTACTGTGATCAAAATAGCGATCGTTCCATAAACAAAGCTTCCCTGAAAGAACAGTACATAGGACAAACCCAGCACAATACCGGGAAATGACAGGGAAACCAGAGAAATCAAATGAATAGCCATGGAAGAAAAGTTTTTCCCTGAGCGCGCCGTCACAAATGCAGCATAATATGTAATCAATGTACCGGCCAGAGCTGTCGTCAGCCCGATAAACAGCGAATTCAGCAGATACCCGCCAATCCCCAGATCCAGAGATTCCGTTATATTGTCAAAGGTAAAACTAAAGTCTACAGGATACTGTTTCACAAAACTCAAAATGACAAACGTAATAATCGGAAGGCTGATCAAAACAAGAGTTACAACACATACAATCCTGGAAAAAATATCTCGTTTCCTGTTCTTCCCAATCACATACGGTTTCGTGATTGTACTGTTTGTCCCGTTATCTTTATTTAACAGATCAATAATAAAGGCGATCACTGCCGGAATCAGCAGAATGACCCCGATGATTCCGCCCTTTGAATAATCAAGCAGACCAATAACTTCCCGATACATATAGACCGGCAGAGTCATCATTTTCCCGCCTACTATTAACGGCACACCATAATCCGTGAATACGACGGTAAACACGGCGAAGAAAGCGGAGATTAACGGTTTTTTAAGATTTGAAAGTGTAATTGCCTTTAACTGCTGTTTCTTAGAAAGCCCCAGCACATCTGCCATCTCATATACCGTAAAATCTTCATATTGAAAGATATCTGTCAGCATTAAAAATGCCATCGGGCAGGAATACAAAGTTGCGCCGATCACAATTCCCGTCAATCCATATAAATGGATGTTGATCCCGGTTAAATTTGTAAAAAAGCCATTGTCACCAAATAACAGTGTCAGCCCCATACCATGGGAAATAGACGGGATCAGCATTGGCAGCGTGAATATCACGGACCATACACCCTTATGCCGGATATTTGACCTGTTGACACACCATGCCAGAAGCAGGGCAATGCTTACAGAGACAATAGTAGTCACAAGCGATGAAAGAAATGAATTCCAAAGCATTGGGGCAAACTGTGCGCTTGACAGGACTTCACTGATATCACCATAGGAAATATGAGTAGCTAAGGCGATGATCGGGCATAAAACATGCAGAATTAAAAATATGCCTATGAAAAGTTTCAGGCTCTGAAAGGTTCTGTTCTTCATATCTCCTCCGTCCTACAATCTGCCGATACATTTTGATAAAGAATCAAATTTCTGGTTTAAATGGTTTACCACAAAGGTTCGGATGTATTCATTCGCAGGGTTATTGTATATTTCCAGAGGGCTGTCCAGCTGTTCAATCGTCCCGTTGCTCATTACCATGATCCTGTCGGACAGGAAGAAAGCCTCCTCCTGGTCATGGGTGATATAGATCATTGTGGAATGGAATTTTTTCTGAATGTCTTTCAGTTCCCTCTTCATGATCTCCTTATTTTCAACATCCAGTGCGCTGATCGGCTCGTCGAGCAGAACAATGGATGGGTTTAAGGCGAGAGTGCGGGCAATTGCAACTCTCTGCTGCTGGCCTCCTGAGAGGTGATGGGGCTTTTTGTTCAATTGGTCACTCATGCCAATCATGTCTAAGGTTCTTTCGGCACGTTTTCTTGAGTCTGCTTTTGTTTCAGGTTTGATCTTCAGGGCATACTCTACGTTTTCCAGAACTGTCATATTGGGGAATAAGGCATAATTTTGGAATATGATTCCCATTCCTCTCTGGGATGCGGGAAGCTTGCTTATGTCTTTTCCGTCCAGCAGTATTTCTCCTGCAGTCTGGGATTCCAGACCGATGAGGATTCTTAACAGTGTTGTTTTGCCGCAGCCGCTGGGGCCGAGGACACTGAGGAATTCCCCTTCCTTTACTACGAAGGAAAGGGATTTTAGAACCTGTTCTCCGTCGTATTCTTTTACAAGATTTTTTACGATCAATTTCTCTGTCATATGAAATTCTCCTTGGTATGATAGGCCGTAGATTATCGGCTGTGTATTAATATCCCTGCGGTATTTACATTTGGGGAGGGGGCCATTGATTTTGTCGGAGGCATGATTGGCGGATTCGGGCTGTGAATGGCAAAATAGGGGGTGTTTTATGGAAAATCATGAGTACACTTCCTTTTATATTTTGTTTCAGTATACCATTTATTACTATTTTATGCTACTGTTGTTGCAGATTAGTGGATAAAAGTAAGGTGTAATGATGGAAATTAAGGAAGGCTTATAAATATTTTTGCATATTCATGCATTTGGGGGTAATGTTGTCTGCTGTGTTATATACTGCAGAATAAAATATGATTTTGGTGTAAGTGCGAAGAGATGGACTGTTATATGCGGACAATGCTGAAAAGTGATGTGCTTTTATGAAAAGTTGACATCGTGATGACCAGACGTTAAAATGGAAGAGATTTTCTAAATATCACTCCGGCGTATAATTTATAGAGGCGGGGTTAAAAGTAAAATCCAGAACTGAAAAATTTGCAGTTATTCCCACGTTGTTTTGTTTATTATCTAAAAACCAGGAGTAAAATAAAAATAAAGCTGTCACAGGAATTTATTTACATGAAGCAGGAAAAAATCTGCGCATTAGCAGCAGAAGAAAGGCAGTTGTCAGATATATGGACTTAATAGAAATATTCAATAATCATTTTCCGAAGATATCGCAGAAGCAGATTGTATTGTTCCTGATTCTAAGTATCCTGCTGGCTGCTGTCCTCATCTTCATGGTACAAAGAAAAATAATAAAGACAGGGCAGGCAGTCTGTATAGCAGGTGTATTTGTCTGGTTGTATATTGTTTTTTTGTCCACCGTTTTCTCACGGAATCCTTATCCGGAAATGAAATATGAACTGATGCCTTTTTGGTCCTATGTTTTTACCATACAGTATCGCAGCGTATCCATGGCAGAGGAAATATTTTTGAATGTGCTTCTGCTGATGCCCATGGGAGTGCTGCTGTACGCGGCATTTGGCAGACGTGTTGGGGTGATGAGGATAACCGCGGCAGGACTGTCAGTGTCATTTTGTATTGAATTTTTACAGTTAGTATTAAAACGTGGGCTTTTTGAGTGGGATGACATGATCCATAATACCTTAGGGGTATATTTAGGATGCTGGATATGTAAAAAGATAATGGATGTCTGTAAAAAAAGATGAATCTGCCGTATATGGTCTGCAGGCGGGTTCATCTGTTGGCATTTGTGTTTTTTACTCTTTGTGTTTTGCCTTGAAGTTACATATCCATGCAGGACGGCAAAAACAGGATGATGGAACAGCATTCTGAGTCAGGCATATTTCATCACTTCTTTATCACATCTTTTCATTTCTTCGGAATAGCAGTGGACTTTATAGGCACTGCAGAATGTCTTTGGCTTTATGAAGGGGCATTTATCTGTTTGTTTCCGGGCGTATTCCTCAATTCTGCTTATATAATAAATATCAAAGACCACCAAACACTCAATTTTGAATAAGTACACGATTAATATAGTAAAAGTGACGTAATACAGCAATGAAATACAATAAATATTGTGCAAAATGTATACATGGTGTATAATGGAAATGTAACCGAGAGATAAAATAGAGGAAGATAAATGTATTTAGCCCATATAAGTGATGATAAATTAAGAGAACAGACCATCAGAGAACACTTGGAGGGAGTCGCTAAATTAAGCGCTGAATTTGCAGCTTCTTTTGACAGTGAAGAATGGGGGTACGGCTGTGGTCTGGTTCATGATATCGGAAAATATTCCGCTGAATTTCAGAAGCGTCTGCGCGGAGGTGCGAAAGTCGATCATGCAACTGCGGGTGCTCAGGAACTATACCGCAATAAAAATGTCATGCAGGCATATTGTGTAGCCGGTCATCATTCCGGTCTGCCAGACGGCGGTTCACCTGCAGAACCGGCAACATTTTATGGAAGAATGAAAAAAGAACTGAAAGATTATCAGGCTTTTAAGGAAGAGATTGAAATACCGGCATTTCCGGCCCTGCCGCTGAAACCTATAGGACGAGGAGGGTTTAGCGCAGCTTTTTTTATCCGTATGCTCTTTTCCTGTCTGGTAGATGCAGATTATCTGGATACGGAGCATTTTATGAGGCCGGAGAGCAATACCAGAGGAAATTATGATTCTATAGAGCAGTTGTTTGACAGGCTGTATGAGCATATAGCCTCCTGGCTGACAAATTATGATGAAAATACAGTGGATGGAAGACGTTCAGCCATTCTGCGGGCGTGTCTGGAAAAAGGTAAAAAGCAGCAGGGGCTTTATCAGCTGACAGTTCCCACCGGTGGAGGCAAAACCATATCGTCATTGGCATTTGCCCTGCAGCATGCAGGAGAGCATAATCTGAAACGTATTATTTACGTCATTCCCTATACGTCCATCATAGAACAAAACGCCCGGGTCTTTAAAGAAATCCTGGGCAGCAGGAATGTCCTGGAAAACCACTGCAGTGTAGTCTGTGACAATACCGAGGAACTGGAAAACATGCAGTTGGCGGCAGAAAATTGGGATAAACCGGTGGTAGTCACCACAAACGTCCAGTTTTTTGAATCCCTCTTTGCAAATAAATCTTCTAAATGTCGTAAAATTCATAACATTTCCAATAGCGTTATCATTTTCGACGAGGCGCAGATGCTCCCGGTGAATTACCTGAAGCCATGCATCCGGGCAATAAGTGAACTGATCTATAATTATCACTGTACCGCGGTTCTGTGCACAGCGACACAGCCGGCACTGAAAGATTTTTTCCCGGACTTTATGAAAGCAGAGGAGATATGCCCAAATGTTAAGGGACAGTATGAGTTCTTCAAAAGAACAGAAGTCATAAATATTGGTGAGATATCAGAGGAAGATCTGATTTCATATCTTGAAGAAAAAGATCAGGTATTATGCGTCCTAAATAGCAGAAAACGTGTTCAGAGAGTCTTTGAATCCCTGAAGGGAGAAGATGTATATCACCTATCCACCTATATGTATCCCGCGCACAGACGAAGGATATTAAAAGAAATAACAGAGAGGCTGAAGGATGGAAGGGCGTGTAAGCTGATTGCAACGAGTCTGGTAGAAGCCGGTGTTGATTTTGACTTCGCCTCTGTTTTCAGGGAGCTTGCCGGAATTGATTCTGTGATTCAGGCAGCAGGCCGATGCAATAGGGAGGGGAACAGGAACAGAGTGGATTGTGATACAATGGTTTTCACCCTGGAGCAGGATGAGGATATTCATATTCCTGCGCAGTTGAAGCTGCCCATATCTGTAGCGAAACAAATTACGGGAAAATATGAAGACATCACATCGCCGGAGGCAATCCACGAATATTTCAAGAGACTTTACCGTTTCCGGGGAGAAGGTCTGGATACCAAAAGTATTCTTGAGGATTTTGAAAAGGGAATCCCGTCTTTTAGTTTTCCGTTTGCAGATGTGGCAGGTAAATTCCATATTATTGAATCAGAAACCAAGACGATTCTGGTGGATATGGAGGAGGAAGCCGCAGATATTGCGGAACGGTTGAGAAGGGGAGAACATTCCAGGGAATTATTCAGGGCTGCAGGGCAGTATTGTGTAAATGTTTATGAAAATGATTTCAATAATCTGGACGGGGCGGGTATGCTGGAAGCGCTGTGCACAGATATTGACACGGATTTCTATGTGCTGCGCAGCAAAGAGTTTTACACAGAAGACAGAGGCCTGACTGTCAAAGCCGAGAGAGGAGATGCATTGTTTGGGTGATTACGGACAGAAAAATAGATTTCTGCAGTGTGATCCCGGCAGCATCCATACCAGGTATGCAGGCAGAACTCAGAATATAGATTCCAATAGATTAACGGGAGGAGGAGAGACATGAGCCATGGTGTGCGCGTAAGAGTCTGGGGGGACAGGGCACTGTTTTCCCGGCCGGAAATGAAAGTTGAGCGCTGCAGTTACGATGTCATTACACCGTCGGCTGCAAGAGGGATTCTGGAAGCCATCTACTGGCATCCCGGCCTTCGCTGGGTGATAGACAAGATTTACGTCAGAAAACCCATACAGTTTACCAGTATCCGACGTAATGAAGTAAAAAGCAAAGTGCAGGCCGGAAATGTATTGAGTGTTATAAATGGGGCAAATAAACCGTTGTACCTGAGCACTAAGGAAGAGATCGTACAGAGGGCTGCCATTCTGCTGCAGGATGTGGAATATGTGATTGAGGCGCATTTTGACATGACTGACCAGGCAAATCAGACGGACAACTGCGGCAAATTTAAGGACATTATTATGAGGCGTCTGCGCAGAGGGCAATGTTATCATATGCCGTATTTCGGATGCAGGGAATTTCCGGTGAACTTTGAGCTTTTTGAGGAAGAGGCGGTAGAGACGGCTTATCCGGATACAGTAAAGGATTTAGGGTACATGCTGTATGATTTTGACTACTCGAACCCGGAGGATATCACCCCTATGTTTTTTAGGGCAGTCATGGAAAATGGTGTACTTGACGTACGGGATTGCGAGGTGGTCAGATGATCCTGCAGTCATTGGTTAGATATTATGAGGCATTGGAAAAGAAAGAGAAAATCACCAGCCCGGGATGGTGTACAGCCAAAGTCTCCTTTGCGCTGGATATTTCTGAAAAAGGTGAGCTTTTACGCGTGATTCCTCTTAAGTTAGAAAAGCAGAAGGGCAAGAAAACGGTAATGGAGCCGCAGCTGTTGAGAGTGCCCGAGATGGTGACGCGTTCTTCCGGGGTATCATCTAACTTTTTGTGTGATAATTCGGGATATTTCCTGGGAATCGATAATAAAGGGAAACCTAAGCGTTCAGAAGAATGTTTCGCTGCGGCAAAGAAAAAACATTTGGAAATATTGGATGGGGTGGAAGGAAACGCTGCTGCCGCAGTCCGGAATTTTTTTGAAAGCTGGAATCCGGGCGGTGCCGCAGAACATCCTGCGCTTGCAGATAGCCTGGAAGAGATGATAGCCGGGGCAAATCTGATCTTCTGTGTAGATGGTGACTGGGTGCAGAATGATTATGATGTGAGAGAAGCCTGGGAAATCTACAGAGACGGCGCTGAAACGGACAATGAAGGAATCTGTCTTGTGACCGGGCAGAAGACAGAAATATCCAGAATTCATGGGTTGATCAAAGGAGTGCCGGGGGCACAGTCCAGCGGTGCGGCACTTGTATCTTTTAACGCACCGGCATTTGAGTCTTTCGGGAAAGAACAGGGCTACAATGCGCCTGTGGGGACCTATGCGGCATATGCATATACAACAGCCCTTAATCATCTCCTTGCGGATAAGTCCCATACAAGCCAGATCGGTGATACAACAGTTGTATACTGGGCTGAGGATGGTGAAGAAATATATCAAAATATATTCGGCGGAGCGGTTGAACCTACAGTTGACAATCAGGCGATTGTAGCGGGTGTGTTTAATAGTCTGGAAATGGGTAAGCCTATTGTCGTGGAGGAAGTGGAAGGAAGTTTGTCCTTGGACCAGCGTTTTTATATCCTGGGACTTGCTCCGAATGCGGCCAGGATTGCAGTGCGTTTTTTCTACCAGGACAGTTTCGGAAACATCCTCAGACATTTGAAAGAACATTATGACAGGATGGATATTGTACGGCCGGCAGCAGATGAAATGCGTTATATGGGTGTCTGGCGTATGCTTCAGGAAACCGTAAATAAAAAATCCAGGGATAAGAAGCCAACCGCAAATATGGCCGGAGCTGTATACCGGGCAATCATTTCCGGAGGGCAGTATCCGGCATCCCTGTTCCAGGGCGTAATGGGCAGGATCAGGGCAGAGCAGGATGATAAAGACAGCCATATACATAAGATCACAAAGGGCAGGGCATCTATTATCAAGGCGTATTTGATCCGTAATGGATATGATAAGGAGGAGGAGATAACTGTGAGTCTGAACGAGAACAGCAAAAATGTAGCTTATACACTGGGCCGGGAATTTGCGGTGCTGGAAGCAATTCAGGAAGAGGCAAACCCGGGAATCAATGCGACTATCAAGGACAAATATTTTAATTCAGCCTGTGCCACACCGGCAGCCATTTTCCCTGTATTGTTCAAATTAAAGAACAGCCATATCAGAAAGATTTCTAACCATGGTAAAGTTGTTTATTTTGAGAAATTGCTGGGCGAACTGCAGGATAAAATGCCGGTAACAGAAGAGCAGATGGTTCCCTGTCCCAGAAGGCTTTCATTGGAAGAACAGGGAATGTTCATACTGGGATATTATCATCAGAACCAAAAACGTTATGAGAAAAAGGATAAGGAGGAAGCACAGGATGTCAGAGATAATTAAAAACAGGTATGAGTTCGTGATTTTATTTGATGTGGAAAACGGAAATCCAAACGGGGACCCGGATGCAGGTAATCTGCCCCGTATCGATCCGGAAAGCGGATATGGGATTGTCACAGATGTGTGTATCAAAAGAAAGATAAGAAATTATGTGGAGGCAGTAAAGGAAGAAGAGGAAGGGTATAAAATTTATATTAAAGAGGATATACCGCTTAATCGGAGTGATAATACCGCCTACGAATATTTGAAGACAAATGAGAAGGAAATCAAGGAGTTAAAGAAGAAGGATCCGGATGTGGATAAAAAGATACGCGATTTTATGTGCGGCAACTTCTTTGATATCCGTACGTTTGGAGCTGTCATGACCACATTTGTAAAAGCTGCCCTCAACTGCGGGCAGGTCAGAGGCCCTGTACAGCTTGGATTTGCCAGGAGTATTGACCCGGTCGTGAGTCAGGAAGTGACCATAACCCGCGTTGCGATCACAACAGAAAAGGATGCAGAAAATAAGAGCACAGAGATGGGAAGGAAGAATATTATTCCATATGCGCTTTACAGAATGGAAGGATATATTTCAGCGAACCTGGCCAGAAAGGTGACCGGATTTACAGAGGATGATCTGGAACTTCTCTGGGAGGCCATTATCAATATGTTTGAGATCGATCATTCTGCCGCCAGAGGAAAGATGGCGGTGCGTGAGCTTATTATTTTTAAACACAGCAAAGAATTCGGAGACTGTCCGGCATATAAATTATTTGACGCAGTTGAGGTCAGAAAACATGAGGATGTGATTTATCCCAGAAAATATCAGGATTACAGCGTTGAAATCCATGAAGATCAGATTCCGGAAACAGTGGAGATTTCAAGAAAAATATGAAGGAATATAAAGAAGAGGATTACCTGATGCTCTCAGGAATCCAGCATTTTGCTTTTTGCAGAAGGCAGTGGGCATTAATACATGTTGAGCAGCAGTGGCAGGAAAATGTCCGGACTGTGGAGGGGGAATTACTTCATAAGAGAGCACATGACACATATTCTTCAGAGAAAAGGAATGATGTGGTAATCAGCAGAGGGCTGCCCGTACATTCCAGGGAGATGGGGGTCAGCGGTGTATGTGATATTGTGGAATTCCGTCGGGCTGAGGAGGGAATCACGCTTCACGGGCACCGAGGGACCTTTCAGGTCTATCCCGTTGAGTATAAAAGGGGGAAACCGAAAGATACGCAGATAGATATTCTCCAGTTGACAGCCCAGGCTATGTGTCTGGAGGAAATGCTGTCGTGTACGATCGCTGAGGGAGCCGTTTTCTATGGAGAGATAAAGAGGCGGGAAAGAATAGAATTTACCGATGAGTTGAAGGAACAGGTGAGAACCATGTTTTCAGAAATGCATCAGTATTTTGACAGAAAATATACCCCAAAGGTTAAATGGTCGAAAAGCTGTAACGCATGTTCCCTGAAAGACATCTGTCTGCCGAAATTAGGAAAAGCGGCTTCAGTAAAAGAATATATAAAATCTGCCATTGGGGAGGATGACAAATGAAGAAATTGCTGAATACGTTATATATCACCTCTCCCGACGGATACCTTTCCCTGGATGGAGAAAATGTAGTGGTGCTTGATAAGGAAAAGGAAGTGGGAAGAGTTCCGCTGCATAATCTGGAAGCCATTGTTTCTTTTGGCTACAGAGGTGCAAGCCCGGCACTTATGGGAGGATGTGCGGAAAGAAATATTTCACTTTGTTTTATGACACCCCAGGGCAGATTCCTGGCAAGAGTGACTGGTAATGTTAGAGGAAATGTTGTTTTGAGAAAGAAGCAGTACAAGGTTTCCGAAGAAGATGAGGCAAGTCTTGTAATTGCCCGTAATTGCATTTTAGGGAAAATATATAATTCCCGGTGGGTTCTTGAAAGAGCAATAAGGGATCACGCACTTCAGATTGATGTTGAGGAGGTAAAACGTGCCTCTGTCAATTTGCAGCAGTCCTTAAATTATGTGAAGAGCTGTACAAGTATGGAACAGTTGAGAGGATATGAAGGGGAAGCGGCAAGCGTTTATTTTGGTGTGTTTAATGAACTGATTTTACAGCAGAAAAAAGACTTTAAGTTTGAAGGGAGAAACCGGAGACCACCATTAGATAATGTAAATGCAATGCTTTCATTCTTTTATACTTTGCTGACGAACATGTGCGCTTCGGCACTGGAATGTGTGGGATTGGACCCGTATGTGGGATTCATGCATACAGATAGGCCCGGAAGGGTTTCGCTGGCACTTGATATGATGGAGGAACTGCGGCCTGTCTTAGTGGATCGTTTTGTGCTCACCATGATCAATAGAAAGATGGTGAATAAGAAGGATTTTTCTGTTAAGGAAGATGGCGCGGTATTGATCAGTGATAAATGCAGGAAGCTGCTGCTGACAGAGTGGCAGAATAAAAAGAAAGATGTTATCACACATCCGTATTTGGGTGATAAAGTGGAGTGGGGAATGATACCATATGCCCAGGCAATGCTTTTGGCTCGTTATCTGAGGGAAGATTTAGATGAGTACCCGCCATTTTTCTGGAAGTAGGTGAGAGGATGCTGGTTTTGATTACATATGATGTAAATACTGAGACAGATGCCGGGAAAAGACGTCTAAGAAAGGTTGCAAAACAATGTGTTAATTATGGAAGACGGGTGCAGAATTCTGTTTTTGAATGCATTCTTGATAACACACAGTGTGTTTCATTGAAGGCTGTATTGGGGGATATTATTGATAAGGAAGTTGACAGCCTCAGGTTTTATTATTTGGGGAATAACTATAAGACTAAAGTGGAGCATATGGGAGTTGACAGGGGGATAGCAGCGGACTCGACTTTGATTTTCTAGTGCGAATAGGAAGTGAACAGAAAAACATTGGGAGATTCGCACCATATTTTGGGGTGTTGGGTGATGGAAAAAGGAGGAATAGAAGGGAAAGGGGTGGTGAGATTAGTGTGAAAGAGTCTATTAATTAGGAGTTTTATACAAAAATAGCTATGAAATTTGGGCATTTTTGCTGTCACCACCTTCGCGGTGGTGTGGATTGAAATCGGAATCGGTCATGATTCTGGTATACATTACTATGTCACTATCTACGCGGTGGTGTGGATTGAAATGTCTTGCCTCTATCAAAGAAAAGTTTGAATTGTTTGAATTTTGTCATCACCTGCGCAATAGCGTGAATTCAAATTTAGTGACCAGACCTTGCAGAAAGAGGTGAGCATAAAGATGAATACAGCAATAAAAAAGAAACTCCCAATTGGAATAGAGAACTTTGAAAAAATTCGGACAGAAGATTTTTATTATATTGATAAAACAGGTCTGATCAAAGACCTTCTATATAATTGGGGAGAAGTAAATCTCTTTACACGCCCCAGACGTTTTGGCAAATCCCTTAACATGAGTATGTTGAAAAGCTTTTTGGACATTGAGGGTGACATAACATATACAGAAAAGTTATTTAATGGATTGGAAATTTCAAAAGAAACAAGCCTTTGCAAAGAATATATGGGCACATTTCCAGTTATTTCAATTAGCTTGAAAGGTGTAAACGGCATAGATTTTGCAGCTGCGCGGGATATGATGCGTTCCATTATTGGGAATGAAGCGCTGAGGTTCTATTTTTTATCCGAAAGCAATAACCTGAACGAGAAAGAAAAAATGCAGTACAATCAGTTGACTGCAGTGGATGAAAGCAACAGGCAGGGTTTTACTATGTCAGACACGCTGCTGATGGGAAGTCTGCAGACGCTATCCATGCTGCTGCAGAAACATTATGGCAAAAAAGTCATTATACTGATTGACGAGTATGATGTCCCCCTGGCAAAGGCCTTTGATAATGGCTATTATGAAGAGATGATTATGTTGATACACAATCTGTTTGAGCAGGTATTAAAAACTAACGACAGCCTGCAGTTTGCTGTGTTAACAGGCTGTCTGCGGGTGTCAAAGGAAAGCATTTTTACCGGGCTGAATAATATGAAAGTGCTTTCCATCACGGATGTCCGGTTTGATGAATACTTTGGATTTACAGATAAAGAAGTAAGAGAACTTTTGGAATACTATGGACTTACTGCGTCCTATGAAACTATAAAGGATTGGTATGACGGTTATCGTTTTGGTGATGTTCATGTTTATTGTCCCTGGGATGTGATATGCTATTGTGATGAACTCAGATTTGATCCCAAAGTACAGCCAAAGGATTACTGGTCCAATACCAGCAGCAATCAGTCTGTCAGATACTTTATAGAAAATGCGGAAAGCAATACAACAAAACGTGAGATTGAGCGCCTGGTTGAGGGGAAAGCAGTTAGAAAAGAAATCCGGCAGGAATTAACCTATCGTGAATTGTACAGCGATACAGATAATATATGGAGTGTTCTGTTTACTACAGGGTATCTGACACAGCAGGGAAAATCTGATGATGATATATTTAACCTGGTAATTCCTAACCAGGAAGTGAGAAAGATATTTACGAGACAGATTATGGAATGGTTCCAGGATATGACGAAGAGAGATGGAGATACATTAAATATGTTCTGCGATGCATTTGAAAATGGTGATGCAGCAGGAGTGGAAATGTACTTTAATGCCTATCTTAGAAAAACTATCAGTATCAGAGATACTTTTGTGGGAAAATATAGAAAAGAGAATTTTTATCATGGGATTTTGCTGGGACTGCTTGGATTTAAGGATAGCTGGGGTGTATGGTCCAATCGTGAATCCGGAGATGGTTACAGCGATATACTTGTAGAAATTGAAGAAAAAGATTTAGGCATTGTGGTAGAGTTAAAATATTCTGAGGACTCCAACCTTGAGGTGGGATGCAGACAGGCATTGCGGCAAATTAAGGAGAAAAACTATACAGAAGAGCTAAAAGCAATCGGGCTAAATCACATATTAAAATTTGGAATAGCATGCTGCAAAAAGCGCTGCAAAGTTATGGTGGAATGAACCGCCTGCATTTTATTTACGCAGTCTATGAATAACTTAGTAGAATGATCAATATCATAGGCCGTCTTAAAGCTCACGTAAAGATAATCAAGTACCATAACCACTGGAGATAGTTCCATCAAAATAAACGAGGATTCCCCACCCCCATAGTGGAAGGGAATCCTCAAACCAATCTTAACAGCAGTGCAGACCCGAGAAATACCGGTATCCCCCTGATAAACCCAGGTCTTTCATTTATATCATATATACCCGCATTCAGCAAAACTTCATCTTACCCCAACAGTCTCCCATCTCCTCCTCCATTTCCCCGTCAAATACCACCCAAACGATATCACATAATTGGCCGCCCACCCCATAGGCACAGCCATCCATGCCACTTGAATGCCATACACCGGCGCGAACACATTTGTCACGATCACCCGGATAGAGAGATTCACAAGATTAGCCACTGTAAAAGCCTTCACATCCCCGGCCCCGCGCAGCAGTCCGTCTGTGGATGCTTTCAGCCCGATAAAAGCGTAAAAGAACGAAAGAAACTTCACATAATCCAGCCCCGTCTGAAAAGCGGCACTTCCGTTTCCGGCGTCCAAAAACGCTGAGACGAACACATTCCCAAACAACTGATAGAGAATACACAGAAATGCCCCGGCACTCAGCACCGCTGCATAACACATCCGATATCCCTTATTCACCCGTTCCAATTGTCCGGCACCCACATTTTGGGCAGTGAAGGTGGACATGGCATTTCCCATAGCCAGCATAGGCACAATGCTGATAGACTCGATTCGCATTCCCGCGGAATAACCGGCCAGCACAGAAGCTCCGAAGCTGTTGACAACCGACTGAACCAGAAGAATCCCAATCTGCACAATAGACTGCTGGATAATAGAGGGAACCGCAATCCTTACCATGGAAAACATAAGCCCGGCATCATATACACGCCAGTGTTCATCTGTTTCATACCTCTTCAGCTTCCGCAGAAGCAGCCCAAACGAAATTACAGCAGACACTCCCTGAGCAATCAGAGTACCCACAGCAACCCCTCTCACCCCCTGCTGAAACCGTATGACAAACAACATATCCAGGAAAATATTCAGCAGAGAGGAAAATATCAGCAGATACAGCGGCGTCCTGGAATCTCCCAGCGCATTGAAAATGGACGCCTCCACATTATACATAAACAAAAACGGCAGCCCGGCAAAATATACAGCCAGATAAAGCGCTGCGTCCGAAAAAACCTCTCTGGGCGTATTCACCCATCCCAGAATCCGGTGATTCAGGAAAAGTCCCAGCGCTCCCAGGCAAATACTCACCACAAGGAAGTTGATAAGCGTGGTGAATACGGCTGTCTTCATTTTGCCTTTCTTTCCTGCGCCGAGACATTGGGAGATGATCACAGAACTTCCAATCCCTCCGCCGATAGCAATGGCAATAAATACATTTGTAATCGCATAAGAGGCACCTACAGCGGCCAGCGCCCGTTCCCCAACAAAATTTCCAACAATCACAGAATCTGCGATATTATAAAACTGCTGAAAAAGATTCCCTAAAATCATAGGCAGCGCAAAAAACAGCAGCGAGCGCCCGGGCGGGTCTGTCAGCATATTGTATGTTTTCTTCTTCATCATTCTTTTGTCCCTCTCTTCTGCGGCATTTTTCTTCTGTTTAATCCAGAAACGCTGCCTCGGTATTCCTTCTATAATAATAGAATAACCGAAACAGCGTTTTTTACGATAAACTGCAGTATAAACTATAAAATTTTACCTTCAGAAGTCTTCCCTGTGTTTCTTCAGCATATTCAAAATAGTTTCCTGTGTATACGCCCCCAGACGTTTTTTATCTTCCTTTGAAAGCTGGTCCGGATAAATGGGTTTTCCATACTCCACGATCACTTTAGCAGGTTTGATCTTAGGAAAATGTGCCTCAAAAATTTCAGCGGAATTGGTGATCGCCATAGGGATAATAGGACATCCTGATTTGGTGGCTATCTTAAAGCTGCCTTCATGGAAGGGAAGCATATCCAGTTCACTTTCATTTTTATTTCTGGTTCCCTCGGGGAAGATGCAGATGGAAACGCCGTTTTTCGCCTCATCAATGGCAGTCAGAATGGTCTTCATACCCGCTTTGATATCCTTTCTGTCCAGAAACAGACAGTGCAGGTATTTCATCCAGCTGGACAAAAGGGGAATCGGCTCCATTTCTTTTTTGGCAACATATCCGGTCAGATCCGGGCACAGGACATAGGTGAGAAGAATGTCAAAGAAACTTCTGTGGTTTCCTATGTAAAGGACTGCCGTGTCATGGGGGACATTTTCATGGCCGATGATTTGGATATCAGACCCTGTAATCTTAAGGACACATCTGAAAACTGCCTGGACAATGCGCAGGGAGCTGATGTCCTTTGCCCTCCGGTTAAATTTACCGATCACCCATTCAACCAGCAGGATCGGAATGGATAAAATAAGAAATCCTACAACTACAATGCATACAAGAATAAAGCGGAACATAACACTCACCTTTCTATACCGTTTGGTATACCTTACGGGGCACACTTGCTGTGCCATAAATTACGGGATGCCATTTATGGTATATGTTATTGGATAAGAAACCAGATATGCCGTAGGCATACCTGGCCGGAAATTTTATATATGATGTGCCGTATCCAATACCTGGAACTTCTTATATTATACGGAAAACAGGAAAGGGATGCAAGCCATATTTAGCCCTAATATACAGAAAATACACAACTCCGGCCAAAAGCATCTCTCCATATACAGAAGTTTTTAACAAATCCTGTTATTCTAACGAAAATCCCCGCGAAAAATCGTCATTATATTCCAAATTATTTTCTTTACAAAGAAGATTTCCTGTAGTAAGTTATGTAGTATATCGCTGATTTTAGGGGGGCTTAGAGAAAAATGGGAAAGACCGGAGTGATGAAGAAATTCATCGGAGATAAAAAATTTTATAAGATGATCCTGGCTATTGCCATACCTATTATGATACAGAACGGCATCACCAATTTTGTCAGTCTTCTGGATAATATCATGGTAGGAAGAATCGGTACGGAGCAGATGTCAGGTGCTGCGATCGTAAACCAGCTTATCTTTGTTTATAACCTCTGTATTTTCGGAGGTGTGTCGGGTGCCGGTATATTTACGGCACAGTATTTTGGACAGAAGGATAATGAGGGTATCCGCAATACCTTCCGGTATAAATTGTGGATGGCTCTGATCCTTACAGTGGGCACTGTCATCGTTTTCCTCATTGGAGGGGAACAGCTTATCAGCATGTACCTTCACGGGGAGGGCAGCGCGGAGAATCTGGCGGCTACACTTGCTTACGGGAAACAGTACCTTTACATTATGCTGATAGGGCTTCCGCCGTTTATGATGGTTCAGGTATACGCCAGCACTCTGCGTGAGTGCGGGGAGACGGTTACACCTATGAAGGCCGGTATCACGGCCGTTGTCATTAACCTGGTGTTCAACTACATATTGATCTACGGAAAATTCGGATTTCCGGTACTGGGAGTGCGGGGTGCAGCCATAGCGACCGTTCTTTCCAGATATGTGGAGGCTGCCATTGTCATTCACTGGACACACAAGCATAAAGAGGTCAACCAATATATTGAAGGGCTGTACCGCACGCTGAAAGTTCCGGCGCTGCTGACGAAGAAAATTCTGATCAAGGGTACGCCCCTTCTTCTGAACGAAGCTCTCTGGGCGGCCGGGATGGCTATGCTGACCCAGTGCTATTCCATCAGGGGATTAAACGTGGTGGCTGCCCTGAACATTGCCAATACCATCAATAATGTATTCAACATAGTATTTATAGCCCTGGGAGATTCCGTGGCCATTGTGGTGGGACAGCTTCTGGGTGCGGGCAAGATGAAGGAGGCCCGGGATACAGATACGAAGATGATAGCCTTCTCCGTATTCTGCTGTACCGGTGTGGCTCTGTTGATGCTCCTTCTTGCGCCGCTTTTCCCCATGCTTTATAACACCAACCAGGAGGCCAGGGAGCTGGCGAAATACTTTATCATGGCAACCGCGGTCTTCATGCCGCAGAATGCCTTCCTCCACGCCGCTTACTTCACCCTGCGTTCAGGAGGAAAGACAATTGTCACCTTCCTGTTTGACAGTGTGTTCATCTGGGCAGTGAGTGTGACCATAGCCTTCTCTCTGAGCCATTTTACCCTGCTGCCCGTAGTGGCAATCTATATACTGGTGCAGATGGGAGATATGATAAAATGTCTCATTGGATTTATATTGGTGAAAAAGGGAGTATGGCTGCAGAATATTGTGGCGGATTAAATATAAGTGTTATTCCGTATTGTTATCTGTGAAAGGAACGCAGATAAAATTGTCTATGGCAGAAAAATAGATACCAAAGAGAAAGCCTTATAGAGACTGTATAAGAAGTACAGTTTTCTATAAGGCTTTTTGTCATAGATCAGGTGGGAGAATCCGGGGTTGTAAAGGTTTTTCTATGTTTAGACGGCGGGGCGCAGGTGTCTCGTTTCGCAATATAAAAGGGAAGCACAATTTTCATAGGAAGCTTATGTCCGCCGTTGATGCGGTCAATTAAAATTTTTGCTACTACGCGTCCAATATCTTCTGTAGGAATATGTACAGTAGTGAGCATTGGCGAAAGGTATTGTGCAGTTTCAATATCATCTACTCCTATAACGGAAATGTCTTCCGGAATTCGGTATCCACGTTCTCTCAGTGCTTTGATAACGCCTATAGCAGTATTATCATTAGCGCAGAATATAGCAGTAATGTCCGATTTTGCATTCATTAGATGAAGGGCACCCTGATAGCCCCCCTCATAAGAAAGTTTTACGTTAGCGGTATTTTTTTGCAGGAAAGGCAGCCCTAATTTCTCCAGTGACTCTTTAAAAGCAGTATAGCGCACTTCATTGTTCTGTTCCCCAATATACCCGATTTTTGTATGACCAAGTTCATGAAGATAGGATATGGCGCTGAAGGTGATATCCGTACCTTCACAAACTACCTGGTCATATTTGTTACCCATAGGATTTAAACCGGCATAAACAATATGTTTGTAATGTTCCGTTAGAAATTGGAGCAATTGTTTATCATAACGTCCCAAAATTACAGCACCATCTACTTGAAATGCTGCAATTCTTGACACAATCTCAGGATTTGAAATTTCAAGTGCAGTAAAGGAATATTTCATAAAAAAATTACTCTTAAAGGCTTCTTGTTCGATGGCCTTTGCAATATGAGAGAAGAATAAATCAGAGACTGCCACATCTCCTCTGGCATAAAAACAGGCAATGGCCTTAGCCTTTGTCTCTAAAACAGGGACATTTGGCCCAAGTTTTAACGCTCTAGCGGAACTGTTGGGTGTATAACCGCTTTTTCTTACAATTTCCCATATGCGTTCCTGAACTTGAGGACTTGCGGCTTTTGTGTTATTTTGATTAATTACCCGGGAAACGGTAGAGATGGATACGTTAGCTTCTTTGGCAATTTCTTTTAAAGTCATATTCAAACCTCACAATATAATGGTTAATAGATATATATATTATAGCTGAAATGACCAGAACAAGCAAGCTGAGTTAGGATAACGTTTGCGTAAATAAGACATGAAAAAGGGGGATTTATAACAAAAGTTTGTTGAAAATATCAGTAGGATTATCATATAATTTGAGTAACAAAGAACGATGGAAAGGATGGAGAGACAAATGAAGCATATATACTATGACTATGGGAAAGAAGAACTTTTGAAAAACGGACCGAAACTTTCAGTTATTGTAATGGAAGATAATGCTGCCGTGTTTCAGTCTATGGCACAGGAGATGACGGAGGAGATCAGAAAAAACAATCTTCAGGGTAAAAGGACAGTCTTTATTTGTCCGGTAGGTCCTGTGGGTCAGTATCCTTATTTTGTCAATACAATAAATCAAGAAGAGATCTCTTTGAAAAATGTATGGTTTATCAATATGGATGAATATCTTGATGATGAGAAAAACTGGGTTAGTACAGAGCATCCATTGAGTTTCCGTGGGTTTATGCAGAAAAATGTCTATGGAAAGATCAAAAAGGAACTTCTTATGCCCGAAGAACAGAGAGTATTTCCCAATCCCAAGAACCTGGAGTATATTCCGCAGCTGATTGAAGAGCTTGGAGGAGTGGATATTTGTTTCGGGGGTGTTGGAATCAACGGACATGTGGCATTTAATGAAGCGGATCCTGATTTGACAAAAGAAGAATTCCTGAATCAGAAGACAAGAATTCTTGAGATTACTAAAGAAACAAGGGCGGCGAATGCTATAGGGGATTTTAACGGAGCGCTGGAAGACATGCCTCGTTGCTGTGTGACTATCGGTATGTATGAGATTTCACATTCCAAAAGGATCAGGCTGGCCTGTTTCAGAAACTGGCACAGAGCAGTTGTCAGAAGAGCTGCATACGGGAAAGCAACATCGGATTTTCCGATTTCTCTGCTGACAGGGCACCCGGATATTAATATAAAAATCACAGAATTTGTAGCCGGACTGGAGGGACAGGAGTGAAAACCTGGATAACAGGAGGATATATTTACAGGCTGGATAAAAAACGCATGGAAAGAAAAGACTTGTGTATAGAAGATGGTAAGATTTCCGGCTTTTTTTCTCCCTGGGAAGGTGCCAGAGATGGTGAAATCTATGATGCCAAAGGAAAGTATGTAGTTCCGGGTTTTATAGATCTGCATACTCATGGGGGCTGTGGTATAGATGTTAATGCTGCTTCAAAGGAGGATTTTCAAAAAATCGGGTATTTTTTTGCGAAGCAGGGTACTACCACATGGCTTTGTTCCATTTTAACAGATACAGAAGAACGGACTATAGCTTGTATCAGGGAAGTAATAGCACACAAAAAAGAGAACGAGAATTGTGCAAATTTACTTGGTATTCATCTGGAAGGGCCTTTTCTGTCCAGCCAGTATAAAGGCGCGATGCCGGAATTTTTGCTTAAAAAGCCGGATATGGATCTGCTGGAGAGATATCAGATGGAGGCAGAAGGAAACATACGCTATATTACTGTTTCGCCGGAAGTTGAAGACATTCCCCAACTAATCCCTCAGATTCGGGAAATGGGGATTACTATTTCTGTAGGGCATTCCGGAGCAGATTATGAAACTTCATGGAAATGTATCAAACAGGGAGCCAGGGCATGTACTCATACATTCAATGCCATGGGATTGTTCCATCAGCACCGCCCGGGACTTATGGGAGCTGTGTTGGAATCTGATATTTACTGTGAGGCGATCTGTGACGGGAAGCATCTGCACCCCGGCACGGTAAGGATGCTTTTAAAGGTGAAAGGGTATGACCGGGTGGCAGCAGTTACAGATTCTATTATGGCAGCAGGTCTTCCGGACGGAAAATATAAACTAGGTGTAAATGATGTGGTGGTAGAACACGGGGATGCAAAATTAGAAGCAACTGGCGTCAGGGCAGGCAGTACCCTTACTACTGGACAAGCCTTAATAAATTTCATGAAGTTTACCGGAAAAGATTTGGAAGATATTCTTCCGCTTCTCACAATAAATCCGGCAAAAATTATAGGGGAAGACAGCCGGATAGGAAGCCTGGAGGAAGGAAAAGATGCTGATGTAGTAATCCTGGATCAGAAATACAATGTGACGGATACTTTTGTAAAAGGAAATAAGATTCAAAAAGAAGGAGAAAAAATATGCCGTTAATACCATTAAGGCCATTACTGGAAACTATAGACAAGTATCATTTTGCCCAGGGAGCCTTTAACATCAATGCAGTGACTCAGGCAAAGGCAGCCATTGAAGTACATGAAATGTTTCGCTCCGCGGCAATTTTGCAGGGAGCGGATCTTGCCAACGGATTTATGGGCGGGCGTACGGATTTTCAGAACGCGACCCTGGAAGATAAAAAAATTGGAGCTGCAAATATTGCGGCTGCTGTGAAAAAATTTTCGGAATACTCACAGATACCGGTTGTACTGCATTTGGATCACGGTAAAAATTTTGATTCCTGTAAGGCTGCCATAGAGGGGGGATATACTTCAGTGATGATTGACGGGTCATCCCTTGCTTTTGAGGAAAACGTGGAGCTTACAAGAGAAGTGGTAAAGTATGCCCATGAGAGAGGTGTTTCCGTCGAAGGTGAGTTGGGAGTGCTGGCGGGAGTGGAAGATCATGTATTTTCTGAAACTTCTTCTTATACAAATCCGCTTAAAGCCGTTGAATTTTTTAAGAAGACAGAATGTGACGCATTGGCGATATCCTATGGGACTATGCATGGAGCTTCAAAGGGAAAGGATGTAAAATTAAGAAAAGAAATTCCTATTGCAATTAAAGAGTGTATGATGCATGAACAGATTTTTGGAGTGCTGGTATCCCATGGGTCTTCTACAGTTCCCGGATATATTGTGGACGAGATCAATGCTTTGGGCGGAAATATACAGAACGCCGGCGGAATATCCGTAGAAGAACTGAAAGCGGCAATCCCATGCGGAATCGGGAAGATAAATGTTGATACGGATATCCGATTGGCTGTGACGCGGAATTTGAAGGAATATTTTTACTTCCATCAGGATAAGAGAACGAGCCCTTTTGTTGGCGGCATATATAAATTGCTGGAAGAGAAGAAGGAACAGTTTGACCCAAGAGTATTTCTGCCTCCCATTATGGATACCGTAATGTACGGAAACATACCGAATGCGGATACTGCCGAGCTGGTAAAAGTAATTGAAAAAGGGGTTAAAGAAGCAATAGGAACCCTTATTGTCGAATTTGGCTCCTATGGAAAAGCGCCTCTTGTTGAACCGGTATCTTTAGAAGAGATGGCAGTTAGATATAAGGAAGAAAATAAAATTTTCAGTTAGATGCAGGGCATGTTTATTCTTTGAAGCAGTCAGCTTTCTACCGGTTAACATTGTTTAAGAAAGGGGAATATAAGCAGCGATTATGGCGGAGAATTTATTGATTGTACATGGGGGTGGGCCCACGGCAGTTCTGAATGCTTCCTTGTATGGGGCAATAGAGGAAGCAAAGAATTCCGGTAATATCCAGCATATCTACGGGGCTGAGAATGGAACCGGAGGATTTTTAGAAAAAAGATGGATTGAACTGGAAAACATACCGGAAGAAAAGTTGCGGCTCCTTTTGCAGACACCGGGAACGGCTATTGGTACTTCCAGAGATCCCATCTGGCAGGAAGATTATGAGAAAATGGCAGATATACTGGAGGCAGAGAGAATCAAATACGTATTGTTCAATGGAGGAAACGGAACCATGGATACCTGCGGAAAACTGCATGAGACTTGTATCCGAAGAAAGCTAGATGTGCGGATCATGGGAATTCCTAAAACTACAGACAATGATATTGCAGTGACAGACCACAGTCCCGGATTTGGCAGCGCGGCCCGCTATATAGCGGCCTGTACACAGGAACTCTGTGCAGATGTAAGGTCTCTTCCTATTCATGTGGCAGTGCTGGAGGCCTCGGGCAGAAATGCGGGATGGATTACAGCGGCAAGCGCTCTGGCAGGAGAAATGGGTTATGGCCCGGATCTGATCTATGTTCCGGAGAGAGCTTTTAATGAAGAAAAATTTATTGCCGATGTGGAAAAACTTCTAAAAAGAAAAAGCGGTATTGTGGTGGTTGCCAGCGAAGGTCTGACGGATTGTGAAGGAAAACCAATAAGTAAACCAATATTTCAGACAGACAGGGCAACGTATTTCGGCGATGTGAGTTCTCATCTGGCAAATTTGGTCATTCAGAAACTAGGTTACAAAGCCAGAGGTGAGAAACCGGGATTGTTGGGCAGAGCTTCCATAGGTATGCAGAGCCAGATAGACTGTGAAGAAGCTGTGAATGCCGGGCGGACGGCCTGCAGAGCGGCTTTGGCGGGAGATTCGGGAAAAATGGTGGCTTTTCATAGAGTTTCTGATAATCCTTACCGGATGGAGATTTTCCTGGCTGATATCAACGAGGTCATGATGTATGAGAAAAAGATGCCAGATAATTTTATCAACGCAGAGGGTAACGGTGTGACACAGAGTTTTATAAAGTGGTGCAGACCGCTGATTGGGGAAGGACTTCCCCAAATGGTTTCTTTTAACACAGAGAGGCCGGGAAGATAGCAAACGCAAGGGGTGGAATACAATAGAATGAAATATATATATCTGAATTTGAAAAGATTTGATGTGCCGGAAGCGCTGGGCGGCGTGAACCGTATTGTAAAGATAGAAGAATGGGGAAGTTTTATTATAAAGAATACTCAGGAACAACTGAAAAAGTATGCAGAAGAAGCGGAATTTGCCATGTTTTTTCCCGAACTGCATCTTTTCAGAGCACTGGAAGCCAGATCAGAAAGAAGTCCGATAGAGATTGGTTGTCAGGGGGTTTTTTGGCAGGATGTGCAGTTGGGAGGGAATTTCGGAGCCTTTACCACAGATCGCCCTGCAGCCGCTATGAAGGCGGCGGGATGTGAGGCAGTTCTGATCGGTCATTGTGAGGAGAGAAACCACATAGGCGGTATTCTGGAAATGGCCGGTTCAGGGAATTCCCAAATTGTGAATCGGATTTTAAACGAAGAGGTTAAGGCTGCCGTCGGGAGAGGGCTAAAGGTTCTTTATTGTATCGGAGAAAAAAGTGTAGAACAGGAGCGATGGAAGGAAATTCTGAGCGGACAGCTGGAGGTGGGCCTGAAAGGCGTCGACCGGTCTAAAATAGTCATTGCCTATGAGCCTGTGTGGTCGATCGGACCCGGAAAGACACCGGCAGATAAAGATTATATAAGTAAAATCGCCAGATTTGTCAAGGAAAAAACTGGAGGTATGAATATTGTCTACGGAGGCGGGTTAAAAAAGGACAACGCCGCTATGATAGCATCTATACCGGAAATCGACGGGGGGCTGATCGCCCTTACCCGGTTCCAGGGAGAGATAGGATTTTATCCGGAAGAGTATCTGGAGATAATATCATTATATCTTGGAAGATAAATTAATAGCAAAAAGGAAAATGAACGGAGGCGTAAGCATGAAATTAGCATTTGAATACGGACATGGCACCATGGAGGCAGTCCTTCCAGATAATACAGATATTTTCATACCGGGAGAGACGGTGAAAGATCCCGATTATATTCCGGAGGGGAAATTGAAAGAGGCATATCTGGAGAGTCTTGCCCATCCCATCGGTATGCCTGTTTTGTCAGAAGTGGCTCATAAAGGAAGCAAAGTAGCATTTGTAGTGCCTGACAGGGTAAAGGGAGGGGAACAGCCGACCAGCCACAGAAAGCTGAGCATCCGTTATATTTTGGAAGAGTTGTATGCTGCAGGTGTAGAGAAAAAAGATATTTTATTTATTATTTCCAACGGTCTGCATCCAAGAAGTAAGGAAGCGGATGCAAAAGCGATTTTTGGAGAAGAGCTTTTTTCCCAGTTCTGGCATACGGGACAGATTATTAGTCATGACAGTGAAGATCAGGAGCATATGGTGAACCTGGGTACGACCAGAAGAGGGGATCCGGTTTATATGAATAAATATGTCTTCCAAAGTGATATTCCAATACTGATCGGGCATGTACAGGGGAACCCTTACGGCGGTTATTCAGGAGGATACAAGCACAGCGCTACCGGTATTACCAATTGGCAGAGTATTGCAAGTCATCACGTCCCCTCTATTATGCACAGAAAAGATTTTACTCCTGTAAACGGCGGAAGCCTTATGAGAACAAAGTTTGATGAGATATCTATGTATATGGAAGAAAAAATGGGGCATCCGTTCTTCTGCTGTGATGCTGTTCTGGACACAAATTCCAGACAGATTGCTGTTTTTTCAGGGTATGCAAAGGAAATGATGCCGGAAAGCTGGAAAGTGGCAGATAAGAGAACGTATGTACATTGGGCTGAGAAGAAATATGATGTACTGGTATTCGGCATGCCGCAGAAGTTCCATTACGGAGACGGCATGGGGACTAATCCAATTATGATGATGCAGGCGCTGAGCGCACAAGTACTTCGCTTTAAGAGAGTTATGAGCGATAACTGTGTCATTATCTGTTCTTCTTTGTGCAATGGATTTTTTCATGATGAACTGTGGCCGTATCTAAGAGAAATGTATGAGATGTTTCAGCATGATTATATGAATACTCTGCCGGATATGAACCGGTATGGGGAGTATTTTGCTACCAATGAAGAGTATATCAGAAAATACAGATTTACAAACGCATTCCACCCGTTTCACGGCTTCAGTATGATTTCCTGCGGACATATTGCGGAAATGAATACCAGCGCAATTTATATTGTAGGCGCACAGGAACCGGGATATGCAAGAGGAATGGGGCTTAAAACAAGAACATGTTTTGAAGAGGCGCTGGAAGATGCAAAGAAAAAATATGTTGGAGAAAATCCAAACGTTCTGGCACTTCCGATGACATTTAAAAAGGCTGCAGTTCATCTCTGCATGAAGAATCCACAGGATGACTGCATGGACGCGTATGGACACTGCCATCCGTGCATGGGATAAATTTGCTATGCGATGCGTACTGCTGAGACCGGAGAGAACAGCAGCACCTAATAATTGGAATTAAAAACCATATTGACAATTGTTTGGTTGTTATATACCCTAAAGTATATGATAAATAATATGCTGTCTTTATTATTCTAAAAACTTTTATTGTGAATGCCTGATGGAGTATTCTTATGTTTTTTTTGGTATTAATGCTTTTCTTAATTTCTTCTATGATTCTAGTAGCTGTTAACCGGGATAAAAAATCGTTGTATATGTTGATGCTTTGCGCTATGTTTTTGCTGATGTTTACAGGAATCATCATATATTTTGCCAAGACCGGCGGGCTGACTGTGGAACAGAGACGATTTTTTTTCCTGGATAATCGGATTCAGCAAAAAATTTCTTTTTTAAATCTTTCTCTGCCGAAAATCGGTTATATGATTGCTGTGGGGAGATATATTTTTCCCCTTCTTCTTCTATTTCTGGTGTGTGAGTATAATACAGGGGCGTCCAGGCCGAAATATAGAAAGTACAGACTACTTGCCTGTCTGTTGCCTGGGATTAGCCTGATCATTTATTATCCCAGCATCTTTTATCGTCTGTTTTCCGGTAATTCCGAAAATCAGAAATTTTTAATCTTTTTTATGCTTGGATGGATTTCTGTTTACATTCTAATTTCTGCGGTTATGCTGCTGCAGGAATATTTTTGTGCTACTATCCGTTTTTCAAAGAAGATGTTTCGCAACATAATTATTTTTTTATTCAGTGTGGTTTTAGTATATTTTGCCTATGCGATCCAAGATCCTGTACAGGTATACCGCATGTATTCCATACAATACAGCAGCTTTTATGCAACAACCTATCTAAACTTGATTTCAAATGTTCGGGTATGGTATGCGATCACCATTATGTCAGTTGTTGTTATAGCAGTCGGGATTTGGAATATACGGAAATACGGAAAACTGAAATTTGATGAGAAAAAGGGAGAGTTGGGACTGCAGAAAAAAATCAGGGATGCACATACTACAGTGCCGATTTTTGTTCACAGTATAAAGAACCAGATATTGGCTGAAAGAGTTATACAAAAGCGACTAGATACAGAACTTCAGAAAGATGTACCAGATAAAGAATCCCTGAAAAATATGCTGGGACAGTTACATACCATGAATCAGAACATGCTGGAACGTATGGAAGAACTCTATAGAAGTGTTAAAACAGGATATATTCATCTGGTACCTGTTTCTCCTGAAGAGATATTAAAAACTGCTGACAGTCGGTTTCATCAAAAATATCCGGAAGGTATGGTAAAGTATCAATGTGAAAAAGGATACCTGGTCCTGGCAGACAAGAAATATCTGGGAGAAGCAGTGAGTAATCTGCTGACAAACGCATATGAGGCAGGAATTCCGGGGCAGGCGGTATCTGTTTGGTGTACAGTTAAAGCTGAAAAACTATATCTGCTAATTCATATTAAAGACAATGGCAGAGGAATGGATAAAGAAGAGTGTAAAAAAATTTTTGAACCTTTTTATACCAGTAAAAATACAAATTATAATTGGGGAATGGGACTTGCATATGTAATGCAGACCGTGAAGGAACATCTGGGTATGATTCGGGTGGAGAGTATGCCCGGAAAAGGTACGGATTTTTATATCTACATTCCAATTTACAAGGGGCATAAGGCAAAAGAATCGGGGTGATTTATTATGATACGCGTATTTATAGCAGACGACTTTCGGATTCTGGTAGAAGACTTGGAGGATATGATTGGGAAACAGGAGGATATGTGTGTGGTGGGAACTGCCTGCAGCGGCAGAGAGACTTTGTCAAAACTACAGTCTCTTCAGTGCGATATTGTTCTTATGGATATTGAAATGGAAGAAAAAAATACAGGGATTCTTGTTACAGAAAACCTGCGGGAGATAAGACCGGATTTAAAAATTATTTTTCTTACAGCTCATGATACAGAACAGATTATTATAACGGCCATGGGGGCGGGAGCGGTTGATTATATTGTTAAAGGAGTTTCCGAGGAGGAGGCCCTGCTTCATATCCGGGCAGCGTTTAATGGAAAAACTTTGTTGGATAATAAAGTCCGGAAAGTTGTTTTAAGGGAATATACAAGAGCGAGGAGATCGGAGCAAAGCCTTTTGTATTTTGTCAATAACCTGTCTGCATTAACAGCTGCGGAGAGGGAATTGGTGAAGCTTTTGCTGGATGGTAAAAAGGTTGCTCAGATTGCCTCCATTCGATGCGTAGAAGTTGTGACAGTTAAAACACAGATTAAAGGTCTGCTTAGAAAGTTCAAGTGTTCCAGAACAAAAGAAATTGTAAAGATGATTCGTGATCTGAATCTGGAACATTTATTTTAAAAGAAGCTGCGGTCTCCGGGGAGTCGGGAATACTCTCCGGGGACCCATTTTTTCAGAAAAAGTATGAAAAAACTTCATACTATTAAAAAAGAAGGAAAGTGCTATGATGATGTTAAACAAAAAGCTTAATATACGAGGGGGTAACAACGTGAAAAAAGTAAAGAAAGGAAAATTCATTCAAGTTCCGTCATGGATATGGATGTGCATATCTTTGACGGCAGCAATGGCATTATGGATACTTATAGCAAGTTCAGAAGCAGGCGGAGTCATTTTTGCTGAGCCATGGGAGGTTGCTCAGAAGGCAGTAGATAAGATCAGGGACGGGACGCTCTGGGGACATGTAGGAATCAGTTTATTTAGGGTACTGACAGGATTTTGTATAGGTTTTATTCTGTCTGTTCCAATTGCAATTCTTATGGGATGGTACGCCCCATTCAGGAAAATCGTAGAACCATGGATACAGTTTTTACGTAACATTCCGCCTTTGGCATACATACCGCTGGTCATTACCGGAGCAGGTGTTGGGGAAAAAGCAAAGATCATAGTAATCTTTATCGCATCTTTTCTTGTTATGGTGGTAACGATTTATCAGGGCGTCTGTAATGTGGATACAACATTAATTAAAGCGGCTATGGTATTGGGGGCCGGGAGCAGAGAAATTTTTTTCCATGTAGTCATACCGGCATCCACCCCATTTATATTAGTAGGTGCAAGGTTGGGAGTGTCCGCATCTCTTACAACATTAATTGCTGCAGAATTAACAGGTGCGTCTAAAGGACTGGGAATGATGATACAAAAGGCTCAGGGATATTATGATATGTCAACGGTTCTTTTAGGTATTATCATTATCGGAGTGATTGGATTACTTATGGAGAAGGGTATTCGGTTCTTAGAGAGGAGGCTTACGGGATGGCAGGAAACGACAGGCGCACAGTGATAAAGATAGATAATGTGAATAAAAAATATCAGACTCGGAAAGGCGAAGTCCTGGCTTTAAGTAATGTCAATATGGACATCAAAGAAAATGAATTTATCTGCGTAGTAGGGCCTTCAGGGTGTGGTAAATCTACACTTTTAAATATGATAGCCGGTTTGCTGGAACCCACAGAAGGGCATATTTACGTAAATGATAAAGAAGTAGAGGGCACAGGACAGGAGCGGGGAGTTGTTTTTCAGCAATATGCATTGTTCCCCTGGCTGACCGTTCTGAAGAATGTGGAGTATGCTCCCAAATTACAGGGACTTCGGGGAAAAGCACTAGAGGAAGAAGCTATGAAATATCTGAAACTGGTAGATTTGGAGCAGTTTGCATCCTCCTATCCCAAGGAGCTTTCTGGTGGTATGAAACAGAGAGTGGCTATTGCCAGAGCTTATGCGGCGAGGCCTCAAGTCCTATTGATGGATGAGCCATTCGGAGCCTTGGATGCCCAGACCAGGACACAGCTTCAGTCAGAATTAATAGAAACCTGGGAAAAAGAACAGAAAACCTGCTTTTTTATCACTCATGATGTGGAAGAAGCTATAATTTTAGCTACTAAGGTAGTGATCATGAGTGCCAGACCAGGAAGAATCAAAGAGATTGTAGACGTTGATATTCCTTATCCGAGAACACAGGAAACAAAAATGTCCCCCAGATTTCTGGAAATCAAAAACCACATCTGGTCGGAAGTTTATAAAGAGTACCTAGAGGTAAGAAAGTAAAAGCGAGGAGGAAAGAAAATGAGAAAAAAAATGTATGGGTTAATTTCGGCGATTGTTGTGGCAGCAGTTATCATGACCGGATGTGGAGGAGGAAGCCAGAAATCTGAGACACAGAAGAAGGCAGAGAACACAGAGAACACAAGTAAGGAAAAATTTGAGACAGCCAAGATTAAAGCTGGTTATATGCCGAATTTAGGAAGTGCGGCTATTTATATTACGGCTGAAAAGATGGGGTATTTTAAAGAGATGGGATTGGACGTGGAAACCATACAATTTCAATCCGGACCGCCGGAAATCGCAGCTATGGCTTCCGGAGATATTCAAATCTGTCAGATTGGTCATGGCGCCCATGCTCTGTGTGCCGAAGGACAGGCAGATATTTTTCAAATTGTAAGTACCAGTTTAGCGGATGCAATCATAGGCAACAAAGATAAAGGTGTAAACAGCATAAAAGATTTAAAAGGCAAACGAGTGGCTACAAGCGCCGGAACATCAGCAGAAGCAATTTTTAATATTGCGCTGGAAGAAAACGGACTTAGTCCTGATGATGTGGAAACTGTGGAAATGGACACGAATGGTATGGTGTCTGCAATGGTCAGCGGAAGTGTGGATGCCTGCGCAACCTGGGCACCAAATAATAAAATCATCGAGAAACAGTTGGGAGACAATGCAGTTGTACTTGCAACAAATGAAGATTATATAGACAAGGTCACGTTTCCGGACAGCTTTGCCACTACAAAAGAGTACGCAGAGAAAAATCATGATGTGCTTGTCCGTTTCACAAGAGCGATTCAGAAAGCTATGGACTACAGAGCTGAAAATATTGAAGAAGTTGCCAAGTGGACAGCTCAGTTCTGTGAAGCCGATGAACAGACCATGCTGGATACTATTGATACAGGAAACTGGATCACTTCTGATTTTGTTGCTAAAGGATTAGGAGATGGAACAATCAAGAAATATTATGAAAATCAGCAGAAAGTATTTATAGATTCTGGAAGACTGACGAAAGAAGTGCCGGTAGACAATTATGTACTGTTTGATATTATGCAGGAAGCGTATGATGCAAATCATAAAAATTGAAAATGAATAGGAGGATAAAAAGGTGCAGAAATTTGGAATTATCGGAATGGGAATCCGTGGAAAGATGTATGCAGGTGTTATCAGCCAAAATCCTAATGCAGAGGTGAGAGCGGTCTGCGATACCAATCAAACGGTAGCGCAGGAGATGTCAAAAAATTATGGTGCAGAAGCCTATACAGATTTTCGGGAGATGATTGATAAGGCTGATATTAATGTAGTGATTGTAGCTACACCTGACTTTATGCATCGGGAAGCGGTTCTGTACGCAGCCAGACATAAGCTGAATATGATGGTGGAAAAACCTTTTTCCACGTCTGTGGAAGAATGCAGAGAGATGACAGATGTAATCAGGGAAAACGGGGTGAAATGCATGGTTGCGTTTGAAAACCGCTGGAGTCTTCCGTTTATCAATACTAAAGCAATGATTGACGCAGGGGATGTGGGAAATATTCTGAATATTTATTCACTTTTGAATGATACGGAATATGTACCTAAGAAAATGCTTCCCTGGGCAGGAAAATCCACACCTGCTTGGTTCTTGTTCCCCCACATTATTGATATGGCATCCTGGTATACCGGAAAGGAAGTAAAAAGAGTTTATGCAACCGGTGTGAAAAAGAAACTGCTGGCCGAGGATATTGATACCTATGATTCTATAGAAGCAATTTTAACTTATGAAGATGGAACATCAGGGGTATTTACAACAACATGGGTACTGCCTGAATCTTATCCTGTAGTGGCAGACCAGAAAATGATGATTGTAGGAGAAAAAAGCAGTGTAAGTATTGATTTGTGTGAACAGATGGTAAAATTGGCGTCACCGGAAAAGTTTCAGAACCCCAGAATTCTGGGAACACCGGTAAATGGTTACCTGAATGCGCCGCCGGCACATATGCTTAACGGTTATATTGATGTGCTGGAGAAAGACGGGGTGCCATTGGCAACAGAAGAAGACGGACTGAGAAATACGATAATTATTGCAGCAATTCATGAGTCTGTCAAAACAGGAAAGCCCATTGACATAGAATAAGAATGGAGCAAAGCATGTATAAAATAGAAAGAATCCATGACCCATATGGGTATCCTGTATATAGTTTGTATAATAGCGAAACAGGCAGTGCTGTGGAAATAAATGACCAAAGAGGAGGAATACTTACCCGGATTTTACTGCAGGGAAAAGATCTTTTGCATTTGGACGGGGAAATTTATAAAGACAAAGAAAAATACATCAGAGGAGGAGTTCCTATTTTATTTCCATGTGTAGGTAAACTGAAAGACGATACCTATACATTGGATGAAAAAGAATATCATCTTCCAATCCATGGATTAGCCAGAAATTTCCCCTGGAAACTGGTGGGTAAAAATGAGGAAAAGGGAGAAATGGTACTGGAACTGAATAGTACGGAGGAAACTTTAAAGATATATCCTTTTGAGTTCAACCTGAACTTTACGTATATTCTTCAGGAAAATTCGCTGAAAATTTTGCAGGAGTATAAAAACTTATCAAAAAAGCCAATGCCATTTAGCAGCGGTTTTCATCCATATTTCAGAATTCCGGAACAGGTAGATGTACGGATCCGGGCTTCCAAAGTATTAAATACTATTTCAAATGAAATAGAAAAATGTCCTAAAAAAATCCCTGATGTGGAAAAGGAAGCAGGTTATCTGGTCTTGGATAACCAGGAGAAAGAAGTAAGAGCAGACTTTGGAGCTTATAAACTTACAGTAGCGTTTGACGATGTGTTTCGATACTTACTGATATGGTATGTAGAGACAGAGAAATTTATCTGCCTGGAACCTTGGACCGGAAAGCCGGATGCACTGAACAGTAAGGAGACCCTGCTTTGGATACAGCCAGGAGAAAATTTGAAAACCTGGATTGAAATAAAGTTGGATATGTGACGGATAAGCAACACAATAGGAGGACACTCCTTCTGTGAATGATGAATTTGCAGAAGGGGTGTTCTCCTATTTATCCGGATTTCAAATCTAAGCTTTCATTTCTGTCATATTATATCAACCCTCCACATACACTATTGCTAAGAGCACCCAAAACCAAAGGCGGTCCCCCCAACATTGAAAAAATTAATCCTAACACTATGTTTCATCTGCCTCCTGACCCTCCCTCTGACATCCTGCAGCATAGAAAAAGTCAAAGCCCAGGACGGAGTCAAGCCAGAGTACACAGTGATGAAGGAAGAGGATTTTCCTGATAAAGTCAAGGAACTGATAGAAGAAAACAAAGAATCAGAATTCCAGCTTACATATCAGGACGGTTCCTATCTATACCTTCTCAAAGGCTATGGCAAACAAGAGACAGGAGGATACAGTATCCAAATTGAGGACTTGTCCCTGTGGGACAATGCCATCCATCTACAGACCACCCTAATAGGGCCGGAGGAGGACAAAGACCTAAAAGACGAGCCATCCTATCCATATCTGGTGGTGAAAATGAAATATCGGGAAGAACCGGTAATCTTTGAATAGAAAAGAGGGCTTATTGTGGAATTAATAACAAAACAGATGCGTATGATGCATACAAAATGTGAAGCTGTCAGCCAGATTACCTTTGACGAAGATTTAAATGTGCCGGATATCAAGCCGGACGTAGGCCGGATGATCCAGAAAAAAGGTGAGATCCATATAGATGATGTCCAGATATCCGAGGGCCATGCTTTCCTGACAGGCGCTTTGATGGTCTATCTCCTCTATGTCAGCGACAGCGAGGAGCGTAAGATCCAAAGTCTCCTGGGCACCCTGCCCATTGGGGAGACCATGCATCTGGAGGGTCTGGAAAATGGTGACAAGGTTCGGGTAAAATGGGACATTGAGGACCTGAGTGTCCAGCTTATCAATTCCAGAAAGCTGAACATCAAAGCCCTGGTCACCTTTACCGCATCCGTGGAGGAAATGCAGGAGACAGACCTGCCTGCAGGTGTGGATGCAGAGGGCATTTCCCAGAAAAAAAGGGACATCTCCGTCATGGGGATCGCGGTGCATAAAAAGGATACCATGCGGGTAAAAGAGGATATTGCCCTTGCATCCAACAAGCCCAATATCCACGAACTGCTGTGGAACACCGTGGAGGTCCGCGGCATGGATATCCGGGCTGAAAATGATAAGATAGGCGTAAAAGGCGAACTCTTCATATTTGCCCTGTACCGGGGTGATGATGACAATAATTCCCTGCAGTGGCTGGAGCACTCTGTCCCCTTCTACCAGGAGCTGGAGTGCGTGGGCTGCACTGTGGATATGGTGCCAAACATAGATGTGACAATGCCTCAGAGCAAGCTGGAGGTAAAAACAGACAGTGACGGGGAGGAACGCCTTATAGGCGTGGACGCTGTTCTGGAACTGGAGATGAAGATCTATGAGGAAGAGGAAATGTCCCTTCTTCTGGACGTATACACCCCGGTAAAAGAATGCGTCCCCATACGTGAGAACAGAAAGCTGGAAAGCCTGCTGGTAAAAAATAATTCCAAATGCCGGGTAGGCGACCGCATTAAAATGGAACAGAACCAGGGAAAAATCCTCCAGATCTGCCACAGCGACGGGAATGTGAAAGTAGACGACACCCATCCTGTGGAAAACGGCATAGAGGTGGAGGGCATTGTGCAGGTGAGAATCCTCTATATTATAGGGGATGATGATATGCCGTTCTATTCCATGGATGCCATGATCCCCTTCTCCCATGTGGTGGAAGCTCCGGGAATAGGGAAAAACTGCACCTATCACCTGCGGACGGATCTGGAACAACTGTCAACCACCATGATTGACAGCGATGAGATAGAAGTAAAGATCGTTATGAATCTAAATGCCCTTGTGTTAAAGCAGACAGACACAGGCATTATCCGGGAAATAGAAGAGCGGGAGCTGGACAGGGAGAAGCTCCAGAGCATGCCCGGAATTGTGGGCTATCAGGTACAGCCCCAGGATACACTCTGGGACATCGCCAAGAAATTCTACACGACGATCGAAACCATTGTGCAGCTCAATAATCTGGAAAGTGATGAGGTAAGACCGTATGATACCTTGATTTTAACAAAGAAAGTGGAATCGTAACAGGTGAAAGTGCAATCATAATATTTTTAGGTGTTGAAAAAAGGAGGCATATCGTATAGAATAAAGTGTATAAAAACGAATACAATATACAATAAACATTTAACGATTCGCCTTTGGGCGCATGGAAGGAAACACAGGAGATAAAGATGAGATTAAGGGCACTGGCGAAAATTAATCTGGGATTGGATGTAGTCAGAAAACGTGAAGACGGTTATCATGAGGTCCGCATGATCATGCAGACTATCAACATGTATGACCAGTTAGAAATTGATATCAAAGAGGAACCGGGGATTTCCATTACTACAAATCTGCCGTTTATTCCCACGAACGAGAACAATCTGGTCTATAAAGCAGCGCAGCTTTTGATGGATGAGTTCAAAGTGAAGAAGGGGATAACTGTGGATCTGCAGAAATTCATACCGGTCGCTGCCGGCATGGCAGGCGGGAGTTCGGATGCCGCCGCTGCCATGATCGGAGTGAACCGACTGTTCGGACTGGGGCTTACTGTGCGGGAGCTTATGGAGCGGAGCGTGAAAGTCGGTGCGGATGTTCCGTACTGCCTGCTTCGGGGCACTGCGCTTGCAGAGGGAATCGGAGAGAAGCTGCGTGCTCTGCCGCCCTGTCCGGACTGCTACGTGCTCATTGGGAAGCCGCCTGTCAGCGTGTCCACGAAATTTGTCTATGAGAAGCTGGATGCATCGGAGATCGTGCAGCATCCGGAGATAGACAGAATGCTGGAGGGGCTCCAATGGCACAATTTGAACAGGATTGCCGAACATATGGGAAATGTTCTTGAGAGCGTGACAATTCCGGCATACCCTGTGATCGAGGAGATCAAACAACATATGAAGGACCACGGCGCAGTCAATGCCATGATGAGCGGCAGCGGTCCTACGGTCTTCGGACTCTTTGATGACAAGGCGACAGCAGAGCAGGCCTGTGAGGCACTGCGCGAGAGCAAGATCGCCAGAACCGTTTTCTTGACTACAGTATTCAATAATGGAGGAAGACACAGATGACAACGGATTTGGAAATGCATATGGATGAATACCTTCCGCTGCGGGATGTGGTTTTCAATACTCTGCGGAGGGCAATATTAAAAGGTGATTTAAAACCCGGTGAGCGGCTTATGGAGATTGCCCTGGCTGAGAAACTGGGTGTGAGCAGAACCCCCATCCGGGAGGCTATCCGGAAGCTGGAGCTGGAGGGCCTGGTAGTCATGGCTCCCAGAAAAGGGGCAAAAGTGGCTTCTATCACAGAGCGTGACCTGAATGATGTGCTGGAAGTCAGAAAAGGTATGGAGGAGCTGGCCATCCGTTTGGCCTGTGAGCGGATCACCCCTGAGGAGCTGGAGGAGCTTGATAAGGTGGAGCAGAGGTTCCTGAGCCTGACCGAGAACGGGGATCTGACTGAGCTTGCGGAGATGGACGTGGCGTTTCACGATATCATTTATAAGGCCACCAATAACAAACGGCTGGTACAGTTGCTGAGCAACTTAAGGGAACAGATGTACCGCTACCGCATCGAATATCTGAAGGATATTGCCGTGCGCCGTACCCTTGCCCAGGAGCACAGGGCCATCTGCGAGGCACTGCGCAAGAAGGACAAGGAGTCCGCACTGAAATACGTCTATGTCCATGTGGACAACCAGCAGAAGGCCATCATCCGAAGCCTGAATGAGCAGGAATAATAATAGAAGAAATGGATATTCTAAGAGAGATGTAAAAATTACGTCTCTCTTTTTTGTGCTGCAAATGCGGTCTGATACCGCATATACCACAGCATTATGAGAGCGGAAAGGGGCCTTTCAAATGAAAAATAAAGACGAGATATCCATTCATATACAGGAAAATGAAGACCACATCAGAAATACACTGAAAGACTGTGCTGACATCATTATCCGTCCCATGATTCTGGGACAGGAACCGAAGATACGCTGTCTTGTAGTCTATATTGAGGTGGCAGTCAGCAATATGATGCTGGAGGACTCCGTCATCGGCAAGCTGGTAAACCATATGTGGGAAATGCCGAAGGATGAGATCCTGGAGTTCGTGGATGAAAACGGCCTGGGAATCTCCGATGTTAAAACACTGGACACCATGTCAGAAGCCCTGGCAGCCATGTTTGCGGGAAATGCTATTTTCTTTTTTGACGGCTATCCCCATTCCATCAAGGTATCCAGCAAGGGGTATCCCAACATGGGCGTACAGGAGGCATCCAGGGAAAAGGTGCTGCGCGGTTCCAAGGAAGGGTTTTCCGATGTAGTCAAGACCAACTCTGCCCTTGTGCGGAAAAGGATCAGGAATGCGAAGCTGAAAGTCAAGGAAAAGACCCTGGGCGTCAGAAGCCAGACCCTGGTGCAGATTCTGTACATGGAAGAGCTGGTGCGTCCGGAGCTTTTGGATGAACTGGACAGACGGCTGGAGAGTTTTGAGATCGACGGTGTCATGGACAGCGGCATAGTGGAGCATCTGGCAGAGGAAAACTGGCTCTCTCCATTTCCGCAGTTCCAGACCTCTGAGCGCCCTGACAAGTGCGCCATGGAAATCTTAAACGGCAGAGTCCTGGTATTGGTGGATAACTCCCCTATGGGTATCCTGCTCCCGGCTGCCTTCAATGATTTTCTGCAGGTGAGTGAGGATGAGTACAACCATTTTGAGCTGGCGTCCTTTTTGCGGATCATCCGGTATATAGCCGCTGCATTTGCCATGCTCTTTTCAGGTGCTTATCTGGCGGTGACGAATTTCCACACACAGGTACTGCCCACAAACCTGATTCTCTCCTTTGCGGAGGCCAGAAAAGGGGTTCCTTTTCCGGGAATCCTGGAAGTCTTCTTCATGGAAGTGGCATTTGAGAGTATCCGGGAGGCGGGGGTCCGCGCACCCGGGCCTTTGGGCGGAACCATCGGTATTGTGGGAGGCCTGATCATCGGACAGGCGGCTGTGGAAGCCAATCTGGTCAGTCCTATCGTGGTGGTTGTGGTGGCAGTGACTGCGCTGGCTACCCTTGCCATTCCAAATGAGGAGTTTACCGCCCCGTTCCGGCTTTTGAAATTCGGTTTTATCCTTTTAGGAGGCACTATGGGCGTCTTCGGCATGCTTCTGGGCCTTTACCTGGTCATCAGCCATCTGGCAGGCCTGAAAAGCTTTGGTATCCCTTATCTGACCCCATTTGCCGCACAGAGAAATGCGGGATACAGGGGAGAGTCAGACGGCATTGTCCTGGCGCCGCTTCGGTTTATGACCAGGAGACCCCTCTATGCCAGAAGGGAACAACAGGTACGCCTGAAAACAAAAGGAGGACAGAAGCATGTTCGCTGACAATCAACGGATTTCCCACAGACAGCTTTTCAGACAGCTTGTTCTCGGGCAGCTCGGCATCTATCTGGTCACCATCCCTGTCACCTCATATCTGGAGGGCAGGCAGGGGGTGCTCTCCCTTCTTTTGATGGGGGTTCTCTTCTTTGCAGCCAGCATATTTTTTATCCGCATGAAGCCCTGCTATTTATGTCCTGAACGGTATATGGGAAAATACGCGGGAAAGATTTTCTGTCTTCTGCATCTTTCCTATCTCTTTATTACCGGTGTTTTCCTGCTTCTTGTGACCAGCAGGATAACGGGCCGTTTTTTCATTGAGAGCAGCAAGCCCTTTGTGATCATCACCGTTACGGCTGTGGTATGCTATCTGGGAAGCCACCAGGGGCTGGAGCGCAGGGCGCGTATGGCTGAGATATGCTTTCCCATCATTTTATTTGTCCTGGCGGCCATGTTTCTGCTGTCTGTGACAAGAGTCGAAGGTATCTATCTGGAGAAGACCGGGTCTCTGTCACTGCAGGGGCTTATACAGGGATGTTACCGGGTATTCTGTACCTTCCTGCCTGTATTTTTCCTTCCCTTTACCCTGGGGAATGTGGACCGGGCGGGCAACGCGGGAAAGGCGCTGAACGGTTCCGTGTTTCTGCTGCTTGGCATTCTCTCTGCAGCCCTCATACTTCTGCAGGGGGCATTCGGCGCCGGAGGCTATGTGCAGAAATCCTACCCGCTGTTTGATATGATGGCAGGCGTGGACCTGCCCGGTGATTTTCTGGAGCGCGTGGACATCTTTTTCATCGCTGCAGTTATGTTCTGCATCTTTTTTGCTGTGGGCAGCATTTTTTTCTATAACCATGAACTGTTAAAACGCGGCCATATGGAAAAGGGGGCGCCTTATCTTGCTGCAGGGATTCTGGTGTGTGCTTTGGGATGTGAAAAGGCAGGTATTTCCCTGGAATGGTACCGGGAGGTTCTGCAGAATATTTGCGCGCCCCTGTTCCTTCTGCTGGCACTCTGGGCGGGAATCGCGTACGGAAGGGGGAAACATCATGATAAGGAAGAAAAGTAAGACAGTGCTCCTGGCTGTTATCCTGGCCTGTAATCTGACGGCCTGCGGGGTGGCCCTGGAGAACCGCAGCTTTCCCCTCTCCATGGGTGTGGATTTTAAGGACGGTGCATACCAGGTCTATTACGGCCTTCCCGACCTGTCCGGTGTGACCGGGCAGAATAAGGACGGGGAGAACCAGAAAGCCGGGGAAAAGGCGGATTTTTATCAGGGAAAGACCATGGAGGACGCGGAAAAAGACTTTCAGAACAGCCAGGAGGACTACCTGGATACGGGACACCTGAAGGTTCTGCTTCTGGGAAAGGGCCTGCTTGACCATGAGGAGGCATATAAGAACCTGCTCCACTATCTGGAGGAAAAACCTTCGGTGGCGGGAAATATTTACGTGTTCTCCTGCAGTGAGCTGGGGGATGTTATGAGCATGGACGGGCAGCAGATGGATTCCCTTGGGGATTATCTCACCGGCATTGTGGAGAACCGGCCCGACAGCCGGGCACAGGATCAGACAGACCTTCAGGACTTATATAACGCATGGCACAACGGGGAAGAGCGCCCCGTTCTGGGAGAGGTAAGCGCATTGGATGATAAAATTATGCTGAATCAGGAATAGGCCTGTAAAGATGCGGCAATACTCTGTCTATAGAAAATAAATGGTTACTGTTCACACGCCACTGTCCCGCGAGGTGTTTTCAGGCCGAAGGCATGAAAATCCCGAGGCAGCCAGCGCGATATGGAGCAGAATGCTCCATATCTGTGCATCGCGAAGCGTGTTGCTGGGCACGCAGTGAACAGTAACAATAAATGAGAAGTAAATACCGGTCATACGGTGCGGAGGCATAAAGTTTTCCGCGCCGGTATGCCGGATAAGACGGAGGGATTTGCTGTGAGAAGAAGAATGCAGAGAAATATCTGGATCGCCGCTACAATCATAGGCCTGCTTGCCACTGTGCTGGTCGGCGCTGTGCGTATACATACACTGAAGAGAGAAAAAGAAACCGTTCAGACACGTCTGGAAAATGAAGTACAGCAGGGGATCGCAAAGGAGATCTTCCGCCTGCACGTGGTTGCCAACAGCGATACGGAGGAGGACCAGAACCTGAAGCTTCACGTTAAGACCAAGATTGTGGACTATCTGGAAGGAATTTTGGGGGAAGACAGATCCCTGGAAGCGACCAGAGAGGCTGTCAAAACGCATCTGGATGAGATTGAGGAGGCTGCCGGACAGGTGATCGCGGATGAAGGGTATGATTACCCTGTTGCTGCCGCCGTGGAAAAGACGTATTTCCCTGACAAGACCTACGGGGACTGTACCTTTCCTGCAGGAGAGTATGAGGCCCTGAATGTGAAGATCGGGAAGGCAGAAGGGCACAACTGGTGGTGCGTCCTCTATCCGAGCCTGTGCTTTCTCGATGAGTCCCACGGCATTGTTTCTGAGGAGAAAAAAGAAGATTTGAGAGAAGTCCTCACAGAGGAGGAATTCCTGACAATTCTGAATGATCCGGAAAAAAGGGATCAGGTGAAAATAGGATTTAAGTGGTTTTAAAGGTTGCGGCTTGCATTCTGGCCTCAATGAGGGTAAAATGGAAACACGGTTAAAATAGAAAATAAATTTTAAGAGGGTTTTCATATGAACCAGAATAAACAGGCGCCGATCGGTGTTTTCGATTCCGGCGTGGGCGGACTTACAGTTGCCAGAGAGATCATGCGCAATCTGCCCAGTGAGAGGATAGTATACTTTGGGGACACTGCAAGAGTGCCCTATGGAAGCAAGTCAAAAGAGATCGTGTTGAAATATTCCCGTCAGATTGTACGTTTCCTGCAGACACAGGAGGTAAAGGCCATTGTAGTAGCGTGCAACACCGCCAGTGCCATGGCATTGGAAACCATACGGGAGGAGATAGATATTCCCATTATCGGTGTGGTGAAACCGGGAGCAAAAGTGGCTGCCCGGACTACCAGAAATAAGAAGATCGGCCTGATTGGTACAAGAGGAACGGTGAATTCCGAGCTGTACCCTGCCATTATACATGAATATGATCCCCGGATCCAGGTAATCGGCCAGGCCTGTCCCCTGCTGGTCCCCCTGGTGGAGGAGGGATGGCTGAAGGATGAAGTGACGGTTGAAGTGACAAAACGCTATCTGGACCCCCTTCTGGAACAGGGCGTGGACACCCTGATCCTGGGCTGCACCCACTATCCGCTGCTGCGTTCCCTGATGCGTCAGGTGGCAGGGGAAAGCGTTACCCTGGTAAACCCCGCCTATGAGACTGCCAGGGCACTTCGGGAGCTGTTAAAGGAACATGGGATTGAGAATGACGGACACGAGGAGGAGGAGTTCCCCTACCGCTTCTATGTCAGTGACGCGGAGGAACGTTTCCAGGAGTTTGCAGGTTCTATCCTGCCCTACGATGTGAGGATGACCAAGCAGATTAATATTGAGGAGTATTGAACATGACAAAAGATGTACTGATAACAGTAAAAGGGATGCAGGCGATTGAAGCCGGGGAGAAGCCGGAAGAAGTGGAAGTGGTGGCAAAGGGAGATTATTACTACAGGAATGGCCATCATTTCATCTGCTATGAGGAAGTGCAGGAAGGATATGACACTATCACAAAAAATATGATCAAAGTGATGCAGGGCTATGTGGAGGTGCAGAAAAAGGGCCTCACCAACACGCACATGATCTTTGAGGAGGCCAAGAAGAACCTGACCTATTATGCAACTCCTTTCGGAGATATGCAGATGGGAATCTCAGCAACCAGGATAGATGTGCAGGAGCAGGAGGAGAACATTGATATCCTCATTGACTACGCTTTGGAGATCAACGATATACATACAGCGGACTGCCAGATCTGTGTAAATGTGAAGCCCCAGGCCGCAGGCAATTTCCACCTGGCATCATAAAAAAGCCGTCCGGGTTTCGTTTCCCGGGCGGCAGTTTTTTACTTTTTCTTTTTCGTATCCTTACTCTCTGTTTTGTTTCCCTTGGCAATGTTTTCCGCTTTGAGGCGCATTCTCTTGAAGAACCCTTTTTTCTTCTGGGGAGCTTCCAAAGCACCGCGCAGTCCGCGGACACCGGTGATATAGATACCGCTTACTTCTGCTTTGACTTCCTTCTTTACGGGGATGATCTCAAAGACCTGCTCGTCCGCCACCAGGGTAACGATCCTGGGACCGATTTTTGCCTTTACGATGGGGAGTTTGGAACGTCTCATAAGCTTCGGTGTCTGATCGATCACCATCTGGGGAAGACCGGACTGTTTAATGGGAAGCCTCTTTTTATCGATAACCAGCATAGAGACGGACTGCTTTGCTGCTTCTATCTGCTCCTGCTGTGCTTCCTGCTTTTTCTGTGCCCTCTTGCCAAGAAAATATAAAACGGCAAGAACGACTACCAAAACGATTAAAATAATCAGTAGAACTTTCCACACCATTTGTGTTAGACCTCCTAAAATCTGGACTGATAACGCAACTATTATTTTAGCATTGTTTCTGTGAAAAGGCAATAAAAATGTGAAAGAAAGGGTTCCTTTTTCAGGTCATGTGTGGTATAACTTCCTTATGCGGAAACCAGAAACCACAGACGAAAGGAATTGTATATGAAGAAAAAACTGATCATGGCGCTATTGGCTCTCAGTATTGCAGTGATGGCAGCAGGATGCGGTGACAAGAAGAGTGACAAGAGCAAAGACGATGATAAAAAGACTGAGACATCCGCGGAGGATACGGCAGTAGATACCAACAGCAAGGGCAAGGTGGTGGCTGTCGATGTGGATGATATCAGCAAATATGTGAAACTGGGAGATTATAAGAACCTGGAAGTCACAGAGACAAAGACAGAGATTACGGACGCTGATGTGGAGGATTACATCAGCCAGCAGCTCACCTACAAGGCAGAGGAGATCACAGAGGACAGACCGGTACAGGAGAACGATACCGTCAATATTGATTACACAGGATACCTGGACGGAGAGGCATTTGACGGCGGTTCCGCCACGGATTCAGATCTGCTCATCGGCTCTAATTCCTTTATCGACGGATTTGAGAGCGGCCTGATCGGTAAGAGCAAAGGGGAGGAAGTCACCCTTGACCTGACCTTCCCGGACCCGTACAGCAACAATCCTGACCTGGCCGGCAAGCCGGTGCAGTTCAAGGTGAAGATCAATGCCATCAAGGCAGCGCCGGAGCTGACAGATGAGTGGGTAAAGAACAATACAGACAAGCAGACCGTGGATGAGTATAAAGAGGAGATCAAAAATTCCCTGAAGGAGAATGCTGACCTGAACTATATGAGTCAGCTCAAATCCGACCTGTTCCAGAAAGTTGTGGAAAGCTCAGAGATCACGGAATATCCGGAGAAACCCATGTCCGAGACCATGGATTATGTAAAGAACAAGATCCAGGAGCAGTATGCCAGCCCAAGCGGCATGACTCTGGAGGAATACTGGGAATCCCAGAGCATTTCCACAGAACAGGCAGAGGAGACCATGACACAGATGGCCCAGAACATCCTGCAGCAGTCTCTGATCGTGCAGGCTATCTTCGATGCGGAGAAAGTAGAGATCTCTGTGGAAGACTATGAGGCAGAGCTTGAGAAGTTTGCCAAAGACTATGGCTTTAAGGATGCTGAGGCCCTCAAGAGCGCGTACAGCGATGAGACCATGGTGAAAGCCAATGTACTCTGGAGCAAATCCTGTGAGATCCTCCAGGAGACTGCAAAAGTGACCGATGTGCCTGCAGATGCGCAGAACACCGGTGACGGGGACGCGAAAACCGAATAAAGAAAATACTTGACAATAAGTCCTACAGGTGTAATATATTGGGTGAAACTATATCTTACATTTGTAGGATTTTTGTATAGGGAGTGTATTTACATGAAGGAGGTTATTTTATGAAGCGAAAGAAAGCAGCGGCAGTGATAGGCATCGCGGCGGCCATCGCCGTGTGTGCGGCGGGCCTGGTTCTGTACAAGGTAAAGTTTGAGGAGAAGCGTGAGGATGTGCTGAAGGAGTACATGGGTTATATCGAGAAGGGAAGATATGACAAAATGTATGCACTGCTTGATGAGGCCAGCAGAAATACCGTGAATGCAGAGGACTTTGTCGTCAGGAACCAGAAAATATATGAGGGCATAGAGGCAGAGAATATCCGTCTGGACATTTCCGAGGAGCAGGAGAAAAGCCAGCCCATATCCTATAAAGTCACCATGGATACCGTGGCAGGGGAAATCTCCTTCGACAATGACGCTTTTTTTGAGAAGGAGAGCGGAAAATGGCACATTAAGTGGAGTGATTCCATGATATTCCCCAATCTGAAGGCAGCGGACAAGGTGAGTGTTGTCAGCATAGACGCAAAGCGGGGAGAGATATATGACAGAAACGGTGAGCTTCTGGCAGGCCAGGGGACGGTTGCCAATGTAGGGCTTGTTCCGGGCAAAATGGCGGTCCAGCCCCAGGAGGAGCTGGAAACCATAGCAGCGCTTCTGGGGACCACAGCCGGCAGTATTTCCGAAAAGCTGGATGCTTCCTGGGTGAAGGATGATTCCTTTGTCCCTGTGAAGAAGATGAGCAGCAGCCAGCTGGAGACCCCTGTGGGTGAGGGGGAGGCCACCCTGAAGGATAAACTGCTGGAGCTTCCCGGTGTGATGATCTCTGATGCGGAAAGCAGGGTTTATCCCTATGGGGAGTGCACATCTCATCTTCTGGGCTATGTCCAGGAGATAAACGCAGAGGAACTGGAAGAATTAAGGGACAAAGGCTATGACGAACAGAGCATTCTGGGAAAAAGCGGTCTGGAGAAATTATTCGAGGACAGGCTGAAGGCCCGGAAAGGCTATAAGATTTCCATTGTGGACGCAGAGGGCAGCGAAAAGGAGGCACTTGCCATGGCAGCCCCGAAGGACGGGGAGAATATTACCCTGACCATTGACGGCCACCTGCAGCAGAGTGTGTATGAGCAGTATAAGAACGACAAGAGCAGTTCCATTGTCATGAACCCTAAGACAGGTGAGGTGCTGGCAATGGTATCCACACCCACCTTCAACAGCATGGACTTTGTACTGGGAATGTCTCAGGAGAAATGGGATTCCCTGAACAACGATGAGGATAAGCCCCTGTACAACAGGACAAGAGAAAGCTGGGTGCCCGGTTCCTCCTTCAAACCTGTCATCGGTGCGGTGGGCCTTACAACGGGAACCCTTTCGGCGGACGAGAACCTGGGAGCCAGCGGCCTTTCCTGGCAGAAGGATGAGAGCTGGGGGGATTACCGGATCACAACGCTGCATGAGTACGGGGATGAGGCGGTTCTGCGGAATGCCCTTGTCTACTCAGACAACATTTATTTTGCCAAGGCAGCGCTGAAAATCGGGGCAGATACACTGACGGAACAACTGAAAAAACTGGGATTCGGGCAGGAGATACCATTTGAGATCGGTATGAGCAAATCCCAGTATTCCAATGAAGACGGAATCACTTCGGAGATCCAGCTTGCGGACAGCGGATACGGCCAGGGACAGATTCTGATGAATCCCCTCCATCTGGCCTGTATTTACTCCGCGTTTATAGGCGACGGAAATATGATAAAGCCATATCTGGAGATGACAGACAATAAAACACCGGAATACTGGATCGCAGGTGCCTTTTCCAAGGAGGCTGCCGCTGTGATAAAAGAGGATCTGACGGCAGTCATCGAGGATGAGAACGGGACCGGCCACGGTGCCTATACAGAAGGAGCGAACCTGGCCGGCAAGACGGGAACCGCGGAGATCAAAGCATCCCAGGATGATGAAAATGGTACGGAGCTTGGATGGTTTGCCGTATTCAATACGGACGGGGACAAGACAAACAGTTTCCTGATGCTCAACATGGTGGAGGATGTGAAAGACCGCGGAGGAAGCGGTTATGTGGTGGATCTGGACAGACCACTGTTGGATGAAATGCTGGCAAAGGAGTGACGTGGTGTGAGATTAAAAGGGGTTATGATGTGTGTGACAGCAGTAAGCCTGATCCTGGGCGGATGCGGAGACAAGGTACAGCAGAAGGAAGAGGTGACTGTCAGTGCCGATACCGCCAAAGAAGAGGACCGGGAGGCTGTAAAAGAGGAAAACAGCTATTATGAGATGGAAATACCTGCCGATGAGTCAGAAACCCTGACAGAGGCCGCTGTCCAGGCTGCAAAGAGCTATCAGGACCTTTTAGTTCAGGCAAAGAAGAACAGCGGCAAGGAGGAGGTGCTTTCCATGGACACTGTGGCAGCCCTGGTAAAGAAGATGGGAAGCCAGGGGTATGCTGCCCTGGATAACAGGAACAGGGAGAACATGGAGAACTACCAGCTTGCGGAGAAGTTTTTGGCAGGTCAGGAGAAAAAAGAGGATGCAGCTGTTTCCATCTACCGCATTCACGATGACGGAGGAATGGAAAAGATAGATTTCACCTCAGACAAAACAGGAGCAGTGACCATCACCTCCACGATCGTGGACTGGAATAAAAAGCAGGAGCCATATGTGGTGGATATGGTGCGGTACAAAGCCTGGAAATGGGCGTATACAAAGAAAGGCTACCTTTTCTATGAGAGATATATTCCGGAGGGGATGGAGGCAGACGGTACCGATGCCATACGCGTGCTCCCCCTGGACGAAGAGCTGCGCAAAATGTGTGAGCAGTACATAGAGCCCATCGGTTATGAGGGAAACAATCTGTTCCTTGTGGAATGGGATGAGTCCAACTTCCGGCAGGTGAACTTCAACGACCTGTATGATGTGCTCTACCGAATTGACCAGGGGAGCCTGCCGGACAGTGCCCAGTATCCGGAGGGGATCGGCAGCAGTGAATTTGAAGATCTGATCGAGAAATATTTCAGTATACCTGTGGAGCAGTTAAGGGTGCAGGCAGGATATAACAGCGGAACAGGGACATATCCCTGGATACAGATCGCGGGCAGCAACACTGCTGACTGGACAGAGAGGATTCCGGAGGTGGTGGATTTACAGGATAACGGGGATGGAACCCTGACCCTGACAGTTGATGCGGTCAGTCCACAGCTTAAAAATGACAGGCTCTTTACCCATCAGGTCACCATACGCGGGGCAGATGACGGGGATGGTTTCACCTATGTGTCCAACACTATAGAACCCGGGGGGCAGGTACCGCCCTACACGCCCAGGACCGCTGTGGAACAGTGACGCGGGTTTCTTTTCTGCATATACTGACTATGAGAAGAATCAGTGAGGTTTTTTATGGCAGTTAAGAAAGCGGACCCCAGGGAAGAGATACTGGGGCAGGAGCGGGTGATGCAGCAGGATATGCGGCGCCTGCGCGCCAATTACCCGGAAAACGCCGCATACATCCAGTGTTATGTGGAGGATGCATGTGACCGTATGGATTATGAGGGCAGCAGGATGTACGATGAATATCCGGACAAATACATGATGCGCAAAGTCTGCGATTCCATCCACAGCCAGATACGCAGAGATAGCGGAAGGATGGGAGTGGAATCCGGTTTCTGCAGAAGATGCGGCAACCTTCCGGACGAAGCGCTGCAGGATCTGATAGAGGTCCTGTTCTTCAACGAAGTGTACAGACGCAGATGCCGGCGCAGGCGCTGCAGAAGATTATACCGCTGAGTGTCAGCAAAAGTAAGAAGAGTCTCAAGAAAACTGCACTTGGGGCTTGCGGTTTTGTCATAAAACTTTTACAATAGTAATGATGCTGAGGAAAGCATTTTATTTAGGAGAGAAAATATGACAGAACTGGAAAAATTTCTGGATTTATATATAAATGAAGATTTGATCAGAATTATCATCAGCGGCCCCCGCCAAAAAGAGGGGCCGTCTAAAATACAGATACGCCCTCTGCTTTTAAAGGGCCAGGTTATGTATCAGGTTACAAGGACTGTGGGACAGAAGGAGCTTCATGAAAACCATCAGAGGGATGAAGTCCTCTGTCTCACAGACAACTGGATGCAGCAGGAGTTCCGCCAGCTTCAGCTGGAGGCAAAAGGCGTTCAGGGGACAGTGCTTGCCAGCAAGAAGGGCAGACTGACCATCAAGACTAAGAAAATACAGGGCAGGGAGGATTTTGTCCCTATGCTGACCCACAACCGGCAGAAGAAATATCTGCTGCAGGAAGGGGTGCCGGTGCCCTATCTGATAGATTTGGGAATCATGAATGAGGCGGGTAAGGTGAAACATGCCCGTTATGATAAATTTAAGCAGCTCAACCGCTTTCTGGAGTTTATTGAGGACATCCTGCCAAGGCTCCCGAAAGACAGAGAAGTGAATATTATTGACTTCGGGTGCGGCAAATCCTATCTCACATTTGCCATGTATCACTATCTGCATGAGCTGAAAGGCTATGATATCCAGGTGATCGGTCTGGATCTGAAGGCGGACGTCATTGAGACATGCAGCCGTCTGGCAGAAAAATATCATTACGAAAAACTGCATTTTTATCAGGGAGATATCGCATCCTATGAAGGGTGCAGCCATGTGGATATGGTTGTGACGCTTCATGCCTGCGATACCGCTACGGACCATGCCCTGGCAAAAGCAGTGAGATGGGGTGCCTCTGTCATCCTGTCTGTGCCCTGCTGTCAGCATGAGCTGAACAGGCAGATCTCCAATGACACATTGGCCCCTGTACTTGGGTACGGCATATTAAAGGAGCGTTTTGCGGCCATCCTCACAGACGGGCTCAGGGCGCAGATGCTGGAAAGCGCAGGGTACGACACGCAGATCCTGGAGTTTATTGATGTGGAGCACACGCCCAAGAATCTGCTCATACGTGCAGTGAAAAATGAAAACAAAACAGTCAGCAGACAGCAGAGAGAAGCATGGGTAAGATGCGCCCGGGAGTTTCAGGCAGAACCCACCCTTGCATCACTGTTGTTCT